>NZ_JBMOXD010000001.1:0-1075702 GCF_049315265.1 Lysinibacillus sp. NPDC056220
AACGAAGGGCGGCGACTCCTGCGGGAAAAGCGGGAAAGTCGAGATCCTGGACTGAGCGAAGCGAGGGAAGCAGCTCGACCCCGCCCGCGGAAAGCGTCCGCCTGTAGTGAAAATCAACGGCTTTACTTTATTTTATTGTAAAAGAAAAAAGACTGTAGTCAAACTCTCAAATTTTTTGAGTTTGTCTACAGTCTGAGCCACCTCTTACTATAGAGGTGGCTTCTTAGTCCTTTAATGACTTAACTTTTGAACATAATCATTATAATTTCCTGAAAAGGCGGTCACACCAGTTGGAGATAATGCTAGTAATTTATTTGCTAGCTTATTAAGAAAATAACGATCATGAGAAATGCATAATAATGTGCCATCAAATTGCAAAAGCGCCTTCTCCAATACTTCCTTGCTAAATAAATCAAGATGATTGGTCGGTTCGTCCATTATAAGTACATTTGCTTTTTGCAAAATTAGCTTTGCTAAGGCTACACGCGCTTTTTCTCCACCGCTAAGGGAGGCTATCTTTTTAAGGACATCTTCTCCCGTAAATAAAAAATTACCAAGCACTGTCCGTATTCTTGCCTCTTCCATCGAAGGGAAGGTACCCCATACCTCTTGTAATATTGTATGATTAGGATGTAATGACTCTTGCTTCTGATCATAATAGCCTATTGTCACACCATTTCCCCATGCAATAACGCCACGATCCGGAGTTAATTCATGTAACAATGCCTTCAATAACGTTGATTTCCCAACACCATTTGGGCCTATTAATGCGACCCGTTCGCCTCTATATAATGAAAATTCAATATCTTCCATTAATATTTTTCTGCCCGCATGTAACTGATAGGAGAGTACTAGGTCCTTTACCTTCAGTACTTCTTTATGTGAATTCTTATCAGTAGCAAATGTCATTTGTGCATGTTTTTGATTCTTGTGCGGCTTTTCAAGACGTTCTATCCGTTCAAGCTGTTTCCTTTTGTTCTTGGCACTTTTTGAGGAAGTAGCCATAGCAATATTCCGTTGAATATAATCCTCCATTTTTGTGATTTGCTGCTGCTGCATCGTATATTTCTTCTCCAGCAGTTCACGATCTTTAGTCTTGCTTTCCACATACTTAGAATAGTTACCGCTGTATTTTGTTCCATGAGTACGTTCAATCTCATAAATTTCATGGACAAGGGCATCTAAAAAGTAACGATCATGTGAAATAACAAGAATGGCCCCTTGATAGCCACGTAAATAACTTTCCAGCCAATTTAAAGTCGCAAAATCCAAATGGTTGGTCGGTTCATCTAACAGTAACAAATCCGGCTGCGTTAATAAAATTTTAGCAAGTGCCAGTCTAGTTTTCTGACCACCACTTAATGATTCGATAAGTGTGTCTGTCGGTGTACTACTAAAGCCCATTCCATTTAACATACTATTTATTTTTGCCTCGATGTCATAGCCTCCCTGTTGTGAAAACCAATCGGATTTGCTAGCATATCTCTGCATCACTTGTTCCAGCTTTTCAGGGGCATTTAGATAAGAAGACTCACTCATCTGCATTTCCAACTCTCGAAGTTCCTTTTCAACCTCTAGAAGCTCCGTAAATGCCCCAAGCATTTCAGTCCAAATCGTATGGTCTGGCTGCAATCCACTATCCTGTTGCAAATAACCTAGTTTAATTCCTTTCCCCCTATAAATATCGCCTTCATCATAAGGAATATCCCCTACAATCATCTTTAGTAGCGTGGATTTTCCAGCTCCATTTACACCTATAAGTCCAATCCGATCGCCACGTTCCATTTTCATCGTTATGTTAGAAAGAATGGGCTCTCCCAAGTAGCTCTTACTAATTCCATTTAATTGAAGTATCATTTTTTCCATCTCCTTATTTATTTTATCCATTACTAATAAGCTAATCGCTCAAGAAATAAATGGACATATAAGGTTACACATCACTTTTCACTCCTTTCAAACACAAAAAAGGTGCCGTCATAAAACGGCACCTTCCACCCCTCCTATGAACAAGAGGGCATGTTAAATTTTACTATTAAACAAAAAAACGCCGTTAAGAACCGGCGTTTTTGTATCTATACATCTTATTTGATTGGATACTATCAGTTTTAAAGAAGGCTAGAAGCAACCGGAACCTGCATCGATATGAAATTTGCTTAAAAAAGGGCATACTTCTCCCTTTGCCAGCAAACCTCCACAAAGATTGTAAGATTTCACCACTATTTCAGTTAAACCTTTTGCACAAACAGTTCCCATTACTTCGTCCTCCCTTCGATTTTATAGTATCCACTAATCTACCATAAATCTTTCTAGATTACAAATGTCCTATCACGTTCTTATTCTTATATGCCTTGGAATATGGCACGCCTATCGTTACACTTAATAATATATCGGAACTTACTATTGTTAAAATCGTTCCTGTACAAGTGACTATTCAGTCCACTAGGAGGTCATTCCCTTGCAATTTTTAAGAAACTTAACAATTAAACAACGTATTTTCTCTGCCCTATTAATACTCGGCTGCGGAATATCGATCTTTTTCGTTCATCATAATGAACAATTTTATGATCGACCGATTGCTGAAATATTGAATGTCAAAGTGGTAGAATCAGAGCCTCTAACAGATATGTACGACAATGACGATACTTTGTATACGCAGCAAATTAAGGCTGTACTTAAAAATGGGCAGCACAAAGGACAAATAATTGATTTGATGAATGACTACTCTTCGTCTGGAGCCTTTGATCAAGAATACTTTGTCGGCAATGAAATTTTTGTCGCAATAGATGCACATTCGACACAGTCAGATTTAACGGGGACCATTCTCGATTTGAAACGAGATCAAACAATCATGATTATCACTTGGACTTTTATCTTTGCGCTACTCATCATCGGAAAAAGACAAGGTTTATTTGCCATTATTAGCTTAGTCGTAAATGCCAGTATTTTAACATTTGCATTAGACCTTTACGTAAAGCATGGCAGCCTCAATTTATTATTCATCAGTGGTGTGTGTGTCCTATTATTTACTGTTATTTCATTGTTACTGATTAGTGGATTGAATACGAAAACATATGCAGCCATTGTAGCTACTCTTTTAGGGACAATCATAGCCCTTAGTATTAGCTCTGCTGTGATGTGGTTGACGGGAGAAAGCGGCCTACGCTATGAGGAAATGCAATTTTTAACACGTCCCTACCGAACTGTTTTTATGGCTGGTTTATTCATTGGTTCACTTGGGGCTGTTATGGATGTCGCGATTACTATGTCCTCTTCTATTTACGCCCTATATGAACAAGACTCTCGTATTTCTTTACAAGCTTTAAAGGCATCTGGTCAGGAGATTGGAAAAGACATTATGGGTACCATTACAAGCATTCTATTCTTCGCGTATATTTGTGGCTCCATACCAATGGTCATCCTCTATTTGAAAAATTCATCTACATTAGGACTCACTCTATCCTTGAATCTTTCATTAGAGCTAGCTCGTGCCCTTGCAGGGGGTATTGGAGTAGTCCTGACAATACCTATCAGTCAATATACAGCTATTTTTTTTATTAATCGAAAGAGGGTTAAAGAATGAATGTTATCGTTGTTTTGGCAATTATTTTATGTTTATTGATGGTGGTAGTTGGAGGTAAGCAAGGCCTACGCTCGTTTCTTTCTTTATTTTTAAATTTTGCTGTTCTCTTCGTGACCATTTTCCTCATGACAAACCCTAAAAACAGCCCTATTATTCTAACGTTTGTTGCTTGTACTGTCATCAGTTGCATTAGTTTGTTTTATATTAATAAAACAAATAGTAAAACCATTACTGCATTTATTTCGACAATGGTAACAATTGTTGTTTTATTGCTTTTTATTACGTTTATAACGAAAAAGGCCATGATTCAAGGATTTGGCGAAGAATCAACAGAAGAAATAAGTATCTTTTCTCTCTATATCGGTGTTAATTTCGTGCAGATTGGTGCATCGGTCATTATTATGAGTACGATAGGTGCCATTATGGATGTTGCCATTTCCATTGCTACCTCTATGCATGAGATTTTTTATCGCAATCCTTCGATCAGTAGAAAGACACTTTTTACATCTGGAATAAGTATTGGGAGAGACATTTTAGGAACCGATACAAATACTTTATTTTTTGCTTTCTTTGGTGGCTATTTAAGTTTATTGATATGGTTTAAGGATCTCTCTTATTCGATTGGCGAAATCGTCAATTCCAAAGTCTTTAGTGCGGAAATGATGACAATTTTTTGCGCAGGCATCGGCATTGCACTAATTATTCCTATTGCCTCCTCCGTCAATGCTTATTATTTAGTAAAAACACGACAAAAAAAGAATAGCTCTCTCCCATAAAAACAGAACTATCACATAAGTACTGGAGATAAAGTGAGTACCTCTTTACCTTTATGGTTTGAAACGTACAACACACCTAAAATGGCATGCGAATTTGTATTAGCCCTAACTTAAAACACAAAAAGAATTAGGTAGCTATAGAGGGTGTCTCATAAGAGTTTTGAGACACCCTCCTTTGTTGCATCTTTTCCATTGCAAACCCAGCATTTTCTGATAATATTTACCATAAGATGATTACGTAGCTTTTAAAATGACTGTTGTCCATGTTTCATGACCTAACAATTGGTCGCCCATTCCATGTAACATTTTTAAGCATAAAACGTCAATACAACTAGATAATAAAGGAGAAAGTTTGCAATGAAAACTATAATTTTTGATTTTGATGGAACGTTGGCAGATTCAACTGCTGTGTTTGCATCAGCATGGAATACATTAGCACAAAAATATAAATTTAAAGGAATTGAATTGAAGGAAATTGATACATTAAAAAAATTATCGATTTCAGAACGTAGTAAGTTATTTGACTTTCCAATGTATAAATTACCTATGATTTTACCGCAATTTTACAAGCTATATCGCCAATCATTAAACGATGTTCATCTTTTTGCAGGGATGAAGGAAGTATTACTCGAACTCGATAATAGAGGATATAAGATTTTGATTATCTCTTCTAATTCAAAGGACAATATTGTAGAATTTCTCAAAATAAATGGCATTCACTGTGTTACAGATGTCCTTTGCTCCAATCGTATTTTTAGCAAAGATAAAGTCATGAAAAAGTTTTTGAAGGAATCAAATGTTTCATCATCTGAAGTGGTATATATAGGTGATGAACAGAGGGATATTGTCGCGTGTAAAAAAGCAGGCATACCTATTATATGGGTAGAATGGGGCTATGACGCAATTGAAGTCATACAAAACGAAGAGCCAGAATACAAAGTAGCGACACCCGATGAAATTTTAGAGATTATTTTATAGCAGGATAATAGCCCTTCACTCGGCTATTATCCTTTAAATTTCTTGTCTTTGATTTCGCCTAATCTGCATTAACTTTTCAGCAGAATTATTTACCCCTTTATAAGGATCGCTTAATTCATGCATACTCGTCGCAACTTGCTGTGTAAAGGCAGCAATTTGATTAGCAGAAGCAGTCACCTGATCAATGGATTGTTTAATGCTTTCTAATTGTTTCGTAATACTATTCGCACTTTCTGTATTGCTCTGGAACATTTTTTGTATTTCAGATGCGACAACTGCAAAACCACGTCCATGCTCACCCGAACGAGCTACTTCTATCGACGCATTCAAACCAAGAATTTTGGCTTTCATCGCTAAATCTTTTACCAATTGAACAATCACATTCAGTTGTTCAATATCGCCTGCCAATCAATACTTTCCTCTGCACTTTGTTCAGCTATGTCATTGACCTCACTATCGATTTATTGGATTATCAGGATTCGGTCTATGTAATTGCCATGATTCAGGTGAAGTAAATTCAATAGTATATTCATAGTTTGTGAAAATATTTTGTTTCATCGAAGATGCGAAAGCGCTAATATCACCAGATGTCTGTTCTTTCATGGACTCTTCTAAAGCTGCAAGTTCATTCAAATCTATTACTAATTTAGATGAATCATCGCCCTTAATTTGAGTTGTTAGAATATTAGAATTCTTATCAAATGTTGCGACCATCGGTTTACCATTTTCAATTGACTCTAATTTTCATTATCTTCAATTACATTTATTTGAAGGCTATCAAGGTATTCAATTGCTTCCTTATCAACCATACCTAATTCTGAATTGAAGTCCGAATTATCAATTATTTGTTTGGATGTAGCTAGGAAGTTGTTCTTTTCCATTTCTTTAGCATTTGCAAGAATTGGAGCGAAATTTGGAATTTAACCATATATTTGGTTATATATAGTATTAGGTATTATTTTCAAGTTATTAATCGAGCAAAAATAATAAATTTAATACTAATAGGATTATCCCTACTAATAAAAAAATAAAACCTAATATATTATTATGCACATTTTTTTCCTTTTTATTTTTAAGTAATAAGTAAGTACCGCAAGTTATAAATATTATAAAGAGTAAAAAAAATCCAACAATTGTTAACCATGTCATTACAATATCACTCCATTCTATTTATTATTAAAATCTTGATAATAAAGCGATACTTCTTAAGTACTTTATTTGCCTACTCTCCATAATACTCATTTGTTAATTATATCCTCTTTTTATACATTATAACTTAATAATTAAAAAACTTAATATGTCTAAAGTGGAAACAGCATCGGTACCACAGCCAGTAATCCAGTTTTAACGTTATAATGGGATACAATATTTAATCCAAATGGGACGATTACAAGAGCACAAATAGCAGGTGTAGTGGCAGTATTGAAACTGTATGTACACAAAGACACAACAAAATTTTCAGGCATCGGGCAACGGCAAAACATTTACAGATGTTTAAACTTTCAATTGAAAAGGTAACTGCTATAGGAATTATGGGAACAAGTACCAATACGTTTAATCTGAATGATACGTTAACACGTGAACTGGCAGAAAAGTGCTCAACCAACTATTCGAAAGACCAGCTCTAGATAGAATTACAGCACCTTCATTTAAAGACTCACCTTCAACACATTGGGCAATCGGAGAAATTGAAGCAGCTGTAACAGCACAAAGGATAAAAAATAAACAAGAAAATATAATTCGGGGAACATTGAAGCTATGTAGGTTTTGAGGTGAATACAGTGTCAATAAAGCCCATCGCTTCTATAACAGCCAGTAGTTTTGATGCATTGTCTATTCCTCTCCCTAATGTTTACTATATATCCAATTTCAACTATATCATGCCAGTTAAAAAAGACACCAACGTCCTATGGTGTCTTTTCACAGCATTATTCCTTTGTCAATATTTCTACATATTTTTCAGCTGTTCGTATGTCAATCGTCAAAAAATTTTCTCCATAGGTTGTTTGAATTAAAAAAGGAACATCACTCGTGTTCTGAAACCTAAAATCCAAGCTCCCATAGGAAACAGTCGCATCCCTTCCCTTTGGCACATATCCTATATCCAAGGAATGATGGTGACGTTCTACATATTTAACTCGTAGTTGATCCACTGCATTAAACAGGGTTGAAGAAGTTTGACAAACGCCCCCACCAATGCCCATAACCACTTTTTTATTAATAATTTCTGGTGCAGGCTGATAGCCATTTGCTTCATCTCGAGGTCCGACCATCGTATTAAATGAAAAATGGTCCCCACTACCAACGATGACATTATTAATAGCCTCCGCAGAAAGCTCAATATTTTTATTTCTTCCTACGTCAGCGCTATTAAAATACGTCGTATAGGATGCCACAACGACCTCTTCTAAATAAGGAATGTCCTCTAATGAATAGCCACTTTGAGTCAAATAAAGAGGTACCTCCACTTGACCACCAGTAGCAGAGGCTTCTAGAATTTTCTCCACTAATTCACTTTCCTTTAAAATCATTTGCGGCCTTCCCTTAATAACCTTTCCTGCTTCATCCAATCGATCGAGCATCATGCGCTGGTCATAGCCTTCCTTCTCACTAGTCCCTCTTGCTAGTTCCTTTGCTAACTGCTCAATATTCCGCTGATAGGCTTGCAGCTCTGTCTCATAGCCACTATCCTTCGGTGAAATAGTTTCAATAATCTTCTTTGTCTTAGGATCTACAATCTCTATAAGAGCCGATTCCTTTTGTGGCACTTGCTCATAGGTAACTGTTTTTTTCAATTCTTCGATTTGCTGTTTTACTTGTTGATTTTCTTCCTCTATCCTTGGGTCATTGTTCGAATTTTTTTGGCAACCTACAAGTCCAACTATACATAAAACACAGAACGCGGAAACCCACTTTTTTTTCAACACAAACACCTACCCCTATGGTCATACTACAGAGACATCTTATTCATATATTGCCTATAGTGTGTGGCTTTTGTAGATATTTATTTGTTCTGTTCAAATAAAACTTCACTCACAATCAGGATTTGTTTACGATTGAGGATTACAGTTGATAAGTTATGTAACACTAGGGTAGCATGGCACCAATAGTTAGAAGTAAACGACCGCTACCCCCATTTTACGCTCTTCGATTATGTGTAAATTTTTCATAACGTATTCTTTCCAGTTCTTAACCCAATTTTGGTTCAACTGGCACGTCCTGCCAAGGAATGAAGCCCTACGAGTATAAAAAGTTACAGTTTTTTGAAACAATTAAGTCACAAGCACATAATCGTGAATGAAAATAACTTGCTTTTTCCATCCTATAGACAAATTACCCCTGTATCTATACCAGTCGGTCCATTAAACCCTGGGATTGTATCCACTACCATATTGGTAGCTATATCTATGACAGACACTGTATTGTCAGTTTGATTTGTGACATATGCAAAAGTACCATTCGGCAGGATCGTTACTTGGTCAGGTGAAGATCCAACAGGGATTGTAGCTATCACCATATTGGTCACTGTACTGATGACAGATACAGTATTACTACCTTTATTGACGACGTACAAAAATGTACCATCAGGTGTAATGGCTGCTCCTACAGGTCCGGTTCCTACAGGGATTGTACCCACTACTGTATTGATTGCAACATTAATGATAGATACATTATTGCTATTTTCATTTGTCACATACGCAAATTGCCCACTCGGTGTGAAAACAATGGATCTTGGGCGGATTCCAACAGGGATAGTAGCAACTACCATATTGGTTGCTGTATTTATAACAGATACATTCCCTGAATTTTCATTTGCCACATAAGCAAATGCACTATTCGGCGTAAAAGCAATACCTTGAGGTTGGAGCCCTACTGGAATAGTGGCAGTTACAGTATTAGTTGCTGTATCTATAACGGATACAGAATTAGCTGCTGGACCATGGTTTGAAACATAGGCAAGTGCTCCATTTGGTGAAATCGCTACACCAAGAGGCTCATCTCCTACCGGAATCGTAGTGACTACCGTATTGGTTGCTGTATTAAACACAGTTACATTATCGGAGAAAAGCGCTGGCACATACCCAAACGCACCATTTGGTGTAATCGCTACTTCTAGTGGAGCAGTCCCTACTGGAATGGTGGCAACTATCATATTGGTTGCTGTATCTATTACTGAGACTCTGTTATCAGGAGTTTCTAATTGTCCAGCGTCTGTTACATAGACAAGATAGTTACAGCTTGGTGGTACCGGTAAAAAAGGGTGATTACAACGACAAGGGCAACAAAAACCGCAGCAATGGCAATGACAACCTGGATTTGATTTCAACTTGATTCTCAAAAATTTCGGTTCTTTTCTCACACTGAACTACCTCCCTGACATATATGGCTACTATATGCCCACAGAAATAGGTTTCTTGTACATTCACCTAATCTAACTAGTTGTAATTAGTTGCTTTACTTTTAAATGCTAGTTTTTTGGGGAAGATATGCGCTCTGAAATTTGAAGATAAAAAGAGGAAGAACGTTTGACTTAGTTTTGAAATGTCCACCCCATTCAAATAATTAAAGAAGGAAAGGATAGGACTATTAACATACGAAAAAATGATAATAGTTTAGTACAATGTAAATTGTGGAACTTTTCTGAACTAAAGGAGGAAGTTAAGATGCCTCAAACATTATTATCTTCTAAAATAACAATGCCACATCAATCACCCACTTTAATTGAAAGAACACAATTATTCGATTTATTAGATCAACATATACATGTGAAATTAACCATTTTACGTGCTCCTGCGGGTTATGGAAAAACCAGTATACTAAGTAGCTGGCTTAAAAATAAAAAAGAAACCACTGCATGGGTCTCTCTAGATGCTGCTGATAATGATCCTATACGTTTCTGGACATATATTTTACATGCTATTGCTAGGTCATCTAAAAGTAACATGCATCAAATTCTTACACCACTTCTAAACTCCCAGGACTCTGCAACGCTTGAATTTTTTATCTATTCTCTAGTAGAAGAAATAAATGTCCTTCAACAGCCCATTTCGATTGTACTAGATGATTATCATGTCATAGAGAATCCAGTTATTCATCAACTCATGATACAATTCGTAGAGTATTTACCTAGTCACGCCCATATTTATATGTCCTCTCGTTCTGTCCCCTCACTACCAATAGCTAAGTGGCGGGTTAAGCAATGGACACATGAAATCCATTCTGGACATTTACGCTTTACTTTACAGGAGGTGAAGCGATTTTTCTCCTGCAAACATGTCCCTACCTTCAATCACCAACAGCTGCAAGCTATTTTAGATAAAACAGAAGGTTGGGTAGCTGGATTATTGTTAACTAGCTTTGCGAATGACCATGAAATTGGATCGTTTGAAGAAACTGCACAGCCCTTTATTTCAGAATTTCTATGGCAAGAAATTATTCATAACCTACCATCTAAAACACAACAATTTTTGCTGCGCACTTCCCTATTACAGGAGTTGGATCCTGCTATTTGTGATCAATTGACAACGCAGACAAATAGTCTTGAACAATTGGAGCATTTGGAAGCTAAAGGACTTTTCACCATTCGGCTGCAATCCAAACAACCTATTTTCCGGTACCATCATTTATTAGCGGAAGCTTTGCAAATGGAATTAACAAGACAATTTTCGAAGCAGGACATACATAATCTTGTTCTAGAAACATCTCAATTCATTTATGGTCAAGGGGATTATATTTCTGCCATTGAATTAGCACTTAAACATGGACAATACGAACTAGCGACGCCATGGATGACTGAGCATCTTGTTCAACTTTTTTTATCAGGTCAGACAGCAACCTTTATGCGGTGGTTGCACCGGCTTCGTCGTGATCAATATAAAGTCTCCTATGAAATGCTAGTCATCGGCTTTTTAACCTCGATTTCAACTATGGAAGTTGAAACTGCGTCATCTCTTATGGAGGAACTTGAATTACGCCAACTGACAGAACAATGGATGGAGCAAGAGGAACATGCGGCCATGACCTATATTTACGAAAGCGCTAAGGCTTTTGCCATCGTTGCCTCTGGTGGTGATTTACAGATGGTTGAAGAAATTATGAAAAAACAGCTCGCAAAAGGACACATCCCCTCTAGATGGGATCATGTGCCTATCCCCTACAATAGTTTTGAATATAAACTTTTACGAACGAGCATTGGGTCGAAAGGAAAGCTTCAAACAATGGAGCAAGGAGCTGTAATAAGTGAGCTTTTTCGAGAAACGTCTTTACAAACTGCTAATGTCACCGCTTTTAGCTATGGTGTTGCCGCCGAATCTTTATATGAACGCAACCTAATAACGTTTACTCATAAAGAAATTGAGATGGCGCTTAAGTTAGGCCATCAATTACAAGATCTTGGATTATGTATTCCGATGTATCTTCTTAAAGCAAAAATCTATATACAGCAAAATCAGATAAGTTCAGCTCTTGCTATGCTGACCCATCTATTAGAGGATGTCACTGAAAAGCATTGGCGTACATCTATACAAATTATGCTAGCCTACTGTCATATTAACGCTGGTGATAGTCATCAGGCTGAGATAATCTTACAGGCTACGAAAACGAAACAACCCTTCTGGCTCATCGTATACGCCCGTTTACTATTATTGAAGGAACTGCCGAACGAAGCCTTAACGAGCTTGATCCAAGTAAAAATAAAAGCACAGCAGGAGGAGCAAATTGCTACAATTATTGAAGCCACAATACTAGAAGCAATTTGCCAATATCATATAGGTCACCAAGAACTTGCCTTAGAAACTTTACACGAGGCTTTCGTACTTGCAGCACCCTACTATTATGTTCGATCATTTTTAGATGAAAAGGATTTAGAACCCCTATTAGCCATTTATTTCGAGCAGCTTCATCAACGTTGGGATTCCGTCCCTACTGTTTATTTTAATTATCTGAAAGAAGGTACTACATTCCATTCAAAAGCCCCAGTAATGCTAACACAACGAGAAAAGGATATTTATGGCTTACTAGTAGATGGTATATCTAATCGTGAAATAGCTAAGCGCCTGCATTTATCAGAAGGAACTGTTCGTGTTTATTTATCTACCATTTATAGTAAGCTTGGGGTCAACTCACGCGCTAAGGCGATTGCCCTCAAAAATCATTGAAGCTCATAAAAGGCATCATTGACTGGTACTGATGCCTTTTACAGTTAAAATTAATAAAATTATTAATTTGATTCGACTTTTTTAATTGTTGCTGTAGTATACTCATAACTTTTACTCTATTGTCGATTTTATTATTCAGAGTAGGTACGTTCTAAATAGTTCTTCACTCTGATATATGTTAATAATGCATTGCTTTTATACTAGCTTCTAGGAGCAATCAATTGTGAAGTAACAAAAAACTGCCCAAAATCCGTCTGATTTGGGCAGTTCTTCTTTTATTTTTGTATAAACATTTGCGTCCAGTAGTTGCCATCCGCTACATACCCTATACCGATATGTGTATAGTTTTTGCTGAGAATATTAGCACGGTGACCTTCACTGTTCATCCATGCTGTAACGACTTCCTGTGCCGAGCGTTGACCCTTGGCGATATTTTCACCAGCTGATTGATAAGAAATACCGAAGTTTTTCATCATCGTAAATGGCGTACCATACGTTGGGCTTGTATGGTCAAAATAATTTTTATCATGCATATCCTGCGACTTGTATTTAGCTACTCTTGATAACTCCCAATCGTCTTGTAATGCCGAAAGACCTGCTTTCGCACGTTCTGCATTAACCCGTTTAACGACCTCTTGTTCAACGCTTGCTTGTTCCTTTACAGGGACCATTATTTTTTGACCAGGATAAATTTGATTTGGATTGGCAAGTTGTGGGTTTGCATCAATTAATTCTTGTACTCCTGTTTCCGTTTTCAAAGCGATTTTCCAAAGAGTGTCACCAGATGAGACTGTATAGGATTCAGCCGCCATTGCCCCCACTGGTAGTAATAATGAAGCTGCAATAACTGAAGCAAGTGCTGCTTTTTTTATTTTTTTCAACATGTCTATCATCCTTCCTGTTTGCTCTTCTAATATCGTAAATAGTTTCAGAGCAATAATCATCACAAAATATTTGGAAGGATTTTTACAAATACATGACAGATGAACTACAAAATTTGACGAATCCCTTTTTAACAACCTTTATGAAGATGCACCTTGTCATCAAGTTGCAATATCATTGTAATCAACAAATATTACCAATTATATAAACCACCAATAGTTACCTAATAATCACTACTTCGTCGATAATTTCCTCTTCATTTTGTAAATTAGTAAAATATAGAGACAGTCATAAAAAAGAGTAGCCATAGAAATAATGGTCATGAACGGTGTACGGAAATAGAGATAAAAGCCAATCGCAGCAAACAAAGTTCCAATCATCTTACAGACTGCAATGCCCATAGATTGACCATCTAAATTCCCTCTTCGTAATAATAATCCGATAAATAACCCAGACATCATGAGATTTTGCAAAAATGCTGCATACTTCCCTTCATAATCCTGAAATTGATGAATAATCCCAAAAATCATCAACATGCTGAACATTAAAGTGACTAAAAAAGAGGCATACAATAATTTTTTAGAGAGAATTCTTCGATATTCGGGTGGCGCAAATCGTAAAAATTGCATCAGTATCACGACATCTAAAACGAGCCATGTGAGCGTAATCAATCGTTGAAGGTCATTTTGTGGGTAAAGAAATGTAAAGATAAATTCCCATGCAATATTGGCACAAATAGCAACCATAGGCATACCGTATTTTTTATCCTTCCATCCTTTATAAATAACTAAAATATATGTAATGATCCAGAAAAGACCCATGCCTAATTGACAAATTAATAAAATATCTAGTTGAGGCATCTTTTTATTCTCTCCTTCCACATAGGATTCCCCATACTATATGTGAAGAAATCTATTCATTATGTCTAAAAGTTCGCTAGTAGGGTAAGGGAAAGTAGTAACAAATATTCAAGGGAGTGGAACCTATACATTCATAGTGGAATCTTATATAGTAAAGCGGGGTGATTGAATGAAATCAAAAATATATGTAGATAATGATCAATTTATCGCTGGAACTACCTTAAAGGATCCAATGGAATTAGAGCATAATAATATGGCTTTGCATACTTGCGATAATATCCATGATGTCATTGACAATCGTCAACAATTAGCCACAACTTTGAACTGCAATCTGCAAGATTTTATTTGTACGGAGCAAACACATAGCGCCAACTTTCATCGAGTAACATTTGCCGATAAAGGACGTGGCGCTGAGCAAATGGATACAGCAGTGAAAAACACGGATGCTCTTTATACGTTTGAGCCTAATTTATTATTATGCAGTTTTACAGCCGATTGCGTTCCTGTGATTTTTTATAATGCTGTCAATGGTTTAGTGGGCGTCATTCATTCAGGCTGGCAAGGTACTACCAAAGAAATTACACCTAAACTGTTCCAGCATTTGTTGGAACAAGAACAATGCCGACCTGAGGATTTTCACGTTCAAATCGGTATGGCTTTAAGCCAGCAAAAATTCGAGGTAGATGCTGATGTGTATGAGAAGTTCCGCAGTCTTGGTTATGCAGACGATTTTATGTATTTTAATGCAGCAACGCAGAAATATCATATTGATAATCAAAAAACTGTGAAAAAGCAATGTGAACTTGCTGGTATTCCATCTGAGCAAATCCAAGTTGATGCCACTTGTACATTCCTTAGCCCTGATGGCTTCTCCTATCGTCAGGACAAACAGGCAGGCAGACATTTAAGCTTTATTATGCGAAAATCTTAAACAAACGAAAAGGACAATCCACTTCACCATAAGGATTGTCCTGCTTATTTTAACGTACCAGTACTAATAATCGACGTCTCAACATGTACCTCTGTTTGTAATTTGCTAATGACTTCCCTCGTTTTTTTGGTCGTCCACTTGCCATGATAGTACATTCTAAATTTTTCACTTAGCCCACTAGGATCGACATCCATATTTTTTAGTTTATCTAAAAACTTGGTAATATCCTCTTCTAGCTGCTTATTTACATCCTTCTCTAACCGACTAATGCTTTCAATCGTATTCAACTCGTATTCTCTCGACCCTTTGTATTCGCTTAACGTTCCTTTAATCTTTAGGCGAATGATGAGCTTTGGTGAGTCAACATTCTTATTACTTTGCATTTTAATAGAGCTCTCAATTAAATCAATCATCAATTTTTCCTCCCCATATCCCTCATGTAGATCTAAATGGAGAGGTGCGAGACTTTTTCTTCCTAGTAATGCTTGAACAATCAACGCTTCCTCAGGCTTAATCACTTCATGCATATGGTTCCCCTTAAAAACAGCAACACCTTTAATTTCAATTTTATCATCGCGTTTTTCAAGATATGGGATGATTGTATCCGTCACAGGATTCGTTATTGTATACATAAAATCATGAATATTCGTATTCGGATTAAATGCTGTATTTATACTGGGTTCCAATAAATCATTAATGTAAATATTAATGTTTGGTTTATCCGGGTAATTTCCCTTTATAATGGCTTCTGCTTTGTCCTTCACAATAGCAATGAGGACTTTATTGCCCACCTCAGCATTCCTGTATAGATGCTGAATGACATTTTGTATCTCACCTTTTCGTGCAAAATCTTCATTAACCAGCACAACTCGTAATTGGTTAAAGACAATTTTTTTATCCGAAAGCTTTTCGATTTCTACGATGCCATTCGATACAAGATCTGTAGACACCGAAAAAATTTGTGTTTTTTGTTGTGCCTCTGGGGAATATTGAGGAATAGCGACCGTTAATTTCATTTGATCTTCATCCATATAGTCGAAAGCCATTATCCCAACCATACCAATATCCTCTAAAGGTACCTTCAACTCTTTTCTTGAACAACCAGCTAATAATAATAAAAGCGCAAGTGTGATGCTTAGTAGAAGCTTTCTATTCATTGTTGCACCTTCTTTTTTCGAACTATATAAATCATGCTTAAGAAGATTGGCCAAATAATTAGCATATACCCAATATAATTACTTGCTGTAAAAAGTTTCTCTTGGAATTCTCGAGAAAATGGCATTCTAATAATCAAAAAAATGATAGCGGCAATCACATATAATTGATAACTATTTTTCTTTTTAAACAACGTATCCACGCCTAATTTGGCACACCACACATAGGCAGTGGCCGTGGATAATATAAAAAATACCCATAACGTTATACCAATAATATCGATTCGTTCCACAAAGGTAAGTTCGCCGGCTTTAAATAAATTTAAAACGGAAAACTCTACGTTTTTCAACTGCCATTCAGAATAATAGATGACGCTTACTACTGTCGTGAAAAAACAAAGGAGAATACTAATCCAAATACCAATCAATGAATGACGAAAGGCTTTTTTTTGATCGATTATATATGGAAAGTAAAACATAATTAATTCATAGCCAAGGACTGATAAATACCCTTCTTTAAATGCATTAAAGAAATCTAGCCCACTAAAATTGAATAAAGGGAGTAAATGACTTACCTCCCCTTTTTCAATAGCCCACTGTGTAAAATAGAACATGCCGATTGTAATAAAAAAACTTATCATGCAAAATCTGGCAATAGATTTGATACCACCACTTACAATATATATCAGCAACAGTAAGAAACACAGCACAGGCAATGTGATGGTTTGCTCTTGTAACGCTGTACTTTGTATGAGATGCATATAGTTGCTAATAATTCCTGCACTAAAGATAATAAATTGAATGACAAACAAGAGATTAAGGCTTTTCCCTAAGACTTTCCCGAAAAGAATTTCATTGATACGAAATAAATGTTCATTCGGGTATTTAGAGCAAAGCCAAATCATCGGCCAAAGAGTTAAGGTAGCGATAATACCGAATAATACGGGCATAAACCACTCGGTATAGCCCATAGCACTTAATTTTTGTGGCAATGATAGTATGCCGGTCCCTACCATAATGCTCTGGGCCAAAAAAATGACGTGATAGCGATTTAACATCTTTACGTTAGCTGCGCTCAAGTCTTTTACCTCATTTCTCCTCTGTCGTTTTTTTCTGAGCCCTTGAAATGCCGGATTTTTTCGTTAAATAGTTGATAGGAAATCTGATGACATTATCTAACAAATCGGTTGGATTTCTCGGTATACCTGGCGTCATATAATGAGTTCCTAATGATTTTAAACTTAGTAAATGATGAATTAACCAAGCAAAGGCAAGCATTTGCCCAAATAGACCAAATAACCCAGCCGATAAAATGAAAATATATCGCACAAATCGGCTAGCATTACTCATCAAGAAAATCGGTGGTAGGAAAGATAATAGTGCAGAAGTGGCCACCAACACAATAAGAATATTACTAAGTAGCCCTGCCTGCACAGCCGCAGTCCCTATGACAATACCGCCTACGATACCGATTGTTTGTCCGACTTTGGCAGGCATTCGAGAACCGGCTTCCCGTAATACCTCTACAATAAGTTCGATAAATAACACTTCAATGAGAGGTGGAAAAGGAACTTTACTTCTTGATTCTTGAAGATTTAATAAAAGCTCATATGGCAATATTTCTGGATGGAAGGTTAAGGCAGAAATATACATGGGCGTAATCATAATCGTTAAGAAAAAACCAAAGAAGCGTAGCATTCTAAGTAAAGAGGCTGTTGTCCATCGGTTATAATAATCCTCAATCGACACGAACATTTCAAAAAAAGAGGTCGGACAGACAATTGCTAATTGGCTATTATCCATAAACATGACAATTCGGCCGTCAATAAGGTAGCGACAAATACTATCGGGGCGTACCGTCATATAATATTGAGGAAATGGTGATAATGGATTATCCTCAATTAATTGCTTCAACACCGATATATCCGTAAATAAAGGAAATACCACCTGATCAATACGATTTCTAAGATCATCCAAGTTTTTATGATTCACAATATTGTCCATATACATAATGGAAATTTTAATATTAGCCTCTGAACCAACAATACGATTTTCATTTTTTAGCTGAGCACTTTGAATTCGTCTTCTCACTAGAGAAATGTTGGTCTCCAAAGATTCTGTAAATGCATCCTGAGGCCCTATAACGGTTGATTCCGTTTCAGTATTCGTAATGGCCCTTGTAGGAGCACTATACGTATCCATACTTAATAGCGCATTGGTTTCATGAAAAAACAGCAGTGTTTGCCCAGAATTCAGTTTTTTGATAACTTCTTGTATGTCCTTAGGGTCCACATATTGAGCCATTTGATGAATTTGTTTCATATTATTGGTTAACGGAATAGATACCATTGTTTGTAAGGTCATTTTTTCTATAAGAGAGGAAAAATAGATAAGGGTAACATCCCCTTCTTCTGTAGCAATCATATTTAGTTTTACATCATCTACATCATTAATTTCCTTCTTTAATTTAGCAACAAGCTGTTCAGGCATTTCGTTCATTCCGTTCAACCCCTTTTATTCCGACGAATACCAGTTCACATAGAGTTTTTTATAGTTTGGCACGTTTACGAACATTTATGTAAAAAATATGCTAGCAAAAATAGACAAAAAAAAGATGCTCCTCTTATTTTAAGAGAAACATCTTTTTTGCTATTTACCTTGATCTGTACTGTATCGATTTTTGCCAATACCAAATGCATAATAACTAATTGTTACTATTATTAAAAAAATAATTCCTACAATTAGAGAAATACGCGTATCGTCATTAATCCACATGCCAACCAGTACCATGATTAAAAAGATAATCGTTAAGTAATTCGTAATAGGCGCTAATGGCATTTTGAAAGGGTGATTCGCTAATTGTTCACCTTTCACTTTTCTAAATTTCATTTGACTAATTAATATAATAAACCATGGTATCATACCGGGTAAAACACTTGCACTATACACATAGACGAATAAATTCTGTGGTGCAATATAGCTTAAAATGACACCAACCACTAAACCAATTAACACGCCAGCTGTACCAAATAAAGGTACTCCATTTTTGGAAAGCTTCGCGAAAAATTTAGGTGCTTGTCCATTCATCGCAAGAGTATATAACATACGTCCTGCACTATAAATACCACTATTACAGCCAGACATAGCAGCTGTAATAACGACAAAATTAATAATACCTGCCGCCGCAGTAATACCTACCTTGGCAAATGTCGCAACAAAAGGACTACCGATCGTACCCAATTCATCCCACGGATACACTGTCACAATGACAAAGATGGCTCCGATATAGAAAATTAAAATACGCCAAATAATACTTTGAATGGCATTCGTAATTGTCTTTTGTGGATTTTTTGCTTCCCCTGCTGTAATCCCAATAAGCTCTACCCCTTGATATGCTGCGACTACTAACGATAATGCAAAGAAGAAGCCTGTCCAGCCGCCAGTAAAGAAGCCACCATGACTCCATAGATTCGATAAGCCAATCGCAATACCATCATTACCAAAGCCAAAGAAAATCAGGCCAACGCCTGCTACAATCATTAAAATAATCGTTACGATTTTAATCATGGCGAACCAAAATTCAAATTCACCAAAAGATTTAACCGAGATAAAGTTTGCCACACCTAATATGATCATCGCAATGAGACCCGGTATCCATGCTGGTAAATCAGGATACCAATACTGCATATATGTTCCCACAGCTATAATTTCTGACATACCAACAATTACCCATTGGAACCAGTTGCTCCATGCCGTTAAATAGCCTGCTAGAGGGTGTATATATTTATAGCCAAATGTTGCAAAAGAGCCTGTACTTGGCTCCATATAAAGCATCTCACCCATTGCTCTCATAATGAAAAATATAAAAATACCTGCAATTCCATAGGCAAGGAGTACAGAAGGTCCTGTCCATTGAATGGCACTTGCCGAACCCATAAATAAGCCCACACCAATCGTACCGCCAAGCGCGATCATTTGGATGTGACGTGCCTCTAATCCTCTTTGTAATTCTTTGTTGGCCACTCCATAACGCCTCTTTTCCTGTTGTTCTATCTACGTTGAATATACTTTAAAATCATAATCAATTTTTCTTAAAAAGACAATTGTATTTTTAGGAAAAACAAAAAATAATGTTTTTTTGATAGATTTGGCATACTGAACAGCTTCCAATATCCCTATTCTAAAATTTCTAAATATTTTAGTTTTTTCGCTTTATTTCGGCAAAAAGATTGACCCAATTATCAAAAAAGTATAATATTTTCACATATTTCTAAGAAAAAGAGGAGTAACTGTGAGTAAACTATTATTTAGAAAAAAGGAAATCGAGGAACTATTACAAAACGAAGGGACTATTCAACTAAAGAAAACGTTAGGTGCCTTTGATCTTCTATTATTAGGAGTTGGTGCCATCGTGGGCACGGGTATTTTCATCTTGCCCGGAACGGTGGCAGCAACGCATGCGGGACCTGGGATCGTTTTTTCCTTTATTATTGCCGCCATTGTTTGTGCTTTTGCAGGCATGTGTTATTCCGAATTTGCATCAAGTGTCCCCGTAACTGGAAGCGCCTATACGTATGGCTATATTGTCTTTGGCGAAATTGTCGCGTGGTTAGTAGGATGGGCTTTGCTTTTGGAATATGGATTGGCTGTAGCTGCTGTTGCGACAGGATGGTCATCTTACTTAAACTCACTTCTTGCCGGCTTTCATATCGTTCTACCTCAAGCAATTTCAGGAGCCTTTAATCCTGCTGCTGGCACATATATAAATGTACCAGCAATCTTTATTATTTTTGCTACGGCATTTTTATTAACGCTTGGTATTAAAGAATCCACTCGATTCAATTCCTGGATGGTTTTCTTGAAGGTAGCTGTCATCTTACTATTTATTGGCGTAGGGGTATTTTATGTAAAGCCTACTAATTGGGAGCCCTTTCTACCATTTGGCATAAGCGGCGTCTTCAGTGGGGCGGCACTTGTATTTTTTGCTTATTTAGGTTTTGATGCGGTATCTTCGGCTGCTGAGGAAGTAAAAAATCCCCAACGGAACATGCCCATTGGCATTATCGGCTCTTTACTCATTTGTACCGTGCTTTATGTTGCCGTATCAATGGTATTAACGGGGATTGTTCCCTATCATGCCTTAAATGTAAGTGACCCCGTTAGCTATGTGATGCAGCTTGTCCACCAAGATTGGATTGCGGGAATTATCTCCCTTGGTGCCGTAGTAGGAATGATGACCGTTATATTAGTTATGTCTTATGGAGGAACGCGACTCTTATATGCCTTAGGCCGTGATGGTTTACTGCCCAAAAGCATGGCTGAGCTAAGTCCCAAATTTAAAACTCCTGTCAAAAACACATGGATATTTGCATTACTAGTAGCTTTTTGTGCAGGTTTTGTGCCACTTTCTAAGCTTGCTGAATTAGTCAATATGGGTACATTAGTGGCGTTTACCATTGTATCCATCGGTGTGGTGTATTTACGAAAAAATAAAAATATTCCTTCTGGAGGCTTTAAAGTACCATTTTTCCCAGTACTACCGATTTTATCATTTTTATTATGTCTCTTTTTAATTTCACAGCTTTCTATTCTTACATGGATTGCATGTGGTATTTGGTTCATCATCGGCTTGATTGTTTATTTGGCTTATGGTCGAAAGAATAGCGAAATGAATAAACGATAAAAAAAAGGTGTCTCTTACAAATTCTTAGAGACACCTTTTTGCCTTCCCATAAAGGCTTACTGTTGTTGCATAGCAAACCCGCAAACATAAAAACCTCTATTCCACCATCGGCCAATGAAATAGAGGCTACTTTGTTATTATAAAAGGGTTTGTTCCTGTAATTTTGCTGTGAAATACTTTCGTGCATCTGCCGTTAGAATTTGTAGTAATGTCACTTCTTCCTGACGAGCGAATTCTACAAACATCCCACTTAAATTTTCGTAGACATATTTGATTTTAAAGCCACTATCTAAATAATGATCTACTTTTTCGATTTCCTCTGTGCTTTGTTGGAATTCAGACATGCCATCACCTCACCTTCTTTTGAAAATGTCTTGATGTAGTCTCACTTATTCGGCACCTTTTATTTCTAACAGAGGGTCTGGTTGCTCCACAAGCTCTTCTTCCTCTTGGTCTGTCAACGCAGGGACTTGTTGACCAAATAGTTCATCCAAATTATGTCCGACCGTAATACCTAAATACTTCGCATCACTTGGATCTTCTAGCTCAGCTTGAGGATACTTTTTAAACCACCAATACTTTGCTAACACATAATAGACAATTGCACCTACAAAAAACCCTACTAAAGAAGAATAAGCGGAAAAAATATTGGCAACGGCACCACCGATTACCCAGGCCACTAACCCAGCGAAATTAAAACCTTTATAGTATTTAAATTGCCCATCTAATTCATACAGTTCTTTGACATGTACACGTCGTTTGCGAATGAGATAATAATCCGCAAATAAAATCCCTACAATCGCTGTTAATATTCCACCTATAATCAATAGAACATTGACCATCACATTAAATAAACTCCAGGGCTGTGCAAGAATACCAATAATCCCCGCAATAACAACCCCTACCCAAAACGGTACTTTTGGACCACCAATATTCGAGAAAATAGTAGCAGCCGGCACAACATTAGCAGATGTATTCGTTGACCATTGTGCCAACACAATCATCAGCAAAAGGATACCTAAAATAAAACCACTTGCACTTTGTTGTAAAGCATTGATGGGATCAGCAGATGCTACTGCCATATAACAAACTGCACCAATTGTAACAATAAATGTGTTCGTTATTGGCATAACAATCAAGGAGCCTACAAGCTGTGTTTTATTCCGCTTGAACCAATTCCGTTCATTTTTAGGTGCTTTAAAAAAACGAGATAATGATGGCATATCTGCTGCCAGCGTTGACCAAAAGCCCATGTTTGCCATGACCACTACCATAAAAGCTGTAAAGGCGGCAAAGCCCGTTGTTGGCGTTTCCACCCACGTCCAAATATTTTTCCCTTGTGATGTGGCATGATCCGCCAATGTGTAATACATCCAGCAAGAAATCAAAATAATGACAGGCGCTGCTAAATCAGCGAAGCGCTCAATAGACTTAATGCCTAATGAGGTATTAAAGAGTTGAAGCGCCGCAAATACAAGGAAACAAATAAACCAATTATCAAAATCAAACAATAAATTTAAAATGCCGTTTATGGCTAATGCTCCAAAATACGTATTAAGACCAAACCAACATGCGGCTGTTATGCCCCTTACAAGTGAAGGAATATGAGTTCCAAATGTGCCGAATGGTGCACGCATATAAACAGGGAATGATAATCCATGCTCAATACCTATATCACCAATTAACGTCATAAAGATACCGATCAAACAGGAACCTACCAACGTAGCTAAAATAACCATTGGTAAGGATAAATTGGTAATTGCTGAACCGCCGATTGCAAAAGCCGCTAAAACAATCGCCATTCCTATCCAAATCACCGCAAAACCAAATGTTCCAATATTTCTTTGTTGATGTGTCACTGGAAGTAAATCTGGGGATTTTAAATAATTCCCGTCACGTTCCATAAAGTTTCTCTCCTTTTTTTTAATTTCCGTGACAACTACTTGAAGTTTTTCCTTCCTCCATCGCCAATTAATGAAGGAAGGTGGAATTTCGATTTTCTTCATTATCTTCATTCAGTTGGTGTTCGAAAGGCTAGAGCTTCCCCCTATAAATGTCTACTACTGAATAAAGATGAAAAGTCTTTATTTTGAGAGACTACTAATGAGCGTTTGGCGTTCATTCCATGTCATTGGTGGAACGGTTGATTTTCGTTCAACCATAGAAATTGCACCATCCACTGGACAAACAATAGAGCATAAATTACAACCTACACAGTCTTCTTCACGAACCTTTAGCAATGGACGTCCATTTTCAGTATAAAGGTCAATACATTGATGTGATGTATCCTCGCAAGCAATATGACACTTGTTACAATTTATACAAACATCATTATTAATTTCTGCGACAATTTTATAATTTAAGTCTAAATCACCCCAGTTTGAATATCTTGAAACGGAGCGACCTACTAAATCCATGACGGAAGCTAAACCTTTATCGTCTAAATAATTGTTCAACCCATCAATCATATCCTCCACAATACTAAAGCCATGGTGCATCGCTGCTGTACAAACTTGAACGCCTGTAGCACCCATTAAAATAAATTCTGCGGCATCCTGCCAATTAGAAATTCCGCCAATGCCCGAAATCGGTACATTGACTAATGGATTGCGAGCACATTCTGCCACCATATTAAGGGCAATTGGCTTTACAGCTGGGCCACAATAGCCACCATGTGCTCCTTTACCAGCAACATGAGGAACTGTATTCCAAGTATCTAAATCTACACCTGCTAAACTATTTATCGTGTTTATCATACTTACGGCATCTGCTCCACCTCTAGTAGCCGCCTCTGCCGTAACTGTAATATCCGTAATATTTGGTGTTAATTTCACAATGACCGGTGTACGTGCTACTTCCTTTACCCAGTATGTTTGCTTTTCCACCAGTTCAGGGACTTGACCAGAGGCAGAGCCCATCCCTCGCTCTGCCATCCCATGTGGACAACCAAAGTTAAGCTCAAGACCATCAACCCCCACATCTTCTACACGTTTTACGATTTCATGCCACTTTTCTTGCTTTGGCTCCACCATTAAAGAGGCTATAATCGCGTGATGAGGAAATTTCTTTTTTGTCTCATATATTTCTTGTAAATTCACTTCTAACGGTCGATCCGTAATCAATTCAATATTATTGAAGCCCGCTACACGTTGACCGTTATAGCTAACAGCCGCAAAACGTGAAGATACATTTAAAATGGGCTCCCCCAATGTTTTCCACACGGCACCACCCCAACCAGCTTCAAATGCGCGTTGTACTTGATAACCTGAATTCGTAGGTGGTGCGGATGCCAACCAAAATGGATTCGGCGATTGGATGCCTGCTAAGTTAATGCGTAAGTCTGCCATGTAAGTTCCCCCCTTATGCAATCTCACTTGGTTTTCTTAAACGTTCATGAATCTTGTATGCTGCATCTTTTCCTTGCTGTACAGCAGTCACCACCATCGCCTCTCCCTGTCCATTGCCAAAGACAACGTCTCCACATGCAAATACTTTGTCATTAGACGTTTGCATCGTTGTCTCATTTATATCAACAACCCCATTTGTATGCGCTAAACCGAATGCTTCAATTAATGAAACAAAACGGGTTTGCCCAATAGCTTTAATAACAGCATCCACTTCAAGGATAAAATTAGAGCCCTGCACTTCCTCTGGTCTTTGTCGACCATCAGGTCCTGGCTCCCCAAGCTTCATTTTCACGCATTCAATGCCTGTCACCCTACCAGCCTCATTACCAATAATTTTCTTTGGTGCTGTGAGCCATTTAAATTCCACACCATCCTGCTTAGCAAATTCATACTCAAATTTATAGGCAGTCATTTCCTTTTGCGTTCTTCGATAAAGTATTTGGACATTGTCTGCACCTAAACGCACCGCACTTGTAGCACCGTCAATGGCTGTATTTCCTGCACCAATAACAGCTACACGTTTTCCTACGATATCATTTGTAAGCGGTCCCATTTTTGTTTTTCTGACAAACTCAATAGCATCGTGGACACCCTCTAAATCTTCACCCTCAATGCCTAGATTTGGAACAGCCCCCATACCAACAGCTAAAATAACATGGTCATATTCTGCCAAAATTTCATCCGCAGTAATGTCGACACCAACCGTCGTATTTGTTTGAATATCCACTCCAAGCTGTTCTATTTGCTCCACTTCCCAATCTACAACATCGTTTGGTAATCGGAAAGCTACAATCCCATAACTCCCTAAGCCGCCTGCCTTCGCTTCGGTCTCATAGATGGTTACTTGATAACCGAAACGGCTGAGTTCTCTGGCTGCCGATAAACCAGCAGGGCCTGCTCCAATAATGGCTACCTTCTGTCCATTACTTTGCCCCTGTTTAAATAGCTGGACATTCGTATCCATTGCCCAATCTGTTGCATACCGCTGTAACTCCCCAATTTTGATTGGCTTTGTTGAAGAGTTTAAAACACACGCTCCTTCGCATAGTTCTTCTGTTGGACAAACCCTTGCACAGCTAGCACCAATAGGATTTGCTTCTAATATAGTCGTAGCAGAACCCTTCATATTACCAGATGCGATTTTTTTTATAAAATTTGGGATTTGAATACTTGTCGGACACGCTTTAATACATGGTGCGTCATAGCAATAGAGACAACGATTGGCTTCCTCAATAGCCTCATTCTTTGTCATCTTGTTTTTTAATTCCACAAAATTACGTTTTAGCTGTACGGTCATCGCATTTTCTTGAATCGGAACCATTCCACATCCCCCTCATGTGTTCATTTTTTCCGTGCACCCAATTACTAGACCGATTGTTTTGTTCTCCAGCCAAAACAATCGGTTCTAAACGGAAGGAAGCTAGATCTTCAAGGCTTCCGCAGCTACTGCTTTTAATGGACGTTTAATATATTGTCCGCTACCTAGTACACCAACAAATTCTTTATTTTTAATGACATACTCGCCACGTACTAGCACACTAACAGGCTCACCAGTCACTTCCCATCCCTCATATGGGTTATAGTCGACGTTCATATGGTGTGTTTTAGCCGAAATTTGGCGTTTTGCCTCTGGATCAAAAATAACAATATCTGCATCAGAGCCAATGGCGATTGTTCCCTTTTGAGGGAATAAACCAAATATTTTTGCAGCACTTGTAGAAATCATATCAACAAATTCATGAATCGTAATTCTACCTTTTGCAACACCTTCAGAATATAAAATACTGAAACGATCCTCAATGAAAGGTCCACCATTTGGGATTTTTGAGAAATCATTTAGGCCTAATTGTTTTTTCCCCTTAAAGCTAAAGGAGCATTGGTCAGAGCCAATTGTCTGAAGCTGTTTCGCCTTCAGGGCATTCCATAAATGTTCTTGATGATATTTTGGACGAAGGGGTGGTGACCAAACATACTTAGCTCCTTCAAAGCCTGGCTGTGCAAGAGCTGATTGATCGAGTGTTAAATAGGGTGGACATGTTTCACCATAGACGTCATAGCCCTTTTCACGAGCGGTAATAATTTCATCCACCGCCTCTTTACATGTTACATGCACTACATATAGCTTTGCTCCAGCAATGTGTGCTAACTCGATGGCACGTTTTGTTGCCTCTCCCTCTAATTCGGCCGGACGAGTTAAAGCATGATAAATCGGCTCCTTTTGACCTGCACGTCTTGCTTCTTCAACAAGCTCATCTATCACAGAGCCATTTTCACAATGGACCATCACCAACGCTCCAAGGTCTTTGGCAATTTTAAACGCCTTAAAGAGTGTTCGATCTGAGGCTTGGAATTCTTTAGCATAGGCCATAAAGACTTTGACAGAGGTAATTCCTTCTTGCTCTAAAATTTGAGGTAATTCGGCTTCGGTTTCAGGCGTTAAATCGCCAATCATTAAATGAAATCCATAATCAATAGCAGACTTTCCCTTGGCCTTGTCATGCCACTTTTCTATAGCTGCTGATAATTTTTCTTCACCAGCTGTTAGACAAAAATCTAAAATAGTAGTTGTCCCACCAAAAGCCGCCGCAATCGTACCAGACTTCCAATCATCATCTGTTACCGTATTATTAAATGGCATATCTAAATGTGTATGAGGATCAATCCCCCCTGGCAATACATATTTACCAGTTGCATCAATGATTTCAGCGCCATCCTCACTTAAATCCCTTCCGATTTGCACAATTTTTCCATTATCAATTAAAATATCTGCCTCAAATGCATCCGCAGCAGTAGCTACTCTTCCACCTTTAATAATTTTTTTCACTGTGCCCCTCACCCTTCATCACAAAATTCGAGAATACTTCATGTTTAATGCAATGTATAAGTTTCGCCCATACTAAATTTTGTTTGTAGCGTTAGAACCGTTTCTAGTAAAATATCTGCTCCCTTTGAACAATCCTCAAAGGTTGTTTCCTCTTCCTCACAATGACTCTTCCCCTGAATACTTGGAACAAAAATCATGGCCGACGGAACCATACTTGCCATATACTGGGCATCATGCCCTGCCCCACTAAACATGCGATGAGCAGTATAACCGAAGCTCTGGCAGGCTCTTTCTATTTCATTACAAATGGCTCCATCAAAATGTACGGTTTCTCTCCCCCACAGCTTTACTGGGTGGATATTACACCCTCCTGCGGTTTCTGGTAGCGCATTAAGAATATCCTCAACCTGTTCCATCACCTCAGGATCTTGATGACGTGAATCAATCGTAAATGTCACCCTATTAGGGATGACTGTGTGAATATTAGGAACCACGTTCATACGACCAAATGTAAACACTAATTGCTCATCAATCTTTCCTAGCTGCTCATGTAATTCAGTTATAATCGTTGATGCAACAATCATAGGGTCTTTCCGCATTGCCATTGGTGTCGTACCAGCATGATTCGATTGCCCTGTAATTGTAATTTCGTAGCAAACCATACCAAGCACACCTTCTACAACTCCAATTTCTCGTTGTTTGGCTTCTAACACTGGCCCTTGCTCAATATGCAATTCGATATAAGCGAGGGCTTCCTTCAGACGATTGCCTTGCTCTCCCTCATATCCACTCGCTTGTAACGCTTCATGGAAACGAACACCATTTTTATCTGTGGATTGTAGCATCTTTTCTTTGTCAAATTTTGAGGTGATAACCCCTGAGCTCATCATTGCTGGGTCAAAACGAGCCCCTTCTTCATTCGTGAAATTGACAATCATAAGCGGAATATCTACTTCAATTTCATTTTCCTTGATAGTTCGAATGGCCTCAATAGCTGTTAAGACGCCTAATACACCATCGAATTTTCCGCCCTTTTCCACCGAATCTAAATGAGAACCCATCACGATTGGTGGCATATCCTTTTTCCCAGGAAGAGTCGCATAAATATTTCCCATATCATCCACATGAATGTCCATACCTAAAGCTTCGCAACACTCACAAAAATAGTTTCTTGCTAATACATCCTCATCCGAAAGAGACAAACGTGTGACGCCACCCTTATCAGTAGCCCCAAATTGACTAAATTGTTCAATTAACTCTTGCAATCGTCTACTATTACATTTATACATATGCAAGTCCTCTCTTTCACAGTAGTTATTAAACATTTTAAAATAGATATAATTTGAGAGATATGGATAGAAAACTAAAAAAATATGTGCAACTGCACATCATATATGGTAAGTTATGTTCATAATTAAGGGGGGGAAATATGGGGACGATTCGTAAAATTGTGGAGGGAGTTCAATTCCCAATGCTCACATTAGTCGCTGGACATAGTGGTACGTATCGAAGAGTTACGGGTATTAATGTTGTTGAAAGCAATTATTTAATCATGTTTTGTAGACCCAATGAATTAGTCGTCACAACTGGTATTAATTTAGATGCAGACGAAGATTCATTAGAACAACTTGTGAAACAAGCCTACGCTAAAAAAGTAGCTGGTTTTATTATTAATACAGGTCCATTCATTCCTGATATTCCAGAAGCTGTCATCTCTTTTGCCAATCAAAATGATTTCCCTATTTTTCAAATGCCATGGAATTATAGAATAGCTGATCTATTAAAAACGACCTTTCAGTTTATTGCCAACCACCATCAGGAGCTATCCATCGAAGAAAAGGTTCTGTTCAATTTATTATTCCATTACAAACAAAACGCTAATGCAATGAAAGATCAACTAGCACAGCTAGGTTTTCCCCAAGGGAGAGAATTAGCCATCATTACTTGTACAACGGTCGGCACTCAAGCCTCCATCGATCGATATGAGGTCTTGGTGCAGTTCGCTTTTCAAAATCACTATCAACGCTTCTTAAAATTAAAACATAAAAACTACCTCATCTTTTTAATTGATAAAACACAGATCAATACACCGAATATACCCTTCTCAAAAATCGTTGAAGAAATCTATGAAAAAATCACGTTAAAAAATGGTTACTTGGATATTATTATTGGAAAAGGAAACTACCATAAAGAGCTTGAAAATGTCCGTAAAAGTTATGATGAATCATTAACGGTCATTCATTTAGCTCAGCTCCACAACAATCGTTTTTTATACAAATATAAGGAAATAGGTGCCTATAAAATTATTATGGCTGTGCAAAATCAATCACTCATGAAATCCTTCAGCCACGATATACTAGGTCAACTTTATCACTATGATGATGTGCACAACACAGATTATGTGCCATTTTTACGCATCTTTCTTGAGGAAAATGGCAGTACAAGTAGGATTAGTGAACGACAGTTTATTCATCGCAACACCGTTCTTTATAAAATAAAAAAAATTGAATGGCTATTAGATATGGACTTAAGTAATCCCTTTACAAAGACCAATCTATATATTGCCTTTTTAATTGAGGACGTATTAACACATCAATAGATTAAATATCCGACTTTTCTTTCATAAAATATTCCTTCTAAAACACTTAAGGCATACATATAAAGTACAAATGGGGTCGACTTTGCATTTTTGTTGTCCACATTAGACTCAAAACGTATGCATGCTCAGCCATTACCTGTATAGAAGGAGTGAGTGTAGTGACCAATGTAACAAGACCGAATTGGCAAGTCAAAGACGAACAATTTGTTTGGCACGCCATGAAGCCATATAACCCTAAAGCAACGTTGATTGTCCAATCTTCTAAGGGCGCATGGATTACCGATATAGAAGGAAAACGCTATTTAGATGCTATGGCGGGCTTATGGTGTGTAAATGTTGGCTATGGTCGAGAGGCAATTGCTAAAGTTGCCTATGATCAATTACTAGAAAATACGTATACACCGTTATCTGTCGGACATATCCCAGCTATTCAATTAAGTGAAAAGATTAGTGAGCTTTTAGGAGATGATTATGTCGTCTTTTTCTCGAACAGTGGCTCTGAAGCAAATGAAGCTGCCTTCAAAATTGCTCGACAATATCACCAACAAAAAGGACAGCTCAATCGAACGAAGATTATTTCCCGCTATCGTGCCTATCATGGTAGCTCGATGGGAGCCTTAGCGGCAACTGGACAAGCTCAGCGAAAATACAAATATGAGCCATTAGCACCTGGTTTTATCCATGTCACGCCACCTGACTCATATCGCGCCAATGAAGACCATATTCAAAGTAAGGATCCATGTGCATTGCCATCTGTGCAAGCGATCGACCATGTGATGACATGGGAAATGTCAGAGTCCATTGCTGCTGTCATCATGGAGCCTATCATAACGGGCGGCGGTGTGATCATGCCCCATGAGAATTACTTACAAGGGGTACAAGCAGTTTGTGAAAAACATGGTGCATTATTAATTGTGGATGAAGTGATTTGTGGCTTTGGGCGTACGGGTAAAGCTTTTGGTTTCCAAAACTATGGTGTCCAGCCTGATATTGTGACAATGGCAAAGGGCTTAACAAGCGCTTATATGCCACTATCTGCTACTGCTGTTCGACGTGAAATTTATGAGGCTTTTGCAGGGAATGACGATTACGATTTCTTCCGCCATGTTAACACATTTGGTGGCTCGCCAGCCGCTTGTGCCGTGGCATTGAAAAACATTGAAATTATGGAAGAGGAAAATTTATTTAACTATTCGGCTACGTTAGGTGATACTCTCCTGAAAACTTTACGAGAGGAATTAAAGGAGAACCCGTTTGTTGGGGATATTCGTGGAAAAGGACTTTTGATAGGTATAGAGCTTGTACAAGACAAAAAGAGCAAAATTCCACTAGATGTCACACTTGTTAATAAAGTCATTGCGCACTGTAAAGAACATGGGCTAATTATTGGAAAAAACGGTGTAACTGTGGCAGGTTACAATAATGTTTTAACGCTTTCTCCTCCACTAATTGTCTCCTCAGAGGAGATCGACTTCCTTGTGGAAAAATTCACTCAAGCCTTACATTCTATAAAATTGTAGGAGGACAGCTCAATGGTAACAAATACGGATATTCAAGAATTAGGCCATTTTATCAATGGACAAACTGTTTTGGGAAAAAGCGGATATTTTTCTGATGTATACAATCCAAGTACGGGTTCCGTCATTGCGCGGGTTTCTCTAGCAACACAAGATGAGGTAAAAGAAGCAATCACTGCTGCCAAAAAAGCCTTCCCAGCATGGCGCGCATTATCCGTTGGAAAACGTGCAGAAATCATGCTCAGGTTTCGCCAATTATTGACAGACAATATGGATGAGCTCATCGATATAATCTGTAAGGAAAGTGGAAAAACCAAAGAAGATGCGAAAGGTGAAATTGCACGTGGTTTAGAATCGGTTGATTTAGCCATCAATGCCCCACACTTACTAAAGGGTGAGTATTCGGTTAATGTAGGTGGTCAAATCAACGCTTATTCTTCCAAAGCTCCATTAGGCGTAGTGGCTGCCATTTCACCATTTAATTTCCCTGTTATGGTCCCACTAGCCATCACAAGTATGGCTGTAGCCGTTGGAAACTGCGTCATTTTAAAACCGTCTGAACGCGTCCCCTGTTCTGCATTATATTTATCAGAGCTATGGACAAAGGCAGGTTTACCGGATGGCGTATGGACGGTCATTAACGGTGATAAAGATGCCGTCAATGAGCTCTTATCAAACCCAAAAGTTGAAGCTGTATCCTTTGTAGGGTCGACTCCAGTTGCAGAAACTATATACGCGACGGCTTCTAAATTTGGGAAACGGGTGACTGCGCTAGGCGGTGGGAAAAATAATATGGTTGTCATGCCAGATGCGGATTTAGAGCATGTCGCAAATGCCTTTTTAGGTGCAGCCTATGGTGCGGCTTCTCAGCGTTGCATGGCTATTTCTACCATTATTCCTGTAGGAGAGGATACAGCGAATAAATTAGTCACGCTCCTGGCTGAAAAAATTGCCAAATTAAAAGTGGGGCCTTATACAGATTCCGACGTTGATTTTGGTCCAGTTATTACACAGCATTCGAAGGAAACAATTATTGGTTATATTGATCGTAGCTTAGAGGAAGGCGCAACCATCGTTTGTGATGGACGACATCCGGAAATTTCCAAGCAATCACAAGGGTTTTATCTCGGTCCTACGCTCCTCGATCATGTTAAACCAGGTATGGAAATTTATGAGCAGGAGGTTTTTGGACCAGCCCGTAATATTGTCCGTGTAGGTTCATTAGATGAAGCGATTGCCTTAATAAATGCACATGAATTGGGTAATGGCGTGACAATCTTTACGAATGATGGAGCAGCTGCTCGTAAATTCACTACTGAAATTGAAGTAGGGATGGTTGGCGTGAACGTACCTATCCCCATTCCAGTAGGCTATCATAATTTTGGTGGCTGGAAACGCTCAAGATTTGGTGAGGGGCATATGTTTGGACCCGATCAAGTACGCTTCTTTACGAAAACAAAGACCATTTCAGAGAAATGGATTGCACAGGGTGGTGACACTACATCCTCCTTTGCCTTTCCAAGCAATCAAGATTAATGAAAACTTGCGTAGTCGTTGAACAGACTACGCGAGTTTTTCCCTATTTGAAAAAAACTGACGAACCAATAATGGCCACCAGTTTTTGTCATAAGCTTACTTATTATCTTTTTTCTCCACTTTTTTCACTTCTGTTGTCTTCTTCACTTCAGTGAAATCCGCTTCTTCCCCAGCCTCCATGCCATAGCTAGGATTTCTATCGATACGTGTATAAGTATCTACGTCTTCTTCGTCTTCAAATCGCTTCACCAGAATTGGTAAGGTAATTAAACCAGCGATGCCGACTAGTGCGTAAATCCATCGCGATAAAACCGCTGTTTGGCCGCCAAACAAATAAGCCACTAAATCAAATCTAAAGAATCCAATGAGTCCCCAGTTGATTGCACCAATAATGACTAACACTAATGCGATTCTATAGAGCACGCTCATGAGTACACCTCCTTTATCATTTTTACTCCACGCTAATTTTTTTAGCAGAGAGGTGTCATAAGAAGCGATAAAATGATAAAGACTAGTCATTAAAACCGCCGTTTTGACGGTCTTATTTTTTGCAATAACCACTTTTTTATACAGGCAGAAGTGGCGAGGTGTCCAATTGGACTAAGAGCATTTAACCTTATTTAGTATTGCTCGTTAAATGATGGGATTGTTCATGTTGAAGAAGCCATTTTTTACGCCAAATCCCACCACCATATCCAGTCAAAGATCCATTAGAGCCAATAATTCGATGACATGGAACAACGATACTAATAGTATTTTTACCATTGGCACTACCAACAGCTCTCACCGCTTTTTCATTGTGAATAGCCACTGCAATATCTTTATAAGAGGCTGTTTCACCGTAGCCTATATTAGGTAATGCATGCCAAACGGCTTGTTGGAAGTCCGTTCCTTTAAAAACATAAGAAAAAGAAAATTCACGACGTTCACCGATAAAATATTCATGTATTTGCTTTAAACATTCCAGCAACACTGTAGGTGTGTCTTGTTGAGGAGCATGGATGAGCTCTTCTCGTTCTGCAAAATTAATGCCATCAATTGCTTCTGTATTTCCTTCAATTTCAATCATGCCAATCGGTGATTGATAATCTAACTTAAACCGTTTCATATAGTGACCTCCATAAGTAAAAGGTGGCATAAGCCTGCCATCCTTGCCAATGTTGCGAATAATGGAAAATTTCCTCCATTGAAGGTTTTCGTTCCAAACCTAATTGCATTTTTAGTGCATTATGTAGACCCACATCTGCTATAGGAAATGCAGATAGCTCTTGTAAAGATTTCATTAGCACATAATCGGCTGTCCAGGCCCCAATGCCTCGAATAGCCATTAAACTTTTTTTCTTGTCCTCATAATCTTTTTTTTGATGTAGCCTTTCTTTTGCCAATTGACCATTCGCTATAATTTTCGCAATATCAATGATGTACTCTGATTTTTTCTGCGTAAACTGGAGCATTCTCAATTCCTCCACCTGAATACACGCTATTTTTTCCGGTGTTGGAAATAACCAGTGATTCTCCTCTTCAAAGTGTACGTTTTCTCCAAAATGTTCAACAAATCGCTTTTTAAGTGTATAGGCAAACGTTAAATTAATTTGCTGTCCAATAATAGCCCACACAAGTGCCTCGAATAAGTCAGGTATTCCTAATAAACGTAATCCACTATATTTTTCTATCAAGGGCTGTAAAATGTTATTCTTGTTAGCCATCTGATAAAAACAAGCCAAGTCAGTATTTAAATCAAACCATTCTTTAAGATAGTGGACCACTCTTTCTCTTTCATTAACCGATGGCTGAATCATCGGAAATTCTACTTTCATTTTATAAGCTTGCTCACTTATTCTACATAAAATGAGCTGATCCTCTATCTTTAATACTTTTAAGAGGACACCTTCTTTTATTTGATGGAGAATTTCTTGATTGGATCGCTTTAAAAAAATCAAACACTCTGTAAAACTAAATTCCGCCGGAAGTTCGATTTCTAAATAATCAGTGTGATTTATCCAGTTCATAGTCTATCTCCTTCAAAGATTTCGATATTCTGTGGGCGAGCAATTTTTTAATCGTCGAAACACTTTATAAAAATTAGAGGGACTTTGAAATCCAGCTTCATAGCAAATTTCCAAACTTGTATAGTCTGTATGCTTTAATAGGTGAGCCGCCTTATCAATTCTTATTTTTTCAAGATAAGCTCGAGGAGTTTCCGCCTTCACTTGTTTAAATAGCCGTTCAAGATAAAATGGACTAATACCAACATGGTCTGCCATATCCTGCAAGGTTACCTTTTGCTTATACGCATTGATGATAAAAGACGTTACCTGTTGAATCAATTGTGTTTGCGGTGAACATTCAATTTCAGGCTGACATCGTTTACATGCTCGATAGCCTGCCGCCTCGACTTCTTGAATAGATTGAAAAAATTCAACATTCATCTTTTTGGGTTTTCTTGATTTACAGGAAGGACGGCAATAAATTTTAGTCGTTTTAACCGCCGTATAAAATAGCCCATCATAAGTTTGATCACAAGCTATAATCTTCTCCCACTTCTCCTCAAAGGATAAATTAATTGGATTGTCCACGAATAGCTCCCCTCATTTTCATAGATTATACATATAAAGAAGATGTATCTTGATTTTTTACTAATTGTGCAGCATGCTGTGTTAAATAGGCAATGATTTTATCTGAAAATGCATTGCCAAAACTATCCGCCTTACCCAGAATTCTTTTAAAGTTTGGCCATTTGTTAAGCCTGGGATAAAGATACCACTTGCTCCACTCTCTACATAAGCGATGGCTCAAGTCATCGTTTCGTGAAATGGCTGCTCTAACTGAAATACGTATCTGTTCTAGCATTCATAAAAAAATTTCGATAACTACGATTATCTAATATGGCCCTCATATTTGTGAATAAATGACAGTAATCAGTCAGACTTCTTAATTTTGCTTGATGTTTGAATGAATCTTTAATATTAATTCCGGCTACTCCGACATCTGCTGTCCTTCATACATTGTTAATAATGCTTTGTTCATCATGTCCATATCCCGCTTCAATATCCCCTGTTACTGGGATGTTTACTCGCTCTGCGATAGCTTGAATAATAGCTTAATGACGCTGATAATCAATCCGTTCACCATCTGCATAGCCAAGTAAATTCGCAATCCCCCCTGCTAGTAGTGCCAATCGCCTGAAAACCTGCTTTTTCTAATAGGAGTGCCGATAAACCATCCCAAGCGCTCCCTAAAAATAAAAGCTCCTGTAAGAAATGTAAATCATTAAAAATCTGTATTTTTGACATATAAAAAGCTTCCATATCGTTTACTAGGCCTCATATTATCAGGAAGTCCCCATTATTTCGTCCTCAATCTTGCTGTTATGGTCTATAATAAGGAGGTATGAATTAACTTAAATTTCTAAAAAGAGAAAATTAAACAAATATTGCAGCTAGTCAATTTCACCTAGTAACTATAGAATGGGAGCAATGAATTTTTGATGAAAAACAAAATGATTAGAAAAATCATGTTATTGATTTGTTTTACCCTATCTTTGGTCATCCTTATACCACCTGTTAGTGCAATGAGTCCAACAGATGAGCTAGTAGACCCTATAATATTAGGAGAACATTATAAAATTTTTCGAGATACATCTAAAAAGGTCTCTATTGAAGAAATATTAAACGGCAATTATGATCATCTCTTTGTTGCGAGCAATCAACCCTATCCCTTCTTTTGGCATACTAAAGATACCATTTGGTTGCGCTTATCTATGGAAGATATTTTATTGGATAAAGAGGAACCCTATTGGCTAGAGGTGACCGATAAATTAGATAGTATTGAGTTGTTCTTGGTCAAAGCGGATGGATCCTATGATGTGCAACGTAGGGGAATTGATAATCTAGGGGAACAATCTCTTCCATCTAGGTCTAATTTATTTCACATCCAAGACCCTTCTACTCAAGAAATTTTTATCAAGTTAGATGGAGCATTACCCCTAAGTATTACCTCCTATTTATATACGGAATTAAGTTTTACGAATAAAATCAGTGACTATAAATTTTTAACTGGCATTTTCTATGGTTTTTTATCTGCTCTATTAATTTATAACTTATTTTTATTTTTTTCATTGAAGGAAAAAGCTTACTTTTTCTATGTTTTATATATGCTGAGCTTTATTTTCTATCAAGCAACTTTAAATTCGCTAGACATTGAGTTATTGGGCACATGGGTGTCGAAGGAATTTTTTATTAAATCATTAACAATTAGTGGCAATTTGCTGCTTTTATTTATGCTTCTATTTTGTCTTCAGTTTCTGGAGTTAAAGACATTTCTACCGTCTTTCCATAAAATCGGAAAATTACTATTGTGGATAACAATTAGTTCTTTAATGGCGTCATTTATTCTCCCAGACGTCGCACTCATCAATAATTTCACAACTACCTTTGCAGTAGTAGTCTTTATCTTTCTATGGCTGTCTGGCATTTTTGTTTTCAGAAAAGGTCAAAAGATGGCTCGATACTATATCATTGGCTGGACAGTTTTACTAAGCTCTATCATTGTTCAAGCGCTGGCCTTTTTAAGTATTATCCCATTCCATCCACGAATTTTTGAGGAAGTACCAGCTATTGGAGCTATTTTCGAATCCATTTTTTTATCATTAGCATTGGGTGATAAAATCAACATTATTAAGAAAGAACATCAAATCATGCAAGAAACATTAAATGAAACATTAGAATATAAAGTTCAGGAACGCACAAAAGAGCTTGAATCAGCCAAGCTTGAGCTTGAAGCATTGGCAAATACGGACCGTCTCACTCAAATACCAAATCGTGTCCGCTTAGATGACGTATTAGAAAAAGAATTTGAGCAAGCTACAGGAAGTGGCACACCACTTTCGATTATTTTGTTAGATATTGATCATTTTAAAGCTGTGAACGATGAATTCGGCCATCAAGTGGGTGATCTTGTGTTACGTCATGCAGCAGACCTTTTAAAAAATTATGTACGAGTAGAAGACACGGTTGGTAGATGGGGTGGCGAGGAGTTTTTAGTTGTTTGTCCACGCACTCCCTTAAAGGATGCTGTGCATCTCTCAGAAAATCTAAGACAGCAACTAGAACAACATTCATTTCCAGTTGTTCATCACAAAACGAGTAGCTTTGGTGTGACAAGCTTTGTCATGGGCGATACCATTCATTCTTTATTATCAAGATGTGATAAAGCATTATATAAAGCAAAGGAACATGGTAGAAACCGTGTAGAATATTTTCAAGACGATATAAATTGGGAGACTAACCAAGAGGCATCCCCCCTATTATGATGGCTCTTTTCCTTCTGTAAGTACTGCATAGCCTCCTCTAAACGACAAAGATGACTTCGGTTTTTACCAAAGTCATCTTTTTGCCTCAATGGAACCATTCTATTATTTATTTTTGGCTAAACTAGGTAAGCACCTGGTCCTTTGCAAGCTTTCGTTGCAATGCAATTTCCTTGCGTTTTTCTTTCGTCACACGTTGCCAAATGACTACTGTAACGAAGCCAACAATAGCTAAACCTAATAAAATACCAAAAAATACTTTATAGCCTGCTGTGCCACCCCAATAATCTAAACAAGCCCCTGCAATAATCGGCATGAAGATTTCCCCACTATAGCCAATAATCATTAGCGGCATGGACACTGTACCTGTTGATTCTACAGGATAATCTCCTTCTACTAAAATAGCAAAATGCATTGCCTGTAAAGCATACATTGATGTATAAATAATCCCTATAAATATTAAAAGCATAAGGATAAAGGAAGCCTTGCCGGGCAGTAAAATGAGCCCTACTAAGCCTAGTACTAATAATATATAGCCAATTAACACCATATTAGACACACCTATCCGGTCACCGATAATGCCTGCACTAAAACTGCCAATTGGTCTACAATACTGAGAGAAGTAGCCCAAAGCCGCAGCGATTAACGTAGATGCACCAAATGCAGCTGTTGCATAAGGTGTGATGTAATAGTAACTAATAATCATCGCATAAGACGTAAAAATAAGAATAGTCGCAAGCCAAGTAGTTGGCATCTTTAACACTTTCCATAGGACTGCCCAGTCAAATGATTTACTCCCATCCCTGTCCTCACGACTGATGGTTCCTTGATCAGGGTCTTTATAAAGCATCATAATCATGAATCCCAACAAAAGACAAATAACCGAATATACCGTAATAACCGCTGAGAGTGCCATTTTATCACTCATATGCTTCGCAAAAAAAGCAAATATCCCTAAAATCACAGCAGATTGAATGATATTGGTTACACCACGACCACCCTCAAAAAAACCAAAAGCTTTTCCTTGCTCATTTTCAGAACCTAAAGAACGTACTGCTTTTACTAATGCTCCCCAAAACGTCATGATGGATGTGATTCCCCAAGCAGCATGTATGAGGAGAAGCACTGGATAGGGTGGATACAGTAATAATGTAAAACCTAATAACCCTGTGGCAACTAGAGAAATGGTTAATAAATATTTCGTTTTCCAACGATCTGCACAAAAACCTCCAAATATATAGGAAATTAAACAACAAACACCATACGCACTACCAAGAGTCCCCATTTGAGTATTCGTCAAATGAAATGCATCGAGAAAGACATCATAATAGTAATTTCTAAAATAAGGTAATGCATAAATTAATGCACCTGAAACAGCTAAAATAACTAAAGTAGCTGTATTCTTTTTTAACTTAGCTTCCATATGTTTACCCCTTATATGTTATTTACAAGCCATGACGTTTAATTTTTTGATCCCATTCCTTATGGAAGACCTGTTTGTCATTTTCTTTGATCGCCATCTCCCCAATAATTTGGAAGTTTTCTAGAGTAGATGTTTTAGTAACCGTAATATCAGCATCTATCCACCAACCCTCACGACCTATTTTCATTTTTTGATAGATTGTATAGTGAGCTGACAATGGATCAGCATTCGATAAGGTTAATTCTCGTTTCAAATTATGTTCAACCGTGATATCAATATCATCAAAGCGATATATCCCTTCACCAAAAACGCCTCCAACCCCATCAGTAATACATGTCCATGTATCTGTTAAAATGTCGTATGAAATAGAACGATCCACTCTTCCTTCTTGGAGCGTTGTTATAGGTGTTAATGTTGCACTTTCAGGATTCATATTTGGTCCAGCTATTTGATGTCCATGGAAGGTTGGCAATGTAAAAGTAGCTGTTTCAAGATTTAATGTCAATGTAGCGTCTTCTGGCATCGGCCAAAACATTGGCCAAAACGTTGTTGCTAATGATAAGCGTAAACGGTGCCCCGCTTTAAATTGATGTCCACAGCAATCTAATTGCACAAAGGCTTTCACTTTTTTACCAGGAATTAATAATTCTACATGATCATGACCATTCAAATGTGTTAAATTCATCACGCCATAGGACACACGAGTAACAGCTCCATTTGGTGCAACGTCTGACAACTGCGCAAACAGCATCGCATGTGGTTTATCACTCATTAATTCCACTTCAAACTTCGGATAACCCACAATCTCTAGTGGGTTCTCTAGCATGTCTGTTTCAAATATCATGGCCATTCCGTCATCAACTCGTTGATCTGCTGGACTTTCGCCTAGTACTCCAGCACCCATCCATTCTCCCGATAATAGACCATGATTTTGTGGTGTTTTTAATTGTACCTGTTCTTGGTGATCACTACGATGCTCTACTAATTTTCCATGTGTCAGTTGATACGCCTTCGTTTGTAACTCTGCCACTGTTGGCCATGATTCGAGTCCAACCCAATAGCCATGGCTGACTGGTTTCTTAACAGATGGTTCCATGCTTTCTTCAACCCAAACATTCACCATTGGTCCGTCCATTACATCATTGTCAATTCCTTTTAACCAATGATCCCACCATTTCACGGCCTCTTGTAAAAAGCCCATTGCTGGACCTGGAACTCCATCATGTGGGTAAACATGTGCCCATGGGCCAATAATGCCCTTTCTAGGAACAGAAAGCCCTTCCATTAAACTTAAAACTGTGTTCGTATAGGAATCTTCCCAACCATCTAGTGCAAAAACAGGAATTTCGATGTCATCATAATTCTCACAAACTGAACCATGCTTCCAGTAGTCATCTCTTGTTTGATGCTCCATCCACTGTGCCATCCATAAAGGCATATTTTCTAAACGCTGCATCCATTTTTCACGCCAGCTATCGCCAACAATATGAGGATCAATCGGACGTAGCTGGTACGCTAACATAATGGCGCCCCACCAGAAGTTATCATTTAACAAACAACCACCCTTATAGTGAATGTCATTGTTATAGCGATCATCCGTGAAGCCTACTGTAATAATCGCCTTTAACGCTTTTGGTCTTCTAGCAGCTACTTGCAGAGAATTAAATCCACCCCATGATTTCCCCATCATCCCAATATTGCCATTACACCAGCTTTGGCTAGCCATCCATTCAATTACTTCAAGTGCATCATCCTGCTCTTGCTTTAAATACTCATCTTTTAATAAGCCATCTGACTCACCTGACCCTCGCATATCTACTCGAACAACGGCGTATCCATGTCCCGCAAAATACCCGTGCATTGGCTCATCTCTTGCTCTTGTACCATCTGTTTTGCGATAAGGAATATACTCCAGAATAGCTGGTACTTTTTGTCCTGCTTCTACTGTCGGTAACCAAATTCGACTAGAAAGTTTTGTGCCGTCTGCTAATTCAATCCATGTGTTTTCGATCGTTTCATATGTACACTCAAATTGTGTCACAATTTTTTTACTCATTGAATAAATCCTCCTCTTGTGTTTAAACTCATTGCTCTAGCATCCCGTTTTATCTAATTATTCAGAATCTTAATTATTTACTAATCATGATTATAAAATAATTGTGATTAGTATATCATCTGAAATTCCAATGTACAACACTGAAAATGCTAAAAGCTGATGCTATAATGGAAGATGTAAAGCAAAATTGTTATGCTATAATAAGTTTAAATTAACTTATAAATGGTAAATATATGAATTTAACTAATAATTTTACATGGACAGTGTACGTCGGGGGGACATTACTATGAAAAAAAAGGAAATACAAAGGAGTCGTATGTGGAAATACTTTGTAGACGCCACAGCAGAAATTATAGAAGAAGAAGGATTGGAGAATGTGACGATTAGAAAGGTTGCCGATAAGGCTGGTTATAACAGTGCAACCATTTACAATTATTTTTCAGAAATCTCTCATCTCCTCTTTTTTGCATCAATGAGATGTATGCAAGACTATACGAACGAAGTTGCGCGTTACATAGAAAGAGGCAAAGATCCTATTGATAAATATTTATTAGCTTGGGAATGTTTTTGCCAATACTCCTTCAAACAGCCACAGATTTTTCATGCCGTCTTTATTATGGATTTAGGAGAAACACCAGAAAAATTATTGGAAAATTATTATAACTTTTACCCCAATGATTTAATTAATATTCCAGATGATTTAAAGACTATATTGTTTCAGCACAGCCTGACAAAACGAGGTCGTTCTATGTTAGAAATTGCTTTAAAGGAGGGCTACTTAACAGAGGGTAACGTGGATGCTATTAATGAAATCACACTCTTAATTTGGCAAGGTATGTTTACCAACCTTTTAAATAATCGAAAAAGCTATGATGCTCAACAAGCAACGGAAATCGTTATGAGCTATATTACTAAAATTGTTCAAAACGCTAACCTTTTTGAGGGTCAAACTAACAACAAACAACCCTTACAATAGGATGAAACGTCTAAGCCATTTAAAAACCCCTTCTAGCTCATGCTAAAAGGGGTTCATTCTATTTTTGCCAATGGTTCAGTTCTTTTAATAATTCGGGTAGCTGCAATTTCTTTACGTCGATTGGCGGTAGTGCTTTTATAAATTCTTTGCCATAGGATTTGCTTGTTATTCGACGGTCGAGGACAATAAAAGCACCTTTATCTTGAGAGGAACGAATTAAGCGACCAAAGCCTTGCTTAAAGCGCATAATAGCCTCAGGCAATGACAACTCCGTGAAGGAATTGCGTCCTTGCGCTGTAAGATGCTGAGCTCTTGCCTTAAAGATAGGCTCTTCTGGTGAAGAAAATGGCAGCCGCACGACAATAACAGAGGCAAGGGCATCTCCAGGAACATCTACACCTTCCCAAAAACTGTTTGTTCCAAAAAGAACAGCATGGCTAAATTTTTGAAATGATTTCAGAATACGCATACGGCTACCACCTGTAACACCTTGCGCAAAAAGCATATAATCATCTAAAAGTTCACTATCTTGAATGAGCTCGACTGTTTTCCGTAGCATATCCTGGGCTGTGAAAAGCACAAAACAACGACCTTCTGTCATTCTAACAGTTCTCGTAATCGCATGAGCAACTGCCTCAATATATTCTTCCTGACTAACATGCTGAATGTCTGGCATATCAGTGACAATATATGCCTTTGCACCCGCATAATAGGCTGGCGGTGCTTGTAATTTTATTACTTCAACGCTATCAGAAATTCCTAATTGTCGTGTAACAAAACGCTCATTGCCTGGTACCGTTAATGTGCCTGATGTCCATATAATGCTCGCTTGCTTGCGAAGAGGTGCTAATACTTGTTCAATAATGGGTGTTACATTGGCTGGTTTTTTAAAAACATGTAAACTGCCAGGAACACTTCGAACATCAAATTCTAGCCAAACTGAACTTCCGTCCTGTGGTGACAGGAATATGTCTTCCCATTCCGCAATTTTTATTTTTACTTCTCGAATCCAATAATGCCATTCGGATACAACATAAAGATCATTTTTATCTAATTGCTCAATATTATTTTCAAATCCTTGGGCTGCTTCAGTCGCAAGATCAAGCCATTGCTGAGTTAGTTTGCTTACATGTAAAAATGACTCTTTGGCAAGCGTTACATCCTCTATAAACAAGGTACATTTGCTGCTAGCTCGCTTCCCTTTCATATGCTGCTGCATGCTTTGAACTGTTCGTTGAATGGTCTCATCAAATGCACGCTGTAACCGGATAAACTGAGCATCCAGTCGCTGTAAACTTTGCATCGATACGCGTTGTTTTTTCTTTGCCGCTTCACAAAAAAGGTGATATAGTGCTGTGTCCTCCATTGTGCCAATTTGACCGAAAATATATTTCCATTGCGTATAGGAGAAAACTATTTCATCCTGTTGCATCGCAGCCTGAATAAATTGATGTGCTTCATCAATTACCCATCCATCTACTTGTGTAAATATCGGCGTTTGACGAACCAAATCGCTTAAAACCATAGCATGATTTGTCACAATGCAGTCAGCAAATGCACTGTTCTTTAGAGCTTGTTCATAGAAATCAAAGCCTTTAGATGGTTTGTCATTTGGTATTTTGCGGATTTTCTCTAAAAACAGTTGTCCGCCACCTGATACATTCAGCTCACTTAGCACACCCGTCTCTGTTTTCGTCAGCCAAACGAGAATCTGTAAAATAGAAAAAGTATCATCATAGGATTCGTCACCATATGCCATACATTGTTCAAAACGATCTAGATCAATATAATGCTGCATCCCCTTTAGTACGCATATGTTTACTTTTGTACCAAGGATTTTCTCTATCTTTGGTAGCTCCTCCTCTACAAGCTGTTCTTGTAGATAGGATGTATAGGTACTAATCGCGATTTTCTTATGGACAGTACGAGCATATACAATGGCTGGCAGTAAATAACCTGCCGTTTTGCCAATACCCGTGGAAGCTTCAATTACACATTCCTTTTGCTCATGTAGTGCTTGCCAAATCGTATCCATCATCTTAAATTGTGCTGGACGTTCTTCAAAATTGGGTAGAGCCTTTGTCATTAAGGCCGTTTTATCTGCCACTGTTTGCGGATAATCAATCGTCTCTGACGCATTGTCATGTTTATTACGACCATTACAAATCGCAAAATTCCGGTAATAGTGCACATTTTCATTGCCTGTTTTATGCTGACGTTTTATTTGCAGTGCCTCGAAAAAAAGCTGTGAAATATTCGATTTTAAGCGAAAAGAACGCTTATGCATTTGTTCTAATGTTAGTTGAGGCAGACTTAGTAGCTCTTTCCAACAACATTTGAACAGCTCTGCTGTAGCACGAGCATCATCATCCGCTCGATGTGCATTGGCCAACTCTATATTTAAATCCGCCGCCAAGTCTCCTAGCTTAAAGCCGAGTGACATCGGAAACAAAATTTTTGCTAGCTCTACTGTATCCATTTTTTTACCTTGCCACTTTGGAAGGCCTGCCCGTTTAAACTCCGCCTGTAAAAATGATAAGTCAAAATCGGCATTATGGGCTACAAACACACAATCAGCCAGTAGCTCATATATGTAATCCGCATGTTCCTCAAAAGGGTATGAATCCTTTACATCCTCATTTGTTATATGCGTTAAATCTTGAATAAAAGTAGGAATGGCTTTGCCTGGGTTAATAAATTTCGTATAGGTACGCTCAATTTCCCAATCCTTCATAATAACAATGGCAATTTGAATCATCCGGTCCCCATTCGCTGGTGAATGACCCGTTGTCTCCAAATCCACAATGGCATATTTTTGACTTTCCATCATACATCTCAACTCACAGTTCACATTAGATAAGAAGAATTTTATCATATATTTGGTTCAGCAGCATCCTTTCTCCCCTACACGTCCTAATAGGCAATCCCTTTTGCTCCATATAAATTAAAAAACCGCAACCTCAGGGAATCCTTTAAGGTTGCGGAAATAGCCTTGTGACATAATTTAAAGATGATGTTGTTTTCAAGCTATTTTTTAGAAAGTATTATTTCTTTTTTGCAACATCAACAATACGACCTTCAGCAGTTGTTTTCACTTCTTTTAATGATAATAATTGCTCTTGTAGGTTCTCCCAATCAGATAAACCTAAATCTGTTACTCGACCTTCTTCATATGCTTTAGCAAACATATCAAAGCCGTCTCCACCTTTAGCAGTGAAGGCATTCGTTGCTACTGTATATGTTTTATTATCTTCTAAAGCAACATACTTGCCAGTTGCTTTATCTAAATATTCGATTGAAACAACACGTGAGCCAGCTTCTTTTGATGAGTCATATTGTAATTTCGCTCCACCAATGTGTAGGAAACCACCATTTTCTTTAGGTGCATTTTTTAAGGAAACTTCAAATGCTGCTTTTAGCTCAGCTCCAGTAGTATCCATTAATGCTAATGTGTTACCAAATGGTAATACTGTAATCACTTGTCCAACCGTAATATTGCCTGCTGGAATTGCTGCACGAATACCGCCACCATTTTGTAGTGCCATGACAACTGTTTTATCTGTATATTTTTGTGCTTTTGCCAACATACCATCTGTAATAATATTACCTAACGCTGTTTCATTGCTACGTACACTTTCTAAGTTTGTTTCAGTTGCACGTGGATTTGCTAACTCCTCAGAAATTTTCACACCGATTTCCTTGTTGTTAACTTCATCAATTTTTGCTTTATATGGCGCTAGTAATTTTACTAATGCTTTATCTTCAGCTACTTTACCAAGGTCGATTAATTCGCCACCGTACTCAGTTACAACACCTTTGCCATCAAATGTGACATCCAATGTTCCTAAAAATTTGACATACTCATTAGCTTGTACGATTAATGTTGCATCTTTTGCTTCGCCTACAGTGTTTGTATCTACAACAAATGGCTCGTCTAATTTAGTATGGTCATGTCCACCAACAATTACATCGATGCCTGGTACGTTTTTCGCTAGTAAAATATCATTATCCACATTTGGATTATCATTATAGCCAATATGTGTTAAAGCAATAATTTTATTAACGCCCATTCCCTCAAAAGCAGCTACTGCTTTTTTCGCTTCTTCAATATAGTTAGTGAATTTCACTTTACCTGGAGAAGCAATATCCAAAGTTTCTTCTGTTGTTAAACCAAAGATACCAACTTTTTCTCCATCAATTTCTTTTACAATACCTGAATAGATTTTACCGTTTTCAGGTTCACTTGAAATAAGATCTGTAAATAAACCTGTAAATTTAGCATCTGCTGAAAAGTCTGTATTGGCATCCACAAATGGGAATTTAGCACCTTTAACAAAGTCTGCAAGTGCTTGATGTCCTTCAGGTGATGAACCTAAATCAAATTCATGGTTACCAAATACCATAGCGTCAAAGCCAATTTCATTTAATAGCGCTAAATCTGCTTGCCCATGGAACTCATTGAAGTATAATGTACCACTAAATGCATCACCCGCATGTAAAGTTAAAACATTTTTCTTTGTTTCACGTTGCTCTTTTACAGCTGTTGCTAATTTCGGTAGTTCATTTGCACGAGCATGTGTATCATTAACATGTAAAATGGATAATGTAAATGCATCTTCTGGTTTTTCAGGCGTTTCTGGGTTTAATTTAGTTAGAGCTTCTGCAATCAATGTTGCGAGTTGTCCACGTGTTACACTTTTACTAGCTTCATGATTTTTAGCACTCTCTAATTCTGGTAAATTAGGAATAGATGACAAGATTTTTGCCAAATCACCATGTGTAATCGTTTGGTTTGGACGGAATGTATTATCTCCATAGCCTGAAACAACTTTTAATCCTACTAATGCAGCGATTGGGCCGTAATAAGGATTAGCTGCATCAATATCCTTAAAGTTTGGATTCACAACTTCTTTCGTGTCTAGCTTTAATGCGCCTGCAATCATTTTTGCAGCCTGTCCACGCGTGACATTTGTATCAGGTTTGAATGTACCATCTGGGAATCCGCTAATAATACCTGCCGCATAAAGTGTCGAAATGCCCTTATAATCTGCATGACTTTCCTTTACATCCGAAAATGGGCTAGCTGCTGATGCTGGTGCTGCTGCTACCGCTGTGATAGCCAATGCTGCTGCAGTAGCTGTTAAAAATTTGTTACGTTTATTTTCCATTACAAATGATACCTCCACTAGTAAAATGATGTACTAACAACTAAATTCTACATAAATATCTCATAAAATACTAGAACATTTGTAAAATTTTAATTTCACAAACTAGTTTAATAGTTAGAAAAACAAAATTTTACCAGTACTTTTGTAGCGGTTTTGATTACATAAAAAGGAGGATGGGCTAATCGGCTACAGTCATGAGCCTTGCCATCCTCCTTTTTGATATCGATTTCCAGCCACTTTACTCATTTGTTTCTGGAATCATGTTAAAACGTTCTCTTGTCTTACATCACTGTTGCTTCTGGTTCATAAGAAATCATTTCTTTAATCGAATTATCTTCTCCCATAATGGCAACAGTCGGTTTATGATCCTTAGCCTCATGATTATCCACATATACATAGGAAATAATAATGACAATATCGCCACGCTGTACGAGTCGGGCTGCCGCCCCATTCACACAAATTACACCTGAACCACGCTCACCAGCAATAATATACGTTTCAAAACGAGCGCCATTATTATTATTAACAACATGTACCTTTTCATTTGGGAGCATACCAACTGCCTCTAGTATGTCCTCATCAATTGTTATGGAGCCGACATAATTTAAATCTGCCTGTGTCACTGTTGCACGGTGGATTTTACTATTCATCATCATTCGTAACATATTTATAGTCCCTCTTTCACAGTAAAGATACTATTATCAATTAAGCGTGTCTTCCCAATATACACAGCAGCTGCCAACAATACTTGTTGTGTCGTTTCAGTCACTGGTGTTAAATCTGGGTAGGCTAATAATTCAATATAGTCAATTCGGCCATGAGTTTGTATTTGAATATGAGCTTTGGCCTTTGCTAATGCTTCCCTAACATCTCCCGTTGCTAAAAAGCTATCCCGAGCCAATTGTAGTGCTTCATGAATGGCAGGAGCCTCTTCTCTTTCCGATTCGCTTAGATAAATGTTGCGAGAAGACTTTGCTAATCCATCTTCCTCTCGGACAATAGGTACGACGCGCATGTCTAAAGGAAAATTAAAATCACGGACCATTGTTGTAATAATGGCAACCTGCTGGGCATCTTTTTGGCCGAAATATGCTCTAGTGGGAAGTGTAAGATGGAATAATTTTGCTACAACTTGTAGCACACCATCAAAATGGCCAGGACGACTTGCTCCGCAAAGAATCGTTGCCTGTTCACCCGCATGAATACGAATTCCACCATCCTGCGGATACATTTCTTCAACACTTGGTGCGAATACAAGGTCTACGCCGACAGACTCTGCTAACGCAATATCTCTTGGCAAATCCCGTGGGTAACTTTCAAAATCTTCATTTGGTCCAAATTGTGTTGGGTTGACGAATATACTCATGACAACTAAATTATTTTCTGCACGTGCTGTTTGAGCCAATGTTAAGTGGCCTTCATGTAAATATCCCATAGTTGGAACAAGGCCAATCGTTTTATGAGCTTGTTTAGCTGCTTGAATTTCAGCGGTTAATGCTTGTATCGTTGTCATGACCTTCATGATTGGACGCCTCCATATAGCTGGTCTAATGCATCCTCTTTCATTGTGAAGAAATGCTTCTGTGCTGGGAAAGTACCTGCTTTGACAGCTTCCACATAGCGAACCATTCCTTCACTTGCCTCTTTCCCCATATTGGCAAATTGTTGAACAAACTTTGGCACATGATGTGAGCCATAGCTTAACATGTCATGATAAACCAACACTTGGCCATCTGCTTCTACACCTGCACCAATACCTATGGTAGGAATGATAAGATGAGCTGACACAATTTCTGTTAGCTGATGTGGAATACATTCCAAGACGACTGCACATGCACCAGCCTCTTCACACTGCTTGGCATCCTCAATAAGTTTTGTTGCCTGTTCAGCCGTTTTCCCCTGCACCTTATATCCACCAAGTACGCCTGCTGATTGTGGCAGTAAGCCTAAATGAGCAACCACTGGAATACCTGCAGTTGTAAGTTTTTGAATGACCGGAATGATATCTCCTGCCCCTTCTACTTTTAAGGCGTCAGCACCTGTTTCTTGCATCATATAAATGGCCGTTTTCAATGTTTCATTGACATCACCATGATAGGAACCAAATGGCATATCAACTACCACAAAAGTATCCTTCGCCCCACGTCGAGTTGCTTTTGCATGATGAATCATGTCTGCTACAGTCACTGGCATTGTAGAATCGTAGCCAAGGACAACCATTCCAAGTGAATCTCCTACTAGAATCATGTCAACATTAGCAGCCTCTGCAAATTTAGCGGCTGGATAATCGTAGGCAGTCACCATCACGATTTTCTCGCCTGCCGCTTTCATCTTTAAAAAATCTGTTGTCGTTTTCATTTTGTAGTCCTCCTTTTTAAGGGAAGAAAACAGAAAAACCCCTCGGTTCCAAAATGGACAGAAGGGTTGTGTTTCGTTCGTTAGCAAAAAGCCCCCTGCATAACTCGGCAAGAGGTGCTAGCTTCACTTTGAAAGTGAGCTACTTGTTGAACGTATTGTTTTCTTCCGTCCCTGTCATAAAGATCAAGGCAGATATTTGTTCGTATTGGATCTTGCGTTTAGAAGGTGCCGTTCACAATGGATACTGCCCTTCAGCACATACTATAACAATAAAACTTGTAATCTTCAAATATTATTTTCTAATAATAACAACTTTCATTTATAAAATTTGACAATCAATGCTATACGTCATATACTATCCACATACTATATGGCATATAATATAAAATGAAGTATAAGTAATGAATGTGAGGTGGAAAGATGACATTTCAGCTTGGCTCAGCTTTACTAGATGCTTGTGTATTGGCCATTGTGGACAAAGAAGATGCATACGGCTATTCCTTAACTCAGCAAGTACAATCCGTCATGGATATTTCAGAGTCTACACTGTACCCCGTATTACGTCGCTTACAAAAAGCGGATTATTTAACAACCTACGATCAGCCCTATCAAGGTAGAAATAGACGCTATTATCAAATTACAGAGGATGGCCGTATACGATTATTAGAGCTTTTAAAAGAATGGCGAGTGTATAAGGAAAAGGTTGATTGTGTACTTTTAGGAGGGAATATAGATGGATAGAGATAGCTATTTGAAAAAGCTACGAGGGAAATTACGGCGACTTCCTGCGCATGAGTTAGACACGGCTCTTGCCTATTATGAAGAATACTTTGAAGAAGCAGGCGAGGAAAATGAGCAACAGGTTATTTCAGAGCTAGGCTCCCCCTCTCATGTTGCCTCGCAAATATTGGCAGATTTTGCCTTGAAAGATTTAGAAAACACTTCGGAGAAATCGACTAAAAAGAATATGACAGCTATATGGCTTATTATTCTAGCTATCCTTTCTGCACCGCTTTCTTTACCACTTCTGGCAACAGCTATCGCCCTTATTGTATCATTTGGTGCTGTCATTATTAGTTTGATTTTTGCGATTGGAGCTGGCATTTTAAGTATTTTTATCGGCGGAATGGCTGCCCTTATTTCAGGATTCTTTATTTTAACGGAGCATTGGCCAACCGCATTATTATTTATGGGGGTTGGCTTAATCATTACAGGGTTGGGTGTCTTACTCTTTCCATTCGTTGCGCGTTTTATTAAGAAAACCGTCCTGGTCTCTGTAGAAACATTGGGCAGATTGTTCCATAAAATAACGAAAACAAAGAAAGGAGGCCTGTAAATGACTTCTAAAAACTCCCTTGTTGCCATAACCATAATTGCATTAGGTATTTTACTGACATTGGTCGGCTATTTTTCAGGAGGTCGATGGTTCATTATCAAAGATGGGGATGGCCTTCACGTGCCAGGTAGCCATAAACTAATTCATGAATCATATAACCTAGATAAGTTTACTAGTATAAATATCGTGAATGATTATGGGGATATTACCATTGTCTCAACTGAAGACAATTATAAACTAGAAACGAATGTACTCGAACAACAAGACGTCTCGTATCATGTTGAAGATGGAACTTTACAGATTGAAACAAAGGCAAAGAAAAAAAATGGGTTTGCATTTGGCTTCTCTAGCTTTTCTTCTCCCTCTATCAAAATCTATGTTCCAGCAAATACTAGCATAGAGGCGATTGTAATAGATAGTGAATTCGGGGATACAACACTTCGAGGGTTGCATTATCAACAGCTAAATTTAATGCAAAATTACGGAGATATTACCTTCAACAACATAACTGGAGAGAAAACAGAGATTACACAGGACTTTGGGGATTTAACGTTCAAGCAATATTCTAGTAATGGTGTAAACATCGAAAGTGAGCATGGTGATATTCATATTGCTGGAACTTTAAATGGGACATCAACCATTACATCTAGCTTTGGAGATGCAACGCTTCACTTACAAAATAAACAAAGTGATCTTGGTTATGAAGTAAAAACAAGTTTTGGCGATATAACGGTTAATGGCACAGAAGAAAATGGCAAGGTCACTCAGCTTTACAAGGGTGATGACCAGCTGAACGTTTCTTTATCGCACGGTGATGTCAATGTTTCACTCAAATAATAATAATTGAAGTCATCAAAAAAGCTGCAGGTACACACCTTGCAGCTTCTTTTTTTATAGTATTTTGATATCTCCTGCATAAATGGTGCGGACCAAACCATCATCTTGTGTAAGCTGTAGCACCCCATCATCTGTAATTCCACTAGCTATCCCTTCAAAGCGTTCTCTTATTGTCGTCACCTCAATACGCTGACCAATCGTACAAGACAGCTGCTCCCATAGGGTTTTAATACTTGCAAATCCTTCTTCGACATATAGCTCTGTAAATTGCTCAAGGTACTGTAAAATTAATGCTACAAGTGCTGCACGATTAATTTCCTCACCTGCTTCTAATCGTAGTGAAGTAGCAATTTCCGCAATATTTGATGAGAAATCGGCTGCCTCCTGGTTAGCGTTTATTCCAATGCCAACTAGTAATGCCTGTACCAGATCTGCCTCTGCCTGCATCTCCGTCAAAATACCTGTACATTTTTTTCCATTAATTAATAAATCATTGGGCCATTTGATAGCTGGCTCAATATCTTTATAGAGTGTTGTAATGGCCATTGTGACAGCCACTGCGACAACAAGCGTATAAGAGGATGCCTGTTGAGGTGTGACATCAGGTCGAACGATAATCGTCATCCAAATACCGCTACCATGCACTGATTCCCACGGACGAGCCATCCGACCTCGACCTGCTGTTTGCTCTTCACCAATAATGACTGTGCCATGTGGTGCACCCTCTTGTGCAAGTTTATGGGCAATCGTTTGTGTGGAATCTACAACATCGAAATAATGAATTTTTCTTCCAAAATGCTCTGTTTTTAAAAAAAGGTCAATTTGTGTGGGACTTAAACTATTTGGTACACCTGTTAATACATAGCCTTTTTTCTTTATCGTTTCAAACGTGTAGCCTTCTTCTTGTAATGTCTGCATATGTTTCCAGACAGCCGTCCTTGAGACACCAAGGGAATCCGCTAATTCTTGACCTGAAACTGCTTCTCCATTGGCAGCCAGAATTCTTTTTAAAATTTCGTCTTTTATGGAAATTGTCATGTTCACATCAATCCTTTTGTAAACTCCGCTTTTTATGTAACTATACTTCATCATACTGTAAATCAACTGAAATGACCATCAGTGATATAAAATGACAAGCCGTCCCACATTTTCCTGAGACGGCTTGTTGTCAATATATATATGCTTACGCTTCATGGAAGTAGTGGCAATCTAGCCAATTTTTTATACGCTCCTGGTCATTTTCAAGTTCATTATGAATTATGGCTTCCAGTATGTCACCTAATACTTCTTTTACCCAAGGGCCTCCCTTTTTTCCAGACCATTTAAGTAAATCCGCTCCATTCACCACAACTTCTTGCTTCTGTTGAATGGGTAGCTGATCCTGTAATACACGAATAGGCTGGCTAGGTAAACAAACGTCCAGTTGGAGTAGTTTTGCGAAATATATGGCTGCTTCTAACTCCTGTTCTTTGTAGGTAAAATAATGAATGTTTGTCCAGCCACTATTTAACGCTTCATAGGCTGTCAATACAGCTTTAACGAACGCCATTTCTTTATTGGACAATCGATAATCCCGTAGAATCTCTCGCCAATTTGCACCTTGAAGTAAAGCAAAATAAGCCCAGCCTACATGCTTGTCCTCAGTCCGAAAATCATACCAGCGATGAGCCTGAAAATTCCCATGTAAATAAGCTGCCAAGCCACTTTCCTCTAATTTTTGAAGGCCACTAAAAACGGACGTTCCAAGCCATAGCTTATCTAGCTCTGCTTTAATTCGTTCTTTTGCAATAAAAGCGATATCGGGCGCTCTATTTTGTATCGCAGTCATAGTATCTTTCGCTATTGTGAAATCAAGCTGTGCTGAAAAACGAATTGCTCGTAACATGCGCAAGGCATCCTCAGCAAAACGTTTGTCAGCATCTCCAACAGCTCGAATAACACGAAGTTCAATATCTTGACGACCCCCGTAATAATCAACAAAAGTGCCATCATGACGCATAGCGATGGCATTCATTGTAAAATCACGGCGTTGTAAATCGTCTTGCAGAGAGCGAACGAATTGCACTTTATCGGGTCTTCGATGGTCTGTATATTCCCCATCTGTACGATAAGTTGTTACCTCAACTGGCCCAGCAGGTACGATAACAAGTACCGTCCCATGCTGAATTCCAATATCTACAGTCCGTTGAAAAACTGACTTTACCTCTTCAGGCAGCGCGTTTGTCGCAACATCGACATCATGCGCAGGGCGATTCAGTAAAGCATCCCTAACAGCTCCACCTACAATAACTGCCTCAAAGCCTGCTTGTTCTAATTGTTCAATTACTGAATAGGCTGTTTGCCATTCTTTATTGTTTTGCATGATTTCTTTCCGCAACCTTCTCGTACAGATTTTCGTATTGTTCTACAATTTTGGACGAGTGGAATTTGTCGCCGACTGCTCGAATGGCTGCCTCTCTGAAACGCAGCAATTTTTCCTCATCTTGCAACAACTGAACAGCATATTCAGCTACCGTTTCAGTATCTCCTAAGTCCACAATAAAGCCATCCACACCATGTTCAATGACTTCCGGGATACCCCCTACATTTGTTCCAATACAAGGTACTCCACAAGCCATTGCCTCTAATAAAACCAGTCCAAACGATTCCTGTTGAGAAAGTAACAATTTTAGGTCACTAATAGCATATAGCTCAGCTAAATTTTCTTGTTTTCCTAAAAATAGAACATCCTTCATATATGGACTTTCCTTTACTTGGTCCATTACACGATGCTTTTCGGGCCCATCACCCACTAATAAGAGCTTTGCCTTCACATTAGCACGTATTTTCATAAAGGCTTCAATAATATGCGGAAGATTCTTGATTTTGCGGAAGTTAGATACATGGATGAGAACTTTTTCATCTTCTTGAATACCAAATTGCTCTTTTAGGTTTCTGGAATTACGAGGGAAGTACTCCCGTTCATCCACAAAGTTATAAATGGTTTCAATGGGCTTAACTGTATCAATTAATTCATAAGTTTGTTCTTTTAATGCGTGTGACACGGTCGTCACAATATCAGATTTATCAATTCCATACTTAATGGCCTGTGAAAGCGTAGAATCCTGCCCAAGCACTGATATATCTGTGCCATGAAGTGTTGTAACGATGCCAATATCTCGCCCACTCATTTCACGTGCTAACACAGCACATACTGCATGTGGAATTGCGTAATGCACATGCAACACATCCAACTCTTCATCCTTGATGACGTCTGCCATTTTACTCGCTAATGCAATATCGTATGGTGAATATTGAAACACTGAATAATTATTAACTTCGACTTCATGGAAAAAGACGGTTGGATAAATTTTATTCAATCGAAATGGTACGCTTGAGGTAATGAAATGAATTTCATGCCCTCTTTCTGCAAGCATTTTGCCTAATTCTGTTGCAATTACACCAGAGCCTCCAACTGTTGGATAACAGGTAATGCCGATTTTTAGCTTTTTCATTCGATGTTCATCCTTTCTAAATCACGTCTTTTATTAGTTACGTCTTTCTTGTATCAGTCTCCAATCCACAAAGCCTTCTTGTAGGCCTTTTAATAATATTTCTGCTGTCCCCATATTTGTCGCCAGTGGCACTTGGTAAACATCACAAAGACGGATAAGTGCAGAAACATCTGGCTCATGTGGCTGCGCTGTTAATGGATCTCGGAAAAAAATAACCATATCCATATCATTGTTGGCAATCATTGCGCCAATTTGTTGGTCGCCACCAAGTGGACCTGAACGAAATCGTGTTACCTCTAAACCAGTGGCTTCAATGACACGCTGTCCTGTTGTACCGGTAGCATAAAGTGAATGTTCAAGTAAAATTTCTTTGTAAGCAATAGCAAACTGTACTAAATTATCTTTTTTACGATCATGTGCAATCAATGCGATTTTCATATAGCTTCCATCCCAATCTTTAGATGATGTTTTCTAAACCATAAACAAGCTGATCCATTTTCATAACCTCTTCTACACAAAAGGCAATGCCCGACATAAATGAATTTCGATTTAATGAATCATGGCGAATTGTTAAAAGCTGCCCATCTCCACCAAATAATACTTGCTGGTGTGCCACTAAACCAGGTAAGCGAACAGAGTGGATGCGCATGCCATCAAAGTCTCCACCTCTTGCACCTTCAATGGTTTCTTTTTCTTCTGGATGCCCCTGAGTCTTTTGCGTACGTGCCTCTTGTATTAATTGAGCTGTTTTCACAGCTGTTCCAGAGGGTGCATCAAGTTTTTGATCATGATGCATTTCAATAATTTCTACATCTGGTAAGTATTTGGCCGCTTCTTTCGCAAATTTCATCATCAGGATAGCGCCAATCGCAAAGTTTGGTGCAATAATGCAGCCTAACTCTTTTTCTTTGGCAATGGTTGATAATTCCTCTAGTTGTGCATCAGTAAATCCTGTTGTACCAATTACAGGTCGTACATTTAAATTCAACGCTTCTTTAGTATGATTGTATACAGAATGTGGGTTCGTTAAATCCACTAATACGTCTGGAGAAGTTGCTTCTACAAGATCATGCATTTCCGTAAATATAGGTACTGTATAGCTCGCTGGGAACATGTCTAAATCAGCTAATGTTTTTCCTACTTCCTTATAATCTAGTACAGCTACTAATTCCATTTTGTCATGTTTCATGACCGTATGTACAGCCTCAGCCCCCATTTTTCCTCTTGCTCCTGCAATAGCTACACGAATCGACATCATTCTTCATCCTTTCTCGTCCAACGATCCTTATCCCTTGTTTCAAATTTATGTATGACTCTTAATAGAGCTTCATCTAATTTAATACCCTGAGCATTGGCAAAGCATACTAAAACAAAGAAAAAGTCACCAAGTTCTTCTTCAATACTGTTTATTTCCTCAGTATTCTTTTTCTTTTTTTGTCCATATACATCCTGAACCTCACGAGATAGCTCTCCTAATTCCTCTGTTAAACGGGCTAGCAGTTCGAATGGTGGGAAATATCCTTCTTTAAATTGTCCTATATAATTATCAACACGCTGTTGTAATGCTTGCATTGTTAGTTGTTCTGTCATTTACATCACACTCCTATTTACCATCCTATATAATTTACACCGTTGTTGTCAAAACCAATAAAATGTCAGATAATAGATATCACTACTTCATTTGTTTGGAACTACAGGAGGCCAAATGTTAAAACAGATTAAAATTCGTAATATTATCGCAATAATGCTCGGAGCAGCCATTTTTAGCTTCGGGTTTGTTCACTTCAATATTCAAAATCAGCTAGGTGAAGGTGGACTAAGTGGAATTACACTCATACTATACTTTACATTAGGATGGGACCCCGCCTTAATGAACCTATTATTAAATATTCCCATGTTTATAATTGGTTATCGATTACTTGGAAAGAAATCTTTTGTTTATACGCTTGTTGGCACTTTATCTGTTTCTCTTTTTCTAAAGATTTTCCAGAAATATCAGTTTACCATTCATTTAGAAGATGACATGTTACTCGTTGCTCTTTTCGCGGGTATATTCGTCGGACTTGGCCTAGGAATTGTCTTCCGCTTTGGTGGCACTACCGGCGGCGTTGATATTTTGGCACGACTTGGACATAAATATTTTGGCTGGAGTATGGGTAAAACGATGTTTGTCTTCGACGCCATTGTCATCATCCTTTCATGGCTTACATTTTTAGATGCTCGTTCCATGATGTACACATTAGTCGCTGTATTTGTTGGCGCTCGTGTTATTGACTTTGTACAGGAAGGAGCCTATGCAGCGCGTGGTGCTCTCATTATATCTGAGAAGTCCGGTGTTATTGCCGAAACAATCGCCTTACGAATGGAACGCGGGATCACTATTTTAGAAGGACATGGCCACTTTACTAAGCAGCCTAAGGAAGTTATTTATTGTGTGATCGGTCGCAACGAAGTTGTACGCCTAAAATCCATTGTTCATGAAGTGGATCCACACGCTTTCGTTTCTATTATAGAAGTACGCGATGTAGCAGGAGAAGGCTTCACTCTTGATGATCAAAAACAACCGCTTCATTAAGTGTTTGAAGATAAAAAACTTGTTATAGTGGTGTTCCACCATAACAAGTTTTTTTCTTAGTCATCGCTACGCATATTCGTAAAAATTAGAATTAGACGTAATAATTCTAGTACCGCTACCGCTGCTGCTGCTACATATGTTAATGCTGCAGCACTCAATACTTTTCGTGCTGGTCGTTCTTCTTCATTTGTAATAATGCCAAGCGAATTCATTTGAACTAATGCCCGCTTTGAAGCATCAAACTCCACTGGAAGTGTCACTAATTGGAAAACAACACCTGCTGCTAATAATATGATACCTAAAAGCAAGAAATTCGTACTACTTGCAAAAATACCAATCATTACAAAAATCCAAGATGCATTCGAAGAAATATTTGCCACTGGGACTAGCTTACTACGTAATGTAAGCATAGAGTAAGCTTCTTTATGTTGGATGGCGTGACCTACCTCATGGGCAGCTACCGCAGCACCTGCAACACTCGCTTCATAAAAGTTACTTTCTGATAAAGCAACTGTTTTAGTTGCCGGATTATAATGATCAGACAACACACCTTGTGTTGGCACAACTCGTACATCATATAAGCCGTTCGCATCTAAAATCGCACGCGCTACCTCTGCACCTGTTTGGCCTTTCATTGTACGTTGTTTCGCAAATTTATTATACGTGCCTTTTACTTTCATTTGTGCATAAAGTGGTAGCAGCATAATAATAATAAAATAAACTATATACATGCTTGTTGACAATATTCTAACCCCTTTCTACCTCTATACTATAATTCTATAATTTATACCCTAATTCGGCAAATATTTGCGCCACCTAATTGAGAAAATCGCAAGGAGAATACATGCAATTGATAACCAAAACGTAAAGTAGCCAATATAGCTTGTGTACTTGACTAAATCCCCATACATAGGCATTTGACCAAACACATAGTCAATGACATCATTATGGAGCGTCCAGACAGCTGCTATAAATACATGCCAGTAAGTGAATACATATTTCTTCATATATAAGATTGCTTGAACGGCCATTGCAAAATGTGAGCCAACTAGCATCCAGCCTTGCCAACCGATTGACCCTGTTTCAATTAATGTCCAAATATTCATGACATCAGCCCATAGACCATATTTCACTAATGTTACAAGCGCTAATACTTCCATTAACGGCCATCTTTTTCCCATAATCCAAGCAATTAACACAAAGCAAAAGAATAAGCTAGCTGTTGGACTATCAGGAACAAAAATATAAAAAATAGGCTTAGTGATTGCAAGCTGCCATCCATACCAATAATAGCCATATACTGTGCCTAATAGATTAATAATAAGCAGCGCTATTAAGAATGACTTATGGTTAAGAAGATACCAAAGATTTGCACGTGTTATCTGCATGATTACAACTCCTTGCGCTTTGCTAAAATTCTTTGTTTATGTACAGTATAGATTTTTTGTAGGTGAAATTATTTCCACAACTTCAATATGTGCTAATGGATAGAATTCATTCGCTTTTATCTACTTTTCGACATTTTTCGCTAAAAAATCGAGGGTAAGGGAACCTTTTCTACTAGCTTTCAGTCCCAATATATAACAAGGTCGAAAAAAAAGAGCCAGTTTCCTGACTCTTTTACTATTACTCAGCTTTTAAACTTTCGATAAATTCAGCAAGTTTCTGAAGATCTTCATCTGAACCTGTCCATAATCCTGGTGGCATGTTACCACGACCATTATGAGCAATGTCCTTAATTTCATCAGCTGTTAATCCAGTGTTCATTAGAGATGGTGCACCAGCTCCACCTTCTAAGCCTTCACCGTGACATGTAATACATGCTGAACCAGCGTATAGTTTATAACCTTCTGATTCTTTATCGAATTCAACTGTTTCTACGATTGCACCCATAGCTTTTTGAGCTTCCCAGTCGTGGTTAACAACTGACTCCCAAGTCAGGTAGAACATAGCAGCTAGAGTTAATAACATAAACGCTGTCGGTAATGGACGTTTAGATGGACGACGTTCTGGACCCTTGTCTAAAAATGGCATTAATAATAGCGCTCCAAATGCAAGACCTGGAATTACAATTGCTCCAATTACATTGTATGGACCAGAAGCAAATGAGTATTTTAAAAGTTGATACATGAATAAGAAGTACCAGTCCGGTAGCGGTGTATATGCTCTAGTTGGATCTGCCGGCCCTTCAAGTGGTGACGGGTGAGCGACAGTTAATAATAAGTATCCAATTAAAAATACAGCACCTACCATCCATTCCTTCAGTAAGAAGTTCGGCCAGAAAGCTTCCGTCTTACCTGGATATTCGGAATAATCCTTTGGAACATTCGGCATTCTGTGATTCGCTTTAATACGAGAATCGCCGACAAATTTCATTCCTTTTCCGCGATGCATAGTGTCCCCTCCTTTTAAAGATCATCGAACCGTCAAGACAATTACAACGGCCCTGAAATTCCTTGACGACGAATCATGATAAAGTGTGCTGCAAGTAACCCAAACAATACTGCAGGCAAGAAGAATACATGAATCGCAAAGAATCGAGTTAACGTTTGAGCACCAAGAATTGTAGTGTCACCCGCTAATAATACTTTAATCATCGAACCGATAAACGGTACAGATGCTGCAATTTCGATACCTACTTTAGTAGCGAATAATGCTTTCATATCCCATGGTAATAGGTATCCTGTAAAGCCAAGACCCATCATTACACCAAAAATACCTACACCAACCATCCAGTTTAGCTCACGAGGTTTCTTATAAGAACCTGTGAAGAACACACGAAGTGTATGTAAGAACATCATTACGATAACTAATGAAGCTCCCCAGTGGTGCATACCGCGCACGATTTCACCAAATGCTACTTCGTTTTGTAAATAATAAACTGATTTCCAGGCATTCACAACGTCTGGTACATAGTACATTGTTAGGAACATACCAGATAGAATTTGAATTACTGTGATGAAGAATGTTAATCCACCGAAGCAGTAAACGAATGCTGAAAAATGATGTGCAGGGTTAACGTGCTCTGGCACTTCGTGGTCGGCAATATCACGCCAAATAGGTGTAATATCTAGGCGTTCATCGACCCAATCATAAATTTTATTTAGCACTGTTGTCGTACCCCCTTACTTATTTAACTAGAGTATTTGCTTTAGCTGGACCAATCATTAAATAGCCATCTTGTTCTTGTACTTCAAATTCATCCAACGGACCTAGAGGCGGTGTACCTGCAACGTTTTTCCCGTTTTTCTCATAACGTCCTGCGTGACATGGACAGAAGAATTGACCTGGGTGTGCAGAATCTCCATTCCAGTCAACCATACATCCTAAATGCTTACAAACAGGTGAAAGGGCAATGATTTGATCGCCACTTTTATAAACCCAAGCTACATCTGTAACCTGTGATTTGTACCATGCATCCACTTGTTCATATGAAAAGTCAACTTTTACAGGCTCTTCAGTCAAGTCAGCGATTTTATGCTCTGTTTTTACAAAATCTCCACCCTCATGCTTTTGTAGCACAGGATCAATTGCAAAGCGAAGCATTGGCATTAGCATACCTGCCGCCATAAATCCACCTACACCAGTAAGAGTATAACTTAGAAATTGACGACGTGAAACTCGATTATTACTCATTATTTTCCCCCCTCTAACTTAAAGGTCAGTCCAACGGACATACTTTTACAAATAGTAATACTAGGACATATATATGATATATCAAGTCCATAGCTTGGTCAATATAGCATTCTGTGGAAAGCTGGAGAATGTGAACATTTATTGAAACTAATTGTTAAATCTGTGCCCATTTGGTCGAAAGCATGGGAACCACTTGCCGTAATTGATCTTCGAGAATTGATTTTTTCACACCTGCGTCCATGCTTTCTAATGGAATTGCTGGTAACCAAATAATATTTACTATATCTCCAATATTTGTCCAAGAGTGATCACAAGTAATGAAGAACACATGCTTAAAGCCAGCATTATGTAATTGTGTTTCAAATTGCTTCGGTAATTCTTCGTTTTTTAAAGAAGCCATATAAGAAAAAGGTGGCATGACTAGTAAACGGCCTTTAAACTGTTGTTCTATGAAAGAAGTTAAAGACATTAGAAAATCTACCTCAGCGCCACTTTGTTTCATTTTCTCAGAAGCTAAATCGATGGATATGAGCGGAACAATCGCAGTATCGATGAAATCCTTCTGTCCCAAAAATGATGTCACATCGTTTGCATTAAAGTACATTCAACAAACCTCCTTTATCACATAATAAAAATGCCCTTTTCCACTCTTCAAATAGGATACCCAATTAAAAGTGAAAACAATCATTCACTAGTAATGTTACCATATTGAAGTGGGTAAAGGACATTCAATTTTTACCTATAACTAAGGTAAATTAGCCGTTTCCTTTAATGCTTGTAACAAATTAGACAATTCATAAAAACGTTCTTCATCTCCCTGATCGAGGGCATCATCAATTTGTGCAAGTAATTTTTCTTCTTGGAATACGAGTAAGCTATTGGAAAGCAGTTCTTCTGCCAGTAAACGATCTTTTTCACTAACTAACAGTGTCTCTGGCATATAAGGGTTTTCTTCTAAAACTGCTAAGTATTGTGCACTTGGTGGTATATTTGGAAAATTCAATTGTATATACATATCTTCTTGCTCGTGTAAGCGTAAATCATGGAAAGACTTTTCAGCGTCTGCCGTCATTACATTGCCTTTATAGAAACGAAAAGGCACACCTGTTGAATCAACCGTAGACATCACCATTGCTCTAGGACAATAGTGAGCTTCTTCCACAAATCGGATTCGTTTTAATAAGTCATCATTACTAAGTAAGTAATTTAAAATCCACACACACTCACGACGTTTCAATTGATAATTTTTTAAAAACCATCGAACAAATGCTTTTTTATCAACAACTGATACAGAAGCAGTCATACCCACTCCCTCCTTTACTCAAATTCTAAGGCTTCTAACTTCTCTTGCCATTCTGGTTCACCTGGTTGAATGTTAATTAATTGTTCAAGAACCACTTTCGCTTCTGAACGTTTCCCTTCCTCTAATAAAAAGTACACATATTTTTCTAAAAATGTTGCGTCTTCCTTAAAATCATTATATGCCAAACGGTAAAATTCGTATGCACGGTCGTACAATTCTAAATTTTCATATGCCTCTGCAGCAAATGGATATAACGTGCTCCATTCAAAATCATTTTGCTGTAGAGTCTCAAATAATTCGATAACATCTTCATTCCGTTCCTGTTGTCCTAAAACAGAAATAAGTGCTAACACGGCTTCCATATACTCAGGGTCTAATGCTATTGCTTCTCGTAAATATTGCTCAGCTTCTACTGGCAAACTATTTTTCAAGGCCATTTTTCCAGCAAATAAATAGAGCGTTTTATCATATTCATCGCGTTTTAATCCCTCTTGGATCGCCGTATAGGCTTTTTGATTTTCCTCTGTCATCGCATAGCTTTCTGCCAGCAATAAGTAAGCCGAGAAGTAATCAGGATCTAACTCTTTCAATTCCTCTAATTGTTTAATAGCCATCTCGTATTTTTGGGATTGGAAGGCTGAATACGCAGCACCAAATAAAATATCTGGTTTCACCTCATCTTCAAGTGCCTTTAAATAATAATCCAATGCTGTTTCGTAGGCAGCCCCGGCACGATAAACCTCCGCTAATCGTTCCACAAGATGAATACCAGCAAATTCTTCTTGTTGCTCATTTAATTCTTCATACAATCTTGCGGCTTCCAAAAAACGACCTGTTTCAAATAACAGTTCGGCTTTGGCAAAATGAAGTAATGGCTCGTCTGGCAAAATTGCTAGTGCTTCATTTATACGTTTTTCTGCTACCTCAAATAACCCCTGCATTTGATAATAATCCGCTAAAACTAATAATGCTTGTGGATATTCTGGTGAGCCTTCTTCGATTTCAAGCAATAAATTTAATGCCTCATCTTCATCACCAAGCTCCATTAATACATTTGCACGATCTATTTTTAACTGTGCCTCTTCTGGGAATAAGAATTGTAAATGCTCCAGTACGCGGTCAGCTTCTTTCATGTACCCATATTGCATAAAAATTTCTGAAAGTGCGTAAATTTCCTCGGGTAGCTCCTTCACTAAAAATGTTTCAAGTAGCTGATCTATTAATGCTAAGTCTCCCTGTTCAAGTGCTTGCATCATTTCAGTCATCGCATTGTTCACAGTCATTCACCTATTCTTTCTTTGATACCTTTATGCTACAAAACATTTACCACCGAAACAAGAAAAAACTCCCCAAAAGCTTGGAGAGTCAATCTTCAATTGTTACCTTACTGCCTCAATATGTTCAAAGAATGATGGATAGGATACAGCGATACACTGTGCATCATCTAAAGTGACTGGTCCTTCGGTCATTAAAGCAGCCACAGCACCCATCATTCCGATTCGATGATCGCCATATGTTTTGAGACTTGCACCCTTTAATGGTGTTGGCCCTTCAATAATCATACCATCATTTGTTGCTTCGATGTTAGCACCCAGCTTTTTTAATTCAGCTACAACCGCTGTAATACGGTCTGTTTCCTTTACTTTTAACTCCTCGGCATCTTTAATAATGGTTTGACCATGTGCCTGTGTAGCAAGTAAAGCAAGGATTGGTATTTCATCAATTAAACGAGGAATCATGTCTCCCTCGATTGTTGTACCAGATAAAGTAGATGTTTGGATTTGAATAGTTGCTGTTGGTTCAGCTTGACTATCGTCATTTGGCATCACTGTCATGGTTGCACCCATTTTAGAAAGGACCTCGATAATTCCATCACGTGTTGGATTAACGCCAACATTTTCAAGTGTTAATTGACTATTATGACAGATTGCCCCCGCCACTAAGAAAAAGGCTGCAGATGAGATGTCCCCTGGTACAGAAACATGAGTCCCACTTAAAGCTTGTCCACCCTCTAATGAAACAACCCCATCCTTCACTTCGACATCGGCACCAAACTGACGGAGCATTCGTTCAGTGTGATCTCTTGACACTTCTGTTTCTCTAACTATCGTTGTTCCCTCAGCACGCAAGCCTGCAAGTAATATAGCAGATTTAACTTGTGCACTAGCTACTGGCATGTTGTATTCAATGGCCTGGAGTTTTGTACCTTGAATGGCTAATGGTGTATATTGACCGTCTGCACGTCCCGTAATATGGGCTCCCATTTGACGCAGTGGATCAATAACACGTCGCATTGGTCGCTTGCCAATAGAGGCATCCCCCGTCATGACTGAATGAACTGAAGATCCTGCTAAAATTCCGAGCATTAAGCGCGTTGTTGTACCAGAGTTACCTGTGTACAACACCTCTGTAGGCTCCTGCCAACTATCCATCCCTGGACTCTCTATCTTTACACTCGTTCCTTCCACCTCAATATGCACACCAAGCTTCTGGAAGCAATCAATGGTACTTAAACAATCTTCCCCAAGTAAAAAACCTTCTACTGTTGTTGTTCCAGTCGCAATGGAACCAAACATCACAGAACGGTGAGAGACCGATTTATCGCCTGGAACAGTTAGTGATCCCTGTAAAGATGGCTTATTGTATTGTAAAACTTTTTCACTCATTAATTTACTCCCTCCAATATGAAGACAGAAAGCGCCGTAATCCCGACGCTTTCTTTTTTTATGAAATATATGTTTCAAATTTCGCACGTTTTTGTATACATGCTGCTGCACGTTCGCGGTCATTTTCACTTTGGAAACTAATGACCAAAATACCGAAAACATCCTCCCTCGATTCGACAATTCTTAAATTCGTAATACTTATTGCCTCATCAGCTAGCAAACCTGTTACCTCGGAAATGACACCTGGATAGTCTGGAACATCTACGTATAAGTCAAACGCTGTATACATTGCTCCTGCGCTAATTGGTAATTCATCTCTCAGTTCTTTGGCAATAGAAAAATAGTCTTCAATATCTCGAGAGGTACCATTCGTCAGCAAATCCTTAATACGGCCCATTTCTTTTTCCCAGCCTTCTAGCTGAGTAAGTAACTCATCACGATTTTGTAAAGTGATGTCTCGCCATAAAACCGGGTTGGAAGAGGCTATACGCGTCACATCACGGAAGCCTCCTGCTGCAAGAGAGCGAGTCATAGGATATTCCCCATTCTCTCCTCCTAATTGATGCACAAGAGAAGCTGCAATAACATGAGGGAAATGGCTCACCACAGCTGTCATATGGTCATGCTCACTTGCAGAAACACTTACCACCTTTGCATGCGTAAATTTTAATAGACTTTCTAGCTGTGCCATATGAACAATTTCTTCACCAGCGAGCGGTGTAAGCATATAGTAGGCATTTTCAAAAAGATGCGCCTTTGCAGCTAATACGCCACTTTTGTGTGAACCTGCCATTGGATGTCCACCAATAAACGTAATGCCCAGTTCACGTAATTCACCAGCTTTTTGCATAATTAATTTTTTTGTACTTCCTGTATCTGTTACAATGACTTTATTTTTTAATGGCCATGATTTTAATTGCTCCATCCATTCAAGCGTTGCATTAACTGGTGTACCGAAAATAATAATATCGACATCCGCTGCAATTGCCTGTGGATCCGTCACAGTGTCATGTACAATATTTAATGCTTGTGCATGCTCACGTGTTTGAGCATCCATGTCATAACCAATAATCTTTGTATCTGGTGCCTTCTGTAAAGCAAGGGCGATAGAACCACCGATTAATCCTAGCCCAATAACGAGCACATTGCGTGTCATGCAAATACTCCTTGCTCTTTTAATACATTGTCAAGTTGAACTAGCAATGCTGCATTTTGGGCTTCGGTACCGATTGTGACACGGATAAATCCTGGTAATCCTAATGCATTACCACTGCGCACAATAAAGCCCTTTTTCATAAGCTCTTGGAAAATGACATCACTATCAGCCTTTGTATCAAAGAAAATAAAGTTCGTATCAGATGGGAAGTATTTTAGATTATGTTTTTCACAGAATTCAACATATTGTTTTTTACCATGTTCATTCGCTTCACGACATGCTTCTATATATTCCTGATCACTAAGTGCAATAGCAGCTACGGCTTGGCTTAGACTTGTATTATTAAATGGACCTCTGACCGGATCAAGCTTTTCAATAATAGTTGGTTGGCCAATCGCATAGCCAACTCGGAACGATGCCAAACCATATGCCTTAGAGAATGTACGTAATAAAAGAACATTTGGATATTGGTCGATGATTGGTAGAGTATCCTTATGTTCAGGATGTGTCACGTATTCAATGTACGCTTCATCAAGTACGACAAGTACATCGTTTGGTACTTTGGCAAGGAAGGCACGTAAAGCCGTATCTGGAATGACCACACCAGTAGGATTATTCGGACTACATACCCATATAACGGCTGTTTGATCATCAATCGCAGCAGCCATCGCCTCTAAATCATGTGCACCCTCCACACAAGGAATTTTACGGATTTCAGCACCTTCAATTTCAGCATTATGCCAGTATTGGGAGAAGGATAGGTCAGCCATAATGGTATTTACCCCTGGATACAACAAAGCACGAGTAATAATAGCAATGATATCGTCAGAGCCGTTACCAAATAGAAGCTGTGTCTCTTGAACACCTAGATGATTTGCAACAGCTGTACGTAAATTTTGTGCATAGCCATCTGGATAAAGAGCATGATTCACTGCATTATTTTGTAAATAAGCTGTCACCTTAGGTGAGCATCCAAATGGATTTTCATTAGATGCCAATTTAATAACTTCTTTTAAGCCATATTCACGTTGCACTTCTTCAATTGGTTTTCCTGGTTTATACGCTTGCATACCGTCCAATTGTTGTTTCCACTTCATCTAAAACATCTCCTCTACTTATTTAGCTTGTGCTAAATCTGGTCTTAATTTCACTGCATCATTGAGATACAAGTGCTTAACATCTTTTTGGGCTACCTCTATATTCGCATGAATTAATACTCGAATACATAATGGTAGGGCATTCGGTACATCCATTTCATGTGTACACATCACTGGAACATATTGCCACCCTTCCATCAATCGGACTGCCCGAGCAGGAAATGCTGAGGTAATATCAGGCGTAGTAGAAATCAAAATGGAAGCAATATCATCTATTTCTACATTATTTGCTGCCACAACCTCACGCACTAATCTTGCTGTCTCATCCCATACAAGCTCTGGCTTGTCAGATTCAATTGTAATTGCTCCTCTAAGTCCACGAATCATACAAGCACCTCCGCTAATAACTCTCTATATTCGGCATCTACTTCTTTGCATTCTTTTAAATCAATTGCCCGCACAAACGGTTTACCGATTTTTTCTAACAAAACAAATTGCAAAATTCCATATTCTGTCTTTTTATCTTTCATTAAATAACTTGTTAATTGTTCGAATGTATAGTCATTTACTGCCTCAAAAGGATAGCCATTTTTAACTGCAAATTGTAAAAATGCTTTAGTAAATGGACGATTGAGCTCCCCATAACGTTCACTCAATAATAAGCAATACACAAGACCAATCATGACTGCCTCACCATGAGCGACTTTGCCGTAGCCTGCAGCCGCTTCAATCGCATGTCCATATGTATGGCCCAAATTTAAAAACTTTCGAACAGATTGCTCTGTTTCATCCTCTGCGACAATTTTTGCCTTAACCTCAATTCCCTTTTTTAGCTGCATCGCTAATTCCTGCTGATTAAAATGCATCACGGAATCTGCTGCCATTAATTCCTCTAACCATGCTGAATCAGAAATCATCGCATGTTTGATTAACTCAGCTGTTCCTGAACGAATTTCGCGTACAGGTAGGGTTTCAGAAAAAACTGTATCGTAAATAACACCTTCCGGCTGATAAAATGCGCCAATCATATTTTTTCCTAATGGATGGTTAATAGCCGTCTTACCACCTACGGCTGAATCATGCGCCAAAATAGTTGTTGGAATTTGAATAAACGGAATTCCGCGCATATAGGTTGCTGCAACAAATCCCGTTAAATCACCAACAGCCCCTCCACCAAAAGCAAAAACAAATGATTTCCGAGAACATTTTTGCTCAAGTAAAAAAGTTTGAGCTGCATAATATTGCTCAAAGGTTTTGCATGCTTCGCCACCAGGCAAAATAAATACTTCAAAATCATATGGGAAATTTGCCTTGAAATAGTCTCCCTGAGCCTCCCATACATGAGCATCTGTAAAGACAAAAAACTTATCTGCTTTATTTAGCTGATCCGCATATGTTTGAATAGCTTCAGTTAGAAAACGATGGCCAAGTAGAACCTCATAATGATGTGATTTTGTTGCAACTGGAACACGCATATATCAGAACCCCTTCGTATATTGACGATGTTCATCAATTTGAGCTTTTAATTGTGGTAATTGGTCACTATGGAATTGTTCCAAAATAACAGTCGCTATTTCCCAGGCAATAACATGCTCCGCTACAACTGATGCAGCTGGTACCGCACAGCTGTCCGAACGCTCTACACTTGCTTTAAACGACTCTTTTGTTTCAATATCCACACTTTGTAATGGTTTATATAATGTTGGAATTGGTTTCATTACACCTCGTACAACAATTGGCATGCCCGTAGACATACCACCCTCTAAGCCACCAAGTCGATTGGTCGCACGAGTATAGCCTTCTTCTTCCGTCCAAATAATTTCATCATGAACTTCAGAGCCTTTGCGACGAGCCATCTCAAAACCAAGCCCAAATTCTACCCCTTTAAATGCATTAATAGAAAGCATTGCCGCCGCTAACTTAGCATCGAGCTTACGATCATAGTGTACATAAGACCCTATACCTGCTGGCATACCTTCTACGATGACTTCAACAACTCCACCGATAGAATCCCCAGCTTTTTTTGCTTCATCAATCGCATCTACCATCTTTGCAGATGCCACTGGATCTACACAATAGCAAGGGTCCGCTTCCACAATGGCACGAATTTCATCGACTGTTTTCCCTTCCACTAAGGAGGTATCAGCCTTAATTCCGACAATCTCCGTAACATGCGCCACAATAGAAATACCTAATTCATTTAATAAAGCCTTTGCTACAGAGCCGACTGCTACACGTACAGTTGTTTCACGAGCTGAAGAACGCTCTAATACATTTCGCAAATCACGGTGTCCGTATTTCATGCCTCCAACTAAATCTGCATGGCCCGGACGAGGTCGTGAAATTTGCCGTTTGATATCCTCAGGATTTACATCTTCTGCTAATGGCTCAGCACCCATAATTTTCGTCCAATGCTTCCAATCATCATTGGCTACAACTAGAGCGACAGGTGATCCAAGTGTTTGTCCATGACGAACGCCTGCGACAATCTCTACTGTATCTGTTTCAATTTGCATGCGTCGTCCACGTCCATGACCTCCTTGACGTCGCTTTAAATCGTGATTAATTTTTTCTGCAGTAATAGGTAAGAGTGATGGTAAACCTTCAATAATTGTTGTTAGTTGGGGGCCATGTGACTCACCCGCTGTTAAGTAACGCATAAACGCTTTCTCCCTTCAACTCGCTAAAGTATGTATTTTTCACTATAACATATATTCTTTAAAAAAACAGTCCTTTTGCAAATGTCTTTTAAGTTCATACTATTTACACAACCTATATGCGAATATTCTGAACGACTTGCATAAAACATTACTACACTACTGAAGTGAAGTGCTAAAATTTATAAAAAATACGCCTTTGCTTAGGATAAGCGAAAAGCGTACGAATTATCTATGTTAATGCTTTAGTTACTATATGTACATGATGAAACCAGTCATTTGTACAAGCTTTTCATTCATATTATAAACTGTTTTTCCGATAGAAGAATGTGTCCTCTACTTCAAATTGGTAACGAGATGGATTAAAAATTTGCTCTGTCGATCCTACAAATAATATGCCATCCTTGCGTAATGCTTTACTAAAATCGTTATAAATTTGATCTTTGGCTTCTTCCGTAAAATAGATCATTACATTGCGGCAAACTATTAAATCATAATTGCTGTCATAGGTATCATTGAGCAAATTTTGTTTTTTAAAGGTCACACAACGCTTAATCTCATCTTTCACGCGGTAGAAGGATCCTTCTTGTTCAAAACATTTAGCTTTAATGTCATTTGGCACTTCAGCTAAGGAGCGCTCTGGGTAGACACCCAATTTCGCTTTTTGAATGACATTTTCATCTAAATCAGTAGCAATAATTTGAATTTGAGATAAAGGCACTAATTGAGATAAGACCATTACTAATGAATACGGCTCTTCTCCTGTTGAACAAGCAGCACTCCAAATTTTTAAACGCTTATTAGTTTGTAATAGCTTAGGTAATATTTTCTTTTGCAATACTTCCCAACGCTTGCCATTACGATAAAATTCAGAAACATTAATCGTCATACGATCTAAAAACTCATTCATTAAATCACGATTTTGTTCAAGTGCCCTTAGAAAGTCAACAAAATTTCGATAACCTTTTTTTTCATAAAGTGAGGTTAATCGTCTTTTCATTTGCGCTTCTTTATATAACGCTAAATCTATTCCTGTTTTGCGCTTGATACCTTCTATAAACTGTTCATAATCAGACATATGGTCATCTTCCCCTCTAGCGTCGTAGTTCCATTATAGCTGAAAAGAGACAATCCTGAAATAGTCTTTCTCATGTATACTCGTCTACTTGTTTGAGTTTTGTTTTTCCTCTAATAGTAGCACCTTCGACTGTTCTAATTCAAGGCGCATTTTTTCCGTTTCAATTGTATAGGTTTCTAATCGCAGCTTTTCTAATTCTACTTCTTTTTCGATAGCCTTTAATTTTATTTTTTGCTGTCTTGTACGGGAATCTGTAAAAATTCCTGCTAAAGAAATAATAACCCCACCAATAATCGCTACAATGGCAATTGACAATATATCCACATCCTTTCGTTTCTAAAATTATACGGCAAAATAGAAAAAATAGTTTCACTTTCCAGAAATTTATTTCAATTTAAAAAATGAAGGTAGTTTTTCACTACCTTCATTCTAGCTACAGGACTAAACTTGTACACGGTAATGTTTTAAATCTTCTCGCAATTTCGCCTTCAAAAACTTACCTACAGATGTTTTTGGTACCTCCTGAATGAAAACAATATCATCTGGTATCCATGTTTTATGGAATTGCGCTTGTAAGTTTTCGATTAGTTCCTCTTTAGAAATAGAATTTTTGTATTCTGGCTTTGGCACTACGCACGCCAAAGGGCGTTCCAGCCATTTCTCATGTGGGATGGCAATAACAGCGGCTTCAAAGACTTTTGGATGGGACATCAAGGCATTTTCTAACTCAACTGACGAAATCCATTCACCGCCACTCTTAATTAAATCCTTTGTACGATCCGTAATTTTTATATAACCATCCGGCGTCATTACCGCAATATCCCCTGTATAAAGCCAACCATCCTTAAAAGCTTCATCGGTACGCTCATCCTGATAGTACTCATTTGCAATCCACGGACCTCGTATCGTTAGTTCTCCCATCGTTTTACCATCCCATGGCACCTCTCCATTTTCATTAACAACACGAGTCTCAAGAAGTGGCATTGTCATCCCTTGGGTAATGCGAACATGCATTTTTTCATCAGCCGTATAGTCCTGCATATGGGTTAAATACGTTGATAAGCTTACAAGTGGAGAGGTTTCTGTCATGCCGTACCCAGTCATATAAGGAATCTTCAACTCTTCCTCAAAGCCCTTTACAAGACCAATAGGTGAGGCGGAACCTCCACAAACAATTAACCGCATAGACGATAGGTCACGAGGGTTTAGACGTTGCTCCTGTAAAACGCCCAGCCAAATAGTGGGTACACCTGCCGTCAAGGTTACTTTGTACACATCAAAAAGCTCAAGTAAAAGCTGTGGCGTAAACATTGGACCAGGTAATACCTGTGTGGCACCAAAGGCTACACTAGCAAAGGGGAATCCCCATGCATTAGCATGAAACATTGGTACAACAGGTAGTACAACATCTGATTCACAAATAGCAATACTATCCGCAAGCCCAGCAGTTAAACTGTGAAGGACAATACTGCGATGTGTATAAACTACTCCTTTCGGCATACCAGTCGTTGCACTTGTATAGCACATACCTGCAGGTGTATTCTCATCTAAATCATCTGGAAATGAGAAATGCTCATTAGCATCTGCAATTAATGCCTCATAGGACAAAGCATTTGGAATGGGGATAGATTCAAGTGCCACAGCATCACCCATAATGATAATGTGTTTAACCGTTTTCAGCTGGGAAACAAATGGTGCAATAAGGGGTACTAAATTGTCGTCAATTAATAATATTTCATCCTCTGCATGATTAATGACATAGATAATGTGCTCAGGTGCCAACCGAATATTGATCATATGAAGAACTGCTCCTGCACAAGGTACAGCAAAATAGGCTTCTAAATGACGATGATGATTCCAAGCAAATGTCCCAACCTTCGTGCCCTGCTGCATACCTAATTTTGTGAGAGCATCCGCTAATTGACGAGTTCGTTTGACATATTCTTTATACGTAAATTCATGAATTGTCGTAGCACTTGTTCGCGAATATATTTTCTTTGACTGAAAAAATCGTTCTGCTCGATTCAAAAAACTTGTTAATAATAAAGGCGTATCCATCATATGCATGTTACCGCTCCCCTTCGCTGACAAATTTTTGAAACAACCGAGGATGACTGCCACTACAGATAAAAAGATTTACTTAGGCTGCATACGAATGGCTCCATCCAAGCGAATGACCTCACCATTTAACAAACCATTTTGGATAATGCTTTCTACAAGAAGTGCATATTCTGACGGCTTGCCAAGCCGTTTAGGGAATGGTGTCATTTGCGCAAGAGCCATCCTTGCAGGTTCTGGTAAAGAAGCAAACATCGGTGTTTCAATTAAACCAGGAGCAATAGTCATCACACGCACACCAAACGCGGCGAGCTCACGTGCAATTGGTAGTGTCATCGCTGCTACGCCACCCTTTGATGCACTATAGGCAGCCTGTCCAATTTGGCCATCAAATGCTGCTACGGATGCCGTATTAATGATAACGCCGCGCTGACCATCGTCATTTGGCTCATTTAGCTGCATTTTCTCAGCAACTAGACGGATGACATTGAATGTACCAATTAAATTAACCATTATTATTTTTTCGAATAAACCAAGTGCATGAACACCTCGCTTGGAAATTATTTTGCTCGCATCCGCAATTCCTGCACAATTCACTGCAACATTAATAGGGCCAAATGCAGCTATGGCTTGCTCAAGACCTGTTGCTACATCCTCTTCCTTTGTAACATCTACTCGTACATAGAGTGCATGTTGCCCTAATTCCTCTACTATAGCTTGTCCACGTTCATCATTCACATCAAAAATGATGGATTTGCCACCTTGTTCGACGATTTGGCGAACAGTCGCCTCTCCTAAACCCGATGCACCACCTGTTACTACTGCTACTACATCATGCTTCCTCATTGCCCATATCCCCCCTTACATTTTTTCAATAATCGTAGCATTAGCCATCCCCATACCTTCACAAATAGCTAGTAAGCCGTATCGGTAATTCTCTCGCTCCATGCGGTAGAGCAAAGTCGTTAACAATTTTGTTCCGGTAGCACCTAATGGATGTCCTAGTGCAATCGCTCCTCCATCTGGATTGAGTTTCTTTGGGTCCCCACCAATTTCCTGCAACCAAACAAGTGGCACAGGTGCAAAGGCTTCATTGACCTCATAGGTATCAATATCCTCTATCTTCAGGCCAGAACGTTCTAACGCCTTTCGAGTCGCTTCGATTGGCCCTGTTAACATCAATGTCGGGTCAGAGCCCACAACAACTCTTGTAATAATTTTAGCGAGTGGCTGAATACCGAGTTCCTGCGCTCTATCCAAAGCCATAACCACTACTGCTGATGCCCCATCACTCATCTGACTCGCATTACCAGCCGTAATCACGCCATCCTCTTGAAAAACAGTTTTTAAACTATTTAAAATATCAACAGTAGTTTCAGCACGAGGACCCTCATCCCTACCAACGGTTGTTACAGTATCATCTTCTTGGATTACTTCAATTGGTAGGATTTCATCTTTGAAATACCCAGCTTCAATGGCTGCTAGTGCGCGTTGATGACTCTCATAGGCATAACTATTGAGCTGCTCTTTTGATAATGACCATTTTTCGGCTATTTTTTCTGCTGATAGCCCCTGATGTATAATATTATAATTTTCCTGTAAGCGATTACCTAAATGAGCATTTTGCATGTTAGTCCCCATAGAAACCCTAGACATACTTTCCACACCGCCAGCAATAACTACATCCATATCTCCTGCTAAAATGGCTTGTGCTGCGAAATGCACAGCTTGCTGGCTCGAACCACATTGACGATCGATGGTCACCCCTGGCACACTATCAGGAAATCCAGCCATTAACAGGGCCGTCCGTGCAATATTTCCCCCTTGCTCTGCTGTTTGTGTTACGCAACCTAAAATAACATCATCCACCTGTTCTTTAGTTATGCCTGCTCTTTGTACAGCCTCCTGTAACACATCAGCTGCCAGATCATCCGCTCGAACATGACTTAATGCTCCCTTCCTTCGCCCCACAGCCGTTCGCACAGCTGCAACAATCACCACTTCTCTCATCTCCATTACCCCTTTTCTTCGTCATCCTTCACAGTTTATTGACAAGACTATTAATATATACCTAATTTAATTATCAGAATATTACATCTTTTATTGTACATGAGTAAGTAGTTTTTAACAATTCTAGACGGTTCTAGAAATAAATTAATATTTTAGCTAATAAGAAGGAGCATGCATTTTACCACTATCGTATTTCCACGATACTATCCATCTCCATTTTTTAAGCAATAAAAAAAGCAACCCCAATTATATTGAGATTGCCTAATCTATTCGAAATTAAACTAAATCTTCACCGAAGAATAAAGCGATTTCGCGCTCTGCAGAAGCAAGAGAGTCAGAACCGTGGATGATGTTGTGAGAAACCGTTGTTGCATAGTCACCACGGATTGTACCTGGGTTAGATTCCTCAGGTTTAGTTGCTCCCATCATTGTACGAGCAAGCTTAATTACGTTTTCGCCTTCCCATACCATAGCGAATACAGGACCAGAAGTGATGAAATCAACTAGTTCCCCAAAGAATGGACGCTCAGCATGTTCAGCATAGTGCTTTTCTGCTAATTCTTTTGGAATTACCATTAATTTAGCACCTTTCATTACAAAACCGCGACGTTCAAAACGATCAACGATGTCTCCAACTACTTGACGCTCAACGCCATCTGGCTTAACCATTAAAAAAGTTTGTTCAATTGCCATGTTTAAAACACTCCTTAAGTTCTTCTAACAGGTTTTACACCTACCGATAAATATTAACAAAAAACGCGACTTTGTACAACAAAAAGCTAGAATTTGCGCTTACCCATAAACAATGCGACATCACGTAGCTTTTTCTTTACGGGATGTTTTGGTAAGGCATCTATTTCTTGTAAAGCTTTTTTCAAGTATTTATCACTCATACGATTAGCTTGCTCAATTGCATGAGATTTACGCACATAGTGCAACATATTTTGACGTTCGACTTCTGTTAATGTACCGGCAAATACTTTTACTAAATAAGGCTGCATCTCCGGATCATCCTTTAACAAGAGAATCGGTAAGGTAATATTGCCTTGTAGTAAATCACTACCCGCTGGCTTTCCTAGCTCCTTATCTGTTGCCATTATATCTAAAACATCGTCGATAATTTGGAAGCTCATGCCCACAAAGTAGCCGAAGCGCTTTAAATGACGTACAGTTTTAGCATCAACGCCTGCCGCCACAGCCCCTAACTCACAACTTGAGGAAATGAGTAAAGCTGTTTTGCGTTTGATTCTTCTAAAATAATCTTTTAAACCTTGATCTAGTCTAAATTTATCTTCAATTTGAATAACTTCACCGTTACAAATCTCAACCATGGTACGTGCTAAAATTTGATGAACTAGTGGGTCTTCTAATTTTGTAATATATTCGAGAGCACGTGCAAAAATAAAATCGCCCGTGTACATTGCTACTCGGTTATTCCATTGCGCTTTGACAGTTGGGCGTCCTCTTCGCATATTGGAATCATCAATAACATCATCATGGACAAGTGATGCCATATGAATGAGTTCTAAAGGGACTGCAACATCCTTCATCTTCTCAATGTCATATTCACCAAATTTTGCACCTAGTAATACAAAAATTGGTCGTATACGTTTGCCACCAGCTTGTAATAAATGGAGAGAAGCATCGTTGATCAAATATGAAGATGAGTCCACCGCATTTTCTAACTCTCGTTCAATGATATCGATATCTGATTTCAAATCGGAATAGAGTAGTTTTAACTTCATCTTTTCCACGTGTGAAAACCTTCCCCCATTAACGTATCTTTTTAAAGCCTATATGCATTGCCGCAGCCCCGCCACTGTATGCTTTGTACGTTACTTTTTCTAATCCTGCCTGCTCAAACAATGCCGCTAACTTTTTCATACCTGGGAAATCATTCGCAGATTCTTGAAGCCAAGAATACTCCTTGTAACTTTTCGCAAATATTTTACCAAATATCGGCATTATATATTTAAAATAAAAACGGAATAATTGACGGTAACCAGGAATTTCAGATTGAGATGTTTCTAAACATACAACCATACCACCTGGTTTTACGACACGGTGCATTTCCTTTAATACTTGCAAATAATCTGGTACATTGCGTAGACCAAAACCAATCGTCACATAATCAAACGTATCATCTGGAAAAGGTAATTCCATAGCATTTCCATGAATCAATTCAATTTGCGGATATGGTTGTACTTTTTTTTCGCCAACTTTAAGCATGTTTTGACTAAAGTCGAGTCCTTTAACTTCTCCACTTTCTCCAACTGCCTCAGCCAATGCGATCGTCCAATCTGCTGTACCACAGCAAACATCCAATGCCTTTGATCCCGGTTTGACAGCCATGTGTTTCATGGTATCGTTACGCCAACCAATATGCATTTGGAAACTAATAACACCGTTCATTTTGTCATAATTATCCGAGATACTCTCAAATACTTCATGAACATGCTCTGCTTTCGTTTTAGCCATTTTGAAAACCTCTCTTATCCGTTAGTAGAAGCAATAGAAGCCTCTACATGTGCATGTAAAGCTCGTTTCACATCATTTTGTAAAAATGATGCACTCTCCACCATCTTTGACAGCTCTATTTTTAAATGCACTATTTTCTGCTTGATGACGCTATGAAAAGTTGTACCATGACGTTGAACACTTTCTTCAAGTGCCTTACCTATTAAAGACGATTGTCCACGTTGATAAGCTGTCATTTCTTTTTCTAAACGTAAAATCAATAAACTTTTTTCCATTAACGGTATATATTCACTAAAAGAATAAAGCTCGAAAAATTGAGCAATTAATCCTGATTCAATATTGCACATCGAAGCATACCATTGCTCGATCGTTCTTTGTTCAGCCTCATAAACCTTTATCTGGTTTTCACATCGTGTCACAATTCCTTGTGACAATTTTCGTATCAATTCGACATTTCCAGACATTGCTAATATTTCGTAATAACGACCACTATAAAAATCCCCAGCTAATACCGTTAGCTGCTGTTCTTTAGAAGTAGCATCTAATTCTTTTATATGATCGTGTGCCGCCAATGCCGCATACACAATGCCAACAGTAATGGCAGCCTCTTGTTGCTCCTGTTGCCACACTTCACCATTCAAAAATGGGACTAACAAATAAAACAATTGATTTTCATCTAGCACAGGCATTCCTGTGTATTTTTGCAAAGTTCTATGACGAACATCCATGAAAATCTCTGTTTTTAACTGGGCAATTGAATTTTGAATGTATGTTGCATTCATAGACCTTACTCCATTTCACTTTCAAATACGTTAATCCTATCTTAGTCTTAACGTTTGCTTACTGAGTCATTATAGCATACGCAACGATGCGGAATAAAAAAATTTTGCTTACTTCAAGAGGATAGGCAGTAAAGCTTTCCCATGAGGTGGGAATGCTACTGCCCATATAATTAGTTTTTCACATCTAACTCATTTATATGTGCCTAAATGGCACGGATAAAAACTATTATGAAACCATATCTTGTCTATTTATTATTTTTTTGCTTCACTATTAATCACACCATGTGCTGTATGAATCTGTGCTTTCCCTCGAATCTTCATCGCAGAAGTGTGTTCTGTAAATTGAGCAATCATAACTTCGCCGGCATCTAACTTTTCAGAATGATGGAACTTTGTATCTGTTCCACGCGTTAAACCAATGACATGTACACCATCTTCTTCAGCTTGAATAACAATATAATCTTGTGACATTCTTGTACACTCCTTAAATCCGACAAATTCTTAGTTCATCATAACATAATTAGACAAGCAATTTAAGACATTTGAATAAATGATAGAACTTCTCTACGTTTCACTTCATCTTCCTCGTAAACACCTCTTGCTACAGATGTTACGGTTTTGGAGCCTGGTTTTTTCAGCCCGCGCATGGTCATACACATGTGCTCAGCTTCAATCACCACATAAACCCCTTTTGGTGCTAGCATTTCCATTATTGTATCAGCGACTGAAGACGTAATACGCTCTTGCAACTGTGGTCGACGAGCAATTGTTTCTACTGCACGACCTAATTTGCTTAGCCCTGCCACAATGCCGTCATTCGGTATGTAAGCGACATGTGCTTTTCCATAAAACGGAACTAGATGATGCTCACACATCGAATAAAAAGGAATATCTTTGACAAGAACCAACTCTTCATGATCCTCGTGGAACACTGTTCTAAAATAGTCTTTAGCATCCTCATGTAAGCCACTAAACATCTCAGCATACATTTTGGCAACACGTTTTGGTGTATCTAATAAACCTTCTCGATTTACGTCTTCACCTACCGCCTCTAAAATCATTTTAACGGCTTCTTCTATTTTTAATAAATCTATATTCGACATTCAAAAAAACCTCCTGCATATCAAAACATTACACATTTCCCTATGCATCGTAGCACATCCAAAAGGTAAGCGCAAAATGACTTACTTGTTTCACAAAAAATTTGTTGCAAGTTAGCAAATCTAGCTTTTATATGATTATGTATTAATACTTGACGTTAAAAAGAGCAGTCTCCATGTTCGTTAACATGAAGACTGCTCTATGTAACTACTAGACGTGTATTATTTTACCGCGTCTTTAAGCGCTTTACCTGGTTTGAAAGCAGGCACCTTGCTAGCAGCGATTTCGATTTCTTTACCAGTTTGTGGGTTACGACCTTTACGAGCCGCACGTTCACGTACTTCGAAGTTACCAAAACCAATTAATTGTACTTTGTCACCCTTTGCAAGAGCATCTTGAATTGTATCAAATACAGCTTCAACTGCTTTAGAAGCGTCTTTTTTAGAAAGACCTGCAGCTTCAGCAACAGAGTTTACTAATTCTGTTTTATTCACACCATTCACCTCCTCTCAAAGGGTCATGAACCAATTCTGTAAAAAGAGTAACACATAGAAAACCGCTACGCAACTGTATTCATTCATGATTATAACCAAAAAATCAGTTTTTCACCCAAAAAATCAAAAAAAAGGACTTTTCGCATAAAAACGAAAAGCCCTTTACCTATTTTTTTACACTTCTTTTTAATTTTTATCACTATAAAATAAAGGTAACTAACCCACGATCCCCTTCATTTACCATACGTTCGATCGTTTGACGCATACGTTTTTTGGCAGTAGGTGGAACTGCATCCATTTTATAGCGAATACCTTCTTTTAATACTTCATGTAATGGTGTTCCAAATAGCTGTGTATTCCATAGAGCATCACGATCATGTAAATAAGCATGGTTCAAATCTTTTAAAAGTTGCTGACTATGGAACTCAGAGCCGATTAATGGGGCAAATTCTGAATCCATATCGACACGAATAATATGATAAGATGGCGCCTTCGCTTTCATTCGTACACCAAAGAAATTATTTTGCTTAATTAATTCTGGAGCTGTTGGCTCAAATTCCTGCATCATTGGTAATGTAACACCATAACCTGTCATATCCGCATCATGTATGGCACTTTTAAAGCGTTTTTGAGCTTCTTTTGCCTCAGCGGCTTCCTTAATAAATAGTAGCCAATCTTTTTTCGTTTCAATCGGTTCCTCTAACCATTCATTACAAACCGATTTATATAGTTCACCCTGTAAGGACACACGAATTACAGCTGTTCCAATACCCGCATCTACATGAACTACTTCACTTTGATCTATAAAATCAATAGCTTTAAAAGCGTCAGATGCTTGTTGCACATCCCTAATTTTCATAACAGAAGAAAGTACCTCTTCCATCGAATCAATCAGTGCAACATTTAATGGATGTGAGGCATCTAGCACGTCTAACCAATCTGGCTTCTCCACTTCAATTGTCCGGATTGGGAATTCAAATAGTGCCTCTTGTAAAATATACTGAATATCCGCTTCTCTCATTTGATCAATTGAAATGGCGATAACAGGAACATTATAACGTTCAAACAACTCATTACGCAGTTGAACAGTTTCTTCTCTAGCAGGCATTTGGCAATTAAGTAATATGACAAAAGGCTTGCCAATTTCTTTTAATTGCTCAACAATCTCTTCTTCTGCCTTCTCTGCAGCTCGACGACTAATACCGTTAACTGTTCCATCAGTCGTCACTACTATTCCAATATTCGCATGATCGCGAATTACTTTATCCGTACCTATTTTCGCTGCTTCCTGGAACGGAATAGGCTCTGTATGCCAAGGAGTATGAACAAATTTCGGACCATTTTCATCTTCATAGCCTTTTGTTCCTTCGATAATATAACCCACACAATCTGCTAAACGAATTTGAAATGGCATTTCATCATCACCGACCACAATACGGGTTGCTTGAGCAGGCACAAACTTCGGCTCAGCGGTCATAATGACTGGCCCTGGAGAACTTTGTGGCAACTCATCCTGTGCTCGCATTCTTTCTGTTTCATCCACAATGTTTGGTAACACGACGGATTCCATTACCTTTTTTACAAATGTTGATTTACCTACACGTACTGGACCGACAACACCAATATAAACATCGCCATTTGTTCGCTCTGCAATTTCTCTAAATACTGCTTCACTCAAGGTTTCTGCCTCCTTTATCTACGCTTTTTCACTATATGCGAGCTTGTAGACAAATATGAAAAAGCCCCTCACAAATGTAAGGAGCTTGTTTTATTATTCTTCTTTTTTCTTGGCGGCTTCGGCCTCTTGTTTTTGTCGTTCTTGGGCCTTCTTGACATCTGCCTTATAAGTGTCCATATCATAAACTGGCTCACCTTTCTCATCCACTGTATACGGAACAGAGTAGGCAGGTACTACAGGAAATTTATCGACAAGTAATTGGCGAATATCATCACCTGGTTTGACATCTGGCTTGTCTTCTTTTAGAAGTTGCCCTAAATCAATGGAATAATCTACATGCAATTCACCGTCTCCAGTCATAAAGAGCGGCAATTCGACGCCAGAATAGGGACTTTTCACAGTAACCTCTGTTTTATAGCCCAAATCCTTATAATTAATTTGGTACACATTATCAGATGTTGAACCTGTTATTGGTAAGTATTGTGTAGATAGTTTCCGAATACCTATTTCACGAATACGCTCTGCAGCATTTAAATCTACTAGTTTAACGGTCGCATCATGTTCTGGATCCCAAATAATATACTGATATATACCGCCTTTTTCATAGGCGTTTCCAGGGATCGTCGACAAATACTTCGGCATAAGCTTTTCAAAATCGATTAAATACTTGATATATAAATCTGTATCTAATTCGCTATTTTTAATGGGTACTAGCCCACCAGTTGCTTCCCGGTATTCATTAACAGCACGCTGAACAGCTGCTAGTTGGTCCACATCAGGCGTAACCTTCGCCCTTTTCTCGTCTTCTGGGTACGCACACCCGACTAACAATATGGCGGTTGCAATTACCAACAGAAAAGCACTTAGTTTTTTCATGTTACTGACACCTCGTTATTTATTATGCTGGCCAAGTGGCAACTATAAGTACCATTAAAAATGTGCCAAGTCCAAACAGTATGTATGCACATAAATTTACGATTGTTCGTAAAAATACATTTGAAATCTTGTTACGAGCTAAATAAATTAAGCCGACTGATATAATCATAAAACCTATACAATAAAACGATACCCACATTACATCTAAAGCAGGCATATGAGCTAACGGGCCCATTTCAAATAACCACCTTTCTTTCTATGTCAAGACACAATCAAAGTATATTATACTATGTGCCTTTGTTAAAAAGAAATAGTTGTCCCATAACTATCAAGAAATGGACAACCTTTTAAAATGCTTTCACTATTCAACTAATAGCACATAATAAGGTGTCTCAGTAGATTCACTAAGACACCTTATTTATGTCCGTTTCATGACAAATTTAATCATAAAAATAATATTAATGCTTCATCTCGTCAATTTCACGTTTTTTCATGCGCATCATAAGTGCATCAACAGCCACTTTCGGCTCTACATCATTAAAGAGTACGCTATAAAGCTCCGTAGAAATAGGCATTGCCACACCATACTTCTCTGCTAATTGATAGGCGGCCTTTGTAGTCCGGACTCCCTCTACAACCATTCCCATTTGATCAAGAACCTCTTGTAACTTCATGCCCTGCCCTAACATATTCCCTGCTCGCCAGTTCCTTGAGTGAACGCTTGTACACGTTACAATCAAATCTCCCATGCCCGTAAGGCCTGAGAACGTAAATGGATTACCACCCATTTTTACACCTAAACGAGTAATCTCCGCAAGCCCCCTCGTAATTAATGCCGCTTTCGCGTTATCACCATAATTCAAGCCATCTGTAATGCCTGCAGCTAAAGCGATAACATTTTTCAGTGCCCCACCAATTTCTACACCGATCACATCGTCATTTGTATAAACACGGAAGAATTGGTTCATAAATAGATCCTGTACTTTTTCAGCAGCGTCTATGTCTGCACATGCAGCTGTAACTGTTGTAGGATGATGAAGAACTACTTCCTCCGCATGACTCGGCCCTGAAAGCACTACAATTTCATCCACTTTTTCAGCAGGTAGGCTCTCTGCTAATATTTCAGAAATTCGCTTTAAAGAATCTGGTTCAATTCCTTTTGAAACATGTACAAATAAAACTTTTTTTGTTAATTCAGCCGTCAATTTTTCACAAACCTCACGAATTGCTTTTGTCGGCACAGCCACAACGATTGTTTCAGCATGTGTTGCTGCCTTTGCAATATCACTCGTAGCATGTAAATTTGTTGGCAATACCGTTTCAGGTAAATATTTTTTATTAGTATGCATACGGTTGATTTCTTCTGCCTGTTCAGCTCGATGTGTCCATACAAGCGTATCATGGCCATTTTCCGCTAGTACCATTGCCAGCGCAGACCCCCAAGAGCCTGCTCCTAACACACAAACTTTTTCCATAAAAAATCCTCCCTTATAGTGGGTTGTCTACACTAATTTTTTCTTGTAAAAAGACGCCACCCAACAAATATGTCGGGTTGGCGTATTGTATGTGTATGACTATAACTTTAAGCTCGTGCTCGTGTAATTAAACGAATCGGTGTTCCTTCAAAATCGAATGTTTCACGAATACGATTTTCTAAGAAACGTTCATAGGAGAAGTGCATAAGCTCAGGTTCATTGACAAATACCACAAATGTTGGTGGTTTAATCGCAACCTGCGTAGCATAGTAAATACGTAAACGACGACCTTTATCGGTTGGCGCAGGATTACGTGCTACAGAATCCTCTATGACTTCGTTTAAAATAGAAGATTGAATACGCATCGCATGATTCTCACTGACACGTTGGATAATTGGTAAAATCTGATGAACACGCTGTTTTGTATTCGCCGATACGAAAATAATCGGTGCATAGTCTAAAAATAGGAAATGCTCACGAATTTGCTGCGTAAAAACATTCATCGTTTTTTCGTCTTTCTCGATAGCATCCCATTTATTGACAACAATCACCACTGCTTTTCCAGCTTCATGTGCATACCCAGCAATTTTCTTATCTTGCTCCTGAATACCCTCTTCCGCATTCAGTACCACTAACACAACGTCTGAACGTTCAATCGCACGTAACGCACGCAAAACTGAATATTTCTCTGTCGTCTCATAAATTTTACCTTTTTTACGCATACCTGCAGTATCAATAATGACATATTCCTGATCTTCATACGCATAAGGTGTGTCAATTGCATCACGTGTTGTCCCTGCAATATTACTTACAATCACTCGATCTTGACCTAAGAAAGCATTCACTAAAGATGATTTCCCTACATTTGGACGACCGATTAATGAGAATTTAATCACATCATCTCCGTACTGCTCTTCATCTTCTTTTGGGAAATGTTTCGCACATTCGTCTAATAAATCCCCTAACCCTAAGCCGTGAGAGCCAGAAATTGGCCAAGGCTCACCGAAGCCCAATGCATAAAAATCATAAATCATTTCACGCATATCAGGATTATCAATCTTATTGACTGCTAAAACAACTGGTTTCTTAGTTTTGTATAAAATTTTAGCTACTTGCTCATCGGCTGCGGTTACCCCTTCACGACCATTTGTCATAAAAATAATAACGTCTGCTTCTTCAATGGCGATTTCGGCTTGTTGACGAATTTGCTCTAAAAACGGCTCGTCCCCAATTTCAATCCCACCTGTATCAATAATATTAAAATCATGTGTTAACCACTCTGCCGAACTATAAATACGATCACGTGTTACGCCTGGAATATCCTCCACAATAGACACACGCTCTCCAACGATACGGTTAAAAATCGTCGACTTACCTACGTTCGGACGACCTACGATGGCTACTACTGGTTTCGTCATCTGTACTTCATCCTTCCAACTTCTTGTCTTTCGCTATTATACACGAAAAATGCCATTATATCATATCATATCCATAAAGTAGAACGCTATGTATGGCTTTAACAATCCAAACGATTTATTTTCCCGGTTTTTTCATGTATTTTGAGAGCATGTGTGAAGGCTTTTTGAGGATAAATCCTTTGCTTTTTGAATCCTATCTACTATTTAATCCAAAGGTTCTATCCGTCACTTTCGAATTCCATTACTCCAACAAAAAAGCGAGGATACAATCTTGTATCCTCGCGTTCTTCTTATTTAAAATTTTTTAATTGATCGCCAATTACGTCTCCGAATGAGAAGCCTGTGTTTTCTTCAGGTAATTCGTAATCGATCACTTCTTCTGCTTCTGGATTTTCAAGTAATTCTTTAATGCTTAGCGCTAATCTACCGTCCTCAGCATTGACATCAAGGACTTTTACTTGTACTTCTTGTCCTTCTTTTAATGCCTCATGTGGTGTATTAATGTGTTTGTGAGCAATTTGCGAAATGTGCACTAATCCTTCAACACCAGGGAAAACTTCCACAAATGCGCCGAATGATGTAAGACGCTTCACTTTACCTTCTAAAATCGTACCTTTAGCTGCACGTTCTTCGATATTAGACCACGGTCCAGGAATCGTTTCTTTAATAGATAATGAAATGCGTTCATTTTCTGGATCAACAGATAGAACTTTTACAGTTACACCTTGTCCTTCTGATAAAACTTCACTTACATCACTCACATGCTCGTGAGACACTTGTGAAATGTGGACAAGACCATCGATACCACCAAGGTCAATAAATGCCCCAAATGATGCTAAACGCTGTACTTTACCATCTAAAACGTCGCCAGCCTTGATTTGATTTATAACGTCTTTCTTTTGTGATGCCTTTTCTGATTCAACCACTGCGCGATGAGATAAAATAAGACGATTCTTTTCTTTATCAAGCTCAACAATTTTGAAGCTTAATGATTTGCCTTTGTAGCCCTCAAAATCATCGACAAAGTAGTCTTCTACAAGTGATGCTGGTACAAAGCCACGTACACCTAAATCTACGACAAGACCACCTTTAACAATATCCTTTACTTCCGCTTCAAAAATTTCTCCTGCGGTAAATTGTTGCTCGAGTGTATCCCATGCTTTTAAAGCATCCACTTTACGTTTTGATAGGACAAAATTTTCTTCCTCAACCTTTGTAATCATCAATTCTAACTCATCCCCAACAGAGATGACATCAGAAGCTTTCTCAATGTGTAAGCTTGATAATTCGCTGATTGGGATAATACCATCAAATGGTGCACCCGGAATTGATACAGATACTGCTTTTTCATCAACTTGCTCTGCAATACCTTTGACGATATCACCCTCGTTAAACGTTTGTTCTGCATAGTTCATTTCTTCAGACATATGTAACCCTCCTTCGCATCTTCCCTTATTATTTTATTCGATATTGAAGACAAAGACAAAAATAAATCCTTTAAATTCGAAAAATGTCTGAAATTTTAGGATTTATAGCATTTTTTCTTCTGCTAATTTTAAAATAGCTTGTGCTGCATCATCGATAGACAATGCTGTCGTATCTAAAAATATGGCATCTTCTGCTTGGATAAGTGGTGATGCTTCGCGTTCACTATCTTTTTTATCACGCAATGCAATTTCTTCCTGAAGTTTTTCAAGCGAAGAGTCGATTCCTCTTTTTTGATTGTCTATGAATCGTCTTCTTGCACGTTCCTCTACCGTTGCAGACATAAAAATCTTTAGCTCTGCATTTTTCAATACATGTGTTGCAATATCGCGGCCATCCATTACGACGCCACCATTTGCTGCCAGCTTTTGTTGTTGAGCTACTAATAACTCTCGAACCTTTGCATGTGCAGCTACCTGAGAAACGGATGAAGTGACTTCATTTGAACGGATATCGGCTGATACATTATGACCATCTAAAAAAACAAGCTGCCCCTGTGGAGATGGCTTTAAATCGATGGTGCTAGCCGCTAGCATCTCCGCTAATTTTGCTTCATCATCTAAATGTATGTTTTGTTGCATCGCTTTATACGTAACTGCTCGATACATTGCACCTGTATCAATGTAAGTAAAATCAAGTGCCTCAGCAACAATTTTTGCAATAGTACTTTTACCGGCACCAGCAGGACCATCTATCGCAATTTGGATGTTTTTCTTCATATTCTTCCCTACTTTCTGTCACCTCATATTGTATCATATAACCTAGAAAAAGCCCTCTGCTAGAAGAGGGCTTTTAAAAAATTACTATGCGGCATATTAAGCATTAAATGGATTCAATTCTTTACGTCGATTGCCTAACTGGCGCTCAAAGCAAAAGCGAACGATATGTTGCTGGTCTACATCATCTGAATCCGTCAGCTGGATTGTTGCAATTCGTTTAGAATCTTTTTCAAAAATACGCACGACAGTTGCCTCTGTTATTACGTATTTCACATCCCCATTGACAAACGGCAAGGCAACTGTTAATTTCACCTCATCGCCATCATCGAAAGCTACTTCTCCTTTCAAAATGAGGGCTAAGCCTCCTGCACTAATATCCGCAGCTACTAACTGATATTTGTGATCCTTGAACTGAACGGCCACATCCACTGGTGTTTCAACACGGACATATTCTCGACGTTGAATTTTGATAAATTCCTCTGGCTTTGGGCAATGCAACATAATCATAGGTATATGGCCCGCTTTACGACCTATTACCTCTGTATTAAAGGCAAATGATTGTTTGTCCTCGGTACGAAAGGTTGCTCTAAATTCAGAGCCATCTATCAAAAATGCTGTTTTCTTTGTCGCCATATTAATTGGATAATCAATATAAAGAATATGATCTTGTTGCTCTACAACCTTACAGCGGAATTTCTCCACACGCTCTGTATAAGTAGGTTCAAGTTGTAATTGTGTACCAATTTTAATCTCCATGAGCATCTCCCCGTACGAAAAATATGGTTTAATTATCTCATGAGATATTAATTTTGGCTATAAAAATTGGTAGTATTTTCTTATTATTAAGTTAAATATTCCACTTTTAAAACATTATGATTTTCTGCATCAATGACGATTCTAAATGTCTCTTGTGTTTTACCATCACGCAATGCAATGACCTCATAGCATAGACGTTGTTCAAATTCCCCATTATCCGTATAAATATTTTTTACTTCTTGGACTTGAATATCATCTTGGAAGAATGTTTTCCAATCGATTGGTTTTGCTGTTTGTTTTTTAATTTTCTCTTCTTGAATGTATTCCATCGCGTTTGCACCCAACAACTCACCCGTATCTTTAGCTAATTTAAGTTGAACACCATCCGCATAAATTAATGCGTTATCTCCTGGATGTACACGGGCAAATGTTACGTGCCAAGCCTGATGATTTTCGCGCGATTCCACATAGGCTACATCTTTCATGCCAAGTTTTTTGACATATTCTTCGGCTTTTTTGAGGATTTCCTCCTGTGACTGCTTCGCTTCATCAACAGGACGTTCCACTAAATAGGACAGTAAATGCCCTCCCTTTACCGTTAAATCCACATACCCTAAACGAATTCCTTGGTGGAATTGTATGTGATAGAACGGATACGGTGCCGTGTCACTACTTTTTGTTACAGTAAATGTCGCGTCTTTAATAACTGGGAATAAATATTTCACCTTTTCTAACGCTTCTTTTTCCGTAATTTCGGCATCCTGTAAAGCTTTTAACTCAATCTTTTTTTGCCAGTCTGACTCAGATAATGTTAGCGGGAAATCCTTTTCTCCATAACCTTTTAACGTGTCCTTCACTTTATCAAAGTTTGTGTTTGGATTTTTATTATCCACTTGCTGCAGCCAAACATCCATTTTTCCATTATGTTTATAAAAATCGACAGTTGCGGCTGTCCAATCATCAGACAGCGCTTGTAAATTCGAAGAAACCTGTGGCATTTTTTCACGCCAAGCTACATAATCGCCTGTCTTTGCTGTTCTCTTCGCTTCATCGCCAAGTCGCCCTAAATAATTCATCCATTCATTTGATAGTTCTTGCCCTATCGGAATATTAGCAATTGAAGAACGAACTTCTGAGCTTAAACGCCAAACTGAATCTAATTCACTGTGAATTGCCTGCTCGTCTTGAAACAGTAGTGACTGCGATACTGATCGCTGTAGATGAGATAGTTTTTCAGATGCATCTGTTAACTTATCTGTATACTGTGCTAATACGGTACGTTGTAAATCTTCTTTATCTCCATGTAAATCAATACTATATGCCCCTAACCCGATAACAGCTATCGTTAAGACCACGAGCCAAGTTTTCATCTAAGTTCCTCCTTTCTATGAACAGAAAATATGCTCTCCAATTTGTTTAATTTGCGGACGTGACCAAATCCATTTACTTGTTGCTGTTTTCGGATTGAAATAATACAATGCATTTTCAGATGGGTCCCAGCCATTCATTGCATCAATAACAGCTTCTTTTGCTCTATCATTAGGCTCTAACCAAATTTGTCCATCTGCTACCGCTGTAAACGCTAAAGGCTGAAATATAATTCCGGAAATAGTATTTGGGAAATCAGGACTTTCTAAACGGTTTAAAATAACTGCGGCTACTGCTACTTGTCCCTCATACGGCTCTCCCCTAGCTTCTCCATACACAGCATTCGCCATTAACTGTAAATCACGTTCTGTATATTTTGGAGGAACTTGTGTCTGTGTCCCATTGTTATTAGTAGTACCACTACTATTTCCTCCGCCACTGCCAGCACCACTACCTGTACTAGTTCCTTTATTCACTTGCTGATCGAGCGGAATACCACCATAATAGGTAAATTGATTACCAGCATTTAATTGCGCTTTCACCCATTTTTCATCGTAATCAGAATAACCAGCTATAGTTTTTTTGGTCTTCGCTCCAGCGATACCATCTACTGGCAAACCATATTTCTCTTGGAAATTACGTAATGCCCAGTATGTGTTATAGCCAAATTTCCCATCAATTTTACTCTTATAAAAACCTAAGTATTGTAGCCTTGCTTGCAATTCAATGACATCATCTCCATAGGCACCACGAGTAATTTGCTGGTCACTAAATGCAATCACTTCATTTTGAGGAATCGCAATTATACTAATTCCTAATATCAAAGCAAAAAGTATGCTTACTAAACGCACTTTTATCACTCCTTTTTTTTATAGCTTGAAACAAATGAGGCAATTTATACATGATAAAAAAGAATAAAGCGTAGAAATCTTGACGATTTCTACGCTTTATATTTTTTTATGCATATGCAAATGTTGTACCAGATGGTAATGCGCTAGTTTCACTTTTCGTAAGCCAAACCACCATAAAAACAGCATAAACGGAATCATTAAATAAATCCAGTGACCTTTAAATGATAATATTGTATTGTATAGAATGTGAAGTACAATTGGTGCACAAAGCGCCATAGCAATCATTTCTTTTGTCTTGGCAAGCTTTGAAAACTTAGCACGTCCATAATAGTAGCCCATTACTACGCCAAATAATGCATGACTTGATACAGGTAATAGAGCTCGCATAAATGCTGTGTCCAAGCCAAAGGATAATAAATAAAGTACGTTCTCAATTGTGGCAAAACCAAGTGATATACTTGCCCCATATAATATACCGTCATATGGATCATCGAATTCTACATGATTGTAGATGGCTATTAATAGTACAAACCATTTAAAAAATTCTTCAATAACACTAGAAAAAAGAACGTCTTGAAGGTAAAAATATCGAAAAACTCCTTCCTCTGTTAGTACATATTGTAAAAACAGAATCGGGAACGTTAAAAATGCACCGTATAAAAATGTTTGCAATAAAGTTCTTCTTGGCTCCGTAGCCATTTGATTGCGCAAATAGAAATAACTAAAAAGCGCTAGACCGGGAGCAATGGCAGCAGATAATAAAATGATCATGATGCCGGCTCCTTTCAACAATAGACTGCTATTATTATACCATGTAATGACAAAAAAACTTTTTAAAAGGAGATTTTATTTTTCATGAAAAAAACAATTTTATTAATTCATACTGGCGGCACAATCTCCATGGCGATGAGTGCTGAGGGAGCAGTTATGCCCAACAAAGAAAACCCTCTCATGAAAGAGAGTAATAAACTTAATTCATTGGCGACCATTATTGAAATAGAAGCTTTTAACCTACCTTCTCCACATATCACGCCAACAGAAATGCTTCTATTACGCAACTTGATTATGGAGCAAACTACAGCCCAGCAAATCGACGGTGTTGTTATTACGCATGGTACAGATACATTAGAAGAAACTGCCTATTTCTTAGAGCTGACAACAAATTTAGCCATCCCCATCGTACTAACAGGTGCGATGCGCTCATCCAATGAGCTTGGAGCAGATGGCATTTATAATTTGATGGAGGCAATCCGAGTAGCAGTCGATGATGAAGCTCGGGACAAAGGCGTTCTAGTTGTTATGAATGATGAGGTACATCTTGCCGTCAATACAACGAAAACGAGCACAAGTTCAGTCAATACTTTCCAATCCCCACAATATGGACCAATCGGGCTTATTACAAAATCACGTATTTTGTTCCATCATGCGCCAATTCGTCGTCAATATGTAGACGTTAATAGTTTATCTAAACGCGTAGCTATGCTAAAGGTTTATGCTGGTATGGAAGAAGATTTACTTGATGTCGTGCTCGCATGTAAATATGAAGGTGTGGTGCTTGAAGGATTAGGACAAGGAAATGTCCCTCCTTCTGTTGTAAAAGGCATTGAGAGCTTGATCCAACGCAATATCCCTGTAATCCTTGTTTCCCGCTGCTTTAATGGTATCGCAGAAGGTGTCTATGGATATGTTGGTGGCGGTAAAATGCTGGAAGACTTAGGTGCAATATTTGCCACGGGTATCAATGGTCAAAAGGCACGATTAAAATTATTAATTGGACTGAACACAACTGGAAGTCCTTTAAATTTAAAGGATTTTTTCCTGTAGAATCAATGTATTCATATGGAGCACTTGCTTATGCCTCGGTTATTTGTTCATAATAGTACAGCACTTCATGAAGACGTACAAGGGCGTCTTCGAAATCGGGCTGAATGACTGCGAATTGAAGGAATCCTCTTTGGCGTAAATATGGGCTATCACCATGAGCCAAAAGTCCATTTAAGGCTAAATCGATGTGTAAGTTTGAGAGTGTGTCTGGCAGTTGAATCGTTATAAGCATTGGGTACTGAGTTGTTGGTAATTGAAAGTGCATATATGGTAGCTGCAGTAGCGCCTCAAAACGTTGCTGTAGCTGCGCATAGCGGACTGGATAGGCTTGTAATGACTCATCTAAATTTCCGAGCAACACGGCTGGAAGCGTAAAGGGTATGGCGCCTTGGTGGTAATTTGCTAAGTCCAAGTATGCAGGCAATGTAGTGGTGGATTGTGCTAAATATTGTGAAAATACAAATGCTAGCCCACTCATTGCCCCAATTGCTTTCCCACTCACTGCGGTAGCTAAATAACAGTCCTGTAACGAAAATGGCATAGCCCCAAACGTACTGATGCTATCTACACAAAGTTTTACATTATAACACTTTGCCAAATGACCAAGACTCTCTAAATCATTGCAAGTCCCCGTTGAGGTTTCCCCATGCACTACCAACATCCACTGATATGCTCCATTTTCTAGCAACGATGCTATTTTCTCGTAATCAAAAATTGTTCCCCATTGTTGTTCTGCTGCATCAAAATCTAAAGACCAACGGACCGCTTGTTTTCTTAACCGTTCACCAAATTCTCCATTTGTTAAAATAAGACCTTTTCCTAGTTGCTGAGCGTGTAGTTGAGCAAGCATCACTTCATTGGCCAAAGTTCCAGTTCCAACGATTATTCCAACATGCTTAGTATTCGCTAAATGTAGTAGCTGTTGTTGTACTCGTTCATAGATTGCCTTAAAATTTAACGAACGATGCGATAAATTGGTATAACCAATTGTCTCCAATTGCTTAACAGGTCCAGGATAAAAAGTATAGTCATCTTTTGCAAGCCTACGTTGTAGGTCATGCTCAAATACATCTCTAGTAAGCACCATTGGTAAAAACTGTGCATCCTTTGCTCCAACAGCTGGTGCAAATTGTTGAAAGCCCATTTGCTTATAGAGCTTTTCTTCACGCGTTGTTCCTGAAATTACGGCTGCGGTGTAGCCCTTTTCATAGGCAAATGTGTTTAAAGCTTGTGTGAGCCTCCATAGGACTCGCCCAGTTCGGTAATTTTTTTTCACAGCAAGTAGACGTATTTCACAAATCTTGCCACAAATCTCTTCCGGTAAAAATTGCTCTACCTTACCAATTTTTTCATCCATCGAAAAGGGTCTTTGATCTCTAAATGCTACCATTCCGATTAATTCTGTTTTTTTATACACTACTATATATGTATTTTCCTGATGGAATCTGTCAATTTTTAGTCTTTGCTTATTGGGCTCATGCTGTGGAATTTCTTCCACAAATGTCTCATAATTTAATCGCGCAATCGCCTCATACTCTTCATTTGTTTGAGCTATTTTACACCAATACATCTCGTTACTTCCCTCTTTTCCATGACTCCTTAATATTAGACATATGTCTTATGATCATACACACGATTGCAATAATCAAAAGTGCATAGGCCTCTAATTGACCCGATTGTATGATAGCGCCAACATAAAAAATAAAACCTCCAACCATGCCTAATGTTAAGCTCCTTGTGCATATAAGCACGGCCGCCGTACCTGCAATCATCCATAAAAACAAGCTTGGTGATAGAGCGAGGCCAACTCCAATAAAAGTTGCGACTCCTTTTCCTCCTTTACATTTCAGCCAGAATGGATATAAGTGCCCTGCAATGACACAGGCTGCTCCACTAACAATGACCCATTCTTCTAAATGCCATAAGCGCCCTAAACTTACCACCAGTGCACCTTTCATGGTATCACCTAGAAATGTCATAAAAAAGGCCTTCTTGCCAAGGACGCTTCCCGCATTGCGCGCACCTAAGTTTTTACTGCGTTCTTCCTGTAAATTAACACCATATATCTTTCCAACGAAAAATGCTGTCATGAAGTTTCCTATTAAATAACTGAAGAGCAAATACAAACCAATCAATCATATTCCCCCTTGCTAAAAGGCTGTATAAGCTACATGCCTATACAGCCTCACCTTTATCCTTTTCTTTGAGCGATAGTTTGTGCGATGCAATCCCCATGAAAACGTCCATTTTCAATAAAAATTTCGTTGGCGTTATTTCCCGCGGCAATGACGCCTGCGATAAACAATCCTTCCACATTTGTTTCCATCGTTTCTGGTGTAAAATAAGGGCGACCCGTTTCTTCATCAATATTGACGCCCATAGCTTTAATAAAGGAGTGATCAGGATGATAGCCAGTCATAGCAAAGACAAAATCATTTTTCATCACCTTTTCATGGCCATCTATTGCTAAGACTACTTCATGCTCACGTATTTCTAACACATTCGTATTAAAATTCATGTCAACTTCTCCTGTTTTGACTACTCCTTCAAATTCAGGTAATACCCATGGCTTAATACTTGGAGAATATTCATGTCCTCTATAGGCAACCGTAACACGAGCACCAGCCTTATTTAATTCCAACGCTGCATCTATAGCTGAATTTTTGCCCCCAATGACAAGAACATCCGTATCAAAAAATTCATGTCCCTCTTTAAAATAATGGAAAACTTTAGGTAATTGTTCTCCATTGATATTTAAATAATTAGGATGATCATAGTAGCCTGTTGCAATAATGACATAAGGCGTTTCATAACTATCCTTATCTGAAGTAACAGTAAACATACCATTATTTTTCACAACACTTTGCACTTTTTCAAAGCGGTTAACTTGAATATTTTTTAATCGAACAACTTCTCGATAATATACAAGGGCTTGATTCCGTTTGGGCTTACGTCCCTCAATAATAAATGGCACATCGCCAATCCCTAATCGTTCACTTGTACTAAAAAAAGTCTGGTGGGTAGGGTAATGATAAATCGCATTTACGATATTTCCCTTTTCAATAACGATGGGTTTTAATCCAATATTTTGCAAAGCTATTGCTGCTGCTAAACCGCATGGGCCTCCTCCAACAATAATCGCATCTGCTTGCTGCATTTCTTGACACTCCAATCGAATATGGACAGCTATAGTTGCTGTTCCTTGCTTACATCCATTATTAAAATAGACGATACCTTTTTATTATACGCCTTCTAGCAAGTTTTGTTTGTTTATTTACTCGAAATATCAATGTCGATGATATGACATTGTGGTTTGGCACCAAGTCGCATTGGCAATAATGTAGTACCATAGCCATTACTAACTAAAGTCATAACACCATCTCGCTCTCGATAAGAACCATTAGGATGGACACCATATGGACCAAATCGAATCTGTCCTCCATGTAAATGTCCACCCATCATTAAATCAGCACGGTACTTGGCACGGACTTTCTCAAAAACACCTGGATTATGCGCAATAAAAGCAACTAGATCATGCTCTTCTACTTTTTCAAATGCTTTTTCAAAGCTATATTCTTTAACTGTTGTATCCTCAATTGCACTAAGCCAGAAACGGTTTTTCGCAGGTAACAGCACCGCATCATTGACAATAATTTGAATATGATGCTGCTGCAATATGCTCTTAAGCCTCTCCTCTCCCACTTCTCTGTCATTATTTCCCCATACAAAATAAGTAGGTCCAATAGAAGTTAATAATTGTAAATTCTCATGAATACGTGGAATGGGTGTGCGATTATCTGCTAAATCTCCACCAATAATGACAGCATCAAAATGTCCTGTTAATTGAGCAATCATTTTTTTATTAATTTTACGTAAATGAACATCTGAAATAAAAAATAAACGTAGTTTTTCCGGCGCTCCCTTTAATAGTAGCTGGTGATGTAAAACATTGTTTTCATGTGCCACCTTCAACATATAAATCAGAAAGACGACCACTACGATAAGCAATAGCCCTATATATAGCATTCCCTCACTTCTCCTTACGACAGCAAAAAGACGATTCGTTTCCTATGAAGAATCGTCTTTTTACTAAATCAGACGTACGTTTTGGTGTGAACGTTTGTCCTTTATTTTATACTAGCTAAACTATATGACCATTATATGGTTTTTGTCTAAGGAAGTTTAATTACTTGCCCAACCATAACTGTATTTGAAGACATACCATTGGCAGCACGAATTTTAGCTAAAGTCGCTTCACTGCCATCACCATAATGATTTAATGCAATACGGAATAAGTTCTCATTTGCTTTAACAGTATGTGTACTTGCTTTAGTATTTTGTTTTGCTTCTTCCGCTTTTTTTGCCTCTTCAGCTTTTTTCGCTGCCTCGGCCTGTTGCTGAGCTATTCTTGCCTCCTCAGCTTTGCGAGCTTCTTCCGCTTTACTTGCTTCTTCCGCTTTTTTTGCCTCTTCAGCTTTTTTCGCTGCCTCAGCAGCTTTTTGGTCAGCTGCTACTTTATCAGCATTTTCTTTAGATGGTTCGTTTGACTTTTGATCAGCTTGCTCGCCCTTGTCTTTATTTTTGTCCTTGTCAGATGCAGATGCCTCTGAAGAATCCATTTCGACGACCTGTTCACCTGAATCTTTCTCAGCTTGCTCTATTGTTTTCCCTGGCTCGTAAAACTTCCAAAAATAGACTAGAATTGTTAATGGAATAAGGATAAATATAACAAAAAGAATCGTCATTAACGGTGTTTTCCGTTTCGGATTTTTAGGCTTTTGTTTCTTATCTCCATTTTTATTCATTCTGGAAACTCTCGACAAAGTTTGCTGTTCGTTTTGTTCATCTTCAAATGATTGACGATGTTCTTCTATTTTATCGCGATAATCTTCTTTACTCATTTGTCTTTCCCCCAAACCTTACTACTCTTTTTGTCACTCTATTATGACGAATTTTACGAAAAAAGTAAATGACCGTCAGTTTTAGTCTAATTACCCAGTAATAGTAGCTGCAATCGACGTTCCCACGAAATCATTTCTATTTTTTTCTCTGTTGTTAAGCGTACTTTCTTGATTTCATCATAATGGATTCCACAATTTTCACAACACTTTTCCGGTTTTTTTTGCAATTTTTGCCCGAAATACCCGACAAGATGTTCACGAATACAGTCTTTTGTCTGTATAATCTTCAACATTTCATCGACTGCACGGTATTTTTCTAGGGCTAATTGATTGAGGCGAGCCTTTACTTGCTCCTTAGTTTCTTGTTGCATCCAATAGTCCAACACACGAAATGCTGTCTCTCCTAATTCTCCATTTTTTAACATCTGTGCTGGTAGTACTTGCTGAGAAAGAAGCTCCTCATAGCGATCAACATGTTGAGAACTCGGAAGGTCACCTGTCACAACGAACTTCGCCAGCTCTTCATCACCATCACAATAGAGTAAAATGGCATGTGCAGGTTCACCATCTCGACCTGCTCGACCAATTTCCTGCATATAATTTGCAATATTAGCAGGCATTGATTCATGAATGACCTGACGAATATCTTGTTTATTAATCCCCATACCAAAAGCATTTGTTGCCACTATCCAGTCCAATTCACCATCAATAAACTGCTGCTGAATAAATTGGCGATCCTCAGCCCCATAGCCTGCATGATAGGCTGCAGTACGAATACCTACTTGTAAAAATGCCTCACTATACTGATGCGCTCGTTTGCGTGAGGAAACATACAGTATACCTGGGCCAGCAGTTGCTTTGACATGTCGCATAAGCCAGCTCGCTTTATCCGCCTTATCCTCCAGAACAATGCGTCCTAATTGAATATTGGGCCGATCAACATTATACATAAATTCAAATGGGTCCTTTAACGATAATGTTTCTCGAATATCTTGCATAACCTTACTTGTTGCAGTGGCGGATAGTGCTAGCAATGGAGGTCGATTGTGCCTCGATAGCCACTCACCTATCCGTAAATAATCTGGTCGGAAATCATAGCCCCATTGCGATATACAATGTGCCTCGTCCACTACGATTAAACCTAATTTTACCTGTGCTAGTTTCTCTTGAACCTGCTGCTGAAGTAGCATCTCTGGCGAGGTAAAAATGAAACGGTATTGTTCTAAATAATGTAATACATATCTTTTTTCTGTGATGGATAAAAAAGAATTTAAAGCGACAACCCTCTTTTCCCCAAAACGTTTCAATTCCTCTACCTGATCTTGCATTAATGAAAGCAATGGCGATACAATCAGCACTGGCTTTTCTAAAATATAAGCTGGTAGCTGATAGCAAAGTGATTTTCCCATTCCTGTTGGCAATAAGGCCATTACATCTTTCTCTTGAAGTATTGCTTCAATGACTTCCCTTTGCCCTGGTCGAAATGATGAATAACCAAAATGTTTATGCAATAGTTCTTCCAGTTCCATTTATACTTCTCCTTTCGCAAGGACAAGCCTTAATTGAAAATAACTCAATTCCTTTAAAGCCTCATGTAAGATTTTCAATTTTTTCGTTTGATAATGCTTTGATGCCTGCCAAACTTTTTCAGCTTCCTCATATGAGACGAATGGACCAATGGAAAAGTTCGGTTCATACATCGCTAATTCCACAAAGTGGTCTTCAATAGTACTTTGCTTCAGTTTTCTTATTTGCACTATTTGTTCAACTGAATATCCCTGTTCATACAATTGTGCTGTTTGCTGTGCGGAATCGGTTAGCAATATTTTCACCCTTACTCCTTGTGCCACTTCTTTAAGCAATGGATAATCATTGTTTTGTTGCACTTCGTTTAATAATTTATGTAGTGTTTCAATAAAAGCTAATTGACTATCTAGCACAGACTCCTTCCGTTTATCGGCAAGCTGCTGCCATGTCCAACCAGGCAAACGATACCCACTTAATCGATAAAGGACAAGCTGTTTGCTACCATCTGAAACTGGAATATTCTTCAGCACGCTGGTGCATTCATCTAATAATTGCTGTTGTAAATGACCTTGTAGATAATGATGATTCTGCAAAAAGGATCGCACCCAATTTTGAATATCAGGATCTCTACTGATGGGTGAGAAAGAACGAACAGCTGCAGTTTGATACGACAAACTTTGCACAATTAATGAAAGACGTGCAAAAAACACATGCTCATTTCCTCGATAATGCCATCCATCAAAGAAAAATGTCGGGGTTTGTTGCGCTCGCTGCAAACCTAGCTTTTCCATGTAAAAGTGACCAGATTCCTGCACTTTTAGCCAACTATATTGCATAAATAACGTTACCGCCTCATCAAAGGTAGTCCGTGGTAGTTTAGGTAATAAACCAAAATATTGATGCAACTGAAAAAGGCCAATGTCTTGAATAGTCTGACCTGACCGCTTTCCTTTCAAGACGTGATAAGCAGCCGAAATCGTCCGTTCCTTATTGAGTTTTTGAAAGATTTGCAATAGAATTTGATGAAACATTGACGCAAATTCCTCCAATTTAATAGTATTTAAGTTGAAATGTAAGATAAACATCTTTAAAATGAGTATGAAGCTTTGTAGGAACATCGTTAAAGGAGAGAAAAAAATGGCTAAATACACAATAGTTGATAAAGATACATGCATCGCTTGTGGCGCATGTGGAGCCGCAGCGCCAGACATTTATGATTATGATGATGAAGGTATTGCCTTCGTTATTTTAGATGATAACATGGGAACTGCTGAAGTGCCAGAAGATCTATTAGAAGATATGCAAGACGCTTTTGAAGGGTGTCCAACTGACTCTATCAAAGTAGCAGATGAAACTTTTGATGGTGACTCATTAAAATTCGAATAGTCTTCAATATGTATGTACACCCAAAAGGCATCCTTCAATGGGTGCCTTCTTCATTTGGATGAAATATTCTACTAACTTTTGCAACAAGATTATCAATCATATGCTATACAGACCAATCTATTGGAGGAATGATGATGTTTGAGCAGTTACAAGTAGAGCATAGTTTATTCCATATCGATAAAGAGCATATCAATCAATTTAAAAAACTCGCGGCAAAATGGCAAATAATTTTTCCGCAGGTTTATGCGAAATGTTTGAATACACTCGATTCATGGGCCATTGTGTTAAATAATTGGTTTTTTTTTAAATCTCAGCATACCGATGAACTGATTCTCAATCCTTCTAAAGCCATCTACTACTCTATCAATACATTTTTGCTGGAAGAGCTCAAAAAAATTCAAATAATTCAAAAAATAAATCAATGTAATAATGACGATTTACAATACTTTGCTGCGTTTCAGTTAGGAAATGCCATCGATTTATGGGTTTATAAGACGGTTGGAAAAAGTACTGCGGCCGATTTATTAAATTCTCAGGAAGACAAACCTTATTTTCTCGCATATTTAGATGATGGGTTTCAAACGGACAACACGCCTTTCCATAGAGACCAAACAAGAGCCATCAAAATACTTGCTCAAACAATTCGTAACCACAATTGCTTTAGAATCACTATCAATAGTGCTGTTTATCAAGCAGTAGATATGTATGAAGATTATGTAGCTAATTAGTATGCCATTTCATTCGTCTCTCACATAGTAGGGATGAATTTTTTTTGCCCGATAATCGGCTACTCTATTGCAACGTTTTTTTATGTATGATAAGATTTTAGTAGTTGGTACTAATAACAGATATTATCTCACAAAGGAGTTCTTTATAATGATGGATAATTTATTACAATTAAAAGATAAAAATATTGTTGTCATGGGTGTAGCGAATGATCGTAGTATCGCATGGGGCATTGCAAAACGTTTATTTGATGTAGGGGCAAACGTTATTTTCACTTATCGTCAAGAACGCTCATTGAAAAAATTACAAAAGCAATTAGACAATATGGGTCAAGCTGATTCTCTTGTTGTTCAATGTGACGTTAATAGTGATGAAAGTACAAAAGCAGCATTTGATGAAATTGGCTCAAAGGTTGGCATTATTCATGGTATTGTGCATTCAGTAGCTTTTGCTCACGCCGAAGATTTACACAACCGCTTCCTAGAAACAACACGTGAAGGCTACGCATTTGCACAAGATACAAGTGCCTACTCTCTAATTTCAACAGCAAAAGCCGCTCATCCATATATGACAGAGGGTGGCTCGATCGTTACAATGAGTTACTTAGGTGCGGAACGAGTGCTTGATGGCTATAATGTGATGGGTGTAGCAAAGGCTGCATTAGAGGCTTCTATGCGCTATCTTGCTGCTGATATTGGTCAAGACAATATTCGCGTCAATGCTATTTCAGCCGGTGCTATTCGTACACTTGCTGCAAAGGGGGTTCCTTCCTTTAATACAATTTTACACAAAATTGAGGAAACAGCTCCTTTAAAACGAAATGTTCAACAAGATGAAGTAGCTGATATGACCATTGTTATGCTATCTCACTTATCACGTGGTGTCACTGGTGAAACTATTTACATCGACGCTGGCTACAATATTATGGGTTAACTATAAAGAAGGACGGAAGATAAATACTCTCTTCCATTCTTCTTTTTTCTTTATCATATCGTCCCAATACTTTGTATGAATAAAATCAGACCTGCTGCTACTAAAAGAAGATAAATCAATGATCTAGATAGCTTTTGATTGAGCCTAGTATACAACATTTGTCCCAAAATCAAACCGATGAAAACAATAGGCAAGGCATACAGACTATAAATCCACACTAGTGTACTTGTGCCCTCAACAGTAACTTGAGATAGTAAACTAATAAGATAGATAAAAATATAATAGGCTAGTGAAATAGCTCTAATGGTTTCTTTATTTTGATGCGTGCTCGCAAAATACATCAACAATGGCGGTCCTGCCATACCAATACTTGTTGTAAACATTCCTGAGATTAAACCAACGCCATAATCTCTACCACTTGTTTGTTGAATAGAGAAATTTTTCATCAATAAAAACGTAAGGCCAATTAAAAGGATGGCGATTATAAGTTTAAATGTCGTGGCATCAACTAAAGCAAATACAATGCTACCGAAAGGAGCACCCACAACACTACCAATTATAATCCTCTTCAGCAAAACGGTATCAATATCATGCCTCACCCTCCAAATTAGAGAACAGGAAATAACAAGGGACAGTACGATATTTATTTGCATCGCCTCTTGCGGAGAAAAAAGCAACAATAAAAAAGGGGTGGCCATAATAGAAAAACCAAACCCCGTACTTGTTTGCAAAATGGAAGCTGTTAGTATAATAAAAAAGTACAAAAGTAATTCCTGCAAAACAACACCTCACATCATTTAATACTATAGAGTGGTGGTAACATGTTGCTTAGCAATTAATTCCTTCAATAAGAAAGATAACACGCAAGCAATTAGTAAAAATAAAGCAATCATGGCGACCACACCTATCCAGCCATATTTCACCCAAAAAACACCACCTACTGTCCCACCAACACTCGAACCAACATAATAAAAAAATAAATAAAGGGATGATGCTTGTGCTTTATCATGTGTTGCCCGTTTACTCACCCAGCCACTTGCGATAGAATGAGCAGCAAAAAAACCAAAGGTAAACACCGTAATGCCTATAATTTTTAAAGTAAGGAGCCCATTGAGTGTTACAACGGCTCCTGCCAACATGATGGCAATGGCTAGTAATAGCATTTGTTGGCGTCCGTAACGATCGGCTAGACTACCAAACCAAGCTGAGCTTACTGTTCCTACTAGGTATATAACAAATATCCAACCTACAATGGTCGCGCTCAAATTATAGGGAGGGGCCATTAATTTAAAGCCAATATAGTTATAAAGTGTGATAAAGCTTCCCATCAGAACAAATCCTATACCATATAGACACAACATAGAAGGGTCCTTCAGATGTTGCCACAGCGTTTTAGTTAATGCTTTTAATTGTAAAGGACGAGGGCTAAAATGCTTAGAGCTTGGCAGCATCCAGACAAACAACACACTGACAATAAGGCTGATTCCTCCTAGCACCATCATCCCTACATGCCAGTTATAATGGTCCGTTAATGTCCCAATAATGACTCGTCCACTAAGTCCTCCTACAGAATTACCACTAATGTATAGACCCATGGCAACCCCTAAGCTTGCTGGTTCCATTTCCTCGCCTAAATAAGCCATGGCAATTGCCGGTAAACCTGCAAAAACGATTCCTTGAAGCACTCGCAATACTAAAATTATTTCAAAGTTTGGTGAAAACGCAAGTGCCACTGTCAATACAGAGGCTGCAAAAATAGAAATCGTCATCAATGATTTTCTTCCCCATGCCTCAGATAACGAACTAATAATAATTAAACTCACTGCTAAGGCAAAGGTAGTGACAGAAAGAGATAAACTTGCAACAGCTGGCGACACGTGAAACAAATCTGCAAATGTCGGCAGTAATGGCTGTGTTATATAGAGGTTAGCAAAAGTAATAAAGCCTGCCAAAAATAAGGCCCAATTTGCTTTACGAAACGCTTTCGTGCCCTTTTGTATATATTCCATGACTCTCTCTCCTTCAGCTCTTCAGCATTTCTACTATTATTTTAATACAATATTTTGCAAAACACACGACCTCTCCGTCAAAAAATGGACAAATCCATCGTCATTTTCACTAAAAAAAGTAAAATTTAATTGACATTTAAAAACAATCCAATTCTCTTTCCAACGCTATTTATAAAAAGGAATTTACTATTTTGACTTGGCAAATATTATGCTACAGTAAAGGTAATCATCTAGAACCATTGTCACAATGAATACAGATGACACAACCATTTTTCATTGACTAGACTTGGAGGAATTTTTATGAAAATTATCGAAGCTTTAGCCCTTGCAGCACCTTATATTCACCTTGCATTAAAGCAAGAAGCCATTGTAGCTGTTATTGAAAAGGACAGTGAAACAGTCATCAAGTATTTAGCAGGTAAACGTGTAGATTCAGGCTATCATGATGGACAAAAAGTAAATGCTAATGACCAAAATGTTTACATTGCCTTTAACGGACAAAATGCAGATGTGGTTATACCGAAGGATGTTTACGGCGTAGCAATCAATGCTTTTTCATTCCCCATTCGCGAAAATGGTTTAGTAGTAGGTGCCTTAGCGTTTGGCCTACCAATAGATAATGAGCTTAAACTCGAAGATTATATGAGTACTATGGATAATATTGTCAATAGCCTACAGGATAAAGTACATACAATTGCTTCCCATTCAGAGGAATTAGCGGCGACTAGTGAGGAAATAAATAAGCAGGCACAGCATGCCCTAGAGGATTCAGAAAAAACCAATGCCGTAACGGATTTAATTAAAAGCATTTCCCGCCAAACCAATTTACTTGGCTTAAATGCATCCATAGAGGCCGCTCGCGCTGGACAACATGGTGCTGGCTTTAATATTGTGGCACAGGAAGTTCGAAAATTGTCCTTTGAGACATCTAGTGCTACCGAAAATATAGAATCCTCCTTACGTAATATTAATAGAAATCTTGAAAACCTAAAGCAAAATATGGGACAAATTAATGATGCCACGAATGAGCAAGCACAGCTCGTACAAGATTTTAGCGAAATTATCGAAGAGCTGACAGTGCTTAGCCGAGAAATGAAAGGCTTTATGCATGATGCACTAAAATAGAAATGAGGTGATGAGATGGATATTTACATTAATGATGATTTATCTTTACGTACAATTACCCTAGAGGATGCAGAAGCAGTTTTTGCATGTACCGATGCTTCAAGAATGTATTTAAAGGAATGGCTACCATGGCTGGACTATACAAAGGAAGTAGCAGATACAAAAGCCTATATAGAAGGCTGTATCAAGGGGTATGAAGCGAATAATAGCCTTTCTCTCGTCATTCTCTTTAAAAATGAAATTGTCGGCATCGCTGGCTTTAATACTATTAATCCCACTAATAAAATCGGCACGATTGGCTACTGGCTTAGTGAAGGTGCACAGGGGCATGGCATTATGACCAAAGCTGTAAAAGCTCTATTACAATATGCCTTTGAAACATTACAACTTCATAAAGTGGAAATTCGTGCTGCTGTTGGCAATGAAAAAAGTCGCGCAATCCCAGAGCGCCTTGGTTTAATGAAAGAGGGCACCCTACGAGCAGCAGAATGGCTTTATGATCATTATGTGGATCATGTTGTATATGGCATGCTCCGAAGTGAGTGGCAGCAACAAAAATAACAAAGCGACCTGATGAATCGATTCGGGACTAACTCCTATATAAGACAGAGATCAAAAAGATCATTCAATCGTTGCTGGTAATGAATCGGCGACTGGTTGTTTCGTTTCGCTTATATTCGGTTACCGTTATTAAAAATCAAATAACTTTTGACAGTTTGTTTGACAATTGCCGTCGTACATTTTCCCGATTCTCTATAACTTACTTTGCCATTTAAATAACGTAAACAGCTTCTAATTTTTTATTAGCCGTATATTTATCCATAAAAAAACTGCGCTTCTAATTGTTAGAATGTGTCTAACAATTTAGCGCAGTTCACTTTTGAATATAATTAGCCAGATAAATTTCCCCTATACAAAATAATAGAAAATACTTCCTTTACTATTTCCACAGCTCAAAGCCGTTATCCTTACGCGTGTAGCTATGCTCTGTAGACGCTTCTATGATGTAGCAATACGCCCAATGTTTTTTATTTAAATCCTTATATTGCACTGCGTCCGATGGGATATCGCTAAGTTCGATTTTGCGGTTTAACATGTTGTTAATAATTTTCACCACTTCAGCGCGAGTGATTGAACTTGCCGGTCTAAAGCTGCCGTCAGGATAGCCATTTATCCACCCCTTAGTATACGCGCTGTCAATATACGCTGCCGCCCAATGGTCGATTGAGACATCTTTAAACGAAGTGTTTTCGTTTGTTAATAGGTTATCAAATCTTGAAGCTATGGCTGCAAATTCCGCTCTTGTAATTGTCTGTCTAGGCTTGAACGTGCCATCCCTATACCCCACCAGTATGCCTTGACTTGCAAGGTAATTGACCGACTGTGCATACCATGTGTCGCCACCGACATCACTGAATGTTCCATTTACAGCAATATTCTTATTTTCGTCTTTTATCAGCCTGAAATATATTGCCGCCGCTTCCGCTCTTGTGATTGAGCTTCCTGGCTTTACGCTGCCGTCAGGGTAGCCGTTAATATACTTGATATGTTCACCAGTTTCAAGCTCGGGGATAGCATCTATGTTCTTACTATAGAAGAATACAACCTTGTTTTCACCTGCTTTGAACGTTATCGTTTCCGTCTTTTTACTGCCCGTATCCAAGTGATAACCCTCAATAGCCAGGGCGTTTATCGTTTCTGTCGTGCCGACTATCACACTTGAACTTTTACTATAGATAATTTCTCCAGATTGCTTGTCTATGCCTTGAACTAGTAATGTCGCCGAAGGTGCTCCACTGCTGCTATTGTTATTGTTACTGTTACTGTTACTGTTATTGTTATTGTTACCACTGCCACCTTTACTTGTCCATTTTGCATATAAAGTAATGTTGTCGGTAACAGTATCTGTATCAAATTTCCATGCATTAGTTAGTGTATCTTCTTTATACCAACCGCTGAACGTATACTCACTTTTGATTGGTGGCGTTGGCTCGGTTATAAGGCTACTTCGAGGAATGTCCGTTTGTTCTGCCACTGCAGAACCACCGTTGGAATTAAAGTTTACTGTATAAAGTGACTTTGTCAAATATTTAAATCCCACACCTACAATATCGCTTATTGTTTCAGTAGCAGTGCTCATACGGTAATCTGCCGGGTAGATTACTAGGGCTTCATCATTAAAAATACTGCCTTCGTTTCCCCAAAAACGTGCTTTTCCCTTGTTAGTCAATAAAAACGGTTCCAAAATTAAAGGATTGGCTAGATTGATAGTCACAAAGCTTGGATCGCCTGTCGTTTGGGCGTAGAAAACGCCTCCCGATATAGTGTCGATTTTTGCAGGAGAGGTGCTACTTAAAGTAGTTGAATTGATTGCATGGAAGCCGCCAATGAAAATGCCGCCAGAAATCATGTTTACCGTCGTTTCATTTAGGAAAGCTTCTCCAGATGCGCTGACACTGGTAAATTTGCCCCCACTGATGAGCTTGATAATAGCATTGGGATGATTCGACGCATAGTTCCAAAGGGCAATAGAATCTCCGGTGATTTCTGTATTACTGCCGATTTCATTAATCGTACCAACATTCAGAAGGCCAACGTTTGTCGAAGTAATAATGGCATTGCTAATGATATCAATAGTTCCACCAATATCATTTTGAAGCCCAGCTTCTCCACCTAAAAAGGTTCCACCACTAATCTTGTTAATAAAAGCGCCGTCTTCTAGTAGCAGAACACCAATCTCTCCATCAAAAGTTCCGCCAGAAATTTCACCGATACCTGATGGGTCGCCCAATGCTACAATGTCAATGCCTCTTCCATAGTAATTTGCAGTAAGCTTGGTATAGGCACAAATAAATCGACCACCACTAATTTTTCCAATAGTTCCACCACGAAGCAGGCGAAGAGCAGCAATCTCTTGTTCCGCAAAAAAATCCCCGTTGGATATCTCACCAATTTGTGCCTTACCATCCACCTGAACGTTCGCCCACCTCTCTGGAGAAGCAGCTAAATTTCTGAAGGTGCCGCCCGAAATTAGATTGATTTTTGTATCTTCGTCATACATATATAACGAGTGCGTTTTACCAATGATAGTTCCGCCACTGATTTCCTCCAGCCTGGCACCATTCGTCATCGAAATGGCGATTGATCCAGAAGATTCCAAATGTCCGCCGGTTATTTTTCCAGATGCCTTCGGATCGTATAAATCCAGTACCATATTCCGAGGCCCAGTCGCTAAAAGCTTTGCTCCGTTGTTTATTTCAATATTCCCATTTGCAACGGTTATAATTGTTCTCTGGGGACCTGAAAGTGTAAGTACTTCAGTATCCGAGCCCCCTCCCAAAGTCAAATCAAAGCCATCCTGAACCCTAAAATTAGCATTAATACCCAGTGTAACCTTGTAATTTCCACCGCTAGCCAGTAGCGTAATATCTTTCATAATTGAAATCGCAGAGGATAGATTTATATCTTCTGTTACAGCAATCGTATCATTGTCCTGTGCTGCATTTATCGCCCCCTGCAGCGTAGCATATGTTGCGCCATCCACTCTAGGAGCGGTGTCGTTGGAAACTATACTAGGTGATACAAACAGTGTAGCTGCGCTATCCGCATTTACCGACAACAAAAACTGCGGCATGAGTGACAAAAACATTATCAAAAATAACAGTAGTGAAACCGTCCACTTATTGCATATTCCTTTTACAGTACCGGTTATTCTTTCAAAATAGTTCATCTTTCATTACCTCCAATTTGTTAGTAACTTCCTAAAGGTACAACTTTAAATTTGAATTAATATTACTTTGGTGATTTATTCTGTTAAAAAAAGATTGTCTAAGTATGTGTTAAAATGCTTCTCCCTCCCAGCCCCACCCCTATCTTTACTTACCAATCTTTTTATTTTAGTTGCGATAAATATAATTATCGCAACCAAAAAAAGCTTACAAAATCCTTCTAAGAAGGTGCTTTGCAAGCTTTGAGATTTTTTTGTCGATTTTTTTCGAATAATGAAATAATATAAGGTTTACTATGCTCATTATAGTTTATTATAAAGCTAGTAGTTGCGATAATTATATTTATCGCAACTGTGTTGTAAATTGTAATATTTGCTGATATACTCGTGTCAAAGTCAAAAAGGAGTATATTATTTTTATGCTAATAAACACGTTAAAGGACTTTTTGCCTAAATTCATTAAACATTTAACATATGATGAATACGCAAAAAATAGTATTAGAAGCTATCAAAAAGATATTTTAAAACTGTTTGCTTTTTTAGAGAAAAAAGACGGAAAATTGCAAAAAGAATATTTAATAGAGTATAAAAAATTATTGGAAATAAGATTGAAACCTTCAAGCGTCAATCGCAGCATTGCGGCGGTCAACAAATTTTTTAAATTTATAGGGCTGGATGATTTCACGCTAAAGGCTATCAGAATTCAAGAGCAGACAACTGCTCAACATGAGCTTACCCAAAAGGAACTTGACAAGTTAATTGAAAGCGCCTTCACAAATAAAAAGACGAAAATCGCGATGATTATGCTGACGCTTGCCTACACAGGAATACGCATAGGGGAACTGCAGTTTATCACCGTTAAGGCTATCAACAGCGGAAAGGTTCTTATTAAGAATAAAGGAACTGTACGCACGATTGTAATACATAAGGACTTACAAGGTTATTTATCCTTATATTGCAGGGAAAAAAATGTGAAAAGCGGTATCGTTTTTACGGGCAGTAAAGGCAGCCCAATAAGCCGTTCCTATATTGCACGTGCAATGAAAGAAGTAGCAGAGCAATGTGGAGTTGATCCAGCAATGGTTTTCCCCCACAATCTGCGGCACTATTTCGCTCGAAGCTTTTTAGACTGCGGCAATCCACTGTCGGATTTAGCAGATATTTTAGGACATAAAAGCATTGACACCACAAGACGGTATTTAAGAACCAGTGCTGAAACAAAACAAAAGCAGTTGGCAAAGCTGAAAATCATCCCGAACTGGCAAAGAAATTACGGGTATTCTCAGGAAAAAATAATGTGACCACTTGTAAAATTGAATATAAAACGAAATTAGCGCAATTTGAAAGGATTGGGCTTTTTTGCATAAATATGTGGATATGGAGTTTCCATTAGGTAGAGAGTGATTTTTTTTGGTGCATCCCTGAATGCTATTAAAATTTTTTATTAACGTCCTTATTGTAAAATGAAATATTTCTCTTAATAGTATATTTTTTAGGTGTTCTGTTGATTTCATTGCCAAGATACCAATACATCGGAAATTTTTTCCTGCTTCACTTAATGTGTTCTTTTCCTGATATTTCAAACTGCATCATTAGTGAAAGAACATTTTGTCATAAAAAAATCCCTATTAGATAAACAGATTTTTTGATCTGTCTACCTAATAGGGAGCCTATCACAATTAGAGCTGCAGTTTTTCTTTAAGTAAATTTAGGTTGATTAGGATTGCTCTACAGTCTCTTTTGTTTCGACAGCCTCAACAGGTGCCTGCTTTTTTTCTAAGCCTAGGGCAATTTGCTCTAATTCTGGACGCAATGTATGCTTACCAGCATAGCTCTCGATCAGTTCTTTCACATCAATGCCAGAAGTTTCTTTCAATGTCTCTTGTAGTGTAGACATTAAATTAGTCGCATAGGACGTTACTTTATTTGCGCCACTACCTTCCCCACCACCAGTATCAACGACTGTAATCTTATCGATATTACCAAGTGGGCTCGCTAGCTCTTTTGCATATTCCGGCATCATGCGCACAACCATATCCAGTACAGCTGCTTGACCATAATATTCAAAGGCTTCGGCAATTTTACGTTTAGCTTCAGCTTCCGCAAGACCACGAAGACGAATAATATCTGCCTCTGTCTCCCCTTGTGCTCGTTCTGCATCAGCTTTAGCAAGACCATCCATTCTGATTTTTTCCGCTTCTGCTTTTGCTAAGGATTCAATACGGTATTTTTCTGCATCTGCTTGTGCAAGCTCTCGCATTTTTTCGGCAGCTGCATTTTGTTCCACCGCATAACGATCAGCGTCAGCCTTTTTCTTCACCTCAGAATCATATTGCTTCTCACGACGTAGAATCTCTTTTTCTTCTAATTCAATTTGCTTTTGACGCTCTATAATGCGAATTTGCATTTCTTGCTCCGTTACTTCCTGTTTAGCACGAGCTGTTTCGAGCTCATAGGCTTGGTCAGCACGCGCTTTTGCTATATCTTGCTCACGACGGAATTCAGCAACCTTTAATTGATTTTCTTTTTCCGCTTCCGCAATTTCTGTCGCACGCTCTAGTTCTGCCTTTTGCGCTTCCTTCGATGCTTCTGCGCGTTTAATACGTGTTTCTTTTTCCGCATCTGCTGTCGCAATATCAGCATCTCGTTTTACTTGAGCGATTCTCGGTTTACCGAGTGAATCTAAATAGCCATTTTTATCTCGTACATCCTTGATCGTGAAAGATACAATCACAAGACCCATTTTAGCTAAATCCTGAGAAGCAACACGTTGAACCTCCTGTGAGAATTTATCACGGTTTTTATAGATTTCCTCAACCGTCATGGAGCCTAAAATTGAACGTAAATGACCTTCTAACACTTCACGTGCTTCCCCTTCACGCTCTGCCTTTTGCTTTCCTAAAAACTGCTCTGCTGCCGTTGCGATTTCAGAGATAGAGCCACCTATTTTAATAATGGCTGTACCATCAGCCATTACCGGAACACCCTGCTCCGTATACACTTCAGGCGTTGTCACTTCTAGTTTGCTAGATAGTAAACTTAATGGCTGTGCTTGCTGGAAAATAGGGAATACGAATGTACCGCCACCGCGAATAATTTTTATACGATTCCCCGACTCATCTTTATGTACATTTTTAGAGCCGAGATAGCTACCCGTCACAATCAGTGCTTCATCAGGACCTGCTGTTTTATATTTTGATACATATAAACCTACTAGTGCTATTAATACAAATGCTACAATTCCTAAAACGATTAAAATTTCGATTGACATAGACTCATCTCTCCTTTAGACAAATTTTTTCTCATATGTTCTGACGAAAAGCGTACCATCCTTCACATCCACGACAAGTACGGTTTCATCATAGTCAATGGCTTCATTATCATAGCCTGTTGCCCGCTTCGAAATCATACCACTTGTGGTTTCAATGACAACCTCTCCAAAGCCATCTACAGGTATGGGTACAATGACTTTTCCCAATTGTCCACCTAGTGATTCTTCCGTATAAGCCAATGAAACATCTGCTGACCGTAGTGGAACGAGAACAAATAAATAAAAAAAAGTACTTAAAATAGCGCCGATGATACATGCAGCAATAATGTTCCAAACGCTAGAGAACCAGGCTAGTTTTTCTAAAATAAATCCTGCTGCAGACATCAATGTAATGAAAGAAAGAATGACACTCGGATTAAAAATGGGCAGTCCTTCCCCAATACCTTCAACTGCATCACCAAAAAACATAACTAGTATTGTGGCAAGACCAGAAAAAATCAAAACCACCAAAAAGATTTGCTCGAGTGAATAGCCAAATAGCGTCAAGTTGCTCACCCCTTTTCATCATATTACCTACTATACGGATGTCACTTAGAAAAAGTTTCAAAAATTTTCAAACTTTTAATATTCCCCTATTTTTACATATTTATAGTGACTAAGTGCAATGTTATAAAAGTATAGATGGAGTGGGTAGAAAGGAAGCTTCTATTCATCATAAAGAGTACCTGGAGATTATAAAATGGAAAGCGCAAGATTCATTCAGCTTCTAGTATTATTTTGCTCTTTCACCACAGACTACAAAATTATTGAGGGTTATCTTGTATTATTTTTACTCTATTTATAATTTTCCCTCTAATATAACATAAATCCATTCCCATCTAATAGAACCATGTTACAATAGAAAGGAATTATGGCAACTAAGGAGATATAGCATGAAGCTCTCGACGATCTTAAATTTCTTTATTCTAGTATTTTTCACATTATTATTTGTTAATGATTTCTTCCCTGACACAACGATTGCAACGATCTTGACTAAAAAAATGATTCTTCTTATATTAGTCGTGCTAGTGATCATACAGCTTGCCTTAGATAAAGGTCGATATAAAAAGATGTCTAAGAAGGCCTATATTGGTTTGACTCTGTATACAGTTGGTTTATGGATTGTATTGACTTTGCTCGGTGGACAGTCACAAATTGGTTTATCATTTACTAGCCCACTGTTCTATATCATTATCGTATTGCTTGGGCTGGATTTATTACGGATTTCCCGCCAAGCTAAGCGCGATCAAACCGAGGAAAAATAAAGAATGGGCTCATCGGCTTGAACTGCCACTTGCTCATACATAAAAAGCATGTCACCGACTGGAATTCCAATCGGTAGACATGCTTTTTTAAGATTCTAGTACATTTAAAATCTCATCCAATTCATGAACGGCTAAATCTAGGCGTTCCTTTGCCTCGATATTTTGTTGTTTTAAATGATTAAACTCTAATAAATTGTTTTCATGCTTTAATTTGATAGAAGATAAGCGTTCAATTCGTGTTTCTACCTTTTCTATTGCTTGCTCACAGACTGTTGTCCAGAGCTTTTCTGAATGCTGCATTTCCGTTGTTGATGGGTTATGCTGACGCATAATTCGTGTGTAAATGACTTCTATTTGCTCGATTAATTCTGTATAAAAATGACGTTCAACGCGAGTAGTTTGGAATGTTGGATGCTCTACCTCTTTTGCATATGGTGTAATTTGACGTAGGAGCTTTCCAGCATTTTCCCCGAAGGCATGCGATAAATTTAAAACATTCATTAGTTGCAGCAATAAACGGATTTCTTCAAGATTAATCAGCTGTGAATCAATGCTTTCCTTTAATTTTAAGGATTCCATATAACGGCGATCAAAATGCTCAATTTCGCCGTTGCGTTGCTCTACTAGATGTTCACTTGCATTGTCTTTTAAGCTTTTAATATAGCGAATCGCATGATTTTTTAGCTCTTCTGGTGACAGCAAGTTGTCATTGTCTTGTTGTGGTTTTCCTCGTTGAACATACGCAAATGCATCCATTTTTTTGGGCCATTTTGCTGCTGAGGTTTCTTTTGAGACATTATAGCGTATATAAATTCCGTGCATTCCATATCCTCCAAGTCCATAAACAAGTATCTCTAAAGACAATAAATCGAATACGGTATTTTTTCAAGTAAAAAACTTATAATCCATGAAAATTCCTCTTTTATAAGAATAAAACAAATTTCCTGAATAGTCGATACTATTCAGGAATTTTACTAGCTTGCATTCAAAATTATATCCTTTGACTAGTTTAGTACCTGCACCGATATATCATGGCGTAGCTATTAATAGGGAGGAAGATTTCGATGTCGTAATGAGCTATCGTGCAACTGGTGAAACAAATTTTGACCTTTTAAGAAATCGACCTGTTGTGAAAGAGATTCAAATTGATTTGACCGAGCTCATGGCCGATTAGCTGTTATAACAGACCATGACCCAAGCGTCATGTAATTATAATTGGCAAGTACAGTTCTAAAAAACCCGCCAACTTCTAAACCTTACAGGAATTTGGCGGGTTGCTATTTATGTTAGTTTAAGAATTTTCTCGTATATTTTGAATACTTTTTCCTTCTGTAAATGCATGAATGGATGCAATGGATCCAATTGATTTAAAATTTGCCCTATCATAGACTTTAGCAACCTGATCGTTAATTGGCCATATCCATAGCTGCTCGAGCTTTTGATTCACTGATTGTTGTTGGATATGCTGCAACATATAGCCGATTAAACCACGTCCTCGATAGCTTTCAATGGTTGCTACACTCTCAATTCTTCCTTGCTTTCCTGACACAAACATACTAGCCGTACAGCATGGCACCCCATCTAGTTTTAATAAATAGTACGTAAAGCTTGGCGAAGAATAAGCTTGCTCAAAGGCCATTTTAATTAATTCAGGATCTCCAAAGGCAGAAATGCTCATTTCCACTGCCATGGCTTCGTCTATATTTACATCTGTTACTCGTTCAATTTGGATGGCTGGATGTGGTGAGAGTTGACTAAACTCACCATTCCAACACTGAATTTCATTGACAAACTGCTCATACTGAAAGCCATGCGTCTCTAAAGCCTCCATACATGCTTGATTGTCCTCAAGATTATATAAATACAACCGCGGGATAAGCGACTTAGATTGATAGAACATTTTTATATCTTGTAAAAACTGAGCAGGATTTTCAATCTTTCGCCAAACATGTGCATGATTAGCATCATAATAAGTTGGGATTGCCTTATTGTAGAATAAAACTCCTTCTTGACATACTTCCATCTCACTAAAACTCTTTACATAATCTATATCAAGCTGCATAATGCGTTCTAAATTAAGCATGTTCCGTTCCCTCTTCCACCCATTTTTTATATAATTCCTCTATGTGCTGTTCCAGCTTTTGCCGTTGCTCTTCAACAAGTGAAGGTTCCTCTAGTTTTACCTCTAATTTTTCAATTTGTTGTTCAATGGATAGCTCTTTTTTGACAGGTTGTATTTTAGGCACCCGTTCATTTACAACTTCTTTTTTCTTAGAGAGTTCCTGTAGCTTTTGTCTAGCCCACTCGTAATCTCCTTCAAACACATGAATAGTTTGATCCTTTAGCCATGCTGTTTTTGTAAATATTTTTTGTAAGAAATAGCGGTCATGGGACACACCAATAATAGTTCCTTCAAAGGATTCTAGCGTTTCCTCCAATACTTCTCTTGCTTCTATATCTAAATGGTTCGTTGGTTCATCCAAAATGAGCACATTAATATCCTCATGCATTAATTGAGCTAATCGAAGGCGCATTTTTTCTCCACCGCTTAAATTCTTCACTTGTTTGAAGACATCATAGCCATAGAACAAAAATCGTGCGAGAATATGGCGCGCTTCAGCCTCAGACACCGCTACATTTTCTCGAAAGGCATCAATTAATCGGATAGCTGGATTTTTATGTTCAAACTGTTGAGACAGATAGCCAATTTTCACATTACTGCCTACGTGGCAAACACCTTGGTTAGGAACGACCTCCCCTAACATCATTTTTAATAAAGTTGATTTACCACTACCGTTGCTCCCAACAATCGCAAGTCTTTCTCCAAAATAGATAGCCAGATTACTGTCTATCAATAAAGGCTTATCATAGCCGTGGTGTATGTCTTGTAATTGTACTACCTCTTTGCCGCTACGTTCAGCCATCGTTAAAGCCAGATTCATTTTCTTTTTTGAGAGTGGCTTCTTCACCCGTTCGATACGTGCTAATGCTTTTTCCATACTTTTTGCACGTCTATGCATAGAAGCATTTGGTGGATTTGCTTCATTAGCCCATTGTTTTAAGCGTTTTATCGTTTCTTGCATTTTCTTAATTTTCTTTTGTTGCTCTTCATAATCAGAAAATTGTTGTTCGATCTTTGCCTCTTTCTGCGCAAGAAATGCATCGTAATTACCGCTGTACGTAAATGCCTCTCCATCTTCAATTTCAATTATTTTATGTGCAATCTGATTCATAAAATGTCGGTCATGAGATACGACAATAACAATCCCCTCAAAGCTGCGCACATAATTTTCAAGCCATTCGATCGCCTGCATATCAAGATGATTCGTTGGTTCATCTAATAATAAAATAGCTGGCTGGCTCAATAAAATTTGCCCTAGCATTACCTTCGTCTTCTCGCCTCCACTTAAACTACTAAACGGTTGCGCCAACATTTCCATAATACCTAAGCCATTAGCAATCATCGCTAATTGGGCTTCCACCTCATAGCCCCCCTGTAGCATGAATTGCTCCTGCACTTGCCCATATTGCCATAAAGTTTTATCCGTTACGGTTGACTGCATTTCTTGCTCCAGTATCGTCATTCTAGCCTTTAATGCATAAATATCAGCAAATGCCTCTTCTAATACTTCCTTCACTGAATGTCCTGGATAATGTGGAATTTGATGTAAATAGCCAATCGTGGCATCTTTACTTTTTATGATACGTCCTCGATCTGGCATATCTATACCCGATAGAAGCTGCAATAAAGTTGTTTTACCACTACCATTTACCCCAACAATCGCAACATGTTCACCACTATTTACTTCTAGTTGTAAATGCTCAAATAATATATTGCCACCCATAATTTTTTGTATTTGCTCAGCTTTCATTTGCATCGTTTTTTCCTCCAATGAAACGCGCGAAAACATCTAGTCAACACAAAAAAGACTGCTCATTAACAAGCAGTCTTCTTCTCATTAAAATGTGTGAAAAAGAATGGTTAATTCGCTACGTTTGTTATTTGATTTTGCTTAAAAATGGACAGACCTATCCCGTTGTTCGCAAAATCGAAAGTAATGACGCGTGCAAAATACATAGCCGTATCCACTTTTACACATGCGTCCGTAGCGTTTTTATTCATTCTTTTTCACCTCCGTTCGTTATAGTTAAACATATAATACCATTTTTCAGATTTTTTGAAAAGGGGCTAAATTAACAATCGTTTTATTTTATAAATATACAAACTGGCAATCTAGTTATATACCAGTAAAAAATAGTAATTCATTTAAGCATGGATGCTATTAATAGCGCAGCATTACTGCTAACAGCGAATGCCGAAACATTGCAGGATTTAATCCATCAATTGAAATATAACCAGCAAAAAAACATGAGGGATTAATTGATAACTATCCTTCATGTTTTCACTTTTTTTACAAACATTTTGACGACAGGCACAAGGAAAATTGAAATCACTAGGATTCGGAAGAGTTGAAAAGCTGTGACGATTGTCACATTGGCATGTACAGAAGCCGCAATAATCCCCATTTGATCAAGTCCCCCAGGCACAATACTTAAAAAGCCTGTCCTAAAGTCGAGACTGTATAAACTTTTCATTAAAAATGTTAAGCCATACGCTGCCCCTATATAAATGCCAGCTGATACAAATGCATAAAAAATATGCCTCTTTGATAAATGTAGATCTTCTTTTTTCAACAATAACCCGATATGGATTCCAACCATCAATTGAGCAATATGTAGAAGAGATATGGGTATTCTAGGCACTTCTATCCCCACCATATTAATACCCATCAATAAAAATACGGGGCCGAGCATATAACCTGTTGGAATTTTAAGCTTTTGAGCAATCCACCCTGCTAAGCCACAAACAATTAGTATACCGACAAGGCCCCATGTATACATTCCGTTGCTCATAGTGCTGTTTCCACCAACATCTGTCAACATGAGCGGGACAAAGCCGACGATTAAAAGAACACGGAGGATTTGAAAGAATGTAATGACCACCATATCCATATCGCCTTGCTCCTCAGCAAAAGCCACAACCTGTGCCATGCCACCAGGTACACAGCATGTCAATGCCGTTGCAAAATCCAAATCTGTACGTTTGGCTACTAAATAACTGACACCAAAAAATAACAATATAAAAATCACATTTAAAACGACGATACTCCCTAAAAAAAGCTTAATATCCTGCACCGCTTCTGGAGTAAAGGCAAAGCCGATAGAATACCCTGCTACGATTAAACCAAAATTACGGAAGGAAGAATGCCATCTCAATTGTACATTGGTCGACAATTGCACGATAAGTACCGCTGTAATAGCGCCAAGCAACCAAGGCATTGGTATATGAAGTAGTTGAAAAACGACAGCACCTATGAGGCCAATGCATAATGTAATCAATATATGCCTACCAAAAACAAACATACTAGCAACCCCTTACAACTAGATAACTATATTATGACGTTTCTTAACCTTTTTTTCTATTGAAGCGACTTTTGTATGGTTTGCTATCGTTCAAAAATGACCTCTTATCGATAAAATTGAACCTCTTATCCAATAATTTACCTTTGCTAAAATTTTCTATGCTACATTATTATTACCTGATTCAGCGTTTTCTCCTTGATGGGGAAAGTAAAGGAGGTCTCCTATGAAAATTCATTTAACGATTCACCATGAACTTGAAGAAACAGAGGTTCATATACATGCGAAAGAATACAACGAACAAATTGAAAGACTCATGCAGCAATTACAAGCGTCCCAAACTACTATGCTAGATGGGTACTTTCAACAAGAAATTCATCTACTAAAAATTACTGATATTTATTCCATCTATGCAGAGGATGCCAAAGTATTTTTACAAACGAATGAGCAAGAGTTTGAGTCTAAACGAAAATTATATGAACTAGAGGCACAGCTTTCAAAGGACTTTGTACGAGTAAGTAAATCTACACTTGTCAATATCCATAAAATCTCCTCTATTCAAATGGGCAAAATCGGTACAACACAATTACTGCTTGAAAATGATGTAACCATTCATGTTAGTCGTAAATATATAAAAGAATTGAAGCGACACTTAGGTATTGGGAGGGATCTATAACATGAAATATATAAGCATGATGATTATCGGACTACTCATATCCCTTAGCTCTTCTTATGTCTTAGTGACATTTAGCGTCCTATCAAATAATGCGATGGTGTCCGGCACAGAATTACTGGAGCAAACTGTAATTGCAGCCATACTTGGCATTGCCATCGGACTTATATCTGGTATTTTTGAGATTGAATCAATTCCTTTTATGGCGCAGCTACTCTTGCATTTAATCGCTGTGACAATCTGTGTTTTAATTGCTGGCTATTTTGGTGGCTGGTTTATGCATTCTGGTGTGAAATATGTGCTGCTTTCTGAAGCCGTTATTTACATCATCGTTTGGTGTATTCTTTATATCCTTCAATTAAATGATATTGAAAAAATAAATCGAGAAATCCGAAAGAGAAAGGAATAATCTAGATGACCTTCGCGGTAAAAGTTGAGAATTTATGTAAACAATATGGTGACCACCATGCGGTTAACGACATTTCATTCACAGTTGAACGAGGTACCCTCTTTGCTTTTTTAGGAGCAAACGGTGCTGGCAAATCGACAACAATTGAAATCCTTTGTACTTTATTAAAAAAATCCAGCGGCAATGTCACTATTAATAACTTTACACTAGATGTCAGCAATCATAACGCAGATATCCGTAAATCCATTGGTGTTGTGTTCCAACAAAGCCTATTAGATGATCGTTTAACTGTGCAGGAAAACATTCTACACCGAGGCAGAACCTATGGATTGTCAAAAACACAGCTTGCTGAAAACTATCAATTTGTTTCCTCCTATTTGCATTTAGAGGATATAGAAAAGCAAAAATATGGAACATTATCAGGCGGTCAAAAAAGACGAGCAGACATTGCACGTGCACTTATTCATCGTCCAACTATATTATTTCTAGATGAACCTACAACTGGCTTAGATCCACAAACACGACAATTAGTTTGGCAGGCCATCAAGCAGCTCCAACTCGAAACGAATATGACTGTGTTTTTAACAACCCATTATATGGAGGAAGCAGCAGTCGCCCATCAGGTCCTTGTATTAAAGGCAGGAAAAATTGTCGCACAAGGTACGCCTGATGCGTTGAAAACTAAGTATGCCTATGACTCTATGGCCGTTGTTTTCAATAATCCAATAGACGGTGTTAAATGGCTGGAAGAACACGCCATTTCCTATACCGAGAAACAGGAGATCTATACAATCCGTTTGGAGTCCACCCTACAAGCTCTCTCCCTTTTAAAGAAAGCGGAGCCACTCATCGCCTCCTTTGAAGTGATTAAAGGAACGATGGACGATGTCTTTCTTCATATTATGGCAGAGGGGGATGTTGCATAATGGAAGCCTTAATGAGCTTAGTACAACGAAATAACAAAGTATTTAGGCGAGATAAAACACAAGTGTTCTTCTCTCTACTATCGGTGATTATCGTCATTGTGCTTTACGCCGTATTCCTCCAAAAAATGCAAGTAGATGCCATTGAACGAATCACGGAAGCCACACCTGAAGTGATTACCATGGTGAACGAATGGGTTGTAGCAGGGTTACTATCGATGATTGCCGTTTCAACAACACTTGGTGCATATGGTATTGCCATAAAGGATCAGGAATCAAAGGCAATGGCCGATTTTTTAACTGCCCCTCTTTCCCGCGCCACAATACAAATGAGCTATGTACTCAATGCATTAATAATTGGCAGTATTTTTTCCTTTATCGCACTAATTGGCTGTGAAATTTTTATAGTAGCAACAGGTGGTAAGCTTTTAAGCCTAGCGCATTTTGTTCAGGTACTTGGCATTATCTTATTATCTGTCTTACTCGCGAGTGTCTTGAATCTTTTTCTTTCGTTATTTGTATCGACACAAAATGCCTTTTCAACATTAGGAACTATTGTCGGTACATTACTCGGATTTTTATGCGGAGTCTATGTCCCACTCGGTGCACTACCAAGCTTTGCACAAAATTTAATTATGTATTTTCCGGTTAGTCATACTACATTACTCTTACGAAACACATTTATGGAAAGCTCCATTACCAATGTCTTTGAAGGTACACCGGTCTCCTATGTGAATGACTATAAAATTAATTATGGTATTGTCTATGAGCTTCATGGTAATACCCTTCATGCCTCAACGAGCATCCTCATTATCGTTGGTACAATACTCATCCTAGCAATTGCCTCCCTCCTTTTGTTTAAAAGAAAATATAAATAAATAGTTGCCAACGTTTTTACACATCGTTTAGAAAACGATGTGTTTTTTATTGCTTTATAACAAACAATTTGTTATTTTAATAATAAATAAGCAAACAAATATAAAAATCGTTTGTTTTTAACGGAGGATTCCTAATGGATGTAAATGAACTATTTTGGCAAGCGCCTATCGATAATCTAAAAAAGGGTTATATCGACGATGAGACACATTTCACTTGTCTACTATGTGGAGAAGAAATAGAAAAAGGAATTATTTACCCGTACGATGGCTTACTGTATGAAGCCGAAAAAATGATGCAGCACCATATTACAATTACACACCAGTCTGTATTTCATTACTTAAATGGACTCAATAAAAAAATGACCGGCTTAACTGAGCATCAAAGTCATATTTTACGCTTATTTTATGAAGGTAAATCAGATCAGGATATAAAAAAAGAATTAGAAATTGGCAGTGCCACGACTATTCGTCATCACCGTTTTGCGTTAAAGGAAAAAGAACGCCAAGCCAAGACGTTATTAGTAATGATGGAATTACTGAAGGAACAAGATCGAAAGGAGGATACGTTTGTGTCTATTCATAAAACAGCTACAATGGTTGACGATCGCTATAATGTCACTCTCTCAGAAGAACAACAAGTATTAGCGAAATTATTTCCATATGGTGTTGGTAAGGAGCTAGTTCGTTTTCCTAAGCGTGAAAAACAAAAAATTATAGTACTTCGTGCCATATCAATGCTTTTTGACAAAGAAAAACAATATACGGAAAAAGAATTGAATGAAATCATCAAACCCATGTATGAAGACTATGTTCATATACGCCGTTACTTAATTGAATACGGTTTTCTGGACCGCCAAGCAGACGGTAGTGCTTACTGGGTAAAAAAATAAGAAGGCAGGTCATGAAAATGGATCATAAAAAAGAACTAAAAGAAATGTATAAGGACATGAAAATTGAAGCGGGTGTTTTTACAATGACGAATACACAAACAGATAAAGTATTTGTCGGTAGCTTTAATAATTTGAAACGGTTAAATGGTTTTCAATTTATGCTCAAAACTAATACACATACGAATAAGGAGCTTCAGGCGGACTACAATTCATTTGGTCAAGATGCCTTCGAGGTGAAAATCGTTGAGTATTTAAAGAAGAAGGAAGAGGGTTATTTCGATGCTAAAAAAGAGCTTGAAAAGCTAGAGCAAAAATGGCTCGACACACTAAATCCTTATGGTGAGCGTGGTTATAATTGATTATAAAATAAGCGCATTTACCAATAATCAAGGTAGATGCGCTATCCCTTACTCATAGGAGTCTTGTTATTCTTTTGCTTCCAATAGGTAGATTTCCTGCTGTGCTGTTTTCGTTAATTTACTAAAAACAAGTTCATACGAATGCTTAATAAGATTCTCTACCAAATCCATCGGGACATCTTCAGCATCCATATAAATGGAGTTCCAATGCGTTTTATTCATATAGTAGCCAGGTATAATGCTGGCATAGGCTTCTCTTAATTCCTCTGCTCGCGCAGGCTCACATTTTAACGTTAGCACTGGCCTACCTGTGGTATTTCCTCCAATCATGGCATACATCTTCCCGCCTATATGATAGCGATCTGCTTGCCATTCTTCCTTATAGTCATACGTTGTTCCTTGCAGCTGAAGACAATTTGCATGAATCGTTTCCTTTTCCATTTCCATTCCCCTTCCAAGATCAACTAGTTACCTCTAAAATAAAAAAACACACGTTCGATTATAATTAGTATAATCGAAATCATGTGTTGAGAATAGCGTTATTTACTTGTACCACGATCAAACATCCCCATCACCTCGGTTGTTTGCAAAATATTCACAAACGACTTAGGATCGGTTTCCTTAATCGTACTTTTTACATCAGCCAGTTGATAGCGTGTAATAACCGTAATTAACACTTTACGGCCTTCGCCAGAATAGGCTCCTTTCGCATCGATAATCGTTACCCCTCGATGAAGCTTTTCTAATAACTGCTGTTTGACCTCTTCGCCTTTATTCGTAATAATCATAAGGGTTAATTTAATATGGCTTGTATGAATCGTGTCCACTACTTTTCCGGTAGCATAAATGGAAACAAGCGTTAATAGCGCTGCATCCCAGCTAAAGACAAAGCCGGAAGCTGCCACTACGATACCATTCATAGCAGCAATTAAAGTACCAAGCGGAAAATCACGTTTACGGCTTAGTAGCATAGCAATAATATCAAAGCCTCCAGAGGAGCCTGCTGCTCGGAAAATCAACCCCATTGCAACACCTACGATGACCCCACCAAATAAGGAAGCAAGAATTGGCTCTTGTGTGGCCTTGTAAATCGGAATAATATATAAACTTACTGATAAAACAGCCACCGATAGAATTGTATAGCTAATAAATCGTTTCCCAAGCTTCATCACACCTAAAATGAGCAGAGGTAAGTTCAATAGTAAGTTTAATACCCCGGTATTCAACGGCGTTATAATCCCAAGCATAATAGCAATACCGCTTAATCCCCCACTTAAAATTTCATGAGGAATTAACAAAAAATTATAAGCAAAGGCTACTAAAACGGAAGAAAGTGTAATAATAATCACATTACGCATGATGATGTCCCCTATAAACGACCAAATTTTGATACATCTTTTCCATAGACTACCCAACTTACTTACTGAGAAAACCTATTTATTTACTTTTTCTTCTGTTCTTCCTTTAAAGGACCCTCTTGTTTCTGTTCGCCATTATCAGCGACCTTATCAATACGCTCCAGCATTGGAGGATGTGTATAACGGAACCATTTCACCAAAAGCGGTGGATTGACCTCGCTTAAGCCTGAAATGGTTAGCTTTTGAAATGCCGTTACAGCCGCTTCCCGATCATTCATCAAGTTAATCGCATATTGATCTGCTCTCGATTCCTGGTATCTGGATACGTAATTAGACACGGGATTGGAAGCAAATAATAATATGGAAGTAATTAGTAAAAATAATGGGTAGGAGCTAATATTACTAATTTTATTAATGTTGAATACCTGTCCATATCGTGAAACTAAGCGTCGCATAATTTTGGCGGTTAGCCATAAACCAACTAAAGAGAGTAAAAGATAGCCTACAATGCCAAAATAAATATGTTTTTCAACATAATGCCCCATTTCATGCGCCATAATAAACAAAATTTCATTATCCGTCAATCTGTTTAATGTAGTATCCCAAAGAACAATTCTTGAATTGCTACCGATCCCTGTCACATAAGCATTTAGGGCATTCGTCTTCTCAGCCATATTCACCTCGTAAACATGCTCTGCTGGGATATGTGCCTGGGTAGCAAGTGAAAGTATTTTGCTTTCCAGCTCTTTATTTTTTAACGGATAAAAATCATTGTACAAAGGGTCGATCACAACTGGCTGAATAAACATCACAAAAATTGAAAAGGGGATGGTTAATAGCCATGCATAGAGCCACCATCTTTTTTCACTCTTTTTAATGAGCCAATAGAGCACTGTCACTATGATCAAGGTCATTCCAAAGTTCACCCAAAAATCAATGACACCATCCTTCATCCAAGATCCAAATGCTTGCGTGCTGATGCCATAGCTTTTACTGAGATAATAACGATAATAGTCCAGTGGGAATAAAACGACATAGACTAGTAATGACAATAAAAATAAGTAGGTTGCATTTTGCAAAAGCTTCCACTTTGTTTGGGATGTGCTCACTTTCTCAAAATAACGTGAGACACCAAACAGTAATATCATGAAGTAAACAAGCCATTCCAAGGGAGTAGCTACAAAAAATAAAAAGTTCCGTATTTTTGAGTATTCACCACTTAATAATAGTTCCTTACCAGACATAAACATCACTGGATCAGCAGCAGTTCCCTGTAAGGCACTTGGAATTTTGCCCCCTCCACTGTGGAATATATACCAGTACATACAAAGCACGTAAACACCGAAAAATAGTAGCGCAACAATGCCGATTTTTTTAGCTATATCAATTCCCCCTCATATCAAACAAAGTTCGTCCTATAGTCAGTGTAAGCGAAATTATCAAAGTTAGAACAAATATGGACTACTTTTTATCATCTCTTTTTTGCAAGAAAAAATTCGCTCCATTTCTAACAATGAGGACCATATATCCTTCTCATTGTTTTAAAATGTCGTGAATTTAAGATAGTGCTTATTATTTATCCATTACAAATGTTGTTTTCCCACGTTGATCTTCACTTAAATAGCTTGCGGATAATAAATGGTATCTCTTTGTTTCCTCGTAATAAGTAAGCATCTGCTACAAGCTTTTGCCCTTCATCTGATAAATCAACCTATGCTTTTGCTGCTCCTGCATGTTTCGCTTCGCTTTATTGAAAACCTATTAGCTGGCCATATTGGCTCCCTACGACTAGGAGCAAGCGGATTACCTGCACATATTTTTATGCCAGATTTAATTCATCAAGTTTCACTGGCTTATCCAGAGATTCGTATTTCGTTAGAGGTAAAAACAGCTCCTGAAATTGAAAATAAAGGGGCGCTTCAGGAAATAGATTTTGGGCTCATTATGGAAACTAAACAGGAAAATACTGCCCTTCAATACGAGACAATCGGAGAGGATTCCCTTGTTTTGGCATTCAGTCCAACACATGAACTTGCTTCTAAAAAGAGCATCACCAAAGAGGATGTTCTTAAAAATAAGCTTTTATTGCATACTTCTTCTAGCTCCACGAATCACTTTATCGAAAAGAGGATGGACCCTTTTCAGCCTTCTACTTATACCATCGAATTGGATTCTGTGAGTACAATAAAAAAAGGCTGACCTTCTTAAAGAACTTAGCCTTCGTTTCTGATGCCTTAATTGAAGAATAGTTAAAATCAGGTCTACTAATGAAAAGGATTTACAGGATGTGACGCTTCAGAGAAAGATTCAATTTATATATCCTAAAACTCGTTTAGATAATGCCATTGATGAGTTTGTCAAAATGTCGATTTACAAAGTAGCACAGCGATTAAAAATGTCTTCAGTTCTGACATAATTCCACAGATAGCCGTAATAAAATGCAATGGGGATATATTTATTAGAAAGGAGGAAAGTATTTGCTAACCAAATTGCTGACAAAGGATTGTATCCAAATTGCAAACGTTGTTCCGTCCTGGCAAGAAGCTATTCGTTTAGCTGCCACCCCATTAGTCCGTCAAAACAAAATTGAACAGCGGTATATCGAGGCAATGATTCAATCCATTGAGCAATATGGTCCTTATGTCGTTATTACACCGAAAGTCGCTCTTCCACATGCACGACCATCAGACGGTGTCTATGCTCTAGCAGTAAGTTTGCTATGTTTACAGCAGCCTGTTTTTTTCAGCCCTAATCAGCCTGTCTTTTTAATTTTTGTTTTAGCTGCTATGGACAATACTTCACATCTACAGGCATTGGCTGATCTAACCTTAGTGCTACAACATCCGGATCAGGTTGATAGCCTAATTGCTTGTCAGCATGAGGAAGACATAAGTGAGAAAATTAAACAATTTACGACAAAGGAGTCAGCAGGATGAAAATATTAGTCGTGTGCGGTAGCGGATTAGGAAGTAGCTTTATTTTAGAATTAAATGTAAAGAAGGCATTAGAGGCTATGGGCAAAGAGGCTGAGGTGACCCATACGGATTTAGCATCCGCAAAGGCGGAGAAAGCTGATATTTATTTAGGTGCGGCCGATATTGTGAATGAATTAGCGAAAGACAACGCAATCATCGTGAGTATCGTCAATATGATGAATATATCGGAAATTAAGGAAAAGCTGGAACCTTGGCTTTAAGCAAAAAAAAATTGGATAGGATGAGGTGTTGGTATGTTAGATGTTATCATGCATGACATTTTAGGAACACCAGCTATATTAGTCGGCCTATTCGCATTTGTTGGTTTATTAATTCAAAAGAAATCAAGCTCCACTGTTCTTTCTGGTACTTTAAAAACAATTATGGGCTTCGTGATTCTTGGGGCAGGAGCAACTGTCCTAATTGGCTCGTTAGATCATTTTAGTAAAATGTTCGACCATGCTTTTCAAGTTCAGGGAGTTATTCCTAACAACGAAGCTATCGTAGCAGCTGCCCAAACTAATTTCGGAACAGCAACTGCACTCATTATGGTATTTGGGATGATTTTCAACTTATTACTTGCGCGATTTACGCCATTAAAATATATCTTTTTAACTGGGCATCATACATTATTCATGGCTTGCTTAATCGCTGCTTCTTTATCTGTTGGTGGAATGAGTGGGACACCTCTTATCATCGTCGGCTCTATTATACTGGGGCTTTGTATGGTAGTATTCCCTGCTATTTTGCAACCAACTGTCCGCCAAATAACAGGCAATGATGATTTTGCTGTCGGTCACTTTGGTAGTGTTGGTTACTATGTATCAGCTAAAATCGGAAAGCTCTTTGGCAATAAAGCAAAATCAACAGAGGATATACAGGTACCTAAGTCACTTGGCTTTTTACGAGATACCTCTGTCGCCATCTCTTTAACTATGAGTGTATTCTTTATCATTGTAGCGTTTTTCGCAGGGCCTTCCTATATTGAGGCTCAACTATCTGATGGATCTAACTTCATTATTTTCGCCATTATGCAAGCGATTACATTTGCAGCTGGTGTTTATATCATTTTAGCTGGTGTACGGATGTTAATTGCTGAAATTATTCCAGCCTTTAAAGGCATTGCTGATAAACTTGTACCAAATACAAAGCCTGCACTCGATTGCCCAACTATTTTCCCCTTCGCCCCAAATGCTGTTATCATCGGTTTCTTATTTAGTTTTTTAGCTGGACTTGTTTCAATGTTTATACTACCTTTCATCGGACTGAAAGTGATTGTTCCAGGGCTAGTTCCCCACTTCTTCACTGGCGCTGCAGCAGGTGTGTTTGGTAATGCTACAGGAGGCAGAGTTGGTGCCATGTCAGGTGCCTTTGCCAACGGTTTATTGATTAGCTTTATTCCTGCGATACTTCTGATTTTTATGGGAGACATCGGCTACGAAGGCACAACATTTGGTGATTCAGACTTTGGTGTTATCGGCATTATTATTATTAATTTATTAAAATTATTTGGAGCTGTTTAAAATTTAGATAAAAGCCCTACGCAAATTGCGTTGGGCTTTTTTGTTATTGTACATACGTGGGAAAGTGGGAAACTTTAATAAATTTATTACTTGATTAGTCATCAAGCTTTAGATTATTAACTTATTATGTATATAGATTTGGATATATATTCTTATAGATTCTACAGAAATTTATTTTATTCGTCGTCTGACATCAGACTAAAAATATTAAATTTTTGCCGATATATACTTTATAACTAGGAAACAACAGGAGGTAGTACACATTTTGAAGAAATTAATGGTGGCTTGTCTTTTGATTGCTCTATTAATAGCAGGTTGTTCATCGGCTCAGACAGAAACATCAAAGGAAGACTATAAGATAGGCGTTTTACTATCGGATGCTGGACTTGGAGATGAATCATTCAACGATTCTGCGTTTAAAGGACTTGAAAAGGCGCGGGATGAGCTTGGTATTTTATTTGATTATAAAGAGGCACCAGATGGAAATTATGAGGAAAAACTACAGGAGCTTGTAGAAGAAAAATATGATATTATCATTGGTCTCGGTTTCTCTGTACAAGAGGCACTAGAAAAGACTGCGAAGCAATTCCCGGAGCAACAGTTTGTATTGATTGATGGACAGTCAGATGTGAACAACATTATTTCTATTACCTTTAAGGAGCAGGAAGGAAGCTTCTTAGTTGGTATGGTGGCTGCTATGACAAGCAAAACAGGAAAAATCGGCTTTATTGGTGGGGCAGATGCTCCTGTTATCCATCACTTTGAAAATGGTTTTATAGAAGGAGCTCACTATGTAAACCCAAATATTGAAATTATGAGTGACTATGCAGGAACCTTTGATGATACACAGGCTGGTGCGGCAATCGCTGATAAATATATTCAACATCAAGTTGATTTTATTTACCACGCTGCTGGTTTTACAGGCTTTGGGGCGATTAAAAAAGCTGAAGAGATGGGAATTTATGCAGCTGGGGTTGATATCGATCAATTTTATATTGCTGAAAAAACAGTCGTCACTTCTATGTTAAAGAATGTTGACCATGCTGTTTTTCAACTCGCAAAAACATTGGTGGACGAAGGTAAATTAACTGAAAAATCCTTGGCTCTAGGGCTAGCCGAGCAAGGTGTTGGACTAGCTGATATCCGTGTGATTACATTAACGTCTGAGCAACAAGTCGCTATTGAAAAAGCCCGTGAAGCGATTGTTGCAGGCTCGATAAAAGTTTCTGCAGAAAAGAGGGATAGCCAGTGACACTACGAAAGAAATTATTTATGAACACGTTGATCCCCATCTTGCTGGCAATGGGGATGATTGGTTTTATTATTGTTCAAACATTTTCCATTCAAACAACAGCACAAGACGATACCGCACTATTACTCTCAGTGAAAGAGCTTGAACAAAGCTTCGTAGTTGCTAGCCAATCATTAAACAACTACACCTATTTAGATAGTGAGGCCAATAAAAACGAAGCGCTTGCTATATTACAAGAAACAAAAGTCAATTTAGATGCATTAGCATCTCTGACAAAAATTCCTGAACATCAAAAATTAATCAATAAAATATCGAATAAATTTGCAGAGCTTGAAAAAGCTACAAAATCGGGTTTCCAAGATGACAATCGTTCAGAAATTAAAAAGCAATCTCTTCGAATTAAAGGCATTTTAAATGATATGTATTTGTTAAAAAAAGAAACAAATGAATGGTATCAAGAGATGATACAAGTAACAAAGCAAAAAATTGGTTTTATTATTACAACAGCTATCATAGGCAGTATCCTATTAATCTTAGCAACGATTATTTATTCCTATGTAGCTGCTAAAAGAATTACCAAACCTATCAACCAAATTGTAGAATGTGCACAGAGCGCAGCTACTGGGGACCTTACAATAGATACCTCCACCCTTTCCTATCAATCAAATAGCCGTTATGAGATTGATCGATTGACGGAAAGTTTTTCACAAATGATGACGAATTTAAGGAGCACTGTGTTGTCCATTGATCAAATAGGCAAGGATGTTAGTTTATTTACACAGGATGTAACAAGCCATATGCAAAATATTAACGAAGGTAGCAATCAAGTAGCCGTATCTACTGACGAATTAGCAAAGGGTAGTTACACGATGTCAGAAGATATACAATCGGTCGCGATGCTCATGAATAATATGTCGGATCAATTTAAATCCGTTGCTCACACAACGGAGCAATCAGCTATACATGGTAAACAGGCATTGGATGCCGTTCAAAATGGGCAATATACATTGGAAAAACAATCTACCATTGCAAAAGATATTCAAGGCGCTTCACTAGCAATAAAGAATGCAGTTACTCAATTTTCACAATTTACAACAGAAATTGAAGGAGCAGCTAATGCTGTTCATACCATTGCCAGTCAAACAAATTTATTAGCTTTAAATGCGGCTATTGAAGCAGCCCGTGCTGGCGAAGCAGGAAAAGGATTTGCCGTTGTAGCCGATGAAGTTAAAAAGCTTTCTTCGGAAACTGAAAATGCCACAAATTTAATTTCTTCGATGGTGACTCATATTAAAGATGGTATCGACCACATTCTAGTTACGGCTGAAAGAGGGCATGAGCTTTCAAATGAGCAAGCACAATCAATGCTAGAAACGGAACATTCATTTGCAGCCATTACTAATCATATCACTGATATCCATCAAGATTTACAGCATCTTACTAAGGAAATGATGCAAACAAATGAAATGAGCCAGCAAGTGAATGGGACGATTGAAAATATCTCTGCGATTACAGAAGAAACAGCGGCGGGTACAGAGGAAATTTCAGCATCCACGCAGGAACAACTAGTATCCTTCCAGAAAATAAATACAAAAATCGTCGATCTTCAAAAAATGACGGATACATTAATGAATGAGCTAAAAAAATTCACTTTATAGCCCCAATCAAACATGAAAAAATCCAGTGGCTAGTCGTGCACTGGATTTCTTCATTTTACAATGTTAAGCCGCCATCAACCACTACGATAGAGCCTGTCATATAGCTTGCTTTGTCTGAAGCTAGGAAAACAACCATTTCTGCTAACTCTTCTGGTTTAGCGTAGCGTCCCATTCTCATATTTGGAATTTCCTCTGGAATATAGCCACCTGTTTCAAACATAGCAGTGACACTGTTTGTTAACGCTGTTTCTACTCCGCCAGGACAAATCGCATTGATACGAATACCTTTTTTCACATATTCTAATGAAGCAGATTTCGTTAAACCTACAACCGCATGCTTACTTGCAGAATAAATGGCCATACTATGCTCGCTACGAACGCCCGCTGTTGAAGCCGTATTTATAATCGAGCCGCTACCTTGTCCTTCCATAACTTTAATCACATGTTTTAAGCCAAGAAAAACACCTTTTACGTTGATTGCCATAATACGATCATATTCATGATCAGTAATCTCTGTTAATGGGGAGATTTTCTGAATCACGCCTGCATTATTGAAAAACACATCAATACGACCATATGTTTCAACAGCAGCATTCACATATTTCTCTACATCTTCACTGTTCGAAACATCGGCCTGAACGAAGATTCCTTCTCCGCCTTGCTCTTTCATCAAGTTTAATGTCTCTTCTCCCGTTTCCTTGTTGAAATCAACAACCACGACTTTTGCACCGTTGCTAGCAAGCTTTAAACTGCTTGCTCTTCCAATACCGCTCCCTGCACCCGTTACAACTGCAATTTTATTTAAAAGTTCCATCTTCCATTCCTCCCTAGTATGTTGAATACATGGTCTATTTTATTGCTACTTTCCCCTTTTTTATTGTATTATTTTACACAAAATAGTACTTTCCCATTGTCTATTCATAAAAATTGAAACTGCTTTCATTTTGATAGCACCATTAAGGACTGAGGTGTGTAGAACGTGAAAATATCCACTATCGACCTTCAATACATAAGTCAATTAATTTATGAAATACATCATCTTCCTGTTTCTTATATTCATGCATCGGGAGAAATAATTTTTGAATATGCATCAGCGGAATGTCTCAATCATTCATCCTATTGTTCTATAAAGGAACAATTGAAAACATATCCTTACCATACGTCTTCAACCGACTACCCGATTTTTTTCACGATCTCTAATGTTAATTTTTTCTTTATCAACCTCACGATAAACGAACAATATTTAGGAGCCTTAATTGTCGGACCCTCTCTTTCACCACAAATGGAGGAAATCACTGATTATGAGCATGAGCCTATTCCTACTCTTCATTATCAGGAATACTTAGCTATTAGTTTATTTGTTTATTATTCCATCTATCAGCAAAAATTAAATAAAACAGCGGTTATTCATTATAATCAAGAGCTAAAGCCCCTCATTCGTCATGAGGGACATACAGCGCTTGAGCTTTCGTATGCCAGAAGAAATGATATCGTTCATACAAATCTTTACTACGAAAAAATATTGTTAGACAATGTGAAAAATGGGCGTATGGAGAAATTAACAGAAGTCTTGAATTATTCCATTGTTGAACAAGCGGAACTAGGAGTACTTTCAAAACGCAATAATTTAAAAAGTGTACAATATTTGATGATTACTGGGATTGCCCTAATTTGTCGTGCAGCGATTGAAGGTGGGTTAAACGAAGAAACAGCCTTTACATTAAGTGATTTTTATATTCAAAAACTAGAGGATCAAAATAATTTAATCGACATTCTTTCGTTAATGGAGGAAGCTATTTACGACTATACTAGCCGAGTGGCACAAGCTAGTACAAGGAAATTTTCAGCACCCATTACTACTTGTGTCCATTTTATTGAAAATCAATTATATGGGGATATAACTCTCGATCAGCTTTCAGCTATTTGCCATTTAAGCCCTAATTATCTTTCTTCTTTATTTAAAAAGGAAGTTGGGATTTCCTTTACTGAATATATTCAGCAACAAAGAATCGATGAGGCGAAAAAGCTTTTAACATTTACAAACTATCCAATTTTAGATATTGGCTCTTTACTTAATTTCACAGACCAAAGCTATTTTATTAAAGTTTTTAAGAAATTTACGGGTATCACCCCTAAGCAATATCGTAGGCTTTCTAACAGAATTCTCTGAGGCACCTACGCTCACAGAAGATACATGGCTCGAAGTAGTCGGCACAATTGGTCAAACAACTTATGAGGGGGCAAGCTTACCTGTCATCCATATTGATAATTGGGTAGCAATTGAACAACCCGAATCACCCTATCTTTATCCTATTAATATTCGGATGAGCTTCTAGCAATAAAAGGGCAAAACGATTTGTTTGCCCTTTTACGTTTATTTATTAGATAATTGTACATTTAAGCCTAAATGGGACCGTAATGTGCTACCTTCATATTCAGCCCGGAATAACCCACGCTCTACTAACATAGGGATAACATCGCTAAAGAATAAATCCAAAGATTTCGCAGGACCACCTGGAACAGCAATAAAGCCATCCAATGCCCCCTTCTCATAAAAAGTAACGATTTGATCGACAATATCATGTGATGTGCCGATTGCTACAAGATGTGCAGATCCAATTACTTCTGGACGAGCAAGCAATCCCTCAACAGATGGTTCATTTTCCATGATGTAACGACGAACAAGTTTAGCATGTGTTCGACTGCGTACTTTCTGATTCTCAGGTGGTAACATATCCACTGTTACAGGATCATGAAGTGCCATATGTCGAACATTCAAACCAATGACTGACTCTAAAGCATTGTAACGACGCTCCAGGGTTAAATGTGCGTGTGCTTGATGGTACATGTCTAATGCTTCTTCATATGTATCTCCAATAAAGAAATAGAGTCCTGGTAATAACCGTATATCATCTGCTGTACGTCCCACGTTAACAGCACGTTTCCGTAAATCATTGCGCATTTCAATACCAACCTCCATAGCTGGTGTCGCCGCAAAAATGGCATTCGATACGGCTGCTGCAAATTGTCGCCCTACGTCCGATGCTCCTGCTTGAAATAATGGAATTTCTCCTGCCGGATGCATCGGTATATTTAACGGCCCCTTTATATGGAAAAACTCTCCCTCATGATTGATAGGCTTCATAAGTTCTTTTATTTTCTCTATATCACCATCTGTTTCTAACATTTCATATGGATGACTATGCCATAGCTGCTTCACAATCTTAGTACATTCAGCCGCTTTAGCATAGCGCTCCTCTGAGGAAGGCATAGGCTCGTTACTAAAATTATAGGCACCATCAATGGAAGTCACAATATTCCACCCTACACGCCCACCACTAATCCAATTCAAGGATTGTAATTGACGGGCAATCAAATAGGGTGGTGTAAAGGATGTAGAAATGGTCGTTACTAATCCTATTTGCTTCGTTTCTCTGGCCACTGTTGCCAATAAAAAGCTAGGGTCTAACCCAACTGTACCTTTTGTTTTAGCCATTAATTCTGGATGAGCCATTAAATAATCTGCCTTAAATAGAAAATCTAATTTAGCCGCCTCCGCACGCTTTGCGAATGCAATATGTTCATCAATCAATGCACCTTTCTCACCATCTTTGTCATGCACAGCTAGATGCATACCAATAATGAGATGTCTTTTCATAGATACTTCACTCCTTTTAAATGAAAATGATTATCATTTTCATCATACCCATTCATTTTAAAGATTGCAATGCCATTTGCCATAAAAAAAGAGGTGCCTCAGTTATATGGGCACCTGTACTTTTTAAACACTTACTATAAAGGATAATATAGGTATTATCATCCATGAAAAGTTTGACCTCTTTATTAACAGCTAGCCTAAAATAAACATTTACGATGTCGAGAAGTTAAATAGGCTTTGCAAAAATTTGTTTTTCAAGAGGGTCCCAAAGCACAATTCCTACATCTTGTTGCTGATCAATGATCCGAACTGTAATGGGAATATAATCGATTAATATCCTATTTAAATTGGTACTTATGAGCTGTAATAGACCAATCAGCTCTGGTTCATTTATAAGTGGAGCGTTCACCTCTATTTGAATATCTGTTAATTTGCCTTTTTCATATTGTAGCTTGCCAAATATTTTTAGGTTTAAATGTTTAAATCCTTTCTGAATATCCTCTTTGAAAAGCAATAGTTTTGTATACATATTCTGGTCTAAAGTATATAACGCTTCCGAAGGGAATATATAAAATTTCTTATCTATTTCAGCCCATTTTGTGATGGTAGCTTCCCCATGAGGAATAAACGTTTCTGCTAAAAATACCCCTGGAATAATATCATTTATATTCGATTCCTGAAATAACGTAAGGTAAATAGGAACATTCGGTATTTTTACATTTCCCCTAATATCTTTAACTATCTTTTCAGCTACTTTTTTACCAAAGATTTTGACATCATCAATTTCATCATTATTTTGGTCTACCTTCACTTGCCCAGTGTAAATTAAACCTTCATCATCAGTTACTCGTATATCATAATATTCATTTAACGATATGGCGATTGACATTCCCTCTATTTTATTAGTTTCTTTATTAATAAAATCTTGTTCCAATACATGAGAAAGGATTAAGGGATACCTCTTTTCATCCTCTAATACATTATCGGTTTGATGTTCAATAGCGGGGTTTAAACCCACATCTTCATTGGTTTTTCTACTTAGCCATTGGCTAATTGTTTTACCACTTAAATATTGACCTTCCTGCATATAGAACTTCTCTGTGGAAAAATGACTGACTGATAATTCCATTAAACCTCTTTCTATTTCATTCATATTTAATGCATTATTCATATTCTTAATAATGGAGCCTCTAGCAATATTAAATTTAGCAGGTTGTTGAATTTCATACGTTTCCTTTTTTTGAATAGACGATATATACTTTTTCTCATCCTTCGTGACCTCCTCCATCTCACTATTACAAGAACTTAATAACAAGAGGGATGCCACTGATAATAACATTCGTTTTCTTCTTTTCATTCCATTTACTCCTTGATCACTATGTAGCAATTCAAACTCCTTTATTAAAGATACCAAATTTACCAAAATAAAACATTATCAATTTGAAAATTTAACCACTTTCATCCCTTCTGACGATGCGTTACCACCAATTAAAAAAAGACCTATGTCCGTAAAAGAACATAAGTCTTACTAGTTGTTTGCATAGGGGGTTAGTTTTGATGAAGTCGGTTTGCTCTGAGTTTTTATGACCCTTCAAGCACTTTTCCCTACTTACTAGGCAAATGCTACATCAGTTTGCTTATTTTGCATTTTTATCTGGCTGATGAATACCAAATACATTCCCTTCCGTATCCATATAGTATCCCTGCCATGCCATACCGGGTAATGCATACTTGGGCATGGCTACTTGACCACCATTTTCAAGAATACTTGCTTCTGTTACATCATAACTTTCTACACCCATCGTACAGGCGAATCCATTCATAGCTTGGTTTGGCTCCGGAGGAGGACCTTGACGTTGCATTAAAGCGCCATCAATGCCATGCTCATCCTCACCACCTGTTACTGCCCCAAAATAGGGCATCCCTGCGTAGTCACTCCAATCTTGAAATGACCAACCAAAAACGTTCCCATAGAAATTCTTTGTTCTCTCCATGTCACTTACATGAATTTCAAAATGCACTAATCTCCCCATTGTATCCTCCTTAGTAGCAAACATGTTTGAATACATTTACTATAAAGCATTTTTTGAAGGATGAAAAATAAAACAATTAGTAATTTTCTATTAATTCAGCATTGGTTGATTTATGACGATTCTCTAAAGGTTAATCTTCTACACTAATTTATAATTGACTATACACGGAAAATGCATCTGTTATATTATATTGTTCTGTTCGGGAATTTCCTTCCGCTCCCACTGTTACTAGGATGTATTCTTGTCCATTTATTGTAGCTAAACTTGCTAAGCATAAACCCGCGTCGTCAGTATAACCTGTTTTTCCACCTAAAATTTCTCCGCCTGGTAATGCTCTTGTTGTCATATTTTGAAACATTTTATTTGTAAAAGTTATCCCCTCAGGATGACGATTTGTAGGTTTGATAGAATATCTTTCGGCTGTATAAACTTGACGAAACTCATCATTTGTTAATGCATATTGCAACAGTAAAGACATATCTTTAACAGTCGTATAATGATCTGAATGATGCAATCCAGTAGTATTCATAAAATGAGTATTTTTCATGCCTAACTGTTGGGCCTTTTCATTCATTAGATTTACAAATTTTCTTTCCGAACCAGCAATATATTCAGCTAAACCGATGGAAGCCTCTGCCCCTGATGGCAGCATAGAACCATATAATAAATCCTCTAGCGTTAGCTTTTCATTTGGGAGAAAACCAGCAAGTGATGCATTCGCTTCGTATAAATTATTAAATATATTGTTCCCTAAAACAATTTCTTCCTGTAAATTAGGAATCTGCTCGATAGCAACTAAAACCGTCATCATTTTTGTTAATGATGCTGGATAGATAACTTCCTCGCTATTTTTATCTATCAAAACTTTATTATCATCCAAATTCACTAAAATAGCATTTGAGCTATATAAATTAACATTCATCATATCGCCACTCTTTGTTGGCGTGTCGAATGATTGTGTGTTGACTTGTAAGGATACAGGTGTTTCTTTAGCCCATATAAAATAAACAAACAGCATGACGAACATGAATAGTATAGTAAAAATTCCTTTTCTCTTGAACATATAAAAACAACTCCTTCTCATTATGTCTTTATTCAAACATAAAAAGAGGAGCTTTATTTTAATTAACTATTAGTGAATTCTTAAGGTTTCTTAAGAATTACTCGGAAGCATGACAGTAAATATAGTTTTTTCGTTACTTGAAGTAGCTGTAATGGTTCCTCCATGGGCTTGTACAATTTCATTTGAAATAGCTAATCCTAGTCCCGCACCACCAGTTTGTGTGGATCTTGCATTATCTAAACGATAAAACTTTTCAAATATCATCTTTAATTTTTCTGGAGGAATCGTCTTTCCTGTATTCGAAAACGAAATAAATGTCTCGTTATCTTCGTTTTTAGCACTAATTTCAATTGTACTGTTTGGATCACTATAGGCCATTGCATTTTTTAAAATATTATTAAATACTCTTGCTAATTTATTTCCATCTGCATATATCGTAATTTCTCCATCTATATGGACGATTGCCTTTTGGCCTCTAGGTGCTAACAATGGATAAAATTCATCGGCGACTTGCATCAACATATAGTTTAAAGGTATTGATTCTTTCTCTAAAATAATGGATTGTAAATTAAATCGAGTGATTTCAAAAAACTCGTTAATTAAATGCTCAAGCCGATAAGATTTTTCGAGCGTAATCGTTACATATTTTTCTTTTTGCTCTATAGGCATGTCCTTAGCCTCGTCTAAAAGGCTTAAGTAGCCAATCATCGAAGTCAAAGGAGTTTTAATATCGTGTGCTAAATAAACAACGAGGTCATTCTTCCGTTGCTCCGCCTCTTGCGCATCCCTCGCTCGTTTTTCTAATTTATTTTTTACATCATTTAATTTTTTCTCTAAAAAATCTAGCTCTGCGGGAAGACGGATCTCCTGTTCTGACTCGTCAGAAAGCATGGAAATACTAGAACTAATTTGATGAAAATAGCGAGTAAAACGAGATAGGGCCATATAAAAAATAACTAGAAGTAATAAAATGAATCCAATCGTTAGCCAAAGGGGTTTATTTTGTTGGAATAATACAAAATAAGCTTGTCGGGCTGCATAATAATCTAATTGTAAAACATTTTCACAGAAGGACATAAAAGCATTAGCAAAAGGCGCTTGCAAAACACCATCGATGAGGGCGAAGTTGATAATAAGACCAAATAAAATGGCCACGACAAGAATAAAGATAATTTGTAAAATCATTTTCCTCTTCAGTCTTCCAAACTCATTTTTCAATGGTATACCCCACTCCCCAAACCGTTTTAATAAATTTTGGGTTCTCTACAGAATCTCTCATTTTCTCGCGCAAATGCCGTATATGAACCATAACCGTATTATTACTATTGAAATACTTCTCTCCCCAAATTTCCTGAAATAACTCTTCTGAGCTAATAACCTTCCCTCTATTCGAGCTTAAATACCACAATATAGAAAACTCTGTAGGTGTAAGGGATAATTGTCTTTCATTTAACAAGACTTGTCTTGTATTTTTGTTAATCATTAAACCTGCAAAATCAATTGTATCCTCATGTGGCTTGGAACTTTGATTGTATAACGTAAATCTTCGCAACTGTGCTTTAACGCGAGCGACCAGCTCTAATGGTCGAAAAGGCTTCGTAATATAATCATCTGCTCCTAAAGAAAAGCCATTTATTTTATCAATTTCTTCTTCCTTCGCCGTTAGCATAATCACAGGGAAATTATAGGTTTCACGTATTTTTTGCAAAATGGTAAAGCCATCAATCTCTGGCATCATAATATCTAAAATAGCTAAATCTAAACCTTCACGCTCAATACAAGCTAATGCCTCTTGAGCTGAATAATATTTAAATACATTATAATTTTCATTTTTTAAATAAAGCTCAATTAAATCTGCAATTTCTTTTTCATCGTCGACTACTAAAATGTTCAAACGAATAGCCCCTCTTTCTATCCTCTTATTTCCCATGATTTTTCACAGGCATTATAGCATTTACTTATAGCTATATCTATAAATAAGAATAGTTTATTTTGAAAACCAAATAAAAAAGATTCGGAAATAACATATTTCCAAATCTTTTTGTATATCGAAATAAGTAAAGTCTTTCATTTCCACGGGAAGGAGCGGCTCCCCTCGCTTCGCTTCAATTTCATCTTTTAAGTGTATTAATTGGATGAATCGATGGCAGTAGAAGAAGTTTTTCGAGACATATCTTGCGTTACTATTCTCCCTGGATAAAATTTCATTTGTTCATTTAATTTATTTTCTTTGGCTGTTATGGTAATAGGTTTCACCTTCAGTACCAATGTTTTACTCCCTAAAGAAGACTGATACTTTTCGATATGTGTTTTCGATAAATGAGTAAGGTAATAGCTCGGCACATATTTATCAAGCATTGCCTGCATGGCAGCCGTTGATTCATTCAAATCTGTTACTATTTCTATTTGACCATTCGCCACAACACTCATATATGCCGTATCCGTTTCAGCAGGAATGGGATCTACCATTGTTCCAAATGATTCGCATACAGTAATGCATGCATTTGGATTGTTCTCGATAATATTTATTTTTCTCCCCTCATTCGCTCCATGAAAATAAAAATATCCATCTTTAAAGACATAATTTAATGGAATAACATAAGGCATATGTTCATCCACTAATCCAAGAAAAGCAGTTTGTGCGTCTTCTAAAAATTGCTTGATATGGCTGTCATCTGTACATACTTTTAGATGCATTCGAATGTCCGTTTCCATTTTTCAACCCCCAATTCTCTTCTACAGAGGAGTCTACAGCAGGAAGGACACGTAAAAAAGGCACAGTTTGATGAAAACCGGTGGGTACAACTTCAAACTATCGAATTAGGGAAGATTTTATTTTTCTCTTTTACTCTTCCGAATCTCGATAAAATAATTTGAGCTGTGCCACTATCATAATGCTAATAACGACTAGTAAAAACCAAGAACTAATCTTCCCAAAATGAACGATCGTCCAAGCTACCTCTTGATTGGGGTATGACCATGCACCAAAAAATGTAGCAATATTTTCCGCAATCCAAATGAAAAATCCAATTAAAAAGAATGACACGACAATTGGCATTTGATAGATGTTATCCCGTACAGTAAATTTGACAACAGTACGGTAAAACACTATGAAAAGTAAAGCCATTAACAGCCATCTCAAATCATACATAAAATGATGTGTGAAAAAATTCAAGTAAATCATGGCCCCCAGTGGAATAGCTATATAACTTTTTGGCCAATTGACAATCTTTAAATCAAACCTGCGCCACGCTTGGCAAATATAACTGGCTACACTCGCATACATAAAGCCACTATATAATGGCACACCTCCAATTTTTGACCAAGCCTCTTCTGGATAAGACCAAGAATTAACATTCACTTTATAAAGTTCAAGAATAAGCCCAATAATATGAAACAGACAGATTACTTTTATTTCATCTTTCGATTCTAGACCAAATTTATACATCAAGTATTGTGTCACTAGACAGATTATTAAAATGAAATCGTATCTTGCAACGCCTGGTATATGAATTACTTTTGAGAGCGCGAGAGTCATAAATATAACTACAGGAAAAATACAAGATAATGATTGATGGTACGTAAAGTACCCTAAGTCTTTCAAAAAATTCTTCATCATTCATCCACCTCAGTAATGATACAAAGTTTGAGGAACTTAGCTTGCAAAACTAAATTCTTCTTGTATGAAGAATATACGATTAATTATCTTATTTCAATATTTTTTTATCGATAATCAATAAATTTCCCCACTTTTTATAGGAACATTTTTTTATGAAATACGTCCTTCATTTTCTAAATTTGTGGAATTTAAAAGGGAAAATAGAAAAGAGTAGCCGTCTTAGCAGCTACTCCCATAGTTAAAGATACATTTTTTGATCTAATTTTAACTGTACTTCTTGTTGGCTTATTTTCATCACCTTAGTCTTCTTCACTTTTACGTAATAAACGACGTAACAGCCGATAAAGAATGCTCCACCACAATAAAGTGCTAATCGTTGCGATGGATCAAATGCCAAACTTGCCATAACAATACAGTTTGCGACTAAACCGATAATTGGAATAATGGGATAAAGTGGAGCTTTGAATTTTAAATCCTCCACTTTTCCACCTTGTCGTACATAGGAACGTCTAAAAGCGATTTGTGATGCTGTAATGGCAATCCAGCCTATTTGAGCGCCTAAACCTGCAAGCGATAAAAGCCAAACAAAAACAGTTTTTGCAGCGAAAACACTAGACAGAAGTGATAATCCAGCTACAGCAAGTGTTATTAATAATGCGTTCATAGGAATCCCTCTCTTATTCACCTTCCCTAAAGCTGGGCTAGCCATTTTTTCAACGGAAAGAGAGAATAACATACGCGTTGCTGCATATAGACCCGAGTTAGCAACCGATAATAACGCTGTTAAAATAACGAAGTTCATGATGTCAGCCGCATAAGGTATACCTATACTATCCAATACAACTACAAATGGGCTTTCAACAACTCCAGCTTTATCCATAGGAATCATACCTGCAAGCACAACAACGGATAGAACAAAGAAGAAAAGCGTACGCCATACGGTTTGTTTAATAGATTTAGGAATCGTTTTTTCTGGATTTTCACTTTCACCTGCAGCAATACCAATTAACTCTGTCCCTTGGAATGAAAAATTCACAGTGATCATCGTTATAAGCAATGCTGTTACACCATTTGGAAATAGTCCACCCTCATAAAAATGAGTAAGGAATGGGGCATTCGTTCCATCCTTCATATCGATCAAGCCAAACATCGCTGCTCCCCCAACTCCTAGGAACATTATGATAGCTAAAATTTTAATGCTAGAAAAAACAAACTCTGCTTCACCAAATGCCTTTGCTGATAAACCATTTAATAAAAAGAGCAAGGCCCCGAAAATTAAACACCACATCCATACGGGTGATTCAGGAAACCATCTTTGCATAAGTTGTCCAGCCCCTAAAAATTCAAGGGCAACCGTTACCGCCCACCCCAGCCAATAAAGCCAGCCAACAGCAAAGCCTGTAGCAGGACCAATAAATTTCGTCGTGTATGTTTGAAATGAACCAGATACTGGCATAGCTACTGATAATTCACCTAAACAAAGCATCGTTAGATACATCACTAACCCGCCTACTAAATACGAAAGAATAGCACCTGTTGGGCCGGCTTGATTAATGGTAAAGCCTGATCCAAGGAAAAACCCTGTTCCTATACAGCCTCCAAGTGAGATCATAAACAAGTGTCTAGCTTTCATACTTCTTTTTAATTCATATTGTTCTGATGCCATAAAAAAACCCCTTATGCTACTATCTTGTAAGCACTTACTTTTGTAGGTGCAAAAAGATAACTATTAGAAATATCAATAGATTTGATTTTTAAAATTTAATCTATTTTGTGAACAGTCAATTTTCTGACAAATAAAAGTTCCCGTTTAGTCTAGAGCATTAATTCGTTCTATTGTAAACTACCATTAGGGAGAGCAATTTTCTAATGTTCGGTTGTGGCGACCTAATTTTATTAAAAAGTTCTTCCTTATCGCTCTTGCAACTTCCCTATCGTTTGCTTAAAGTAATGTATCGCCAAAGAGTGAGCTGATTAAAGCTACGGCAGCGATAGCTGTTTTATTATATTTATCTAATACCGGGTTTGTCTCTACAAACTCTGCAGAAGTAATAATATTTGATTCTGATAGCATTTCCATAGCTAGATGACTTTCACGGTAGCTAATACCACCTGCCACTGGCGTTCCTACACCCGGAGCATCATTAGGATCAAGGCCATCTAAATCTAACGATAAATGGACACCATCAGTGCGCTCCTTTAAATATTCAATCGTTTCAGCCATTACGGTCGTCATGCCTAAACGATCGATTTCATGCATCGTATAGACCTTTATACCAATTTCCTTAATTAGTTGCTTCTCACCTGGATCTAAATCACGTGCCCCAATAATAACAACATTTTCAGGCTTAACTTTTGGCGCATAACCACCAATATTTGTAAGTGCCGGATGACCAAGTCCTATGCTTACTGCCAAAGACATTCCATGAATATTACCTGAAGGTGAAGTTTCACCAGTATTTAAATCACCATGGGCATCGTACCAAATAACACCTAGATTCTCATAATGTTTGGAAACACCTGCTAATGTACCAATGGCAATACTATGATCTCCTCCTAGAACTAAAGGAAAGCGTTTTGAGGAAATAACTTGATCTACTTTTTGACCAAGCTTGTCATTAGCATCTGCTACCGTTTTTAAATTTTTTAAGTTAGTTGTTGCTTCTATTTCTACTTCTTTATTAACAAGTTCGATAGTCAAATCCCCTTCGTCTTGAATGGAATATCCAAGACCCTCAAGTCGATCTGTTAGCCCAGCATATCGTATGGCACTTGGCCCCATATCAACTCCTCTTCTTGTTTGACCCAAATCCATTGGCACCCCAATAATCGTAACTTCTTTGCGCATAATAATTTCTCCTCTCCAATAATTACTTTCACAGTATAAAGAAAATGAAAAATTGACTCAACTCGACATTATTTTTAATTTTTATACAGTTTGGATTATTGAAAACATAGATTTTATCATGCATAAATGACTGCATAAAGAGCAAACCAATGCATACAAAAACAGTATTTTACAATTTCACATCTTTTATTGTAAGAAATTTCAATATTGAAACAGTAAAACTATTCTTTTTTTATAGTTTTTTCCGAAAATTTAAATGGTAATTTAAGATTTTAATACAATTTAAAGGTATAATATTAAAAATGTATCCTTATTTGGTTATATCAGGACCATTTTTTACTACTAAAAATTCTATTAAGTAGATTTACCTTTTCATTTTTGGACAGAAAAAAAGCCTTACATCATAGCTGTAAGGCTTCAGTCTGTCGACAAAAGGAATTGAGAAGTTCACACTCGATTCCTTTTGTCATTTTTTCTCTTTCATTATGTTTAAAAATGATAATTTGATATCCAATAAAACAGACTCTTCAAGTATAAGAACTCTTTGAAGCCGCCTGCCACGGCTAGTTTCTTTAAATTCATGGTAGCAAGAGAGTAAGTATAGGCCTGCATGGACAATTTTTCAGACCTCTAGGTTGTCCATCGTATACCATGCTTTTCCTTTGTATCGGCAAAGACATGCTCAATCGTTTCTTTACGCTTGCATAAATTTGTTTGATGTCATAGGAATGGCGTAAATGTTCTGCTTCCTCCACATACAGTTCCCCAATATGGCGTTGAATAAATTTTTTGTGATTCTTACTTTCTGTACATTGGGAAAGGCTTGACACTTAGTACCATTCAAAGGTTTCGATGTATTATCACCCCAAAAATTTACCTATGTAGATGGGTACTTTATGTAGAAGTTGATGGGAACGAAGGGCGGTGACTCCAGCGGGAAAAGCGGGAAAGTCGAGATCCTGGACTGAGTGAAGCGAGGGAAGCAGCTCGACCCCGCCCGCGGAAAGCGTCCGCCCGTAGTGGAAATCAACGGCTTTACTTTATTTCATTGAGTTTGTCTACAGTCTGAAGCCTTACATCATAGCTGTAAGGCTTTAAAATTTCTACGTTTTTAATAATTTTAAAATACTATTCAAACATATTTCTTTATAATATTGATGTTGTTCTTTTAAATCATCGGTTAACCATTGTATCAAAGAACCATCAATCATCGCCCTCATCATTTTTGCACTTGCGAGGGAATCCATATCCTGACAAAACACACCCTCATGTTGTCCCAACTTAATAATTTCTTGTCCGATTCCCCAGCAATTCTCATAAAATTTTAAGTTTATTTTCTTATACGCTTCATTTCCATTCGCTTGGGCTAAAAAATCTAAATACACTCTGTAAAATTTTTTATTATCTTGAGGGGATACAAAAACAGCATTTAAATAGGCGTGAAGTTTTTCAATTGCTGTCTCGTATTTGGCGATTTCTTTTATTTCAAAACTATAGATTTTGTTTGTTGTGGATTCCAGTAATTCTAATAATATGTTTTGCTTGCTCGTAAAGTAATAGTGGACTACCCCTTTCGAAACATTTGCATGATTGGCTATATCTTGTAATGTGACATTATCGTAGCCTAATTTTGAAACAGCATCAAAGGCTGCTTTCATTATCTGTTTTTTTCGTTCTTCCTCTTTCTTTTTCATAGAAGCCTCCAATGACTTGATACAAGTCATTATACATGAACAGAGTGCATTTTCCAATTTTATGTTGACCAGTCAGAATAATTTTGATACTGTTTAATGGAATTAGATTGTAGGAGGATGTTTACGATGACATTAGAAAACTTTAAAGCGTTGGTAGTCAATCAAGATGAAAATTTTACAGTGAAAGTTAATGATCTTACTTTAAATGATCTTCCGAATGGTGAGGTATTAATTAAAGTAAGCTACTCTGGCATTAATTATAAAGACAGTCTGGCAGCTATACAGGATGGTAAAATCGTTACTTCCTATCCTTTCGTACCTGGGATTGATTTAGCTGGGATTGTTGTATCCTCTGAAGATTCTCGCTTTCAAGAGGGTGACAAGGTAATTGCAACAAGCTATGAAATTGGCGTATCTCATTTTGGAGGATTTAGTGAATACGCTCGAATCCCTTCTAAATGGATTGTTCCATGTCCAAGCGGTCTTTCTCTCAAAGAGGCAATGATTATAGGAACAGCAGGATTTACGGCTGCTTTGTCGATTCAAAGATTACAGGAAAATGGCATTAGTCCTGAGAATGGAAAAATCCTTGTTACGGGGGCAACTGGTGGTGTAGGTAGTTTCGCTGTCTCAATTCTCTCAACACTAGGTTATCAAGTAGAAGCAAGTACAGGGAAAGATTCAGAACATGAATACTTGAATAACCTGGGGGCCACTTCAATTGTAGCTCGTGAAGAGGTATTTGATGGGAAGATTAGAGCATTAGGCAAACAAAAATGGGCTGCAGCTGTCGATTCTGTTGGAGGAGAACCACTTGCCTCTTTATTAAGTCAAATTCAGTATGGCGGTGCTGTTGCTAGCAGTGGGTTAACAGCAGGAACAAACCTTCCTACAAGCGTCTTCCCCTTTATTTTAAGAGGTGTAAATTTACTTGGAATTGATTCTGTTTATTGTCCAATGGATGTACGATTGAACATATGGGATCGTTTAGCAACTGATTTTAAACCAGCTAACCTTGAAGGCTTCATTTATCAAGAGGTAACATTACAGCAACTTCCAAATGTTTTACCTATTTTATTGAAAGGTCAAGCAAGAGGTCGATTTCTTGTGAAATTATAAATAGATACTCCTATATAAAGTGCGAACGAAAGCCTTCTTACATATGAATGTAGGAAGGCTTTTAAAATACTTTTTTCAGTACTTCAAGCTACTATGCATCAGGCATGGTAGCTTTTTTATTGTTTGACACCCGCCTGACATAAAAATTCATTATAGTAAGCCATGACCGTACCACTAGACGATTCTGATAAAAAATTGTCTAAATTCATGGTTCTAAACATACCATTAATGTATATGAGCATTACATTCAGGGAACTCAAAAACTATCAACTATTTTTGGAGATGATTATATGAAACGTGCACATATTGATGAATTAAATATTACTAGAGCCTTAGCTATACTAGCTGTACTTCTTATCCATTCTACTAGTACACCTGTTACAGCTTTGTCCAGCGAATCAAAACTCTACTCTATTTATGTTTTCTTCAATATTTTTCCTAAATTTGCTGTCCCTGTTTTTATTTTTTTAAGTGGGTTTGTTTTATTTTACAACTATATCCAAAAGGATTTCACCAAAAAACTGATTGTTTGTTTTTATAAAAAAAGAGTGACCCAAATACTTATTCCCTATCTATTTTTTTCTGTCTTTTATTTTGCCGCTATGCAATTTTATGTGACGCGCGATTTTTCATTAGCATGGCACGCCCTTTTTAGTGTTGAATTTCTTCAGAAACTATTAATTGGAAAAGCATATACTCATTTATATTATATATTTATTATGGTGCAGTTCTATCTAATGTTCCCGTTATTCTTATATATTTTAAAGAAAAAACCTGCCCTATCCCCTCTTCTGATTTGGACAGGACTAGCTCTTCAATGGATTTTTATCCTATTAAATGCTGAGTATTGGCAGTATCCTTATAGAGGGAGTATTTCATTCTCTTATATACTTTATTTCTTGGCTGGTGGATTTTTAGGGGTTTATTTTGAAAAATATAAACGGTGGTTCCAACTAACCCAAAAAAACTTTCCGATTTCTATTTATTTCATTTGGGCTATTTGGTTATTTTCTACAATTTATAATATTTATCTATATTACTTTGTTTATTCATCTTCAACCTATTTAGCCAACAGTATCGTATTTGAACTAGTCTTTCAGCTACAATCTTTAACGGCCTGTATCGTCTTGTTACAGCTTTCTTTCTGGATTTTTAATAGAGGGAATAAAGCCTTGGTAAATGCCCTTATTAATCTTGGTACATTATCATTTGGCATTTATCTACTACATCCTTTTTTCCTCTTCCTTTATCGCCAAATTCCTGTCAGCGGTAATAGTCTCTTATTTCATGTTTGGAGTGTCGGAGGTTTTATTGTTGCTCTATTTATTACGTGGATTGTGGTATTTTTGGTGGGGAAATATTTTAAATATCATTGGATTGCATTCGGACCGATTCCAAAAGAATTTCCTTATAAATAAATGTTGCCTCTTATAATAGTAGAAACTATATTGACTAACAAAAAAGCCCTGTGGAAATTGTTCCACAGAGCTTTTTTCAATAATCGGCTTAATTATTTTGAAATTGAACCGTCTTTTACTTTGTTGTTATTAGCATCAACAAGGTTTGTAGCTTTAAATTCAACTACAATGCTATCAGTTAAAGCATAGTCAGCTTTAGTTGTCACAGTTAATTTACCATTAGCTACAGCAGCTTTAGCCACTTCTACAGTTGAACCAGCAATTTTTACTGTTAAACCTGTTGGTGTAGCTTGATCAGCAATACTTTCAGTGAAGTCAACTGTAAATGTTTTGCTATCTACTACTGTTACTTTAGAAGCTACAGGTACAATATTTTCTTTAAGAGCCACTAGAGTTGTAGCTTTTCCATTTTTAAGAGTGTTACCTTTTGTATCTACTACATTTTTAGCTTCAAGTACATAATTACCATTTGCCGTGATAGAACCTTCTGGTAAAGTGAATCGTACTTTTTTAGTGCCGTCCACAAATTGAAGTTGAGTGCCAGCAGGTAGCTCTTTTCCTCCAAGTGTGTAGTTAGAAGCATTTGTTGCTGTTGCAGTCACATCAACAGCATATTCAACAGTGAATACATTGTTATCTGTTACAACAACTGGTGTTGTCCCAAGTACTAATGAATCTGTAGTAGTTTCTGGTGTAGCTTCATACGTTCCAGTTGTCACATTGAATGTAATTGTATCTGCAGTTACGTTGCCAGCTAAGTCAGCCACTGCTTTAGCAGATAATTCAAATGTATATGTTGAATTACTATCTAAATCAATGTCCACTTTCACCGTATTTTTCTCTGCACCCTCAATTTTACCGTTACCATCTACATCATAACCAGCATCTGCTTTTACAGCTGTTTCTTTTCCAGTAGTGTAAGCAATACCATTTTGAGTTTTAAGAGTTAATTTACCATCTACTTTTACTGGTTCGCTAAAAGTAAGGTATAGCGCATCTACATCAGTAGTAGCATTTACATCATCAGCTACTAACATTTTAGTAGAAGCAGATACAAGTGTAGCAGGCGTTAAATCTTTAGATAGAATAGCCTTGAACTCAAATGCATCTCCTGCATTGCCAGCTAAATCTTTTTGTCCTTCTACTTTAACGTCCGCATTAATGAATGTAGCTGTACCTAATGCAGCTTTTGCATCAATAGTAAATACAGTTTTATCTTCTGCATCTTTCATATCAGCATCTTTTAAGTAGTAAACCGTAGAACCAACCGTTACTTTTGCATATTCTTCAGCAGTAGCGCCCGCATCTGCATCAAGATTTTGCTTCATTAATTCTTCTGAGAAATCAAACGTAATTTCTGTACCATTCACAGCAGTTGAAACAGTTGGTTTTGAATTATCAACGTCTGCTTTTAGAACCGTGAAGTTCACTGCAATGGGATTTGCAATATTATTAGCAAAGTCAGTTGCTCCTACGATGTCTACTTTATAAGTCTGCTCAGCAGTTAAGCCTTTGATTGTTAATGTCTTTCCAGATAAAGTATAACGATCTTTAGCAAGTTCAGTACCATTTAAGCTAACTGTTCCTTCGTTTTGTACAAGCTCATCGAAAGTGATTACTGCTGTTGTGCCTTTTGCTTCAACAGAATTTACGCTAACAGGAGTTGTATCAGCAAATGTGATTAATTTATTAAACTCTTCAGTTAGAACTTTTGCATCTGCTTTTGTTTTGATTGGGTTTACAGTTACTTTGCCATTTGTTAATTTAATTTCTTTATCAGTTGTTAAAATAACAGTCATTCCGTCTTCAGAAACTTTTGCGTTCGTAATAGCTACCCCGTCAATAGCGTATTTCGCTGTTACAGCAGCATCTTTTGCATCAACAGCTGTGTTGAACTTCACTTCAAATTCTTTTGCGTTAAGCCCTTTTACAGATTCTACTGCTGGTGTTACTTCTTGAACTGCATCAATTGTACGCTTTACCATAGTAGCAAATTCTTCGCGGCTAATTTTATCCTGTGGTGCTAATAATGATCCTTTACCATTAATTACACCATTTTCAACAGCTGTTTCTAAGTAAGATACAGCCCATTTAGAAGCTTTAGAAGCATCTGAGAATTGACTAAGGTCTGCTTTACCAGTTAATTGATAACCTTGTACGATAACTTTTGCAGCTTGTTCTCTTGTTAATTGTGCTTTCGGTTCAAATTTACCATTACCCATACCATCAAATAATTCTGGTGAAGTGGCAAGCACTGCATTATAGAACCAGTCATTTTCATTTACATCTGTAAAATCTTCTGTTCCAGTAGCTTTTAAGTCTAATGCTTTTGATAAAATTTCAGCTGCTTCAGCACGAGTAAGTGTACCAGCTGGGTTGAAGTTTCCTTTTTCGTCACCTTGGATGAAACCTTTGTCAGTTAAAAACTGTACTGCTTCTTTTGCCCATGATGAAATGCTACCTGCATCATTAAATTCAGCAGCTGATGCTACCGGTACGATTGCTGATGCTACAAGTGCTGCTGTAGCAGTAGTTGCAAAAAATTTACGACCTTTGTTATGTTTCGTCATTTGTATATTCCTCCAGAATTCAAATAAATTATATTATTCTGTGAGAACAATATTACCGCTCTATTAAATTTTATTAATATGTATAATACGTTCTCTCAAATAATAATTACTAATAGTTATGGATAAAGCAGCCTTCAAAAATTTTCATGATGAAATATACCAATCAATCTTAAATTTGCTTTACAAGACAATAATATAACTACATTACCAATAAATAAACGCTAAAAATAAGGTAATTTTAATACCAAATTGGTCGTATAGGTAATTATTTCATAAATAATTACCTATAAATAGAAACTCATAGAGAAATGAAGACAAGATGCAGAAAAAACAGTTATTTATTGCTGGAAACTTTAACTTTCTATTTTTTTAGATTCCATTTATTTTTTAAAATAATAGTAGGGCTAATAGCTTTTCTAACGATATAAATGTAAAATATTAACAGACTAAATTCTATGCTAATAAAATATAAATTGTTAAAATCATTGTTTCGCTAATTGAGTGAGCTTGAAATTATATATCGTTTTTTTGAAGGGATGGATGAAAATAAATATAGGAAAGATGCGTTTTTTCATAATGATGGCAGAAGAATTGAATGTTGTCGTGCAGCAGAATGTCTGTGGATGGCACTACCTCCCCTTAGTCAAGTAAACTTTTTCAACAGACTAGGAGAATGGTTGAGCTCCATTTATCCTAAATCATCCTCTTAATAGACTATTTTTCAAGTTCCTTAATTACGTGAAATTCCAAAATTTTTAAGCGAAATATCCATAACTGTATATAGTTAATTTACCAGATCATAACAATTCAGACGTAAGTCCGAAGACAACAAAGGATAATAAGCTGTATAGTTCAGTTATACTTTTTAATCTAAAAAGTATAAGGAGAAATCCTAGGCAGCCCTTACGCATAGTTTAAAATTGCTACTAAAACGTTCAATTAGATTCTTTTTTAAAGCTATCGTAATAAGTGTGCTATTTTTTGTACTATAAATTGTTTGGAAATCGGAACATGTAAATATTGTAGAAAGTATGTGGGGGTGTTTTCTATGAAAGAAAAGATACATTTTACCATCTTAAGTAATGATTCAACCGATGGAGATGGGGGTTACGGCGTAGGTACCCTTGATTTAAATAATGTAACGCCTATTATTATAGATTGTGAAAAAAAACACGTATTTATAGACCTAGAAGCCTTACATGGGCGAAGTATTATTGAAAAAAAAGTGCGTTTTTCACCAGATTTAGCTCATGCTAGTGACGATTATAATCGTTATTGGATCGTTTGGGTAGCTCTTCAGGTCGGGGAAAATGGACCTTATTATGCGGGATGTACTGCAAGTGAAGTACGGGTAGCAAAGGAAGAACGACGCATTAAACTTGGCTATAAATCGTTGCCAGAGCAAGTAAATTATTTAGATAAAGCACTTAAAGGGACATTTATCCTAAGTCATGTCGATCCCAATTCAAAAAAACTACTTTTCCAATTTTTATCTGAATTTAATGAACAGTATTGGAAGCACTCGCCTGAAGAATTAAAACATCAATTAGGGGAGGATTTATAATGGCCTTTGTAATTACAGAATTATGTAGGGATGAAAAAGCAGCCGTTTGTTTAGATGTCTGTCCCGTAAATTGCATTGTAAATACAGATACACAATATGTCATTAACCCTGATATCTGTATCGATTGTGGCGCTTGTGAATTAGTTTGTCCCGTAGAGGCTATTTTTTTTGAGGATGAATTGCCTGCTGAATATCATTCTTCCACTCTACTAGCACGTAACTATTTTCGGAACTAGATGATATACAGCTTACTATCTAATTCCAGCAGCAATATATTGATTGAATAGATGTCATGATTTAGAGCTCTGAACGTCATGTGAAAAAGTAGTACAAACGATGGTTTGTACTACTCATATACTTTTTATTTGATCTTAGCGAACAAACCATATTACTTGCTATCTATTTTTAAGACCTCCCAAATAGAATTATCTACTTCTATTGCTTGTCTATAGGGTAGCTCTCTATTAGCCTTCGCATTCCAATATGCCTCCCCGACAGGTTTATTACCTAATTCAAAATCTATACCATCCCACGTATCTTCACGAAATGCATAAAATGCCCAATGACAGCCATAATCATTAAAAATATCCATTAAATACTTGATATATTGATCCGCTCCAGCAACCATTCGGTTAATGCCAAACTCTTCTGCCATATTATCACCTCATATAAATCCTACTGAACCTACGTTACACAAATGTGACAACCTATGTTTAAATATAAATTGATTAGATTATTCTAGGGAAAAATAAAAAGGATTGAGTTCAGTACATACCAAACTCAATCCTTACAAACGCCTATTGAAAACTTAATCTTATTTTGTACCACTCGCTCCAAATCCCGAAGTTCCACGAACCGTTTGAGATAATTCATTAACTTCCAAGAGTTGAATAGTAGGGACAAATTGAATCACCATCTGGGCAATTCGCATAGATTTTTCTACGAAGAACGTATCTTGACCATGATTAATTAAAATTACACCGATTTCCCCTCTATAGCCTTCATCGATTGTTCCTGGGCTATTGAGCACTGTAATACTATGTTTTAAGGCTAGTCCACTTCTTGGTCGAATTTGTGCTTCCGTTCCTTTTGGTAATTCAATTTGAATTCCTGTTTTAATTAATTTAGTCCCACCAGCAGGTATCTCTACAGTTTCAATGGAATAGAGGTCCATCCCAGCATCGCCAGGGTTAGCTTGCATGGGTAGCATTGCATCTTCATGCATTCTTTTGATTTTTACTTCTACATTCATTGTTCTTCATCCTAACGATTAAAATTAAATGTGTCATCTGTAATTGGCGCTACTTTTGCCTTAGCATAGGTAGCCCCCTTTTGTGAAAAGAAATCATATGTGGAGCCCTCATTACGAATTCCATTCATAACGATTGGATTCACTTCTTCTTCAGGAAACATAGCTTCAAAACCAACATTCATTAAGGCTTTATTTGCATTATAACGCACATAGGCTTTTACCTCAGGCGATAATCCTGTCTCCGCATAAATGTCCTCTGTATATTTCATTTCATTCTGATATAAATCCAGCAGTAATTCATAGCCCCATAATTGTAAAGCTTCTTGCTTTTCTTTTGAAAATTGCTTATATAGATTTTGAGCAAAAAATCCTACTGCAACACCATGAATGGATTCGTCGCGCAAAATGAGGGAAATAATTTCAGCACTGTTTCTTAAAAAACCTTGCCCACCTAAGTATAATGGGTAGAAAAAGCCAGAATAGAAAAGGAAGGATTCAAGCATAACGGATGAAAACATCGCTTTCCATAAGCTCTCAGCGTCCCCTTCTTCAATACTATTATAAATATCCGCTATTTTATTTGCCTTATATTGTAAATATTCATTTTTCTTTACCCATTCAAAGAGCTCGTCTATTTCCTCGTTTGTACAAAGCGTTGTAAATATATAAGAATATGATTTAGCATGTATTGCCTCAAATGCATCAAAAACGGTTAATACAGCCTTTTCCTGTAAATCATCTGTATAAGCAGCAACACGATTCATCCCAATATTTGTCTGAACGGTATCCAGCAAGGTTAATCCTGCAAACACTTTTTTATACGTGTCCTGATGCTCAAAACTTTTCCACTGTTGAATATCTTTACTCACTGCAATTTCTTCGGGAAACCAAATTTGCTTCCATTGCTGGTCCCAAAAAATTTGGGCCAGTTCACTTGTTGCTTTGTTCCAGTTGACTGCCTCATACACTATATTTGACATGCTACACACTCCTCTAAGCTTTGTAATCGTTGACGAACATAGTAAACGGACTTAATCCCTTTAACCCATGCATAAATGTATACTTTAGCTAGTTGTTCTGTTGTCCAATTATCAGTGACATAAAGAGTCATTGAAATACCTTGGTCAACATGTTTTTGAGAAGCTGCGTATAAATCAATTAAATCATAAGGATCAACATCATATGCCTCTACATATAGATGACTGTTTTCATTTGTTAAATGTGGCATTGGATAAATTGTTCGACTATCTGCATAATCACGAACCTCTACACGTTCTGTACATGGAGAGATGGAGGCCGTACAGCTACGAATGTACGATATACTACCAGTTGGTGCTATAGCTAAACGATATGAATGGAATAAGCCATATTGCATAACATCTTGCTTTAATAATTCCCACATTTTACTAGTAATGATTGGAATGTTTCCGAGTGCTTTTAATACAGCAGGTGAAAGCTCTTCTTCAGTCTTATTTACATATTGATCAAAATAGATACCTGAAGCATAATCGCTATCTTCAAATCGATAGAACGTTTCTGCTTTTTCTTTAGCCATTTCCATCGATGATTTTAGAGAATAATAGTTCATTGCTTCCATAAAGCGGTCCATGAAATGAATAGAATCTTTCGAGCCATACATAATTCCCTCCGTAACAAGATGTCCATGGAGATTCATACACCCTAGACCTACTGAGTGCATTAATTGATTGGCTTTTGCGACCGACGGAACATTTTTGATGTGCGTCATTTGGGATACATTTGTTAATAAGTGCATAGCTGTATCGATTAATGCTTCAAAATCATTTACTTTACTCGCTGCGTGGATATCAATTGACCCTAAATTACACGACACATCTAACCCATATTCGTTAGGTTGATCTTGATCTGTGATAACACTAGTTTCTTGAACTTGCAAGATTTCAGTACATAAGTTTGACATTTTTACGCGACCGATATTTTTTAGTGGATGTACGTCATTAACATTATCATCAAAAATTTCAAAGGGATAACCGGATTCGAATTGAGCTTTTTTTACCTCTGTATAGAGTCTACGCGCATTCAAACGTTTAATTTTACGGATTTTAGGATTATCTAGTAGTTCATAGTACATATCAGAAATTGAAATTTCCGACATTCGTTTACCATATACTTTAAAAATATCATATGGACTAAATAACACTATATCTTTATCACGCTTCATCAGTTCGAAGAAAATACTTGGTATAATAATACCTGTTGATAGTGTTGCGAGGCGAATTTTATCATCAGCATTTGGTTTTTTTGATGAAATAAAATTCTCTATATCTGCATGGAAAATATTTAGGTAAACAACTCCTGAGCCATTACGCTGACCAAGCTGATTAGAATAACTAAAAGAATTTTCTAATAGTTTCGCCACTGGAATCACACCACTTGCACGATTTAGTATTTCTTTAATTGGATCACCTAAAGGACGTAAATCCGTTAAGTTGACCCCGACCCCTCCACCTAGACGTGATAGCTCTAAACAATAACCAATATTTTCAGCGATGCTATTCATGGAGTCATCCATGGATAATTTAAAGCAACTTACTAATTCGCCACGAGCTTTCTTCCCACTATTTAATGCAGTAGGCGTTGCAGGTTGATAGGCTTCCATCATCGCTTCTACAGAACGTTCTGCTAGTACCGTGTTCCCCTGTGCCAAGTACAAGGCAATAATGACAATCCGGTCCTCATATTTTTCTAAGATTTCTTCTCCATCACGACTTTTCATAGCGTAGCTGTCATAAAATTTGCTAGCACTCATAAATGATGGGAAACGGAAATTATAATCATACGCTTTTTTGTACAACTTTTTAATAAAATCCATCTCGTACATGTCGATAAAAGCTTTTTCGTAGTAGCCTTCATCAACTAAATAGCGGATTTTTTCCTCTATATCTATAAAGTAACGTAAACGTACGTTGACATATTCTAAAAAGTAGCGGCGCGTAGCCTCACGATCCTTTTCTAACTCTAGTAGCCCCGTTGTACTATAACGATTCAGTACGTCATTATTAAGCTTTAAATAAGTTTTCATCCCATTACCCTCGTTTCATAAAACGTTTGTATAGCTTCATAATCTGTTTGATTGCCGCGCAAATCTAATTTCCTCACTAATGGTACATGATAGGTAGTAGCAATTTTCTCTCCTGCTGCGCCAAATACATGATGTCCAAAGTTACTGTTGCCACTAGCAACTACTCCTTTACAAAAATCTCTGTTTTTATCTAAGAAACGTTGCACTTTTGCTGGAATGTCGCCTAAACCATCTGTGTATGTAATTAAAAGATAAGGCTTATTCAAGCTTAATTCCTCTGAGAGTTCAATAGATTCTGCCCTTAGTTTAGATACTACATTGCGGACATTTCCTGTACGACTAGCGTAAACGATCATAGTGTAATCATCTCAATACGAGAAACAATTTCCTGAACATCCCCTATAAATGTTTCATCCACCTCTAAAACAGGCACACTTAAAAAACCTGCATCAATAATTGTTTGTTTAGCTTGTTCATCGTGATCAATATTAACAATTTCTGCTTCAAGTCCTGCTCGTTGTAATTCGGATTTTACCCAAAGGCATTTTGGACAGATTGTTTTCGTATAAAGTTTCATAGTAATCCCTCTTTTCATAAAATAAAAAAGCTACCTCTTCTAAAGAGATAGCTTACATGGAAACGTTAACATACTAAAAATACTGACGTTCCCATCTCTTAATCCCCGAAGAAATGATAAATTTGTTTTATAAAGGCAGGTCTCCTGGCTTTGCTTCAATCTCTGATTTCCTTCCCATGCGAATGCACAGTGGTTACAATCATCGTCAGCTTTACAGTTGCGGGGACAGCGTCGGAATAGTACCGAACTTCCCTATTAAACTACATATAGTAGTACCTATACAAAACGAACACAATATATTGTTTTTCAATAGTTTTAAGTGTACCATCCTTTATATAAAAAGTAAATCGCGAAATAAAAGTTCATCAATTTGAGACTATTCATATTTTCTGACATAACCTTAATCGAAAGAGATAAAACATAATCATATAAAAATATAACTATAAAAAAATAGGAAGTTACATGCTGATCATTTATTTACCTAATAACGGAGGCCCAATTGAAATTTTATTCATAAAAAAGGCATCTTTCCATAATAGTAAAGATGCAATTATGACTAAAACTACATAATCGTCAACCCACTTTGAGAAAGATGTATATCATTCATCATACTCAATTTATCCTATCTTTGCAGATTTTTCGTTGTACTTGTCCCTTTGCAACTATTCATAATAAACAGGTACCTTTATCCAGTTATTCTGTATTCATAGTATAACATATCCAAGTTCTTTCTCTGTCCGCTCAACTAGGTATATTAACTTTATCCTTTATTTACAAAAATAGCTGATGAATTTTCTATACTCATCAGCTAACCTTTTACTTAAAACCTATCTATTGTGATATCCAAATTTATACTAGAGGCTGTCTTAAAACCTTCCGCAGCAGCGATCATTAAAGAAGAGGCACCCCCCTTTTCCGTTTCACCTGCAACATATATTCCAGCCGCTGTTGTTCGTCCAGTACCATCAGTAATAATTGTCCCATTTTCATCAACTTGGCAATTTAGCTGTTTAGCAAATTTATTTGGACGATAAAAATTAGGTACGACAAATCCACCACTTCTTAAAATATGTTCACCTGTTTCTAATTCAATACTAATTAAGTTACTATCTTCCCCATGCAAGTTTTTTACACATTCTGTATACAGTTTAATTTTTTTACGTTCAAATTCACTTTGAACGTTATCGGAAAGTTGATGACCATTCGTAAAAACGATTAAATCCTGTGACCAATTAAAAACCAATTTGGTCATATGTTTAATATGCTCCTCTTTTTCTGCTATGATAGCCAATGGCTTGTCTCTCAGCTCCCAACCATCGCAATAAGGACAGCTAAACAAGCTTTTACCATAATATTGTCTGATTTGCGGGAGGGGAAACTCCTCTTGTATTCCAGTAGCTAACAATACTTTTGCAGACATATATGATTTATTTTCCGAAGTTTTGACAAGAAATAAACCGCTTTTATCATCTTTAGTTATCTCGATAATTGTTTGATCTAACATAGATATAGATGGGTAAGATTTTATTTCTTTACTAGCTATATTCTTAAATTCTTGTGGCTTTATCCCATCTCTTGTTAAAAAACCATGCGACTCTTGAGTTACACGATTTCGATTAGTTCCATTATCAAATATAGCAATCTTTCTGCGCGCCCTTCCCAATGTTAAGGCAGCACTTAAACCAGCAGGGCCACCACCTATAATTACACAATCGTATTTATTCATCCTTTTTTCCTCCACATCAAAATATATTATAGACCTTTAATATCTGTAATTAAGGCAAAAGACACCGCAAAAGTTATATACCTTTTCAATTATGAGTCATTAAACCCTTAATGTTTAACTACCTCATTAAAGATTACGTAGCATAAAATAACGTTTAGTTTGTCGGGTCTTACCGCCCTATTAAAGACTTAACATATCTATAATATCTATTTAGTTTTTTTTCGTCAATTTTTTCGTTTTCATATTTAAAATACATAGGACCATCAAATATCTGCCGTTGAAAGAATTCTTGTCCACAGAAATGAATCTACTATAGGCTAGTTATGAATGAGGTAAAGTAAAAGCCACTCCAAAAGTTTGGAATGGCTAATTTTTTTACTGTACTTCATGAATACTGTCCATACTGTTTAATTATCAAAATAAAGTATGATTAGCATATGCTTTACATTGTTCCTGCAAGTAGTCATTACTTAAATTCAATTTCCTCTGCCGATGCCCCTTTTGTATACGTTATGGTCGATCCAGCAGGTAAATTACGGATTTCTTTTACATTTTTTCCTTCAATAATAATGGAACCAATTTTCGTACCTTTAAAGTCAATAATCGCATTTCCTTTTTTAGGACTGATCACTACAGTTTTGTTTGCAAATCCTTCGCCATGGAATTCGGCATATTGACTAAATACTGCAATGCCATTTTTAATAATGGTATTTTCCCCTAACGTTAATGAAATGCTTGGACGATTCACTATTAATTTACCAGTCTTGTAGTGATTAAAGCTATATACATTTTCAGGTACTATTGGTGTTGGTATTTCTTCTTTTCCTGCTTGCAAATCAATTTGAACTAATACAGGGTCATGATCCGATGCTCTGCCTTGTGCCTCTGTAAAGTTCGCATTCATATGAATTAGGTCAATTTCCGTAACATCCGCAAGATGATTCGAAACTAAAATATGATCCAACACTTGATTGTTCCCTTGGAAGAAGTACGTAAAACGATCTTGCTCTGGGGCTTTATCTATCATATTCGTTAAAACATCTCCTTTCAATGTTTCAAGTGCTGGTGTGAACTCAAAGTCATTCATGTCCCCTGCCACTATGAAATTTAAATTCGGATTTATGGCAAGTCCTTCATCGATAAAATCATTGATGGCCTGAGCAAGTTGAATACGTTTCTTAACTGATTCTAAAACTGGTGGCTGTGTTGGTCCCCAAAGTGAACCATCCCCACCTTTAGAATTTAAGTGAGCTCCGATAATAACTACACGTTCATCTTGGAATTCAAATTCCGCTGCAATTGGTTTTCGTGTATCTACAAATTTTGATGGATCAACAAAGCCAGGATTTAAAGCAAGGCTTCCATCTGCTGTCCATGTATTCGCTTGGTTGCCTAACCCTTTTATACCTGACACTAATGAAACACTTGTCGGATTATATAGATAGCCAACACGAATATTACCGCCTGGTGCACCGCCTACTGTATTGTTAATTGGCATGACATCAATCCAATCATAAGCAGGACCACCCGCAGCTTTTATCGCATGAATTAATCGCATGTAGCTTTCAGATGCATCTGCATTTCCTGAATCAATTTGACCATCGTTATCTTGAACTTCGACTAATGTAATAATATCTGGTGACTTCATATTATTTACAAATGTCGCTGCAATTCTGTCTACTTTTTCGTTAGATGTATTGGCAGGATTATTCGAAAAGTTTTCGATATTATAAGAAGCGACATTTAATTTGTCCGCTACTGGTTGAAGATGCGTCACTTCTTGTTGAAGATGTGCCTTTGTTACATTAGGAAAAACATTATTCGTGTTCAGTCGATAGCCATCTGTAAAGTTTTCTACAAATCCGATAAGCGGTTCATTAAAGCGATCCCCTGAATCATAATTTTTTCCAGCTACTCCTTCAAGCATAATTTTTTCCGGATTATAATCATCGGCTGCAATATTTAAACCGCCATTCACATTAAATGTATTATTTGTTGTGCTTGGTACAACAATTGGTGAATCATTATTGTACATTGGTCCAATCACTCTCGCCTCTGGGAACGATACTCGCATATACTCAATGGATTCCCAAAAATCGATGCCATCTTCTTGTGGATCAAAAATTGCCAAGCCATCATTATCAATAATTTTATTTGGCGGGAATAGATCCTCTCCTATCACAAGAGGCTCTGGAATTACTGCTTTACCTGTTTTTGTAATATTGGTTGCTGAAATTTGCGTATCTCTTAATCGAGAGTTGCCACCCGCTTCAGTTACATTTCCTGATACTTTAATAACGTCCCCTACTACTACATTATGTGCCGACTTACTTACCTTGATCGCTGTCGATTTTACGCCATCGAATGCTGTATCGCCTTCTTGCATAATGAAGCTACTTGAATTAATAACGAATGTTACAATTCCTTCTACATCATTTACTGCTAAATTGACATATGGTGATAGGTGGCTTGCCCCTTGAATATCGCTAATTGTGGCATTGTTAGTATCAATCATCTCATAAACAAATGTAGCAATCGCACTATTCGTTAAACCTTCTTTCACTGCAATCGCTTTAATCGTCAATGGCTGATTAACAATAATTTCCCCTGTATACTTTGTACTAGCTGTTGTTGGTGCAGAGCCGTCCAATGTGTAATAGATCGTTGCACCTTCTGTCATGGTAGAAAGCGTAACCTTCGTACCAGCTGTTATTCCACCAACGTGAGAAGCTTTGATATCCTGAACCTTTGTTACATCTTCAATAATGCGAAGCGGGAGGAGTTGATGGTTTGTATATTGACCAACAATGCCTGTAATTTCCCCATACGTTTTTCCACTTACTAAACCAGAGTCTCTTGTTTTATCATAAATAGCAAATGTGCCTGCATCATCAGTTCCGGTAAAGTTTTGACCTGAACCAGTAATAGCAACATTTTTAATGGTTACTAATTTCGATTCATTGTCTTCTCCAACCTCAATACTTTTAATAATATGTGCCTCTGGTATTGGAGAAGGAACAGGCATGCCAACAAGCGAAATATTCGTTAATTGCTTTAGTCCACTATATTCATCTACTTTACCTTGCACCAACACCCGATCACCGACTTTTGCAGTAAGACTATCTACAGGATAAATAGCTATCGCCGCTCCGTCTTCATCTTGAATGTGAGCAGTCGCTGTTTCTAATTTTGCTGTTACAATACCTGATACGGTTACCACTTGTCCTATTTCTTTATTACGTGCTTCCGTAATCGAAATATGGGTTGGTGCATCTTTAATTGTAAAATTAAAGGTCGTCATTCCACTATCGTTTAAGCCCGTTGCTGTAGCAAATGCTTTAATCGTCATTGCTTCATTTACAACAATGCCCGCTGCTGTATTATAAACCTCACTAGCTGTTGACGGTTCGGAACCATCTAACGTGTAATAGATTGTTGCATTTGGTGTATCTGTAGACAATGTTACCTTTGTACCTGCAAAAACTTCACCCGTTGCTGGAAAAGCTTTCACATTCGTTACTTCTGTAGGCTCATAATTTAATACTAATTGAAAGCTTTCCGCGTTTAACGTTTTTAACTGATATGCCCCGTTAAAAATGGAAGCAATCCCTGTCACTGTAATCACATCATTGTTATTGAACCCACCTGCTTCAAATTGAGAGAACTGATAGCCCGTACGGTTATCATGGCGAATTAAAAGCTCGTTATTTTCTGCATCAACTGCTTTAAACTCAAATGTTCCATACGTACCAGATGACGCTAAATCTTTAATCTTCACATTTTCCAGTGTAATTAACTTACCTTGTATACTGTCATCAATGGGTAGATTAACTATTTGTGGTGCTGGTGCTGTCCCTGAAGAAATGCGTTCAATTGTTGGCGAATTAAATTGAACTTCTCCACTAAATAAACTCGTTTTCCCTGTGATTTTGACAATATCTCCAACAGCTAAGCTCCCTGCTTCAGTTGAATTAGAGAAAACATATACCCCTGCAGACTCATCCTGTACATAGAAGGCCTTGCCACCCCAGCTACCAGGTGTTGCTGTAACGGTCCCTTGAATCTGAACTATACGGTCTGTTCCAACAGCTGCACGAGCTTCGGCAATTGTCCCTTCTGTGACAGAAGGATTAGTCGGTTCAGTCGGTTCTGTTGGTTCACTTCCAACGAACTCAATTGAAGTGGGTGATTTTAGCCCTGCATGACTACCAAAATATTTATCTAGTGTCCCTGTTATTTTAATTTTTTTCCCAAGATTACTTGGGTTTGTTTTTAAACCAAAGTTGGCTCTATATGAGCTTGGGGAGGTTGGTAATTGAATATACAGCATTTTCGTGACATCTGTTTCACCAGGTGTGTCGGCAATAGCCAGATTTGTGTCGCTATCTGCTATCACTGAATACGAAGTTTCACCTTTAACAAACCCAACTATATATCCTTCCACAGTAACATTATTCCTAGCTGAATTGGGATCAAATTGGTTGACAGCTTCCCCCACTCCAATAGCTTCTGTCGTTTCCGCCTTTACAACTGTTAGGTAGGGCAAAATCATAGAAATTACAAGTAAAAATGATAACGCTATTTTGGAAACGACATTAAATTCATATTTCTTCATTCATTTAGCTCCTTAGATTTTTTATCTTTTAACCTTTTCTCTATCTTGCAAAGGAATTTACAGAAAAGTTATTAGTCAATTACTCAATTACTGTGTTTCCTTCAACAGATAACCCATCTAAACTGATGTTAACATTTGGTGCATCAATGATTAAATCACCTGCAATAATACCAGTACTACCAGTTGGCATTAAAGAATATCTCCCTTTAGCTGTTGGAGCTGTTATCGTTACATTCCCCATCAAGGTATGACCATTCAAATCAATCATGACTAAATCTGTTAATGTTACATCTGAAGACACTGGAGCTATTAATTTAATTACGTCTCCTGCTTTAGCTTTTTTTAATGCTTGTTTTAATTCCTCAGCATTCTTAACATTAAATTCATTCACTTTTTCTGGGGGAATAACTGGATCAGGGGCCACATTTCCTCCACCTGTGTTTGGTGCCCCAGTACTCGGCGAAGAACCTCCAATAATTGCCTTAATTTTGCTAGCCACCGAGGCATAATTCGTAATAATCTTTGTTACAGATGAACCTGTTGGGATCGATAAGTTATTTATTAGTAAATCTGAACCGATTGAAACTCTTGCATCAGGGTTTAGAATCGTTAAATAATTAACTACACCAGCAGCATTTAACGCTAATTCCGCGGGCGTGGAAAGCAAAAGTCGTTCAAACTTTACATTTCCAGTCATATTCAGTTTTGCCGTAGAATCTATTGTTACCTTATTTGCTGCTCCATCAATATTGATAGCGGATATAGCAGCTGTCATAATAATTTCAGGAATGACTGTGTTCGACACAATCGAAATATTATTTCGTTTGACATGTACTTTTCCAGTATGCGAATTTTTAATTTTCAATACAGGTGTACTTTGATTTGCAATTTTATTTTCTAAAGAAGCATTAGCTCCATCCATGGTATCTACTAAAATTCCGTCAGTAACTGTGGCTCCATCAAATTCCACTTTTGTTTTAACAGTTGGGGTAATAGTCGCTTTTCCTGTAACCGATATATTTTTAACTGTCACACCATCTGCGTTAATTGTTATGGAATCAAGCGTTGCATTTGTATTGAATACAACTCCCTTCTCTACTGAACCTGCATTATTTAAAACAACATTATTTACTTTTGTCATCACACCATTTTTAATTGTTGCTGTAATTTCAGCCTCCAATAGTGCGGTTCTGTTTTCAGTGGTAAAAATTGACTTTACTGAATCATTAAAAAGATAGGTCTTGCCATTAATAGTAATTTCATTCGCTGTATAGTCTTCAACTTTAAACGTTACACTTTGAGAGGGGTGAGAAATCGAAGGACCAACCGCTTCTGAACGATTAATAAATGCAGCCATTTGCCCTCGTGTTACATTTGAAGAACCATCAAATAATGTAGCTGTCTTGCCATTCGTTACGTTGTTTTCATATAAAGCAGCAATCGCTTCTTTGTACTCAGCACGCACATCCGTGAATGGTAATGAATTTGTATTCGAAGCTTTTAAATGAAACGCGTTCGCTAAAATCTTTGCTACATGGTTACGTTGAATATAATCACCCTGACGAAATGTTCCATCTTCATACCCATCAATAATCCCCTCTTGCTTTAAAGCCGCAATAGCTCCAAAATATGGCTGAGTAGTAGAAATATCTTTAAAATTGGGATTGCTAACATTGGATGTGTCTAGTCCTAAAACACTTGCAATAATTTTAGCAGCTTGTCCACGTGTTAAGTTTTGTTCAGGTTTAAATGTGCCATCTTGGAACCCATTAATCATGCCACGATCATGTAAATGCTTAATGTCGTCATAAAATGGATGCGTTCGATGGACATCCTTAAAGCTACTTGCTTCTGATGCAATCGGTGCTACCACCACTACTGTTGAAGCCGTTAATGCCATTGCTGTTATTGCTTTTAAATACTTCGATTTCCTCCATTTACTCATACTTAGAGTAATACCTCCCCATTTTCCTATTTAATAAGGGTATTGTTTAATCCAATGAATGAATTCAAGGTAATTGTCAAAATTAACACTACCAAAATATTGGTTAACATAGTAATTTTAACAGAAAAATAATAAAAACATTCTAATTTATTATTAATATTCTAAATACTATGTAAAATAATCTATAGTAAACTTTAACAATATGAATAAGAGAAGTAATATCAGCTCTTTGTCTTTTTCCCCTGCCGTTACACTAAATTTTTCCGCTTATATAAGCCAGAGACAAGGTAAACGCTCTATCACTTTTAAAGAAATTGAAACATTTGCCCCTTTCTCCTCAACCTTTTTCACAATGCGATAATCACTTTAACTGAAAAAAGCTGATGAGTTTCAGCTACTCAATCAGCTTTGGAAACCGCACTTATTTATTACTATTGACCCCCCATAATATAAAGATGGCCTATATATCTTTGCCGAAGCTGTCGACTTCTTAATAGCTCAAAAAAAACTTTATTATCCTCTGTCAAACGCTCTTTTGAACTATCTTTCCGAACAACTAATTTCTCATTCAATCAATATTTAAAAAATTATATATTTAAAACTAAATTATGTAGTATATTCCATAAATTCTATTTATGTTATATACTATACGCTAGAATAATAAAGGAGTTACAGTTTTGGAAAATAGTATTAATTTTCTTTTGAAGGTTGTTTTCTTTTGCCATCAAAGACCAGACCGGTCATTTCATTATAATGGAAAAAAATTCCCACTATGTGCAAGGTGTACTGGTATGGCAGTAGGCTATCTCTTATCCATACTATTAGTCATACTTTTAGGAAGATTTGATTTATGGATTATAGCCTTATTAATTTTACCAATGGCTATCGATGGTATAGGACAATTATTTGGTAAATGGACAAGTAATAATAATAGGCGGTTCCTCACTGGATTACCTGGTGGAATCGGCATTATTTATCTTTTCTATACTATTGGTTACCAATTTTTTTTACTTGGCCAATATGTTGGAAGAAATCTATAAAATACTGGAGGACCTATTATGTATTGTAAAAATTGCGGCGAACAAATTTCGGAGCACGCAGAAATTTGTATCCACTGTGGAGTCCGCGTAAAAAATGCAAGTGGTGAAGACAAACCCAACTGGGCCGTTAACATACTTACACTTTGCTGTGTGCCACTTGTTGGATTAGTGTTGTTCTTTGTTTGGAAAGACGAAAAACCAATTGCGGCTAAATCTGCTTTAACTTTCTTCTTTATTAACTTAGGACTTATCATATTATTCTATATTGCCATGCTCCTTATAGGATTATTTAGTTCCTAAATCGAGTGATTACATATGTAAGGTATTTATTGTAGTGAACATAATCTTTTTTAGCTAAATATGCTCTATAAGGGATGTACGTTCAACCGTTATCGATACTATACTAATTAGCTGAACAGCAGAAAAAAGTTGGTAAATGGGCATTTTCTAAGATGCAGGAGGTCTTTAATATGTATTGTCCCAATTGTGGTTCTAGCGTTAACGAGAATGCCGAAATTTGTCTACACTGTGGCGTTAACATATTAAAATTTAGCGGTCAAGTAACTGCGGCAAAAAATGATACACCAAACATTTGGATTAATGTACTCAGTTTATGCTGTTTCCCTATACTTGGAATTATTATCTATTTTGTATGGAAAGATACACAACCTAAAGCAGCAAAATCAGCTTTAATATATGCTTTGTTTGGTATAGCTATATCAATCATTATCACGATTATTTCATTTGTAATAGGCGTTGTAGTAGAGATGATGAATGATAGCTATTATTACTAAAAAAGTGATTATTTTAATGTAGCTGCAGTATACTGTTAGCTTAAAGTACTTAAACAATAAGATCCGCTCAATTAGTTAACCACTAAATAAATAAGAAGGGTAGACATTTAGAAAAGTCTCCCTTCTTTTATCGCATTACTATAAATAAAATCAACAAGCTGAAAATAATCTATGTACAAGCCCATCGTTTTTATATTTCAATAATTTACTAATTATGTTCTATTACGATTTAATAATGTTGCCGTCCTTATCAGTAAATTTACCAACGATTATCATAATTAAATCAATAATTGTCCAAATACCCAATCCACCTAATGTTAAAAACATTAAAATTCCTGTACCGATTTTACCAGCATAAAAACGGTGAACACCTAGACTTCCTAAAAAGAAACAAAGTAATAATGTTGCTACGAAACTTCTGTCTGACATAAAATACCTCCAATAAATTTATAAATACTATAGTATGAGACCCTACCAAATAAGTATATTACAATTTAAGTATTTTTCAACATTTTTTTCCTCGAAATTCATTCTATTTTTTTGATACTTTACTCCTATAAAATAGTTCTTCTGAAGGTCGATATATTGTTATTAACACACTTATCTCCATCTCTAGCTTGCCTCGTTCGTACAATAAAAAAGAGCTGACTATGCAGCTCTAGAATTTTTGTTATTTTATTTACTATCAGTATTTACTATGCCTTTAGGCTCCACTAGCATAATATGGCATTCTTTTTCGGCAAAAGGCTTATGCGCAGGGCCACCTGGAATTATAACCATCTCCCCTTGTGAAATTTTCACCTGGCCATCGCGAAAAGCGATAAATAGCTCTCCTTGGAGGACAATAAATACTTTATCCGCTCCTTGATGCTCATGCCATATAAAATCTCCATCAATCTTAACCAGCTTGAATTGGAAATCGTGTATTTCACCAATAACTTTTGGTGCCCATAGTTCATTTATTTGAGCTGCACTCTCATTCAGATTAATAGCTTGATAATACATATACTTCTCTCCCTTTATTTGTTCTACTTAATTTTTTAGAGCTTTTGTTATATTTTGCAAAGCGTATTCCATAGCTAGTGGGCCACCAGTAATAGCAGATGTATCCATCAAATGAATATTTCCTTTCTTTACCGCGTTCATATTATTCCAAACATTATTTTCATTTAACTCACTCAGTAATGTTTCTTTTTTGGTTATATCCCCTATAAGGAAAATATGGTCTGCTTGAATAGTTGAAATTCCTTCGAACGCAGAAAACTGATTGCTCTTACCATTAAATGTGATATCTGGTGTAAGTCCCAACCCCTTTTCTTTATCAAACGCAAGTGTATAAACAGGGTTATCTTCACCCAAAACATTAAAAGTTTTTCCATCCCATGACACTATAAGTGCTACTGACTCTCCTTCAATCGATTTTAAATCTTCACGCCCAGTTGTAATTGCTTGCATCATTTTTTCAATTACTTTTTCAGCTTCGTCCTCTTTGCCAATAATCTCGGCTACTGTACGGAGACCATATTGCCAATCTTCATAAATATCCTGGTATTTTAAAGTAATGACTGGCGCTATTTTTTCAAGTGATTCATACAGTTTTTCATGATGTTCTGTTGCTAAAATAAAATCAGGCTCGGTCGATAGAGTTTTTTCAATAATAGGAGACAATTTATCTCCTAATTCTTCGGTTGAATCTAGTTTTCCATTTAAATAGGCTAAAGAAGATAGATACTCTTTATCTGTAGAAGCTGTAGGCGGCTCACCCAGTGCAACTAATATTTCTGGGTAAAAATACCAAAGCGACGCTATTTTTTCAGGTTTCTTCTCGATAACTATTTCTTTACCTAAGGCATCCTTAATGGTTCTTGGCCAATCAGTAGTATCCTGCTGAATCGCTGAAGTAGATGTCTCTTTTGTAGATATTCCTTTATTTTCAGTTGGTGTTTCATTACAGCCTCCTAGTATTCCAGCTAATAAAAGTATTGAGAAACACAATCCTTTCATCTTTTGCATCCTAAATTCCTCCAACATATGATCTTTGATATGCCATTAGTATAGTAAAGGCATTGATAGATTTGAATGGATGCTTGTTGAAACTAGCATGGATTATTAATGAACTTCTCACGAAACTCTTTAGGAGGTATACCAAATTGTTTCTTAAACACTCTACTAAAATAAAAGGGGTCATCCATTCCAACAGCCTGCGCAATTTGTTGTACAGGAGCATCACTTTTAAAGAGCATTTCTTGTGCCATGTTTATACGGTATTTCAATAAATATTCTGCTGGTCCCATCCCTGCATGTTTTCTAAATACATAAGATAGCCGATTTCGATTCACGTTATATTGTTCTGCAAGCAAGGGAATTGTAAGGCTTTGATAATAGTGTTCATGAATATAGGAAGATACCTGCTCAAATAAAATATGTGATTGACAGCTATTTTGCCGATTAACCACACATAATAAAGCCTCATTCAATACATCACGAAATAGCATTTCAGTCTGAAACCTAGAAATGCCTCCGCGCTGATTATACACATGCCAAAGACGCATAACTAATTCGATAAGACGAGGAGATTGTCCAGTTGATAATTCAAAATGTTGATGAGAAAAGCCTGCCTCCTGCGGTTCTGAGTTACATATGCGATAGAGAACAAGGATATATTCCCAATTCGTATTATCAAAATTCTTTTGATCCAGTTTCATTTTTGCACCGCCATGCACAATTTTTCCTGGAGAAAAGATATAAGGTGTGCCATTGAAATGAAATTGTATTTTTCCATTAAGCGGAAAAATAAATCCAGGAAAAGCATCTGTATAGTCAGCGTATGGCACACCTGAATTACTAGCATATCGATATATTCCTTCTACTTGAAATGGAATATGTGCTAAATATGCTGCTAACTGATTTACATCGATGTTCAAATTGCATACCTCATTTCAAAAATTGTTTACCAGTAATCGTAAAATTCTAGCTATACATCTTGAATAACTTTTGACCATAAACAGCGTATACCCTTCAATAAGCTACTGATGTAGCTAAAAGACACAGACATTTTAGGTCTGTTCCTCTATCTTTTTACAGAAGTCCATTCTGCAATATTATTCAAACGTATTTAGCCTAACATGCGAAAAGGTGGAGATGACGATGCTCGTCTATCTCCACCTTATCGATAATGATTATCATTGTCAATTTAAAATAGAACCACCCATCTACTAATTGGTGGCTTGCACTACGCATTTATTTAGCAATAACTTCAGACTTTTGAAGAGTCCGCTAATTCTTAGTTTTCATACGACCACTAAAGCCAGCTTAATGATACGACTGATTGAAAACTTAATAACTAATTAATCCTGTTACATATTTTCTTCCCTGTCTTTTGTTTTTCACTTAAAATTAAATCCTTACAAATCATCTCGATTTCTTGTGAATAGGATTTTATTTGGAAGGCATCAGAAAATATTTTATTCCTAGATGTAGCCACAACTTGCTGTAGTTTTTTTTCGTAGGTTTGGACAAAATGATCAAGCGTTGGGCTTTCCAATTTCAGGGCACTCGCAATCCCTTGTATGATTTTCATACGAAAATAGTCCTCTTTTGGCATTCTAGGAATATCCCATTCTCCATCAAGATTTTTATACATTCCTTTAAAAGGGATTGCCGAAAAATCAAAGTATTTTCCTTCTTTGTTTGGTATAGAAAATGGATCAATTAATAAAGAAGCATAACGAATATAGAGCAAATATTCTTGATGTATAGATTCAAGTTTATTAAAATTCTCGATTTCCTGTCTATTTATACTTGCTGGCTGCAATGGATAATTATCATCTACCATAAACTTTAATAAATTGAGAGGTTGAATATTGAAGTGGTTTGTAATTTTCATCATTTCTCCCCAATAGGTTAGTAAATGCCTAATCATAGTATAAGTAATAGGCCCCTCAGGATAAAGCTTATACACATATTTTGTTACGTTATCCTCCTCAAATACTGCTTTTAATGCAAAATCATTCATAAATAAGGGAGGATGGACGTACAAAGAAATATTCCTTGTTTCTGCTTCAAGGGGACAAGCTAATTTTTTCAAATGAATTCCCAAATCCTTAAATAATTCAGTAATTTTAACTAGTCTAGGAGACGTTGAGTAGGTTGAGCCAATATAAATTGTATTCTTCACTCCTGTTGTCAAAACTTCATTTGATGGAATTCCACCTATCCATCTAGTATCTCCATAATATGTGGAAAAACTAATGATCTCTGCATGAGGGCAAAGATTCTTTAGAAAATTAGCCATTAAAAGACTAGAACCAAATGTAGGTGAGATTAATATATAGCTACTAACCTCCTTCAATACTTTCGTATCAATTTGTGCTAATACAGCTAGATAAGAATCTGTCGTCACACAAAGGACAACAGTATCCCACTTTCCAGATATTTTATGATACCCCTTAAAACATGCATCAATCTTACATACTCCTGAAACAGCCTGATGTTGTGTATTTTGTACAGACACCTTAAGTACAAGCTGATGCTGAACAACTGCTTCAAAGAAAATATTGGAACTTACAGATTCTCGACCTGCAATAGCAATTTTACTCTTGAAAAAATTTTTGAAATTCACAGCTAATTGAATGACTGTAGGCCCTGTTCCTAACAGTAATACATGATTAAAATAAGTCATAGCTTTCTCCTCACCTATTAAATTCATTGTACCTTTTGATATAAAACAACATCAAACACATGTTGAGGTTGCATAACTTCTTCTATTATATGCCATTTATTTTCGTCTACATTTTGCCTAGGGTAGTTAAAAAGAGACTTTAGTCCATTTCCATAACGCATAGCAATCAGCACATCTTTATTTGTCACATCATATAATTGGTCTAAAATGTCATATTTATTACTTACGGTGGAACTAAATATAACATGACTAATTTGCTGCATAACTGTTAGCTCCTCTAATGTCTTCTTATCAATTTGAATGGATAAATGACTTCCTAATTTATTTACTAGATGTTTGCTCAGCTGAATCGCCTCATCATCAATATCTATTCCAAAAACGTCTGCTCCTGTTTGTTCTGCAACCATTAATAATGTTATGGGAAAAGACCCAGAACCTATCAAAAGTACCTTCGATTGACTGGTAACTTGAAAACCTCCAAATTCCTTGCCAATACAAGCTCCTATATTACGAAAGTAATCGGTCATCTCTTTCTCTTCATGACTTAGTAATACCGCCCAATGTTTCTCTAGGATTTGGACACAAACAGCAGAATTATTTCTTAAATTGTCAATTAATGATAGTATCTCTATCGATTGTTTGATATGTTTCCATTGTTTTTCATTATCACGATTGATTATAAAAGAAGAATAATCATCCATTAATTCACATAGCTCATCATAATTAATTAGAAGATGATCTTTGTTTTGCTGAATCATGAACTTAAATTTTTTATCAAAGTACTTTAATTTTTTTAACAATAGCTCGATATCGTTCACTTGCCCCACTCCTATTTTGAGAATTAAAGTTCAATATATGCTATACCTTCTAAAACTATTGCAACATATCCTTGAGAATCTGAATTTGACCGTTCAGCAAAAAAGAATGAAGGGAGTAACGAGATTAGGTTATCCCAGCTATGTTATTAAGCGATAGAAAAGGCATTGACATCAGGCTAGCACCTACTTATGAATAGCCCAGATTGATGACGTCTAAGGAATCTATCTAACTCCTATAATTTCACACAAAAAAACCAGAAGCTCACCTATAATAGGAGCTTCTGGTTATTCATTTGTGCAAATGTCTAGAGTACCTGGCTGGTTATAGGGAGTAAGTGTAACATCAAGCGTATCCTTTTACTTAGCTGTTTATCAAATCCTTTTATCCTTGCCTAAGAACTTCGATTATCCTTTAACTGAAATAATTGTAGAATAACTTCAATTCCTCTTATGTACTTCTTAAAAAATCTGCCACGTCAAACTTTAAACGTATTTGTTTTGTTTTGTAATTCTTCTGCCATTTTAGAAAGTGTAAAAGTAGATGCAGTAATTTCTTCCATGGAAGCTAGCTGTTCCTCAGTAGCTGCCGAAATATTTTGTGTTCCCTCCGCAGAACTTTGAGCGATTCCGTTGATCTGCTTCATAGAATCAGTCATATGTCTCATTTCTATCGCCATATGCTCTACTGAAGTAGAAATCCCCTGAACTTGAGCCGAAACTTCCTTGGTAGCATGTTGAATTTTCTTAAAGGATTCTCCTGCCGTGTTTACACAGTTTATACCTATAACCACTTCATTTGTTGTGAATTGCATTGAATCTACCGCTCTATTCGTTTCCGTTTGAATCCCATCAATTAATACAGAAATTCTCCGTGCAGACAAAGAGGATTCTTCAGCTAATTTTCGAACTTCTTCTGAAACCACAGCAAATCCTTTACCATTTTCCCCTGCTCTTGCCGCTTCTATAGCTGCATTTAATGCTAATAAATTCGTCTGTTCAGCAATACTTGTAATAACTTCTACAATTTGCCCAATCTCTGATGAGCGATCTCCTAAACCAAAAATCACATTATTTAGACTATCAATAGACGTTTGGATTTTGTTCATTTGCTGAACAGCGTTTTTAATAATTTCATTTCCATCCACCGAAATTTGTTCTGCATGAATAGCTGCCTCTGATACGCTAGTTGAATTACTTTCGATTGTTTGGACATCTTGGGCCATTTGCGTAACAATATCTTCTGTTTCTATTAGTGTTCGAACTTGATGCTCTGTTCCACTTGCAATATCTAACGTAACAGTTGCAATATGCTCACTGGCTTTACTTGTTTGTTCCGTACTTGCCGTGAGTTCATTAGAAAACGCTGCCATATGTTCAGACGATTGCTTCACCTGACCTATTAAATCTCTTAATTTAGTAATCATACGATTAAGTGATGCAGATAATACGCCAATTTCATCCTTAGAATCATAGTCTACACTAAAATTTAATTCTCCCGCTTCTGCCCGTTGGACAGCAGTTTTTATTTTATCTATTGGAGCTGTTATATATGTACGGACACCAATAAAACCGAACACAACATACAGTATGCTTAATACCGTTGAAATGATCAATGTATACCTAGTATTTTTATTTACTTCTTCTACACTTTCCTTATACAAAGAGCTTGCATAGTCTCTATTTAATTGTGTTAACTCTCTACCTTTTGATAAAATCCTATTATACTCAGGCTCAGCAATAGAATAATAGAGATTTAATGCTTCCTCATTCTTATTGGCAAGACTTAATTCGAATACTTTTTCCATAGTTTCTTTAAAACTTGGATATTCATCAATCAGTTCATTTATTATTTCTGCTTCATCTGACTTTAAGCTGGTGTCATTAAGTAATTGAAGATTCATTTCATTTTCTTCAAAAGCCTTCTTTACCCCAGCATGAATTTCATTAATCGTTTTTTCATCAGTGTAATGGAAGGAACGATACATGTATGTTAAAATAATACGGTTATTTAGCCTATAATCAGTCAAAACTATACCTGGTTCTAAGCGGTCCTTAAATATATCCTCTATATTATTTTTTAAAGATTTCATCGTATTGTATCCAACGACTTGAATAATACCAACTGTAAAAATGGATATTAACATTAAAACTAATAATTTTTTCATTGTAGAAAGATTGCGTAACATCATAATTACCCCCTTCGATTGGAAATATAGCAAACGAAAATTTGTATGAATTAACGGTTATTCACTTAATAACAAAAACGTTTGGTCTTACTTTATCACCGGTTCGTTTCCCAAGTACCCAAACTACTTTATACAGAAAGGTAACCAAAAAGACTATGTATTTTAACCCCTTCATTTGAAAATGGTTAAAGGTAGTACAATGATGATTCTTTGTCTAAAGCAAGATGGTATGCACTCATAAAAATGAAGCAGTCAGATGTATAACCATTATGTTTTTCTACTATTTTTAAGAATAGTATTCAAAATAATCAAATAATTCTCGTTTCAGTTTTCTTGTCTCAAAATCAATGAAATCCCCACACTTTATACTTGACTTAATAATGTTTTTAAAAGTAATTGGTCTGGCTGTTGTTCTTTAGTAAAGTAAATTTTTTGAAGTCTTGTACCTAGCCTGAAAAAATCCTCTCTCCCAGGTATAGAATCCCATACAAAAATATCTTCTTTGTCTTTAGCAATATTTAAGTATAGGCGATCAGTAATGATCAATTCGGCTTCTTCATCTTTTGTACAATAATCAACATGCGTAAAGACGCGTTTGACCTTATCGAATAAATAATGAACATCATGGATCAAGGAGTATATTTTTATTTTTATGGTGCTTCTTTTAAGAACATCGATTGATTGCTTTAGTAATCTATGATATCTACCAATTAAAAGCTCTCTTCGTTCAAAAACCTTATAAAATTCTTCATTCTCTAAAAGATAGTCGTAAAATTGATTCATAATTTCAATTTGTATAGTAGCATGACAATCAAATCTCTTTTTATAAAGGTCCTCTTTAAATAAAAATGCAGGACCAGAAAAATTCAATGTATGATAATGAAGGTTCAGTAAGTTTACAAACAGTACTCCATATTCCTCTATATCTAAAGTAATTGAAAAGAACTTCCTAAATTTCTCCATCCAATACAAAGTAGCTTGTACAAATAATTCTTGATTATGGTATTGACCAAAATTCATCATTAAACTTATGGAACTTTCACTTTTCTCATAACGATGCTGAGATTCTAGAAATGAAAATGAAAACTTTATCTCTTTCTCTATTGCTTCATCATTCAGGTTTGTGAATTTTTTAAATAAAACACTAAATGTTTGTGAAAATTTTTCAAATTGATAATGATGTTCAGTATATCTTGTATATGCCACGTCATCTTCTATGACAAAACCCATTTTAGCCCGTATTAAGCAAATCGCTAGCAAGTATAATACGGAAATTTGAAATTCTCGATTATAGTCCTTAATAATTTCTACTATTTCCTCTCTAGATATTCCTAAAAAAGGCCAAGTTTCTCCCCAACATGAATTCCAATAGAACAAATAGTAAAAGTAACGAAATTGTTTTTCTGATCCTTCAAGTGTAATGAAATCTTGAGAGGTATATTTTAATTGAAATTCATTTAATAAAGGTTTAATTTTATTTATTTGACGATATATAGAAGCTTGACTTGTAAAATTTTCTATAATAAACATATTAAAATCGACTAATTTATTATAAAAAATATCATTGAAAATTTTATATGCTAACGAATTTTGCAGGTAAAATCTTTCGATTGTTTTAATTGAAAAATAATCTTTATAATCCAATTTAAATTGCTTTTGTTTCAGTTCGTTTAAAAGAATAGCTTCATCAAATTTTTCTAAATCACTTGAGAGTTCTGTCACTATTTTTAAGATGGTTCTTTCAGATAAATCCATTTTTTTAGCTAACTCCTGACTAGAAAAGAATCGTTTTTCATTATGGATATGATCTAACAGTTGCACCTTTTGTAAAGTGAAACGATCTAAAAAATTATACATACTCTCACCTCTATTTCTTACGAATTTCTCTACCAATATAGATACACCGGTAACAATATTATGGTTTATTACACTTTTTTTAAAACCAAGCGAGCAAAGATTGCTATTAAATTCTTTCGGAATAATTAAATATACCTATATTAATTAACCATTACCATAACATCTATTCACATGTCTTCAAAATCAATATTTGTTTCAAATGATACACAAATTGATAATTAGATATAAGAAAAAAGAATTATTTGTAATTGAAGCACTTTTGTTATGGCAGTCAATCATTTTGTTGTCAGGAGCACCAAGTAGATACAATCAGTTAAAGTGGGAGAAAATACGTGAAACTCTTACGTGGTAGGGGTTTTCAATGAACGCAAAATTATCCGAATATAAGAAATATTCGGATTTTTATCAATGTAGTATTGTCTGTTTTTGATTATAATTCATCACATATAAATTAGATATAGCTAAATTATAAGGAATCCACCTGTTTTTAATAGCTTTTTCTATCGCTTGTAGGCGAGTCTTTACTGATAATTTGTTATAAATCTTATTAATGTTCATTTTGATTGATTTTTTGGAAATATTAAGGTTTTGACTAATCTCTTGTACGTCTTTACCTTCTGCAAGCATTAGCAAAATGACATATTCCCGCTTTGTAAAAAGATGCGCTATTATTTTCTTCGAATCGAATAGTTTTAAATAGCTTTTTATAAAAGTTGTCATTGACGAGCTATCAAAATAGTATTCACCTTTAGAAATTAAGTCTATTGCTTTTGTTAATTCTATTAATTTTATATTATATAAAATAAACCCTGAGACACCAGCTAACAAAGCCTCGTGCATTTCTTCCTCTAAAATAATTGAAGTAAGAATAGCAACATATGTAGTAGGATATTCGGATCGAATTCGTTTGACATCTTCTAAGTTATTTTTACTAAGCTTATTAATGACGATAATATCTGGTTTGTATTGACTCATTAAAGCATAAAGATTTTTTGATAAGTTAATGTCTGAATAAATATTATAGTCATTCTCCAGAATTTTCACTAAGCCCATTTTTAAATAAAGATTGTTTTCTAAAATGATAATATTCTTCTTAAGCAAATTGAAAAAGCCCCCTTTTATTAAATTTGGTGCAATTTTTCTTAAAAATTTATTAGCATTTTCACTGTTTCACACTGCTTCAATATAGTTAAATATTAGCAGTTATATAAAATAAAACAAAATCTACTTTTGATTGCTTTTTAACATGCTTTGAAAATTAGTAGAGTAATTGGAGGTTTATTAGGTACGGTAGTTTGGCTGTACATAATAACAATAATGGTTGTGGGTAAAAGCTGAAATGCAGCATAGTTTACTTACTATAAATCCTCAGAAGAGAGTGAATATTTTATTCGAGAGCTATAAAGGCGTTTACGTGTGTCTATAAAAAAAATACACCCCATTCGATTAGATGACCTCGGACTTGGGGAGAATTGTTAGGAGGGGGTTAATGATAAAATGAACAAAATTTTACAGCCAATCCATGTATATTGTTTGTTATTCTTATCAGTTAGTTTTTTAGCACACTTTGTTTTAATTCCCTCAATTTTTACAGTGGTGGAACGTGAAGCTTGGATAAGTGCCTTGCTCAGTTTAATCCCCATATTCCTTTTAGCATTATTTATTTCTAGAATAACTTCTTCATTAAATAATAGTTCAATCCTTGAATTAAAAACTGTCCAAAATAATAAAACACTGTACGTATTCATCATTTATATATATATCGTTTATTTAATGTCATCAACGTTTGTCTCACTCAAATTTACGATTATTTGGGCAGAAGAAAGTTTTAACTCTGATTATCCCTATTTTATTACAGTCATTTTATTTATATTATTATGCTTTTATGGTTCCCTAAAAGGGCTTAAGACCATAGCTATCCAGTCCTTGATTATTTGTTCACTATACATTTTTTTGTTTGTTCTTCTCAATTTAGGAAACTCAATAAAAAATGAATACGAACTATTATTACCAGTAAATACAAGTAATACTCCGTCCATTTATTGGGGAATATTATACATATGTATTGGTATTTTAGAAATGGGCTTTATTTTAATCGTTTTAAATGGTTATGTAAAAGAGCAACTGAAAAGGAAAGGTATACTCATATTTTCTATTCTGTTTGCCTTATTCGTTTTAATCGCTATTGTGACGGCTGTATCTGAATTCGGCATTTATCTAACGCAAAAAATGCTCTTTCCTATAAACGAGCAATGGAGAGTTTTATCATTTGGTAAGTACTTTACAAGGTTAGATTCTTTATCTGTTGTCCAATTATTATCAATGGCTTTTATTCGTATATGTTTATTTATGTATATTGTGTCGTCCTTCTTTCAAAATCGAAAATTCATATTAATTGTTGGTTATTTATGCTTAACAATAGGATTATTAATTCCTTGGTCTGTTTCTGATTTTTTGTCGTTTATAAAAAGCGCTTATCTCCTTTCTATCTTTTTATTTTTATTCTTTTTTATGATTGTTTTCTATGTAGTAGAAAAAAAGCAAAAGGGAGTTCATCATCTTGACCGAAAATAAGGATTTTCTCTATAAAGAATTAGGCCACCAATCAGATATAACGATAAGTAGTAAATTCTATATGTCTAATAATGAAAAGCATGAAGTTATATTTGTCTATTGCCATAGTTTAGTTGATAGTGTACTTTTTTTGAATTCATTATTACCAAATATTAGATTCCTTGCTGAACACGGACATTTGCATGATGTTGAAATTATAAACCGTTATTTAGAAGTATTTGAAATCAAAGAGTACCGAACAAAGACAGATGAAATGAATAGCAAAATTTTCTCAGGTTTTTTATATTTCTTCCATGTTCCATCAAATAGCTTATATTCAACCAATTTAGCTAAACTTCCTGAACGATCCATTGAAGAATCAAATATGGAAGTCTCATTAAGAGGACCGAGAGATGGGTTTGTTGAAAATATAGATACCAATTTTTCTTTAATAAGAATGAGATTAAAAAGTAAAAATTTATCAAGTAACGATTTTACAATTGGCGACACCAGTAAAACCAAAGTTTTATTACTCTATATTGAAAACTATATTGACCAAAGTACGTTAAAGAATGTACAAAGCAAACTAAATAAAATAAAAGTAGATAATATTGCAAGTAGTTATCATATTGAGGAATTACTTTATGATAAGCTGACCCTCTTTCCCCTCCTGGATTATTCAGGAAGGCCAGATTTTGTAGTAAGTTCCCTCAATAAAGGCCGTTTTGTCATACTGGTAGATGGAAGTCCAAGCTGTTTAATTGGACCCGTAAATTTATTACTTATTTTGAAAGCAGCTGAAGATGATCAAACCAATTTTTTATTTGTGAGTTTATCACGAATTTTAAGAATTACCTCTTTATTAACAAGTATATTTTTACCTGGGCTTTGGATTGCATTAACTGTTCATCAACTAAATCAGCTACCCTTTCCCTTACTAGTATCAATATCTGCTTCTAAAATTGGACTACCTGTTTCCTCTTCGTTCGAAATTCTTATTATGCTCATATTTTTTGACCTTTTTCGAGAAGCGGGAATACGCTTACCTAAAGCTATAGGTCAAACTATTGCAGTTTTAGGAGGCTTAATAGTTGGAGAAGCTGCTATAAGAGCAGGATTTACATCACCATCAACATTAGTAATTGGGGCACTTACCGTTATATCTAGCTATACATTAATTAATCAAAATTTACTAGGCAATATATTTTTAATAAGAGTCGCAACATTACTAATTGCCTCCTTTTTTGGAATGTATGGCTTTGTTTTAAGTGTCTTATTTTTCTTAACATATATCTCTTCATTAGAAAGCTTCGGGCATCCTTACCTTTCTACATTTTCAAAAGTAAGTATACCTGATCTTATTAAAGGTTTTTTAAAAATGCCCTTTAGAATTAAAATAAAAGACTGACTGTTTTTCAGCAGAAAGGAGTTTATATGTCCCATTATAATTCCCCATACAAAATGACATTAATTTTTCCTTTATTATTTATTCTAGGCGGCTGTTTAGGTACCAAGGAGATTCAAAGTGAAGTTTATATTACCGCTCTTGGTATAGATTATTCTAATGAAATGTATCATTTATATTTTCAAGCTTTCGGATTTAACAATGTTGCGGGCTCAGATCCTGGCATAGCATCTGAGCCTGCTCCAATTGTTGTTGGACATGGAGAAGGTGAAACTATTCAGGGAGCAATCGATGATATAGAAAAGAATTCTGTTAACCCTTTGTATTATGGACATATACAAACTTTCTTTATTTCCAAAAATATATTGGATGGTCATTTGGATGAATTTTTTGATTTTTTTAGTAGGGATTATTTTCTACGTTATAATACTTTAGCTTTTGGATATGAAGAAGATGATATTAAAGAGATAATGAATGTACATGGTCTCTTTTACAAACCGCCAATATTAACATTTCCTTATGATCCAAATGAACAATTATTCTTTAATTCATTCATCTCAACCAGTACTATACAAGACATGATTAAAAGATATTATGAACCAGTTGGATCCATTATGGTTCCTACAATAAAAATTAGTGAAGATTATTGGATGGAGAATAATAAATCTAAAAATATTTTAAAAATAAGTGGTGCTTATTTTCTTTCACGTCAAAGATTCAATGGTTGGATAAAGGAAGAAGAGCTTTCAGGGCTGGATTGGTTTAATAAGGATTTTAATAACATGAAGTTATTAATAAAGGGTAAGTCAGTTTCAATGTTTATTGAAAATATAGATTATCATATAGAAATAGTGGATAATTCATTTCCAAAATATATTATAAATTTAGACATTAAAGCTTCAATCAGAGAAAATCCAAAAAATATTGGAAAAGAAACAATTGAAAATGAAATTAAAAATATTATTTTATCACAGTTTCAAAGTACCTTTAATAAAGGGTTGGAAATAAACTCTGATGTCTTCAATTTTTCAGAAAAAGCTTATCGCTTCAAGCCCCAATCATGGACTGTAGATAAATTAAATTCCATTACTGAACATTCAATTAAAAAATTTAATATTCATGTTTTCATCAAGGATGATGGAGCTAAAAAGTAAGAAGGTCACCCTTCACCCTGTTGAGCGCATGATCCCCCCCTATTAGTCAATGTTAAAAAACTTCAGTATGTTAAGATAACATTAACCTAAAGGGGGCAAAATCATTAGATTTTTCACGCTCAAGCGTGAGAGTTTCATAATAACAAAATATTTCATCTTCTAAGATGGATTGGGGTATTGTTTTAATCGTTTATTAGAAACTTGTATATCCTCATATATAGAAACATGTTTTTTTAGTATTGTATTGGCAAAGCATTTCCCATGCTAGTAAACATATCGAAATCTTTACTCATGAAAAGCAGCTAACCTTCCTTTATATTCACTAATTTTCCTAACTAAGTCATGTCTATTTTAAATACTTAGAACGAACAATCGTCCTCTTATATGGCTCACCTTGTAAGGTTTCACCAGAAATATTTAAAGTTATGTTATATACACCAGACTTTTTATTCTCTGGAAAAATTACTGAAAATTTTTGTTGATCAACCTTTTGTATTTGTAGAGAGGAGGCAATATCTTTGCCTGCTGGATCTAGTACTTGTACATCGAAGGCAAGATTTCGTAATTTTTGATTTGCTTGTATTGTAATAATATTATTCGTTTCTAATGCTGCTGTTGGTATACTCACCTTAATCAAAGATGGGCCTCCATGTTGAACAGCTAGTAAATACGCATTATCACCTGCCTGCGTGCTTATATTTACCTTCCATTCCCCCTTCTCAGAGATAACATTAGGAAATGTATGAGGTACCACGCCATTAAAGAAAGAGGCTTCCTCATAAGATTCGATTGTCTCGTTTGTGTATTTTTTTCCTGAAGGAGATACCAACTCTATCTTGTCAGTAGTCATTCCTGTCCACAATGTAACATTATCGAGTGCGGTATCTACATAAAAAGAATGTGTAACATCATTTGATGACTGTAACTTTCCTCCATAAAAATAATGAGAAACATCTAACTCTTGAAACATATCAGTTTGAGAAAAGAATTCTTTGTTCATAATGCTAAGATCAGTAGAAGAAGACTGTAGATAATGTTCCAATCTAGAAAATACCGCAGATCCCATTCGAATATTGTCATGGTCAAGTGAGGTATCGGTAAATAGATGTGTTCCGTAAAATAATTTAGTACTCGCCTCTTTAACTAATCCATCATTTGGATCGGAAAGATATAGACCACCCATCCAAAGTGCAGATAGAAATGGCCCTGTATTAGTACCGGCAATTGTATAATAGTTGTTTTTGCTTACATTGGGGTGATTGTCTATTAGTGAGCGAAAGTGTTCCATTTCTCCAACCTGAAGTGAATATGTTCCATCATCTTTTTCACCTAGTAAATCAGCTAGCCAACCTGCCCACCAACTATATGCAAGGTCAGCTAACTCTGATCCATAATGAGGGGATCCTAAAGTAAACACCCTACCAACGTACGGATGAGCATTATTAAGTACTAATGCTGCTTGAGTATCAGGCCCACCCTTACTATGGGCAACTATATTTAATTTTTTCCCATGAAAATATTGACTGATTTCTTTTAACATAGAGGCTAATAATTTTCCGTTATCGTATTGACTATAAGAGCCTTTACCTGCTGAATCATACAATTGAACAAATACCGTTTGATATCCAGCTTCATAAGCTTTTGTATACATATCATTAAGACCGTGATATTCAGTATGACCATACCAATTGGTAGAATTACCGTTTTTTCCTTGAACGAAAACAATAGGTGGTTTATTCGGATCAGCATTAGGTGGAGTATCTCCAAGAAACCACTCTCCAGGTGTAAAACTTTCACCTGGTGGCTTCAATCCATTTGGTTCAATCGTATTTGAGGCAAAAACATCTGGAGTAGAAAAAAGAATACTTGTCACTATACCTAATAACAACACCATTTTTTTCAAATTGTTTCCCTCCTAATCTGTATAAATCAAGTTCGAGAAGCTGTAGAAAAGTAATTTAGATTTTATAATCACTCAATTACTACAAAAGCTTAGAAACCATAATTAGAGTAGTCTCTCAAAAAATCTTTAAATATTGATATTTTTCACATTCACCAACAGTACGATGAGGATTTTACCGTTAGATGCCCCAGCAATTTTTAAATTAAGTATTTCGTTTTTTTACAAAACTCATATAATATAGTATTCAAAATAAATATAAACTATACTTTAATACATCTGCTAAATTGGAAGTAGCCATTTGGAAAATGGTTATCTAAAAGGAATATTTAGGGGAAGTACTTTAAAATACAGTTCATCAAAAATCCAATAAACCTCTAATCGTTTTAGTTGTATTTCTAGAGGCGTAAACCATTCCCTGATGCCAAACTTAAACAACCCACCATCACAATAAATTCTATAAATTAATATTACTTGAATCTACTACCTTAGCTTTATTTTTATCGGTAATATCATAAGTTTTCACATTTAATTTAGCTCCATATACTCCTTCAAAAGAGCCCCTACCCCTTACAGCAACAAAAGTTGCACCTAGTAATGGAATAATCACTACTCATCATTTTCAACCTCTTTTTTTGACTATCCATAATAATGTTTGTATAGAGGATCATTCAATATAAATTGTTTAATTTTTTGCATTCCCATCCAGTATAAGTACCTGTTGTTTTAATTGTATTTATAGGGGCATCTATGGCGTTTGCTCTTTACAGCTCATTAATATGTAAAACAGATTTCGCCATCATGATTTATTTCATTTGTTCGTAAACAGGTCCTTACCACCGCTCCGTTACGAGAATGATAGTTTCAAAAATTTTATTCATAGGTAAGCCCTAACGTTTCCATTCCTTTACCTGCAGTATGGTACATATTATCAGGAGTAAACACTGCCTAATATATGAAACCATTCCCATCCTTGATTTTAGTATTGGCATATTGAAGGGAAAATTAAATTAGTAGCTCTCCATTGGATTCGAGTAGACATAGTATTTCGAGTTATGATAGCCTGACAATCAGTCATATTAGCCACTCAATTGTCGTACTCTTATTTATACATATTGGACACTCGTACAAGTACCTTCTTTCTAAAGGAATATAATATAATACTTTAATTATATTACTGAGGTGAAAAATATGTTATTTAACCAAATGCATAAATGTATTTGTCAAAATGAAAACAATTTCTTTAGAAAAATCGTTGCTCTTTCTGGTCCAATTGCGCCTGCTGAAAGAGGCGTGTTGGGTTATGGTTCACTAAGAAGCCTAGTATTAGAATCTGTGGTTGGACCCACTCGGACACCCATTTCATTTGATGAAGTAGGTCCGTTATCCAAAAATATTACAGTAAGTAGCTCTGGGAATGAATTGGTAGTTCTTGAAAGTGGGATATACCAGATTACAATTTCTATAAATTCAGAGGCCACTGCAGCTCCAGATCCAACTCAGCCATTTTTCACAGTATTCATTACAATCAATGGAGTTCCCATTTATGATGGCACAGGAGAGGCAATATTTAATGTGGCTAATAGAAGTAGTTCAGCCTATATCATTCAAACTCCTTTAAATCCTGGAGATGTAGTTGGCGTAAGTGCAGCTGGAAATCCTGTATCTGGATATGGCAGCCGCGCATTAACGATTGTTCAATTAAGTTAAAAAATAGCTTTAGAGGAATGAACTGAACCCTGATATAGGCAAGGGCACCCTATTCAAGATAGTAAACCTGATGCTAAGGAAGAAGAAAAAAATTCAAATAATGCCTATATATGTTTCTGTTCTCATAACTTCCTGTAGATGAAGAAGTTATTATACAGTGATAGAAGGAGGAGAAAATTGTCGAATCAAACTGAGAGTTCAGAAGAAAAGGAAAAACAGCCAGCTCCAAAAATCAAAGTGGAAAGGCAGGAGGGAGAACCGACTGCTGCTTTTAAGGGTGCTTCTTGGGCTGCATTGTTAGTGGGTGTTACTGCTTATTTTATAGGTTTGTTTAACGCAACGATGCCACTAAACGAAACTGGATATTACTTAGCAGTTTTAGTATTAGGACTTTACTCGGCAGTATCTCTACAAAAATCAGTAAGAGATAAGGATGAGGGAATACCCGTTACAAATATGTATTATGGTATTAGTTGGATTGCACTTATAGTATCTATTTTATTAATGGCTATTGGATTATACAATGCTGAAAGTATTGTTTTAAGCGAAAAAGGATTTTATGGGATGTCATTTGTTCTTAGTTTATTTGCATCCATCACGGTTCAAAAGAATATTAGAGACACACAAAGGGCAAGAGAAAGAAATTAAGGTATATTTTTAAAGCTAAAATGCACCTCAGTAGCAGACTATAAAAATAAGAAAAGAGCATGGCTGCCATTAGCCATGCTCCCGAAGAATAGATTTAGATTATTAATTTTCTCCACTAATAGAAACTAAAATTTTAGACTGCGATTTGTCGCTTGTTAATGTTTTAAATCCTTTGTCAACAATTTCATCTAGTTCAATTTGACTTGTAATGATTCCTTGTGGATTTAGTTGACCAGCGCTCATTGCATCAATTGTTCTTTGAAAAATGGATGGTGTATAGACAATGGATGATAGTACATTAACACCTGTATTTGTAAGTTGCATTGGATTCCATTCAATTGGTCTAGCAAAAATAGAAACGATCATCATATTCCCACGAGGTTTTGTAACATCTATTGCCTGTTTAAAGGTAGGAGCTACACCAGCAACCTCAAAAGATACATCAACACCATCTGCTACAATTGCTCGAACTGCCTGTACAGGATTTTCTTTACCTGAATTAATAGCATGGGTTGCACCCAATTCTTTTGCCTTTTCTAATCGTTCATCAGATAAATCTAATACGATGACTTTGCTTGCACCAGATGCTTTTGCAGCGATGACTGTTAATAATCCGATTGGGCCAGCTCCAAATACTGCAACAGAATCTCCTAATGTAACGCCAGCATCTTTGACAGCTTGTACAGCTACTGCCATTGGTTCTACTAGTGCACCATCTTGTAATGTTAAGTTATCTGCTAAACGGTGTATATTTGTTGCAGGGACATTGACATATTCCGCAAATCCACCGTCTCCATGTAATCCTATAAAGTTAAATCCATCATATCGATCGACATCTTCATGTTTGTTTCTATAAGTTAAAGTAGGATTGATGACCACTCGGTCTCCTACCTGTAAGTCCGTAACTTTAGAACCAACTTCCTCGATGATACCAGCAAATTCATGACCCATTGTAAGTGGGGCAACTTCACCTGTTAAATCAGCTTTCACATCAACTGGTACAAAAACTGGACCTTCTTCGTATTCATGCAAATCACTGCCACAAATACCAGCCCATGCTACTTTTACTTTCACTTCATCTTCTCTTAAAGTACGTAATTCAACCTCTTCTACTCTAATATCTTTCACACCATGCCAAACTGCAGCTTTCATTTATGTTACCCCCATAAAATTATTTAAATTGGTACCATAAAATAACATCTTTAATAGCTACTCGTGCATGATCAAAATCTGACGCTTCTATACATCTGATAAATGTATTGATGGACATATGGTAGGACTCAACTAGATTCATTTTCCATTTTGTTTGGGCAGCTACATTTGTAACAAAGATTGTTTCTTTAAAGAATCGTAGCATCGCAATATTTCCTGAAACATCAAAAAACAACTGTAATAAATGAGCAAACGAAACAACATATTCATAAATATTTTCAGCAGACTTTTTTTGTTTCATCGCTTCAAAACGAATTAATAGTTCATTTTGCAAATCACCAGTCCATTTAGGTTCACATTTAGTCAGTGCAAAATCCAATAGGTTATAAAGCGCTTCCAAATAATCCTTCAATTCCTGATCGGATATAGTCTTCACTCTTACACCTTTATGTTGTACTTTTTCAACTACACCATCTTTTTGTAAAAGATAAAGTGCCTCTCGGACAGGTGCATGACTTACTTGTAACTCTTTTGCAATTTCCGCTTCTATTAAGCGCTGACCTTGTTCATAATAACCAGAAAATATGCGAAATAATAATTGTTCAGCTATTTGTTCAGAAATTGTTTTTTTTGAAATTGAATTTTCATCAAACCCCATTAAACCACTCCAATAAATTTATATGTTTTATTTTAACATAGTTCAGTGTATAGGGTGATTAGCTACAGGTGTTATATATTATGGATTATAGATTATCGATAATCTATAAAAGTATTCTATTATAAAAATTCAATTCTTTCAATTATCTTGTTTGTGGGTACGTAATTAGAGAAAATTAAAACATGCTAAAAAAGTAGTTGTTAGGTTGATTAGACCTGTATATGGAGCTAGTTTGATAGATAAATTGCACAGTATTATGCCATAAAAATGGCCCACAAATTGCTAGTTATTATCTAACAATTTGTAGGCCTCAATAAGACTCTGCTCTAGCAATTTCATCCAAATAAAAAAAAGTGTCTTACCCTTAGTTGCAATTCTCTAAATAAGCAACAATTTCATTAGCAACTGTTGACGTTAATAACGTCGACATATTACTTAAAACTATAATCGTCACGTTCTTTTCTAGCAACTTCAAGTATGAGGACGTAAAACCATTAATGCCCCCATGATGAAAAATGAGCATATTATTCTTTTTTGTCTTCGTAATGTTCCATCCATATCCATAGCCAAAACGACCTGATGAAAACATTTGAGATGTTATATTTTTGGTTAATAAACTATTACTTTTTATTCCATCATCAAGTAAATGTAAATCTTCAACTGTTGAAAATAACCCTCCAGCCGAATAAGTGTTAGACATATTGATGAAACTAGCATGATAAATATTATTATTTTTATCCAACTCATAACCACTTGCTTTATGCTTTTGAATAGCTTCGTTAGAATCAAGACCCGTATTTAACATGGATAGAGGCTGTAAAATCTTTTGTTTAAGAAATTCTTCATAACTTAAACCACTTATTACTTCAAGTATCTTACCTAACACAATGTATCCTGAATTAGAATAATTAAAATCTTTCCCTGGTAAAGATTTGAATGAACATGAAGCAATCCAATTTATCAAATCATCTGGAGATTGTAGCTGATAAGATTTTAATAAAAAATCAGGTTGATCAGTTATATTACCAATGCCAGATGTATGAGTTAATAGATGTTCAATCGTAATTTGGTTGCCTTTTGGAAAGTTCGGAATAAAATCAGCTACAGTATTATGTAACAATAACTTTTTTTCTTCCATTAGTATTAAAATTGCAATGGCAGTAAATATTTTTGTTACTGACCCAATACGGAACTTAGTTATAGCGGTATTTGGTATGTCCCATTCATAATTTGCTTTTCCAAAAGATTCTTTATAAATGGTTTCTCCTTGACGAACTACTAATATATTTCCACTAAATTCCTCTTCCTTTGTGTTTAAAAATGAATGAATATATGATTTTAGCAAATTTCAAGCACTCCTTAGTTTGTACTATTAGTTACTTGAAATGTTATCCAATGGCATAAACCATACCTCCTTTTGAATTCTGGCTATATAACTTTTGTTTATTAGTATTCCAATGTATGAAAACCTCATTCTTTGAGCATGTATCGCTTTTTATATCCCTCTATTTCCTCTAATTTCACGTTGTTTTATCTCGAGTAATTCTATAATCGTTTTACATATTCTTTTAAGTGGTTCATTTGATTGGGAAGTGAGTACAAAAATACTGCCACCTTCTATCATGCTAAAGACTAAATACGACATTTCTGTAGCTTCATCAGGGGGCCAGTTTGATTGAATAAATTTTGCCTTTACTATCAAAATAAGTGCTTCATAAGCATCCTTGCATGCTAAACGAAGTTGCTCACTCATATGCCAAGTTTCCAAAGAAATAAGTGCTAATGGGATCCCATCATGGGCAACTTTCGAATCAAAACTTGTAAATTGATCAAAAAAACACTCTAAAGCTTTTATGACATCATCATGCTGTGAAAATAAATTTCTTAGCTCTTGAACAGCAAGATCCTTTGTTCTGTTAATTGCCTCTGTCGCTAATTGTTCCTTACCTTCAGGAAAATAATAATAAAGCGAACCTTTTGGACAACCCGACTCTTTAATAATTTGATTTAATCCAGTAGCGTGGTACCCTTGTTTTTGAAATAGTACTGACGCCGTCGATAAAATTTTCATTTTACTTTCTTGATTTCTAGGCATGTTCCCCTCCGAATTATAATGACTGGTCTATATAATAAAGTGTTGTATCTATAAAGTCAATACGAAGTAATAATTACTGTCATACTATATTTTTTACCTATTAATATTTATACATAATGGCTAGGTTTTTTTCTCTTGATTAGCGTTCTTCTTCGTAACAATGCTATCGCTTATTATTCTTGCTCCTTCATCATTTCAAAGTATTACTTCAACGTGTAGCACGGCCCTTTTCATTAATTTTATGCTTTTCAGCATCAATAGTTATTATTTACCTTATAAATTTACAAGAACTTCCACCACGCTCGAAATTTTTCAAAATCATCACCATCTTTTTTTTCTCTTCATATTCTATAAAATCAGGTCGAATATTGAGGGGGAAACATTATGGGGATTGAATTCACAGCTCTCCATTGGATTTACGTTATTTTCATTGTGCTCATCATCGGATTTATGGTTAAACGTCGTGATACCACCCTCATTTGTATACTTGGCATCTTCATGCTAGCGATCATTGCGACTGGCAATTTAACTTCGTCCATTAGTGGTATTTTTAACAGCTTTATTTACGCCATTACAGAGTTGTTATCCACCATTTTGATTATTTCGATTATTGTTGCCATGAGTCGAGTAATGATAACTTCAGGTATTAATGAGATTATGATTGCTCCTTTTACCAAATTAATTAAGACACCCGCACTTGCCTATTGGACAATTGGTCTTTTGATGATGTTAATCTCTTGGTTTTTCTGGCCTTCACCGGCTGTTGCGTTGTTAGGAGCCGTTTTGTTGCCTGTTGCGATTCGTGCGGGGCTTCCTGCACTTGGCGTTGCCATGGCGATGAACTTATTTGGGCATGGGATGGCGTTATCGAGTGATTTTGTCATACAAGGGGCTCCAAAACTAACCGCTGATGCAGCAGGTATACCTGTTGGAGATGTGGTTACGGCTAGTATTCCACTCGTTATTACTATGGGGGTTGTGACGACAATTGTTGCTTATATTTTCTTACGGCGAGATATGAAACGAGGAACGTTACTTTTCAATACGGTCAACGAGGAAGAGGAAGCTGGCGAAAAAGAAACTACTGAACATTTACTGTCAATTGGGCAAAAGCGTTTCTTCGCCGTGCTTATTCCCATTGCCTTTATATTAGATGTAATCACGATGTCAGTATTCAAATTAACGGGCGGCGATGCAACTGCTCTAATCGGTGGAACCTCTGTTTTTATCCTACTTTTGCTTAGTATTGTTACTCATAAAGCGGAGGGTCTCGAGAAGACAACAAGCTATTTGATACAAGGGTTCCAATTCGGCTTTAAAGTTTTCGGCCCTGTTATCCCAATCGCCGCATTCTTCTATCTTGGAGATGCTGGCTTTACACAAATCATCGGGGACCATCTCCCCGCTACCTCACACGGCATTGTTAATGATCTTGGAGTTGGCCTTGCCGCGGTCGTACCTTTAACAAAGGAAATTGCTGTTATGACGTTAGCGGTTGTTGGAGCTATTACTGGATTGGATGGTTCGGGCTTCTCTGGAATTTCTTTAGCAGGCTCGATTGGCAGTCTATTTGGGAATGCCATTGGTGGGGGAACAGCCACTTTAACTGCTTTAGGGCAAATCACAGCGATTTGGGTTGGTGGCGGTACCTTGATTCCTTGGGCTTTAATTCCAGCTGCTGCTATTTGTAATGTCAGCCCATTTGAACTGGCAAGGCGGAACTTAATTCCTGTAGCCATTGGGCTTGTTGTGACGACGATTGTAGCGGTGTTTTTGATTTAAATAAGGCGCTCCCTGATAAAATTTTTATGGGCCTATGTACCTTCATATGTCTAAATTGGAAACAGCTCAGGTTGATAGAATGCTAATTTGTCTTATATTGGTGGCGGTACACTGATTCCCATAAAAGAAATATAAGTAAGACCACCCTTTACGGAGTGGTCTTCATTGTTATAATCAGTCTCTGTAAATTGTCATTTCTATTGGGGAAATTCATAGTAGTAAAAACTATTATCATCTGCTCGTCCCTTAATAATTGTGCCTGAACTATTATTAATTAGATCTGACGCCAAATATCGGTATTTTCCGCCCTTTTTAAAACATCTTCAGGCGCAGGTATTTTAAATGGATCGATTTTATCTTTATCAACACTAAAAGTTGATGAATAACCCTTTAAAGCGCCATCGGCAATACCTCGCATACTGACATTGCGACTGAGCTGATTAATAACTCTCTCCCCACTTAGTTTGATTCTTTAGGAATGAATACACTTTCAGTTTCATGGGATTCTAATTCTAAAGGTGATTCAATTAATTCATAAAACTCTTGGTTATCGGTAACATGGTTTTTAGATGTTGCCAAAGAAACTATTATTCCTACAATAGTAGCTACAATTACAGCAATAGGGCTAATAAAATAAATTGGGAAGCTTAAAGTTATAGCGATTCCGGAATATGCTAACCCTGAAATCATTGATGAAAGTGCACCCAAGCTGTTGTACTTTTTCCAATACAATGAAATTAGTATCGGAATTGCCACTATACCTGTAAAAGTTGATAAAAACAGCAATGAGTTTTGAATATTTCCAATGAAAACGATCCCAAAAATTAATGTAGAAGCTGCAATTATAACAAAACATATTCTTGAAGCAATTATGAATTGTCTATCCCCTTTATTTTTCAAGAAATATCTGCGTACAACATCATTTACAATGATTGAAACTGCAGAATTCCAAACTGCAATCAGAGTGCTAACCCCTACAAGTAATAATGTTACTAATAGTAATCCTTGTACTAATGAGTTACTTTGAGTTGCTATTAATAAAGGTAACGCTTCCTCTGGTTTATCCAGACTTGGGAATACAACTTTTGAGAACATTGTAGCTAAAACGACCATACCGTATAACACTACAATGAAAAATGTATTCCATAGCATAGCTGTATAAGCAACTTTTTCATTCTTTGCTGAGAAGATTCGTTGACCATACCAAGGGGCAGCAATATATAAGAACAGAATTTGCAGGCCCCATGTCAATGCGATAGGGAAGTTAACCTCTGTATCCCAAACTGGTGCCAAAGATAAAAGTTTCGGTTCGTATACTTGACTCAAACTTCCAAATCCACCAGCTGCACTAATACCAATAAATAAAATTGTTGGAATCCCAATCATAATCATTATAAATGCTACAACATCAATACCAATTGCTGTCAATAATCCACCAGTGATACTTAAAATTAGACAAATCACTACAATTGTTATGGAAAAGATTACTGGATCTACCCCAAGTAAAACGCTTCCTATTACTGCTAAACCTGCTAGATACGAAGCTGGTGCTAGCCATGTATAGAACAATGTGATGATGGCTGACATAAATCTTATAAGTTCTGAGTATTTTTCATTCTTAAAACGTTTATCAAAAAATTGAGAAATGGTTGAAATATTTAATTTCCTATATTTTTTAGCAACCGTAAATGCGTATGCAAGAAATACCGCAATAAATATTAAAGATGTATACCACATACCAACAGTACCAAATAGATAAGCTACAGAAGCTCCACCTATTAAAGTTGCTGTATTAAACTCTGCTGCTACTAGAGTTGCCGTTAATGCAAATAATCCTGTTCCTTTGCCAGCCAAATTATAATCTTGATAAGTTTTTATCTTTCTGAACGTATTGTAGGATACCGCAAATAATATAACCAAAAAAATGGAGACGATAATATATTTAGTAACCATGCTATTCCTCCCTTTATAAGGAAATTTATGAATGATTAAAAAACTTTAAATCATTACTTGAAAGCCTAAGACTAAATGGACATGAATTATCATAAAAACAGCTAGATTAATGTAAACTTGCTATATGAGATAATATAGCTGTCTTATTTATACTGTTTGAATTACATCATTTGTTCGATCGATATCCCTAAATATATGGAAATATAATTTTATTAAAATAAATTTACCCAAACTGTTTTCACTTCAGTATAATTATCCAAAGCGTATGACCCCATTTCACGGCCAAACCCTGACTTTTTATATCCACCAAATGGAGATGCAGGATTTGTTGCATTGTAGCAATTAATCCAAACTGAACCGGCTTTTAATTTGTTTGCAAGTCGATGTGCTTTTGTTAAGTTCTCAGTCCAAATACCAGCTCCTAAGCCGAATTCTGAATCATTAGCTCGATGAATTATCTCTTCTTCAGAATTAAATTTAGACACTACCATAACCGGACCAAAAATTTCTTCTCTAGAAATTCTCATAGAATCATTAACATCTACAAAAATTGTAGGTTCAACGAAGCATCCTTGCTCTGATGCTTTACCTCCATATAAGATTTTCGCTCCCTCTTCTTGTCCAATTTTAATATAATTTACTACACGCTCTTTTTGTTCTAGTGAAACTAAAGATCCCATCGTCGTATTGTGAGATAATCCACTACCTAGTTTCACCTTTTCGGCACGTTCAGTTAATTTCGCAATAAAAATGTCATAAATATCTTCATGCACGTAAACTCTGGAACCTGCACTACATACTTCACCTTGGTTATACATTATGCCTGCAAATACTCCATCAGCTGCTTTCTCTAAATTTGCATCAGATAGGACAATATTCGGAGACTTACCTCCTAATTCTAATGTTACTCGCTTCATTGTATTTGCGGCTTCTTTCATAATAATTTGACCTACAGCAGTAGAACCTGTGAATGCGATTTTATTGACTAATGGATGCTTAACCAATGCATCTCCTGTAGTTTCACCGTGACCAGAAATAATATTTACTACACCCTTAGGGATTCCTGCTAATTCTACTAATCTAGCTAAATATAATACAGAAAGGGGTGTCTGTTCTGCTGATTTAAGGACAACTGTACAGCCTGTAGCTAATGCTGGAGCAATTTTCCAAGATGCCATCATTAAAGGGAAGTTCCAAGGAATAATTTGACCAACTACACCAACTGGTTCATGACGTGTATAGTTTAAAAAGTTATCGCCGATCGGAATGGTTTGACCCATATTTTTAGTCGCCCAACCAGCAAAATATTTAAATTGGCCTACAGCATTTGGAATATCGTTTTCGAATAGTTCCGTAATAGGTTTCCCATTGTCTAAGCTATCAATTTCTGCTAGCTCTTGTTTATGCTCATCAATGAGTTCGCCTAATTTATAAATTAGACTTCCTCTTTCAGCTGGAGTCATAGTAGACCACGGACCATTCTCAAATGCTTCCTTAGCTGCTAAGACCGCTTTATTCACATCTTCCACACTTGCCTCATGAACCTTTGCTAATACTTCATTATTAGCTGGATTGAATGTCTCAAAAGTAACATTATTTGAAGAAGGTACAAATTCACCATTAATATACAGATACGCATCGTTCTCTAAAAATTCAGACACTTTTTGACAAATCTCAATTGTTTTATTCATAATCACACTCTCCTTTTTTGATTTATAGAGCTTTCGATAAAATAGTATAAATATCTTTTCTCGTTGCATTTCTAGGATTTGCATTCATATATAATTCATCGTTGAATGCAATATCAGTTAAGACATCAATGCTTGATTTATCAATCCCAATATCATTTAATTTCGCTGGAATCCCAACCTCTAATGTTAGTTCTTTAACACGTTTTACCCCAGCCTTAGCTGCATCCTCGACTGACATTCCCCAAGTATTTACACGTAAAGCTTGAGCAATATCTGCAAATTTCTTTGGATTAGAAATCCAGTTATATTCCAATACATACGGTAATAAAATTGCATTTACGATTCCATGAGGTGCATCAAATTGTGCACCGATAGCATGTGAAATTCCATGCACTAAGCCTAAGCCACCATTTGACATACCGATACCAGTTGAAGCGCTTGCTTGTACCATTTTATTCATAGCTGAAACATTAGTAGTATCGGCCACTGCTTCTAATATAGCTTCTCCAATTACTTTTACTGCATGAAGGTTAAGAGCATCAGTCAAAATAGACCCATTTCTAGAAACATACCCCTCAATAGCATGAGTAAGTGCGTCCATTCCTGTCGTTGAAACTAGCGAACTAGGCATTCCTAATAATAAATCGCCATCTAAAATAGCTGCTTTAGGGAATAGTGCCTCTCCAAATACCAATTTCTTTGTTTTCAATTCTTTATCATCTTCAGTAATTACAGCTGCATGACCACCTTCACTTCCTGTTCCAACTGTAGTTGGGATAGCGAAAACTGGTAACGGTTGATTTTGATAAAGGTCAAAGCCAAAGTAATCAGAAATTGATCCTCCATTTGTAAAAAGTACAGCTAATGCTTTGGCTGTATCAATAACACTTCCTCCACCTACTGCAACAATTTTCTTAATCCCTTTATCTTTATATAATTCATAGATTGCATTAGTAGCTGTAACACTAGGATTCGGTTTGACGTCATTAAAAATATGCTTTTCTGTTGAGACGCCTTCCAATGAATTAATAACTTTGTTTAAAATACCAGAAGCCTCAATTCCTTTATCAGTAACTACTAAAATATTACCGTCTTCAAACTTTTCAACAGTAGTTGAGAGAAACTTCAAACTCCCCGATCCTGTGTACACCGTCGTTTTTGACATAAATTCAGTATTATTTAATTCACCCATTTTATAGTCCTCCTTAGATTTAATAAATGTCCTGGAAATTTTTTGCTAGATTAACATAGTAATTGATTGATTTAATTAAACTCTCAATTTCAATATTTTCATTTGGCTGGTGGGCTAGTTTTTCATCCCCAGCACCATAAATTATTATTGGACAATCCAATGATTTTCCGAAGATAGATGCGTCTGTATAGTAATTGACACCAATATTTTCAATTTCTTTTGAGTTTAAATCCTTATTCAATTTTTGTGCATATTGTATGAATTTGTCTTTGCTATCATTTAAGAGAGGTCTTAAATTTTGTAAAACACTAATACTAGCTACAAAAGATGGATCGTTCGACTTTAGTTTTCTAATCACTTCTTCAATACTTTTTATCACTAACTCATTTGTCTCAGCCGTTACTGTTCTAATATCAACTGCGACTGTGCATTTATCAGGAATAACATTTGTTGCAACCCCACCGTCAATCCTATTAACACTCATTGTAGTACTTCCTAATAGCTCATCTTTTAAAGGGAATGCTAAGTTATTTAGTTCTTCTAAAATCTTTAACATATTCGAAATAGCATTAATTCCTTGTTTAGGCATTGAGCCATGTGCTGTTTTACCAAAGGTACTAATTTCAAGCCAAAGCACACCCTTATGTCCAATAAATACTTCCAAACTAGTAGGTTCCGCAATAACTATGGCACCAGGATTTTCTATAACTCCATTATCCATTAGGGTCCGTGCACCTAAACAATCTACTTCCTCACCTGCAGTTCCTAAAAATATGATGTCATGTTCTAATACGGTTCCAGATTCTTTAAGAATTAGCATAGCCTCTATGAGTGCTGCTACCCCACCTTTCATATCGCAAGTACCTCGTCCATAAATTAAGCCATTTTCTACCCTTGCTTCGAATGGATCATAATCCCATTCATCTTCCCCAATCGGTACAGTATCTAAATGACCGCTGAAGTAAAGCTTCTTCGCATTCTTATTTTTACCTCGTAAGTAAATGACTATAGTAGATCGATTTTCTAATGACTCTATAATTTTTGTTTCTAAACCAAAATCTTTTACAAATACATCTAAAAGTGAGGCAAGTTCCTTCTCATTACCAGGAGGATTTACAGTATTAATTTGTACTAAACATCTTAATAAATTCACTACTCTTTCCTTATTTACAATCTCCATATCTACAACTTCTTCATTTATAATTTTCAATCCCTCCATAACAGAAAATTCTTTATATTCTGACTTATTTGCAATTATATAGCTTCATTTGTTGTATAATTATCTAAATTAAGATTGAAATTATTGTACTTTTGAATAAAAAAGGGGGGGATTTTATGAATTGTAAGGAATTGCTTGCTCTCGGTTGTTTTGAAAATACGGAAGTTATCACAGTTTGTCCACTAGCACAAAAAATTAAAAACGTAACATTTATCGATGCTCCTGACGGCGATAAGTGGTTAAGTTCAGGCGATTTTGTACTTACTACAGGTTTTTTCGTAAATTCTAATCAAATGCAATCTTGGGAAAGTGATTTATTGGCATTTATAAAAGTATTAATTGAAAGAAAATGCTTTGGATTAGGTATTAAAATTGGAAGACATATTCCTTATATCCCAAGTGAATTAATAGAATATTGTAATAAAAAAGGCTTTCTTATTATTTCATTAAATAATGAATATCCCTGGACTGAATATTTAGGAGAAATTACAAACACTATTAATAAATTTAGAAATCAAGAAATAGAAGCATTAAACAACGTCTATAATAAATTTCATACTTATTTGAAAGAAAGAAAAAAAATAGACAGTCTAGCAGAAATTTTATATAAAATTATAGGAATTCCTTTAACAATTTATCTTAAAGGTTTGAATATCCGTATAGATTATCCTGAGAAATTTGAACATGATTTAGAATTGGATTATCTTATAACAACTGTCTTTAGTGGAATCGGCAATGAAATAGAAGAAGTCCGCTATAAAAATATTAATTTTACAATCAAATGGATTAATGAAAAAAACACTTTAGAGGGAGGAATTTTTATTTGGGGGTTATTAAATGAGGAGTCAGCAGAAGCCCCTGTTGCAATCGAACACGCAGCGCTAATAGCTAATTTACATGTAGAGCAACAAAATATTATAAAATCTATTGAACAACGCCAAATGAATGAATTTTTGTTGGATTTGATCAATGATAACTATCAAACTAAAGAGCTATTAAATAAAAAGTTGATTGATTTAGATATAACTTTACATGATCAGTATATTTTAGCACTTGTTCAAATCCAGCCTATAAATAACGCGATTACGTTGCCTTCCTATCATGAAATTCTAAGTTTCTTTAATTGGTCTAACCTATGTAAAGAAAATAATATATTAACCGGCCTAGATTTAAATAGCAAAATAATTATTTTATTACCCATAAATAACTATAGGTCCCTGTTAGATCATTTGGTATATGATATAAGTAAACATTTTCCAAAAATACGATTTTCAGTAGGTGTAAGTAGAAAATATAATTTTAATTCTTTGAAGGAATGTTATAGAGAAGCAAGGATTGCATTAAACACGATAGTCAAACAATCCGCTAACGTACAAGACTCTAGACTAATTATTGTTGAATTTTCCAACCTATATTTAGAAAGGGTTTTATACTCAGAAAACTCAGATTTAGAAATGAGATATATTTATATGGAAACACTTGATCCAATAATACAGTATGATAAAAAAAATAAATCTAACTTTCTCGATACCTTGGAACATTTTATAAAAAGTAATATGAATATAGAAGTTACAGCTCAACAATTATATTTACATAAAAACACAATTAGATATCGTATGAAGTTAATTTCAGAGTTAATGAATATAGACTTCAATAACTTAAATACAATTATGTTGTTAAAAATCGCTTTTAATTATTTACATTTGATGAAAGAATAATTTTATTTCTCCAATTTAATAGGATTGATTCCTAAACACTCGCCATCACGTAATTTTTCCCCTCTCTAATTTAACCTTTCTCTTGTCACCAAGCATCCCACTAAGTAGCCCACCATGATGAAATGAAAAAACTTTCATCATACGGGCTCATATATCCCAGGCATAAACTTCTCCAAAAAAGGCATCCCGTGATTGCCGGCAGATCGTCGACAAGAGCACTCGAAGAACTGTCCAGCACCGTAATTCGCCGAAGACAACCGTTCTGGCACATTACTCACACGTCATGCCCTATGAAAATTAAAGAGAATTCTTTTTCCGCTTAATCATCATGATTGCAGTTGGTGCTTTTCTCATTAGCAGCCCCGACTGGATTATTTTAGAAATTTTAACAATTTTTTTCGCTAAAATTCCATGTATATTTGACCAACTCGCATTTTGGGGAATAATTGCTTTAGCTGTTGTTGGCGTAGTCACTGCCATTGCACTACTGGGCTTTATTTTACCGATTGTAATTTCCTTATTACCTTTTTCATCCTTATTTTTTTAGCTGTATCTTTATATCGATTCTTCAATTATTCATACAACTTCAAATAAAATAACGTTCACAAATGAAAGCTTTGGTTTTTATAGCGGAATATTGTCTATGCAGCCTTTTATGCAATTTCTTTAACAGTCAGTAACAGTAACGGTTGGATAGTTTTTGGGGCATTGTAGAAGCCCTCTCTTTCACTCTAACTCTCCGTATAATATTTTCGTAAACTCTCCTGAAACATTTCTTCAAGTTGCCCTTCTTTAATTCCCAAAAGATACGCTTCTATCAATATTTGTTCCACACTCATAGAAAGTTGTTGAAGTGAAATAGTCTTTGCCTTGCTAGAATCTACACTAACGACTGCTCTAGAATGAGGTTTAATGGTAATAATACCCTTTTTCTGAAGCTCTTTGTAGCTTTTATGAACTGTATGCAGATTAAGGTTGGTTTGTGCCGCTAGCTGACGAATAGAAGGCAAATGGTCTCCCTTTTTTAAAATTCCTGTCGTTATGGATAAAAGCAGCTGCTGTGTGAGTTGCTGATAATAGGGAATTTTGCTTTTACGATTTACTTTTACATTCATTTGCCGAGGATTTCCTTCATATTAAAATTTCTTTTTAGCAATAAAATGATGCATGATAACCACCATGAATAGTACAAGTATTATTGTGACAACAAAATTAAAGCCATACCATGTTGCTACGTCACCTGTCATTAATATCGTAGTCGCATACAAGCTATTACTAGCTGGATTAATAACATCTAAAATTGGATGTAAGCCAGCACAAAAACGACAAATGAATAAAACACTAATACTGATTAAAGCAATAAATGGTGAACTGTTAAAAAAGGTACTGATCATGGCAACAAATGTAATAACAAACAACAGCCAAATACAATAAAATGCTAAAGCCATTAATGCACGCGTTATCGGTACAGAGGTAAATAAATAAGATGTATAGCCAAAGGACATTGCATAGCCAATCGTAATACATAAAACAGCTAAAACATAATGAGTAAGGATTTTACTACCCAGGTAGGAGGAGATAGATACAGGCCTTGTGAGAATGAATGCCATCATTCCATTGGCTTTTTCTCCTTGAATAATACCCATCGTTGCAATGGCAAGTATGATTATACCTAATTGATCAAATTGCGAATTAAGGGTTGAGGCAAGCACTTCTTGTCCCTCTGGCTTTGTCAATGTTGGATCAATCATAATCCCTTCAATACCACCCATTGATTGTAAAATAGCAGGCAAGAAATACATCATGATTGGCTGAGTTAGACCTAGTAGAATATATACAATGGGTAGCCAAATGACCTTATACTCCTTTGTCATTTGATTCATTTCTTTTTTACTTAATGCTATAAATGTATTCACTCCCGCTACACCACCAATTCTAAAAATATTTCTTCTAAGCTTTCTTGAACGCCAAGATTAAACTTTGTAAATATCACGTTAGAATCCAATCCGTACTGTAGTAATCGATGGGCATCCGCTTCCAACTGATTGACATATACTTTAAAGCCATCACCACAACCTTCGATTTTCTTTACATACGGTAACTGTTCAATCGTTTTTAGCCACTTAACATCTTTCTTTTGAATCATTATAAAGATAGCTGAGTCTTGGTAGCGATTCAGTAACTCTAATTTTGTCGCATCTTCTATTTTGTAACCATTTTTAATGACCACAAAGCGCTCACAAACCTCCTCCGCATCGCCTAATATATGTGTAGAGAGTAATATGGTCGTTTCTTTTTTGATGTGTTTTAATAAATTCAACACCTCACGTCTACCAATTGGATCTAGTGCTGATACCGGTTCATCCATAATTATTAAAGCTGGCTTGTGTAATAAAGCTTGTGCGATGCCAAGACGCTGTTTCATACCTCCAGAAAATGTTCCGACATGAACATGCGCTTCTTTCCCTAAGCCCACCTTTTCTAAAAGAATTGGAATGTCCTTTTGTAATTGTTTTTTTGATATGCCAGAAAGTGTCCCCATAAAGGATAGCGTTTCAAATGCTGTCATCCACGAGAAGAAATTAGGGTACTGTGGTAAATAACCAATTTGATTTTTCATCTTTGAAATTTTTTGTCCATCAAGCACGATGTTTCCTTCATCTGCATAAAGAATGTCAGCAATGATTTGAATTAATGTGGATTTCCCTGCTCCATTTGATCCAATAAGCCCTACACATTCATTCGTATCTATAATTAATGAAAAATTATTCACGGCAGTTTTATATTTAAATTTTTTTGTAATATTATTAATTTCTAAGCGCATGTTTATTTACATCCTTTCTACCTATTACAAAATATAGAACCGAACCAATTGTATTGAAGAACAAAATAATAATTGCCCACATTAGTATATTTTCTCTCGTTTCTCGGTGCCGATATAGATCGACAAGTGCAACAACGATAAGTAAAAAACCTACGAATAAAAAAGGTAAAAGGATTGGTAGTATGCTTGCCCAATCCATTTGACCTAAGTCTTCAAAACCATAGTGTAATTTCATAAATTTATAGCCCACCATTCATTATCATTATCAATAATGATAACATAAGCGTAAAAAAATTACATTACCTTTTTACTGTACACCCCCAAAAAAAACCTATAATATATTTTTTGATAATGTTCTCAATTTGAGAACATTCGAATGCTTTCCTTGATACCATCTCATTCATTTATTAGGAGGATCGGTTTATGCGCAATAAAGCAGAGGTATTAATGCACCCTGTGAGAATGAAAATTTTACAAGCTCTAATGCACAATAAAGAAGAAGGCTTAAGCACTTTGGAGATGATTTCAGTCATTAAGGATGTACCGCAAGCTACTTTATATCGACATATCCAAATTTTAGTGGACGAAAACGTCATAAAAATTGTGAAGGAGCGAAAAGTACGTTCTGTTACAGAGAAGTTCTATGCATTAAATGAAGGGGCAGCAAAACTTAGTAAGGAGGAGTGGACACAGCTCAAAACCAAGCAAAAATTAAATTACATTTCCTACTATCAATTAGCGCTACTATCTCAATATCAAAATTATTTACATTCACTTGATGAAAAAGAAAGTACCGCAGATTTAGCTACTTTTTCTTTTATTGACTTGACGTTATCAGTTGATCAATTCAAGAATTTTGATGATGAATTAAACGCTTTATTAACTAAATACTATAATATGGCCGACTCAAGTAAAGGTTCGGAGACTAAAACAATTGCTATAAATATTATTCCAAAACCTTAAGTAATATTTTACGTAAAGAAATGGAGAAGATTTATGAAAAAAGGAAAGTCACTAGAAAACACACGAAAATTCATTATGATTATTATTGGGGCAGTTATTGCTGCTTACGGGCTAGAGGCTGTATTGATTCCAAATGCTGTTATTGATGGTGGTGTAACAGGTCTCAGTATTATGGGAGCTCACCTATTTGAAATTCCATTAGGCTTACTGCTCTTTGTACTAAATATCCCATTCGTCTATATCGGTTATAAGCAGGTTGGAAAAACCTTTGCCTTAATGAGTAGTGCTGGTATCGCAGCATTATCCATTTCCACGGTTCTTTTACATGATGTTAAAACCATTTTAGGACCGAATGATCCCTTACTAATTGTCTTATCTGGTGGTATGCTGCTTGGTGTAGGTATTGGGATTGTCTTACGTAACGGTGGCGCTTTAGATGGTTCGGAGGTTTTAGCCGTATTACTATCACGTAAAATTCCATTTTCAGTCGGCGATATTATCTTATTTATCAACGCCTTTATTTTCTTAGGGGCAAGCTTTATCTTTGGCTTAGAGAGCGCTTTATACTCAGCGTTAACATATTATATTGCGAAAAATGTTATCGATATTATCCAGGTTGGTTTAGAGAAATCAAAAGAAGTCCGTGTAGTTAGTGCAAAATCTGAGGAGATTGGGGACGCAATCCAAGCTCGTCTCGGACGTGGTGTTACCTATACACATGGACGTGGTGGCTTCTCCAATGAACCAACTGAAATTTTAAACTGTGTCATTAACCGTATGGAAGAAAACAAGCTAGTTTCTATTATTAAAGATATTGATGAAGGTGCCTTTGTTGTGATTTCTGATGTTTCAGAAGTTCGTGGCGGTAACTTTAAGAAAAGAGATATCCATTAAAGTAAAAGTAAGTAAGACGCAACCATGTCTTACTTACTTTTTTCATTTTAAGAGAAACTATTCATACTCGTACTTTACTCCACCTCATAAACTCAACGCCCCTATGATTACGACTATTACAGCACCAACTAATGAATATGGATAGCTATTGGTTTCAAGGCTTTATCCCCTACATTTACGATTCTATCCGTCACTTTCAAGGCTTTATCCACCATTTTGGATGTCTTATCCATCCCATTGAACGCCAATTAAAAAGCTATTCAGTAGTTTTCACGCTACTGAACAGCTCCATTTTAGGAAATAACAGTTTCCGCTATATTGGATGCATGATCTCCGATTCTTTCCAAATTACTGACGATATCTGCAAATACAATGCCTGCTGAACCTGAGCATACGCCTTCATTTAATCGCTTAATATGCAATTTACGTAAACGTCTCTCCATATTATCTATTTCATTTTCTTTTTCAACCACTTGCTGTGCTAAAGATCGATCTTGTTTGTCGAGAGATTCGATAGCCATTTTTACAGTCGCTAATGTAAAAATGAACATATCTTCTAACTCTTTCAGCGCTTGATCGCTTAAGCGGACGCGATTACTATCTTTGTATTGTAGAAGCTCGATAATATTTTCTACATGGTCACCAATTCGCTCGATATCACGAATATTGTCAAACAAAGCATGATGCAGCTGAGAATCATGGTTCGATAGAGATTGCTTTGATAGCTCTATTAAATATTCTGTAGATTGACGATCTAAGTTATTGATAGCTTCTTCCAATTGTTCGACCTTGCCTACCAATTTTGTGTCAGCTGTTTTTAAAATCGTTAACGTTTCTTCTAATCCTAGAATACTATATTCCCCCATACGCACGACTTCCATTTTTGCTTGGCCTAGTGCAATTGAAGGTGACTTAACAATTAAATTTTTATCCAAAAATTTTGGTTTATATTCGATGACTGAATCTTCACCAGGAATTAATTTTGTTACGACATATGCCCAAACGCCAATAAACGGCAGTTGAACGAGCGTATTAATGACATTAAAAGTTCCATGAGCAAAGGCTATTTGCATTTTTGGTTCTAAATTAAGCAATCCAGCAATCCATTCTACGTAGTTCGTAAATAAGCCAAGTATCAGCATAAAGATAATCGTACCCACTACGTTAAATAGTAAATGAGTGGCAGCAGCTCTTTTTGCTGCTATAGAAGCACCTAAGGCAGCTAAGATAGCAGTAATGGTTGTTCCAATATTATCACCAAACAAAACAGGTAATGCTCCGTGTAAAGAAATTAAATCTTCAGCATAAAGTCCTTGTAAAATACCAACTGTAGCAGAGGAAGATTGAACAATTAAAGTGAATATTGTACCTACTAATACACCTAAAATCGGTACATCGGACATTTGGATAGTCAAATCTATAAATGGCTGCCAATCTCGAAGAGGCTTCATCCCACCACTCATGAGCTCTAAACCAATAAATAAACCAGCAAACCCGAAAAGTACTTGTCCAATATTTTGAATGATACTTTTCTTAAAGAAAAATAAGCAAATGGCACCCACTGCCATAATGGGATATGCATATGCACCTACGTCAATCCCTATTATAAAGGCAGTAATAGTTGTACCAATATTGGCACCCATAATAACGCCGATTGCTTGGCGCAATTTCATAAGTCCAGCACTTACTAGTCCTACTGTAATAACAGTGGTTCCTGAACTGGACTGTATAAGAACCGTAACAATAATACCCACTAGTACACCCATTAATGGGTTTGTAGTAAATTTATCTAAAATATCTCGTAGACGGTCACCAGCAGCCTTCTGTAAACCATCTCCCATAAATTTAATAGCAAAAAGAAATAAGCCTAACCCTCCAAGAAATTGGAAAATCATCTCCTGTATATTGATATCCAATCTATTCAACCCTTTCCTTGTTGTCAGACTTTATTATTAATAGTTTTAAGCTTTCTGTACATATCATTTACAATGGATTAAATAAATGTTTACACTACCTTTACAATTAGTCCAAAAAACGGACATAATCAAACAAAATTCAACAAAAAGCAAACAAAAAAACATGAGAAAATCACTGTTAAGATTTCCACATGTTTTCTTTTGACGACTGAGGAATTTTCCTTTAGGCTTGAAATAGACATAGAAGGGGGCTTTTTATGGATATTTTTATTGCCAGTAACCGTCAACTACCCATCCGTTATTATGTACAAGAAGCTGTTTGGATTCGCCGCGGTGGTAGTACCAAGCTTCCTGATTTAACATTGCCATTTTTCGTTGAAGTGGAAATTAACAGTCACTACAACCTTTCAATCATTAGAGATTATATTACTGATTTTCAAAAGCAATACAAACAGACAGAAATTCAAATATTAATTAAAAACACTGCTTTCTTAGCTGCCATGCAGGATATGCTTGCCAGCCATGAACAACCACATCATGCTATAACCATTTATCCACTTTGGACAAATTAGTTACGCCGTAAAGGGCAGTGAGATAATAAGGTACAATGTTTCGTTCTTGTATTTTGCGTGAATTGTTCCTCCGTGAAGCTCCACGATGCTTTTGGCAATCGCTAGTCCAAGCCCCGAGCCCTCCATTACATTTGTTCTTGATGGATCCTTTTTATAAAACCTTTCAAATAAACGGTGTTCTTAGGTCATGAGAAACGTTTGTAATGAGGTCATTCTTTTGCTGCTCAACTTTTCTTTCCATGACAATACTGGTCATAATTTCTTCTGACATTTGATTAATGTTATGGGTTAATAACGCAATTTCATCCTGGCCTGGACGCTTCATGACCGTGTATGCAATGATTTCGCCATTACATAAATCAAGGACGGGTGATAAATAACGTTTCTCACCAAATAGATGGAACTCTGTCACGTCTGTTACCCATTTCTCGTTCATTTTTTTCGCTGTAAAATCGCGTTGTAATATGTTTGGGACAATTTTTCCGACGTTACCTTTATACGAACGATATTTCTTCATGCGGACTTTACACTTTATGCCAATGGCATTCAGATAGATGGACTGAATTGCGACTTTCACATCAGCGTATTTATCATGACGATTCAAACGCTTCTCTCAGTAATAATACGTACTACATGGAATATCAGCAACTTTGTTTAATTCCACTACTTCATAGATTTCCTTTAGTTCATAAATTACTTGCGCTTTGATTTGATTGGTAATTTTTCTTGCATTTGAACTAAAGTATTCAACTTTTTTAAGTACGCATTCTCCATTTCTAATTGTTTAATTCGTGCTTCTAACGCCTCAACAGATCCTTCAGCTGGTGTTGATTTCGTTGTTCTTTTTGTCTCTTTTTTCATAGATGGATGCCCCTTTTTCTTAGAAACAAGGGCATCATAACCACCAACTTCAAACTTCAACTTCCAATTCCGAATCATGCCAGAAGATGAAATATTGAATAGTGCAGCTGTGTCTCTCGAAGATGTACCTGTCTCGTTCATATAATTAAGTACATTCATTTTATAGTCAGCTGAATAGTTTGTATAGGACGTTAAGAAAGTCTCTACGCCATTTTTTTGATAACGGCGAACCCATTCGCTGACAACCTGAGCTATCACACCGATATCTTTCGCAATTTCGATCAAAGGTTCATTTCCATTTAAATATCGTTGAACTGCTGGAATACGTTGTTCAACACTTACTTTTGCCATAAAAAAAACCCCCGTAAAAGTTAGATTGATGTCTAACTTTTACGGGGCAGTTCAATGAGACCCTGTTTTTTAAAAATTTTGTTTAATAGTGATTCATGACATTGTTTAACTATAAATTACATAATTATTGATAGGTCTCTTTTGATAATCCTTTTAATTTTTTCCATCCTGTCATTAAAATTACTAACAGAAAGAGACCGACATCATTGCTAGGCAAGTCTTTAATCATATTAATTATCTTTTGAATTTAGTTTTTAGTTACTAATACTTGATCCGCTTTAACCCATTCTGCACCTAAATTGTACCAACCATCTTTGGCGGCATGTACTTTATAAGTTCCTGGTGCTAATTGACGTTTAAACGCTCCATTAGGAGTGCTATACGTATTAATAGTAGATGTAATAGTTGCATGGTGATTAGCAATAGTTCCGTAAGCATGGTGAACATAACCAGACCCTACATTATAGAATAGAGTTCCATCAGCTGCATACTCTCTTTGACCATACACTTTGTATTTTCCACCAGCTTCAAGTTGACCGATAATTTCATAGCCAACATTTTTGAACACATTTGCCTTCTGAGTAATTGTAATCGTTGCCCAAGTTCCATCATACGTATGGTAGCTAACTGTTGGCTTGTCCCCGTTTAAATAAGGCATAGGATCTACGGCCTCTGATTGAGACACTCGTGCTTTTTCATATATTTCAAAATGCACGTGTTGACCAGTTGAACTCCCACTGTTCCCCATAACACCAATTTTATCACCTTGATTGACAGTTTGACCAACAGAGACACTAATAGATTGTAAATGAGCATAAAGTGTATCATATGTTTTCCCATCAATACTGTGTCGAACTATTACATAGTTTCCATAACCGCCATTACATGTATTACCGATAGAGCCATTATTTGAACAACCACCAACGGCTTTGTTAATCACACCCGCAGAGGAAGCATGTACTGGTACATTGGAGCTACTATTTGCGATATCAACTCCATAATGCATTGAACCACTTCTCATGCCATAAAGGCTTGTATAAATACCTTCAGCTGGTTTTATAAATACCTGTTTCATCAAACATTCTCCTTTTTTGAACTTCCTATATTTTAGTAGTATTAGATTGAATAATATATTGATATTTTTTAAGTAATAATTAAGTAATACCAAAGATAAATACTGAAAATAATACCGATTTAATAGAAAAAGCCCATTACCAATTAAGCTAATGGGCTTAAATTTTTAAATAAATTCTTTCGTCAATAACTTAGTGATTCTTTCTGTTAATTAAGTGTTGTTATTCCATTATTCATGGCACCAGCTAAGCCCTGAAGTACTCGAGATGCCCCAGCATTTGCTTTGAAACCAACATGAGCTGACGCAACATAATATGGGCTAGCTAAAGATGTTCCTGACTTCGCTTTAATTGCATTCCCGATAGTCGTATTAACCAAAGTATGATCTCCATTCCAAGTCATTGAATAGAGATAAGAAGTTACAGAAATTGGATCGTAAGCATCTTGATAAGCAAGATTTAAAAAGAGACCTGAACTTGTAGGCGTATCTTTACCAAATACACCTTCTAAATAGTTCGACACTACTTGCGGAGGTTTTTGATAGTCATACCAATCTTTAGCCACCTTTAGCCACCCATTATCTTCACTTGCACCTAATGCAACAAATTTAGGTCCACCTAATTCAAAAGCTTGATTAGAATAAGCTGTGTATGTTTTATAATAATTGGCTAATTCTGTAGCGACTGATGAACATACATGAGTAGGTAAAGCAACTACTTTCCTTAATTGTGGAGCTGTGGCGGATAAACGTAGCTCTGCACAACGGTAGGCTCTCGCTGCAAAATTAAGCCCCATTACGATAAGTGAATTATATCCAGCCGCTGGGAAGTAACCTCTTACTTGAGCATATGAACCATAGGCAATACTGTCTTTGTAAATACCACCACCTATAGGTAAACACAATTCAGTTAGACCATTATTCAATCGGGTATTACCAAATTTAGTACGTAAATTAATGGCTAAAGTGTTAAAGAAAGCATTAAAATCAGTGTAAATAGTATTCCCGGCCCCTTTAATAGCCGTATGAATAAAGAACTTAGCTCCTAATTGAACAATCATTCCATTTAACGCAAAACAAGCATGGTTTGTACCATTGAAATGAGTGTGATTTGAGACAACAGTCCGATAATCCTTATCCAATTTTCCTTCTTTTAAACGTATAGCCAGTGCATTTTCTAAGAGATTAGGTTTTAAGTATGTGTTCAAATAAGTTAGTAATTGTGTTCTTGTTACAACTGTTGTACCAGCTCGATCGTAATCAAATCCTCCATCATTTGCTAAAGCGTATGCTGAATAAAGACCCATAGGACCTAATCCACCAGCTAGTCCATCTCCTTTATAATTCACAATATTAGACGCATATCTATTTAAGATGCGATGAATACGTGCCAATATGTTTGTTCGCACTGTAGATGTTGATGCATTTGGGTAAAGTGCAGTTAAAAAAAGTAACTGACTTCCCGCTCGTTGAATTTGTAATTCAGATGTTGGTGCTGGATTATTTTCAAAAATACCATGAAAATTTGCTCGATTATCAGCTCCTACAGGATCTGTTGGTAATCGACTAGCTCCTGTTCCCATTAAATTTGTAAAAATCTTCTCTGCTTCTGTTTTGACTGTAAATGCCAAAGTTATCATCCCCTTATGTTTTAATAAAAAGCTCCCTTTTAAGAACATTTGTTCTTATTTTTATCATAGAACAAATGTTCTTATTTTACAAGGTAATTTATACATTTAAAGTTAAATAAAAGAAAAAATACGATTGCAGCAACTTGTATATAGGAATTTCATAATAAAAAACAAAAAACCTAGGCTCAAAATTTGAGACCCGGTCTTTTTAAATTCTTACTAGATAGTTTGATTGTTTTAGAATTGGGTTCTTGTAATTCCAATGTTGCAATTTCTTATCCTCATTAAACCATTCACTGTTGTTTTCAACCCAATTATTTCGAAATTCTTCATATGATATACAGTCTCTCATCGAATCCAAATTGGAAACCACAACACCTCATATTTCAAAAATAAGAATTCATACGCCCTTTTGCAATTAGGGTAACAGGCTTCTGCTATTAAGTGCTCCGTTGTGTAATGATGATTTTTAATCCTTCAAAATCTCCGCCAGTTAATGTACCCGCATCGAATTTATCTAGCCACGATTTGTCTATTAATTTCTTGTCTACGGTTTGTTTGATTAAATCACGTACTGCAGCTTTTGTTGTCTCATTTGTAAATTTCATACACCCATCATCCTTTTCAATTTGTTGTGGTAAATCCATACCATTCAAAATATCGTTTTTAAATTGACCCTCTGATATCCCCATGATCATCAAATATGAAAATGGATCTCGATGTGTCGTACCTTTTAAATGATCTGTGATCCAGCGGTGTGACTTTATACCATTGCCACTACCATCAAGTATAGTAGGGATTCCAGCATCTTTTGCAAGCTCTCTTAATAGCCAAACATAAGCCGCGTAATCTTTTTCAAACTGTTCCTTATTATTGGTTCGAGCTAGTTCTACTTGGGCAAAGCTAAATGGATTCCCTTTAGGCCCACAACCATATTGCACGCGATTCACGGGGGCAATTTGTACAATACGTCCTCCACCTCCTACCCAATGGGAAGTGAAGGCATTTGCTTTATTACGATTCATAAAGGTTATTTCATTTTCTAGAGCGTTCGGGCCACAATTATTTGCATTGCCCGATTCATGGGCAATGACGTATTTGACTGCAGTTAAAGCATAGTTTGGTAGTCCTGACATGAATCGCTTTTCAATGACATAACTCATTTTCCATTACCCTCTTTATCTGAGTATTGTTTATATAATTGATTGCTAAAAACAGCAGCTCCACTTACAAGAACCCCTTGTACAATACTTTGCATAGTGAAACCCATCAAGCTGATTGTAAACGTAACCCCAACTACTAATAAAATATAGGGAATCAACCAATCTTGCATTTTAGGTGTATTCTTTAAAACCTGTCCTATAACCAATAAAACAGGCACTACAATTAGCGCCTGTTCAATAATATAATCATATAAAAATTCCATAGTATGATCCCCCTAGTAGGTTTTGATAACAAGTGTTAACAATCCTAAAATAACAGCGCCTATAATAGTTGTAGATACCCACCAAACGATTTTATCAATTTTGTTTAATCGATGGTGAGCATTTTTAGTACTCGCTAATGCTTCCTCTGCGATATCCTTAGCGTTATCCGCAGTTTGACGAATATCTCTAATATCATCAATTTTTGCCTCGATACCTCCAAGGCGTTCATAAATATTTCTGATTAATTCATCTCCCATGACATCAATCCTTTGCCCTATTTAAAATAAAAAGCCATATGAGAAGCATCGAGATTCACTAGTTCATCTCCATTGCTTTCATAGTTTAAAAAACACATAAAAAATAACGCTAGCTTATGCTGCGTTTACTTGTTTTCGCTATTAAGTAATGCTTGTACAGTTTCTCGCCATAACAACGGCACCTGATCGATTGTTCGCAAATTCATTTTAATTAAATCCCAATATAGTTTAGCCATTATTATAAGACCTCCTTAGTTGTTAATGTTTCAACTAGTTCAGCTAAAGCTAATTGATTCAGCATTTTATCATGCTGTTGTACTTCTGCTGATTCAGCTAACGCAATCTTTAATACTTGATTTTCAACTTTTAGTTCCTCATTTTCATGTCGTAAAAGATGTATCTGTTCAGATATAGGCATTTCGAATTTTGGATATTCAAATAGAACCTTTCCTGTCTTTAAATCAACCTTCCAACTATTTGCGATTTCAAAATCGCTGCGGTATTTACCATAAGGCAGCTGAATGAAGTTAACCGTGTCTGGCTTTCTTGCAGAAAGCACGGCAAACATAATGAAATCTTGTTCTTGTGTAGTCTCAACAGCACCTGGATTATGTTTCTCTGGAATTGTCAGAATAACTTCACCAGTTGCATTTTCATAATATACTTTAAATCCTATCATGTACGCCCCTCCTATTTGTATTTTTGTACTATACCTTGTACCGACGTTGATGTATGAGTCACACCATCGTACTCCCAGAACATTTTGAATTGGATGCTTGAAATATCGTTAACACCACTATATGCCAAAGTAGTGTTAACATGAACTGCACTAGCGGCACGGTTATATACCTCATCAATCACAGGTTTATCATATTCGTAATACGCTCTAAGATCTAGCCTAGTACCTGACAGAATTACTGAGAACCATGGGAACCATTGATTGTATCCCAATGGGAAATTGTATGTCCATGATCTACCATCTGACGAATTAACTATTATTTGAAGGTATCCATTGGTTCCATATCGTGGATTCGGATCTATGTGTCTATAATCCATTGTAGGATATGAGCCACCATTCATGTAATCCCTATCACCTGATCCAGATGGTCCATTATTAGGCATAAAGAGTGCAATGCGGTATCCACCAGTCATAGGAATTGTGTAAAAAGGTTGGGTTTTAGGAACATTAGTAACCGGGCTTAGATAGTACGAATCGTAGCCACTTAACTCCCCTTCATATGTTCCACTTACATTGAATATTGTTACGCCTTTCTTGATGTTTTGAGACATTAGATTTGTACTACCATGTACATACCCCGTGCCATCATGTACACCTTGAGTGATTGCTTGGTTCACTGTACTTGGTGTGATGATTTGTTTTCCTATTTCCACCTCACTCTCACCCTGTAAGATAAAAGCCCCTGCACGATAGCGAACAGTATACACACCATTAGCCTTTGCATTACTAAACGCTGTGCCATTCGCTTTTTTTAGAGGAATGGCACCTAATCCATTTATATTTAATGTCATTGCTGCTGTACTGTTTGCATTAACTGGAAATGATACAGCTAGACCATTTTTGTAGCTTTCAATGTCAGGAACATTTGCAGTTAAGGCGTTCGCTGTGCCTCCTACTGTTTCCAACCATTTGACTGAATCAGTAGGGCTGACAGTTGGGATGGTATCCTCAATACGTTTCATCTCCGTATCAATCTTATCAAGATTGGCGTTAACCACATTTACATTATAAAACTCATCTTCATTATCCTTTTTAAAACCATAATTAACAGTGTCAGTAGACATTACGATAACACTTCCTCTCTCAGTTGTTTATGTGTATAGGCGGCCAATTGAGCGTGTGTAAAGCGCGCCAGTGCACTATGTTGGATGTATCTAATTTCCACATACACCAACATGTTTTGTGGAGTTACTCGCTCTAGTAATACCTCTACAATTTCAAATTCTCGAGACACGGTTAACTCCAGCTTTACACGTACCCACTTTTCAGATGTACTGCGAGTAAGCTCGTACTTTCCCTCCCCTAGTAAGCTATCAAGTAGCTGTTTCAGAACGGGAAAACTATACGGTGCTTGTTCTTGATATCGTGATAAAATGCGAAAACGACGTGTTTCAAGTGTTTCTGATTCATTAGTAATTAAACCAAGCATTCTCTCATAACGATGGGCACCACTTTCATCTAGGGCAAGGATAAATTGATTATTAAATAACGATTCCGTTAGTTCCCATACTCGCTCTAATGATGGATTTTCAAGTGATGCAATCTTTTGAAGTTCCTTGATTTCGTGAAGGATAGGAGGGAGGTAGCTTAAAACATCCACTTTTCTAGCCACTTATAGTCCCCCTCTTTGGTATTGCTTCTTTATCAAGTTCCAGGTTGCTTGCCTTACCATTTAATATTGTGTTAGCTATATCGATGACTCCATTAATACCAAGAATACGTGTTTCAATTTGGCTTATACGAATAATCAGCCCTGCTTCATCTTCTTGTTTTGTAACTGCCGACGCCCAAAGTTCTGCGAGCTCCTTAAAGTATCCATCAATTACCTCTTGGATAGCATTCTCTACATCCTCAAAAAACCAACCAGATTGCAGGGTAATTGTTGATATGATATTTACTGTTGTTTCATTGACAGCCGAAATAGTAACGTTGTGATCAATAGGAGCAAGGCCAACTCCGTCACCTTGCGCATCTAATGGATCCATCAACTGTTGTACTAACCCCACTAATTCATTGGATGGTTTCGAAAAAGTAGAGTCAATAATCGTAACGCCAACAGTGCCACCTCCATATTTTGCTCGGTAGATACGTGCACCTCCAACCCCTGGTATATTTCCAACTCGCTCTTTGTAATCGGCGCGGTTCCCTCCAAACGAAATACTTTCAAAGCTATTGAAATAACGCGATCTAAAAGCTTCTGTATCTTCTTCGTTCTCTCCTGGAATTAACAAATCCGTTAACTGTGCTGTCTCAAGACCTGCAATGTAATCAATCGGTATTAGTTGTCCTGTCTCAAAATTTCCAATCTCACCTACGGTTTCACACTCCAGCTTAAAAATACCTTTTTCGATTTTTTCAAGGACTACGTAGTTGCATTCTTCCTGCGAAAAACGTGCACCTAAGGGAACATCGATATTGAATACTCCTTTGCGTATAGCTTTCGTTGCAGGCGTTGGACTAAGTCCCCGTTCAGCTGCCCGCCTTATTAAATTCTGTCGTGAGGCCGTATCTGCGAACATTTGATTTTCGTAGTTTAGCAATGTAAAAAGAATTTGAGCTGTCTCGGCAGTATTGGCTGCTGTTGCCTGATAAATCAACGATGTCTCTCGTTTATCCTGTGCTGGTACATTAGAAAGTTTCTGAACTAATAAATCCTCATAGGAAGTATTTAAATCAAAAATTGCTACCATTAATAATCCACCTCTTTCTCTGCAGTGATTTCACCAAAAATGGTGTGGGCTACGTATTGAACGTGCACTTTATTTTTAGTGGTTGTTACTTCAAAAGAATCGACATTCGTAATGCGGTCATCTTGTAATAAAGCCTCTTGAATGCGTTGTTTTACTTCGCTGGCAACATATACTGTTGGTTGGCCAATTAAATCATTGGTTTCAAAACCTGTGTTCCAACTATAAATTAAATGATCGTAACGCTCGATATTAAGCATAAAAAAAATCGCTTGTTTCATGGCCTCTAGTTCATCAATGGTGCCATAACAGCGATCTAATTCGTTATTTATTTTAAATGTCTTAGAAGGTTCAATTTCTTCCTCAAAATCGAATGTCAGTCCATCGTTTATGGCCTGTGGAATCATCAAATCACCTCTTTGTCTATGATTAAGTATTGTTGACCACCGTGCACGCGGATCATCGTCACCTTGTCACCCGTATTTAAGCCGTTATAGATTTTATATATCTGCTCTGGTCCACCATCTACACCCATCTCTACTTCATAGTCCATTACAGCACGGGTGAGCTTCAATTGTTCTTCTTTTAAAGTCAATTTCTGATCAATTTGAACTTCTAGTGGATCTACTCTTAATACATTGCCATAAATAACCGTAGCGAGCTTTTGGGCATTCAGAACTCCCAACACAAGTTTTTGAATTTCTTTTAAAATATCCTCCATACTACGCAATGAAATCACCGCCAATCAGCGTTAAATCCATACTATAATTAGATTCTTTGAAGGTATGCCTCACACTTTCAACCATCATGAAATTAGCCACTGATAAGTCACCAACATACAAGAGTACTGCTACCTGACTACCACCACGTACAATTGGATTACCGAATACTTTATTAATGTGTAGCTTTCTCGATTTACGATTATAAAACTTAAGCATGCTTTCTGCTTTAGCCTTACCATTTACCCCTTCATCGAACTTATCTGTTAACTGAAGAACACCCCACTCGGTCATCCTGCTTTCACTTTCGGCCATGTAAGTAGCACGTTCACCTGTTTCTTTATTTTCACGTACTAACTTGATTTTGTTATACGTGTTTTCATCAATGGATGAAGTATATTCAAACGTTTCACCTGATTCTTCATCTATCAGTAAATCGGTTTGAAGCGCCTTAGCTTCACGTAAATTCAAAGCTCCAAAGTCATCATAGAGCACAAATAGCCTTTGAGTATTGAGAGTCGTTTCAGCCAAGGCATTAGACATAACCGTGAACAGTTCTTGATTATCTTCAACCATACAAGGTATTACATACTTTGTATCGTCTATAGTACCGGTCTTTAGCTTAAAGTCCTTTGCAATTATTTTAAGTACTTGAGCAGCTGTTTTATTCTCATACCTATAGGTATCTTTATTTTTAAAGTAGCGAAGTTGATCGTAACAAGTAACCGTAATGATTCTGTTATTCGAACGTTTCTTGGTAAAGACAAAACCTTTGAAAATCTTGTGTCCGTCATATTCGAAAGTAACTGCATCCCCCTCATGAAAGCTAAGCATACCATCCTTAATTACATTGAATGTCAGTTTTCCTGGAGTGCCTTTTCGATGTGTTTCCCACACTATACCTTCCTCTACGGCACATTCGTATAGTTGCGCCTTACTCATGATACAAAGTTTTGATTTAGCCAAGTTTTATCACCTGCCCTGGTTTAATTACGTTTGGATTGCTAATATTATTAATTTTTGCTATTTCGGTGTATTTAGAGCCATCACCTAAGTACTTCTTAGCAATAGCCCACAATGTTTCTCCTGCTTTAACAGTATGTGTTTTTGGGGTTTCTTTTCCTGTAGTTGGCCGCTTCTGCTCTACTACAGCTTTCGATGCGGTCTTTGCTGTACTTCCTGCATTATTAGCTTTTGTAGCTGGTTTCAAGTTGATTTTTTTATTGCCGTACTCCCTGTATTGCTTTAACTGGATTCGTACAATAACATCAAAGCCATTATCGGCTGATTCCTTAATCTCATAATCCTCAATTGATACAGTCATGTTTGTGTCAAATAATAAATTACCTGTAGGCAGCATACGATTTACGAGAAATCGAAAAGGTTTGTCAGAGATTTTTAATTTTTTTAGTTTACTAAGGTAAAATGAAGCTGGTTGAAAACCATTTGGATAAACAGCAAATGGGTAGTTGACGTTGGGCAGTAATACCTCAAAATCTATATTCGTTAGTCCTGTTTTTTTTATTACATTTACTTCTCCCTCATTCATTAACACTACTGTTTCGTTTCTGCCATTAATCTTCAAAGTGAGTTCGGAAGGTGCGATAGGAAACTGTAAGCCATCTAGAAAAAAATTATACATCTTCGATTGAACCCCCTTCTGCTAGCATTCCTGAAACTTCTTCAACACGTTGACCAAATCTATCAATAATGCCATCAATATCTAGTTCACTGCTAATTCGGTTTTCATTTTTCATATCTACTTTGATTTCTGCCGTCGTATAACGATTGATTGCTTCACGTTCAGCTATATCACGGAGATACTTTAAATCCTCATTCATTATTTTAATACCTTCCGTTGCCTTCTCAGTATTGTCCGCTGTTTTCTTACCTAACTCATTACCTTTATCGAGTTTGTCACCTAACGCTAGCGCATTTTCAATGTCATTTTTTATCTTATCACCTTTAATATTGCTGCTTTTTTCTTCACCTGATTGAAATAGATTGGCCCCCCAATTGTATCCTTTATCCCAAGACTTACTTAATTCTTTAAATTCCATTTTGGGCGCTTCCCAATAATCATCAGGAGCTTCGCCAACCCAGTTATCCAAAATTCCTCTAAGACCCTTTAGATCACTTGTAATGGACTCTCGGTGACTATACTCTGTACCCACTTTTAAACCTACGGAAGATGAAATATTCTCTGGTAATAGCTTCACAAACCAATTCCAAGCTTGTATCGCAAAGTTAACTGCGTCAACAATAGCATTAACAAAGCTTGTAGCAAATCCATCCCATCCACTAATCATTGAAATAATTAAATCTAACATATTAGTTGCTAGATTATAAAATAATTTCTTTACCGAATACATCGGGTTTTTCCATACATTCACAAAAAATTCCACATAAGAGGCCCACATATTCCACATATAGGCGATTACATTATATATCATTGATCCTAACACCATGAATGCCCCAGCTATTATTCCTGTAGCACTAACCGAGGTCCCAGCAAAATAATTGAAAGCGGCTACCGCTAAATAGAAAAGACCAATAAGAATTACAATGGCTATTACTAAAATAAATATAGGATTGGCTGCTATCGCTGCATTTAAGCCCCATGCTGCAGCTGTTGCGGCTGATGTTGCAGAGACACTCGTCCATGTAGTTGCCGTTAATAATCCAATCGCAAGCGTTCTTAGACCAGTCCAAATCGTACTGGCTATTTCTGCTGCTTTTACTAGTAGTAAAGCAGACTCGTATACCAACATTGCTGCTGCAACAGTACTTATTATAGGAACTATAAACGACCAACTATCTTTTAAACTTCCATCGGGTATAAAAAAACTCAATGTACTAGAGACAATTGAAGATAATTTCTCCATAGCAATAGCTGCATTTTGCACGAGCTCCTTAAAAAGATCGCTTTTTACAATCCCATCGAATATTCCCTCAAAAGCCAAACCAAGGACAGCTTTCCTTATCTCGGCCATAGAAATTTTACCACTACTTGCTATTTCTCGTATTTTCTCAATTAAAGCATTAAGGTAATTCGTAGTATTTTGGACACCATTTGACGTAGACTGAAATGCATTATTTAAATCCTGGCCTTGAAGGTTTCCACTTCCCATTGCTTGTGTTAAAGGTTGCTCGGTTGTTTGTAAACCATTGTTGATTAAATTTAACCCTGATGTGGTGTTATTTTCATTGGACAAGAGTACTCTCCCAACTACTTGAAAATCTAAATATTTACCTGCTATCTCCTTGAATTTAGTTAATAATCCACCAACTGCTGTAGTACCATCCCTAATATTGTTGCTAAAACTTTGTAGGGTGTGATCAGTTTTTCGAATTTCGATTTCAACTCTGTTAAATTGCTCAGCAGTTTTAGCTAATTCTCTTTGAGCTAGTTGAACACTAGAGATATCCATCATTTGCCCAGAAGCGGCATGCATAGCTTCCAACTGATTGACCATTCTGGAAACCATATTATGCATGGCTTTAATTGGTTTACTTAAACGATCATCAATTTGAATTGCCGTACGGATTGTAGCCATGAACTCTCACCTCTTTATAAAAAAAGCATCCTTTGAGAAGGATGCTTTTATGGCTATTGTTTAATAATTTAAACTTTAACTCTTCCTAAACTTAAGTAGAGCTATGTGTTTTCTATTGTTTCCAACTCAATTTTCCAGCATAGTTGAATTTGCAAGACTCCAAAATTGACATAAATTAAATAAATGATAGCCCTGTAGGCTAATTTGCTACTTATTAACGCTTTCTACCTTTTTTAGACCCTCGTTTTGCCTCGCGTTCTTGCTTCTTATCTTCCTCGATTTTAATCCGTAGAGACGCTATAATACAAGCTTTATCCGCCAAGGATAGCGATACATATTCAGACGGAAGACGACGCATTTTATGCACCCACCAATGCATTATATTAGCTTCACCATCACCGTCGTCTATTAGTTTTTTATTTCTTCAACCATATCCTCTAGTTCCGCTTGATACCCATTAACTTCCTGTGCTACCGCTGAGGCATCTGCAATTTCACCAATTGTCAGCATCTTACCAAGTAAAGCATCAGCCCCCATCACACCATAAGAATCCTGTAGCTCTTTATCGTTTAAATTAGGATATACAATAGATTCAATAGTTAATAAACGTTGGTATTTAAAATGATCAAAATCAGTATTATACTGCCCCTTACGCTTTCCTTGCATAATCATAGAACGCTTAGTAGATTCAGATTTTAATTCCTCGTCTCGTTCTGGCGAAATTGGCGCGAACTCCCATTCAATTGGATTCCCTTGTTCATCCACGAATTTCTTTGAAATAGCATGCTTAATGTTTTCATTTTGCTTTTTATTGTGTGCAAAAAATGCAGTTAAGTTTGACATAATTAATCACCATATCCTTTTTATTTATATTTAAAAGAGCCCACATCATGATCTCTCGTTTTATAGCATTTCTTGTAATGTTGTAAATTCTTCTGGCATATCCCAATCCTCGAAGGTGAAATCAATAGAATCCTCTAAGTACTCCGCATCTGCATCTAATGCAGCGATGATACCTCCATCCATATTACAATCAACCAGAATCGTTGTTTGACGACCTACCGACGCTGACCCATCTTCGTTAGTCACTTGGATATCAAAATAAATATCCTGCCCAGTGTCTTTGTATCGCTTTAATAACTTACGGAATATTGACGTATTAAAGTGGAATGTAGCACTGCCTGTATATTCTGCTCCAGTAGCCTTATTACCTTTAGCTACACGCCCCATAATAGGAACTTGCGTTTTAGTTTTATCCATACGAGCTTCTAAATTAATTAATTGAGCAAATAAATAACGACTTCCTTCAACCGTCACGTATGCTCGACCTTGAGCACCATGAATGGCATTGCGAGCATGCATTGTAGCATCCGCAAAATACTGTAAATTCATTGGAATTAATGTTTTGTTTGATTTCATCTGTTTGCCCTCCCTTTATGCTACTGTTGTTGTAATGTAAAGTTGTGACATCGCAACCGTAGGAATCACGACTTCATTTACTACAACAGCTTTCTTTGAATTACCTTGTGCTACCGTTAGTTCATCCTTGTTGTAATTTTGGATAGCTCGAATACGTTGCATTTCCATTCGATGACTACCAATGTCATTCCATAAGGAAATGCGACCATCTTGATCATTTGGCACCTGACCTAAATAACGAGTATTAAATAATTGAGCTGTATCAATCGCAAGCTGATCAAGTACACGAATGACTTGATTCAAGCTGAAGTCCTCGTTCTTATCATCCGAAAATGAAGTAAAGGTATTCACATCTTCAAGTACACGAATTTCATCACCAACACGATGTAACAAATATTTGCCAGCCTTTAATAAAGTTGAGAGATGTGACTGTGTCTTTGTTTCAGACATATCAAGTGTAAATTCACCCTCGTATTTTTTATTAGTATTTGATTTATTGACAGCTACCCCAGCTTGAGCACCAGACACCCAATATACGGCACCAAATACTTCTTCTTCCGGTCCGATAGTATCGTTTTGTACATCAATAATACCTTCATGGTTAGTACTGCCAAGTTTATGACCTACAAGTTGGAATTTACCACCGATTTGGTCACGAATACGCTTTGTATATTCAACATACAGCGATTTAATTGAACCTTCGGAGGACAAGCAGCCTAGAATATTGAACCCGTATGCTTCTAAAGCGTCTAGTGCCTCTTGATGTGCACCTCCAGTAATAGCTAAGCCATTGGATCCTCCAGCTAATGCTGTACCAGCTGTAACAGCTAGAGGTGCATTCGGTTTAAACACGACAAAATCATTGGCGATTAAGTCTGTAGCAGTCGCTACTGCCATTTGCTCGTCTACTAACACATTAGCAAGTAATGTTTTAACATCGAATTTCGATGGCTCATCAACATTTGCCTGAATGACAATCGTAATATCATTCCCTCGAGCACCTTTGTACTTAGCTGTTGCAAAATCATTTGTCGCTGCCTCTGCATCCACCGCAAGTTTGTAAAAATAAACCGTGACCGCATTTTTAAATACATCACGGATACCTTTCATTTTTGAGTCCATATATTCATAACCAAAAATTTTGCGTGAATCCTTTCGTAAATCCTCTTGTGTTACAGCAAATACTTCACCATCGACGCCCCAGTCAAGTGCAATTGGCAAACCAACATAACCACGATTGCTTAGATTTACAAATGCACGAGTAGCGCTAATAAAATTGTGATATTTTCCTGGTAATACTTTGTTTTGTGATAAAAATACTCCTCCACCTAACGCCATATTAATTACCTCCCTTATCGAATTTCTTTAGTATTTCATCCACTTGAGCGAATGAATAAGTTTTACTTGAATCTAGTAATGCGTTTAATGCATCACGGCGATATAAATATTTTTGACTTTTTAAAAGTTGATCTTTTGTAAATTCAGGTAATTTTGAAATAATTACGTTTTTGCTTTCCTTCAACTCAACCTTCTTCTGAATTGCTTTTGTCAACTGAAACCACCTCTTCTTTGTGCATATAATGATCTAATGACCCCATAAAAGTATTTTCTTCATTTTCTTGTAAGAAGAAATTAAATTGAATAAAATTATTGCCAATGCCTTCAATAATTTCGCTAGTTGCTCCGGTACCAAGCAGTAGTGAACCATTTAACAGCGTTATTTCTTTTATTACTTGTTGAACCTTCAAAGTCATATTAGCCGCCTCAGATATGCCATTTTCAGGGAAGTACTTTACATTAAACTTTGCTGTTACTTTCCATCGACCACCTATTTGTCGGATATGCTCTAAGCTCAAAAACTGAATTAAAAAAGCAGGCGTATGAAACTCCTGCGGCACTTCATCTATATATTTTTTATATTCCGCTCCGAAAGCTTCGTGAAGCTTAATAGATAAAGCATTTTGAATATCATAAATTTCCATCCAAAGCCTCCTTCAACAAGTTCGTTAGTAAATATGAGCTCAGGTGTTTTGATTATTTAAGCTTCAGCTCATCCAATCGATCCAACCTTGATTTGTGAATCGGTTTTTCTTCTCCAACTAAAAAACGCCTTCCCTTATACCGAATAGGAAAGCGTCATTTTACTTTTACTTGAATGTGAACCATTTCGCATAGTCTCCTTTGCAATTGATTGCTTAGAATACGTTTTGTTCCTATGGAACTGATGAGATGTCTATAGCTACTACCCTTGCCCACTTAGCTTTGTTTTACAAATCTTTCAACTGAAACCACTCCCTCTTTTGCCTGTTATATTCCTGGAGATCCGATAACTAATCTCTAAAAAATAAAACAGCTTATTTATGCCTCACCCAAGCTTATGGGACATATTGATCGGTCGACGGTCTCACTCTTGTTAATTTATGATGTTATAAATTTCAAAAGGGGAAATCCTTACCTCGTCGTCCTACTTCCAAGTTTACACTATCAGTTACTTAAAATGATATATTTGGAACGTTTGGAACATCTGTCACACTTGGAACATTTGGCAATTAAAAAAATCTTACCAAGCAATTCTTCTACCTTTAGATTTAATCAAGAACTTTTGGAGGTATAGAATCTTCTATTTGTTTTAGAATTCCCTTGTGTTTTAATATGTATTTTTGTCTAGTAAAGCTTTGTACTCGCACTTCAGTGAATACGAGTATTAAACAACCGATACGAAATGGATTTCTTGAGCAAATTATTTAAAGGATTATAAAAAAAGAAGTAACCCTTAGGTTACTTCAGCATCATATCTAAAATTCTTTCACGCACACGTTGTACACTAGTATGACTCATATTCAGATTTGCTCCAATCCAGCGAAATGGCATACCCTCTAGTAACCAGAAAAGGACTTCCAGTTCAAGGTCGCCTGTAACCTTGTCAGCTAAATTTTGAACTAATAGTAGCTCATCTTTAATCTTGTTTATACGCTCCTCACGTAAAGCCCTCATCTGAACATGTGCATGAACTGGGTCACTCGCTCTTCCAATAGCTTTTGGCATTGCTGCCTCAAAGCCATACTTGGTTGTAGAAGCCACAGCTGTCAATGATTCTAATTCTTCCTTCATTCTCATGTACTTACGCATATTGTCATTGTACTTTTTAATTGCCTTGTCTAGTTGGTAACGATTTAGTGGTATTTTCTCTATTATCATAGCTTTGCCCTCCTATGTATCTTTTCAATTCTCTCTGCTCTATCATTCCGTCATTAACCGTTAAGTACTTACCCTTGTGCTAAATAAATATCAACCACCCATCCTCAAAATCCCCTTTTGGTTTTTAAGTGCTAGTTCATCCTTGACCACCAAACTTACGAAATTACATTTATTAGCAATGGCTCACATTTTTATTTGCCAAGCATTTCTAAAACTTTTTGTCTCTCGGCCTCAAAATCTATCGCGCTGTTATTAGATTCAGTAGATGGTATTAGGTGCTCTACTTTATCATTACGCTTATCAAACCATTCTGGCACTATTTCTCTTCGGCCAAGAGACTTTTGATAAGAATAAGGGAAGGATTGCTGTCTCTTGTTTATCTCCCTTTGTTCCTTAGCCTTTAGTTGCCCATCATTCGTTATTAAATCTGTTCGCCAGTTTACTAAAATACGCTCTATATACTGAATTGGTTTGTTTGGTTGCTGTAGCACCGCAATTTTCATAGCCTCATAAACAAGGACTGGATTATTTTCACATGCCATATGTTCTATACATTCGCAAATATAACTAGAAGCTTTTTGGATGTTTTCATCATAGAATTTAGTTAAAAAAATTAATTGTTCGTTAGTGACTGTCGACTGACTATCTTCACACTCTGCTGTTTCTTTTTCTTTTTCTTTTATTTTTTCTTGTTGTTTTTCTTCTTCCCTACAGTCTTTAGAAGGTCTATCGATAGGGTATGGATAGGGTATCGAATCTTTATTATTACTATCATTAGACTCTTTTTGCTCATTCAGCTTATTTAACCATATACATACGGTATCGATACTGTATCCTAACTGTTCTAATGAAGTAACATAGCCCCTAACAAAAGGGATATGTTTAACGGCAAGAAGCTCTTTTTCGATACATTTTTTGACTTTAGGAGAATTGATAAAGTTGTATTTCGCCCAGTTAATCAACATGATTTCCTTTGTTAATTCGTTGTAAGAGATTTTCCCGTATTCAAAGAATCTTTGTAATAATTTTTGTACAGTTTCACGGTTATAGCCGGTATGCATTTCTATGACTCTATATGGTAATTCGTAAATGCCACATTGAGTTGTGTTACCGTTTGTCATCAAATATAGATAGAAGTATTTCTCCTCTGGTGTAAGATCTAATACAAAGCCATCATCCCAAAATGTTGTGTGTACATGCCTAAATTTAGCCATTTGCGTTCGCCCCTCATTCGTATAAGTAATTCATTGATGTCTAGCTCGTATAAAATGCTTTTTTTAGTTTTTGTATTACTCAAATGATCCACCTTGTCCAAAAGCTTATTAGAAAAGTAAGACTGCCCCGTTTGAAGGGATACCGAGTTTATTTCTCATAAAATCCATATTCATTGACAATATTTATTCTAACGACCTACATTGAATTGAGACTGGTCCTTATTCTAAAGAATAATTATTTCAGTCATATTAGTTAGCGCTAACTCCGTACAAGTCCGGGGCTTGTTATTACTCATTCAACAATTGGAACGTTTAAATTATGATGGTTAAAAGCTTGCAATGGATTGATATATAAATTTTCTTTTGGTCTCCTTACAAACACAACATTTAGTTGTCTTGTTACGTAAAAAAATTTGGGATGGTTCCATTTCAAATAGTTCAGAAATTGCTAATGCTACTTCTAAAGAAGGTGTGCGTACTCCTTGCTCAATCATTCCATAATAGCTTTCACTAATAGTAATACCTATTGATTTATCAAGTTTTTCCACAACATTTTTCTGTGACCAATTATTTTGTTTTCTAGCCTTTATAAGTATTAACCGACGATTTGTTGTTTTCAAAATCGCACCCCCAACTTTTTGTTGTCTTAATAATACCCAACAAAAAGTTGTCAGTCAAACAAAAACTAGATTTTTTGTTGTTTTTTATTTTTAATTGGCTATAAACCCAACAAATTGTTGTATAATTAAACTATATATTTAAGTGAGGTGTAATCATGTCATGTCTAATGTATCGCAAAGGCTTAAAGAGTTAAGGAAAGAAGCTAAATTAACGCAAGCAGATGTTGCCAAATTCTTAAGTATTTCGGAAAGTGCGTACGGTTATTATGAACAAGGCCGCAACGAAATTTCCATAGGAAGTGTTCAAAAGTTAGCAGAAAAATACGATGTAAGTGTAGCGTATATATTATGTGAAACAGATGAAAAACAACCTTTTGATAAAGACGAGGCAGCTTTTCATGCATTTGCGAACGATCCAGAGTTGCAGGTTTTTTATAAAGAGCTTCCTAAATCAGATGAAGAAACCGTTCGTCGTTTACGTGATATTTGGGAAATTATCAAACATGAAAAGAAATAAGATGTATGTTTTTAGCCCTTCTTCCTAGAAGTGGGGTTTTATTATAAAATAAATAAGAACATACGTTTCATTACATAGAGTTTGGGGATGATTTTATGTCAAATACTACATACACTGAAGATTTTATTGAAAGCCTTTATACGAAAATAGGAATTTTATTACCACATCAGCTAGATGTTAATGAAATTGCATGCAGGCTAGGTATTTTACTATATTTCTGGGATAATCCTAGTCAAGTTTTGTTTTTGGGTGGAAGAGCTTATATTTTTTTAAATCAAGACCTATCACCTAAACAGCTGTGGCAGGATTTTTGCCATGAGCTTTGTCATGTTTTATTACATTGTGGCAGCCAGGAGAAAATGCCCTATTCATGGATTGAGTATCAAGAGTGGAAGGCTAATAATTTTATGGTACAAGCATGTGTACCAACATTTATGTTAAATAACATAACCTTACCAGGAAATGAGGATAAAGCCATTCAATTAATTCAAGAGCTATTCAATGTTGAATGGGACCTCGCTTATAAAAGATTAGAACAATATAAAAACAATAAATTTATACATGAATTAGATGCTAACACTCTAAAAATGTATGGAAATAATAATCATACGATCTAGGATGATTATTTCGATAGACGGCTACTTTCCAATTAGGAAGGAAAATTTTTTGCATTAATGAAACCAGCCTAACTTTGCTTCATTGTGTATACCGAAGCATCGGAAACTTGACCAGTATTTTATGATTGGATATTAGTCTAAAAATGGAGGGGGCCCATTTAATAGTCCCCTCTCCTCTATCCCCCACACATCTCCACTTAGGACGAATTTTTTTTTCAAAAGAGTCATAAAAGGTTAGAAGGTACATTGTTCTAATGATTATTTCCTACTTAAATTAGGCATACAATTGCTGCCAATCGAATAGAAACCTATATAGAAAACATTTTGTTATGGGAAAAATAAAGTGGGGTGTGAAAGGATGCTTAAAGTAAATGATGCAAAAGAAATGGTACTTGGAATTGTGCAAGATGACCCATTGTTTGTTGCGCTACAGCATACGCCTTTAGAGGAGAGCCTATACAATGATGAATATTTGGCAGACATCGATGAAACAAATCACTATACGATAGCAGAAATCGCTGGCTGGTTTGATATTACAGATGCCATGCTTCGCTACTATTTGAAACCGTTTGAACAGTACATTTTTGACAATGCTACACCGAATGTAAATGGTAATATTCGCTTAGATTTGCCAGCTATATTAAGGCTAAGAATGATTTTATTATTAAAGGATGAATATCGTGTGAAGGGTATAAAATTATTGCTTGGTATTGATGATAATGGTCAACTGTTAAAGCATCAAATTACAGCTACGACCATGGATTCCGGAGATTTATCTCATAAAATTGATGTTCTTGGGAATGTCCTACAGCAAATGATTCAAACAGGACTCTTTCAGATTTTGCCGAATGAGAAGCATGGGACGTTACAAGTTAACATTAATCAGGAATTTCTTGCAGAGAATATTCAACGATTATCCTCCGATTCTACTCTTCAGTTTGAGGAAATTCAAAAAGAAACAGCAGAACTAAAAGAGGAGAATGAAAATCTCCAGCAACAGATTACCGAGCTGCAAGAAAATAGTGTCAAGGACATTGTGCAAAAAATTAGAGAGCGTCATATCGAAAATGAAATCGTTTCTACTTTACGTACGGAAGCATTACAGCAATTTTCAATGAACAACCAAGTTAGTTTTTTCAAAAGGATGTTCAGATCTTCTCAAATTGACATGGAAAAAGAACAATTTGTTTTAAATTATATTTCAACGCATTTAGAAGAACGCTTGGAAGTTGCGTTGAGCGAATATTATGAAAAATAATCCAAATTTATTAGAACATGAATGAGACTAATTAAAAAGTCACAATCATGTTCTTTTTTAACGAGGAAATTACCTATTCTCAATCTGATCTCCTAATTCTATATGAGACCTAGATGGCTATTCCATACATATAGTTAGCGACTGCTTTTTTGTCTAAAATGGGCATTGTATTTTCCTGCGGTGCAAAAACTTATTAATAATGATTACTCGCTTGCAAAAAAGTCCGTTAACAGCCTCAAGACTGCTAACGGACTTTTTATAGAGATAAATGAACTCTTTCATCATCTATTTTACATAGCTGTGGTCCATATAGTGTTCTTATAATAAAGCCCCTTTCTTTATTTTCCACATAATCATTCAATAAAAAAGCTCCTAATCCAGGAATCTCTATTTGAGCATCAATAGTAATGTGTGAGCTTACTAAAAGATTACTAATTTCATGTAACAATTTCTCATCGATAACTTCGAGACAAATAAGTAAATCTAAATCACTCGTTGTAGTGGTTACCTGAATACCAGTTGCTAGCTCAAAGCCGACACTCCCAGTTGGCCCCCATTTTATTTTATAAGAATCAAATTTATAACGAATTTCCTTTAATAATGAATAAAAACGATTGTTCTTAAAAAAATCTAATCGGGTTATTAATGAGCAGGGTGTTGTAATGTCTAAAATATATTGCTGATTAATTGACGTACCAAATCTTTCATGTCTAGCATTTCCTCGTAATCCAATCGGTACTAATTGATTCATAATTGGTGCTCTGCGAACAACGCCGTAAGAGGTTGACTCAATAGACCGTGTTACCCATGCTGGAATTGCTGTGTGGTCATTAAGTTGATGTATATCTGTGAACTTAAGAATATCGTGAACATTTATTTCCATTGACTATCAATCATTTCACGTACTTTAATAGATGCCTGACGTCCAGATGAGGTAGCAATTTCAGAATGGAGTCGATTAGCTAGACTCGTACTAGGTTTAGCTATAATATCCTCATGAGCATTTTGTATCTCTGTTAGCACCAACTCAATATCTTCCTTATTAGGCTGTGTTGCATTAGTTCCATCAATAAGCTGATGTATTGCGCCAAGCTTGTAAAAGGACTGAATATCATACGCCATGGAAGGGACATCTTTAGATAATTCATCAAGCTCTTCAACAGTTCTTTGAGTAATAAGTGCAGCAGATTTTTTTGACATGACATGTACATTCACACCTTCATCATTTAGCGCTAATAGGCGATTTGCCTGCATACCATGTGCTAAAAATGCACCAGATATAGCGTTACCAACTAACACCGCTACGATGGGATGACCGACTATGCGAGCTGAAGCGTATGCATTCACGGCTGCTGAACACGCTAAATAGATACCTAACAGCTCCTCATGATAGCCAAACGCCTGACTTGGAACATCGACAATTGGTACAATCAATCTCTTGTCTTGTTCTTCATGATCCTCTTCAATAGCTTCATATATATATTTTGCTATTGCCCACCCCTCAAGTAATCCAACTTCACCATTTCGAGCGCGATAGTATGGATTATCGGGATTTGGTACAACTGTTAAAAAACGTGCCCTTTTCCCCTGTACTTCACCATCAGCAACGAGAACAGAAGGTATTTCACTTATAGAAGGAGCAGTATTCGTTAAAGCATTAAACCAGCTTCGCCCACGGCTAGCTACAGTTATTTTAGGCTGTGATAATGGTTTATCAGCTACTTTGTCGTATGTTTTAAAAAAACTAATAGCTTGTTTAGGTAGAATTTTTTCTTCTATTTCTATAGCTTTATAGAAGGTTAAAAACTCATTATATTTTTTGATACGATTTTTGCATTCTACTTTCCCGTTCCATATGTCTTTAATGGCTTGCTGGAAATTTGGCACATCGTCCTCAACAATTACATCTGCTAGGCCTGTTTCTTTTCGTATTTCGCCACCAATCATCTGCCAAATTAACTGCTTATTTTTTGCATCTAGCTCCCTGACTCCTGCCTCTTGTTCAACAACTTCAGGTCCATTCATTCCTAAACGTCCCTCACGTGTCATAATAAGTGCACTACATAAACCAGCAGTTAATGACATACCCCCAAACGATCCAATTTTCCCTGGGATAATTCCGATTACTGGAACATGTTCGCGAAGCTCTACAATTGCCGAGCTGATTTCAGCAATTGATAATAGGCCATAGTTTGCTTCTTGTAATCGGACACCACCTGTATCATAAATAATAATTGGATAAATCAGCTGTCCATTTTTACATTCAGATAAAATTTTCTCCAATGTTCCAGCTAGCTTTGCACCTGACACTTCACCAATACCACCACCCTGGAAGCTTCCCTCAATTGCAATAACAACTGCTTGTTTATCACCTAGCTTTCCTTTCACTATAATCATCCCATCATCATATTGAGGTACAATATTTTGTGCAGTTAAATGAGGCGATTCAAATCGATCAAAAGGTCCTAAAATCTCGTATCCAGAATCTAAAATTAAAAAGGCACGCTCTCTTGCATAGCTCTCTACTAAACTAGTCATTAGTGGCTTAAGCATTTTTGCTCACCTCCAGCGCTTGAGCTAATCGGATAGACACGACACCTGGAGTTGCCCCAAAGTCGTTGATGGTAATATGTGCGGAGACATCATTTTGACTAAAAAAACGTTCAATGACTTGCCTCCATGTTTCGCTATATCCTGTAATTCCTGTTCTTATTTCTACTACCGTTTCTTGACCATTCGTTGGTTCTACTAGAACCTCTAAATCCCCTGACCCCACAACCCCAACATGCACACGATTCTCTAACACTTTAGATGCCGGGAATGAATAAATTAACTTTTCCATAAAAACACCCCTTTTGTGTTTAATGAGTTGCTAGTAATTTCTCCTTCAATAAACTATTCCATTTTTTGATTTTAAACAGATAGATGGTTGCTGCTAATAAATCTGCACTACCTCCTGGTGATAGATTGCGATCTATAAAACTTTGGTTCATCTTTTCGAGCTCCAATAAATTAGCAGATTCTAATATTTGTTTTGCCTGTTCTTTTGCATAATTTAATCCTTCTAATCCCCCTCGATGAAGAAGGCATGTATCATCTAAATGAGCTATAAGTGAAAGTAATGAAAAATGCTTAGCCTGTTCATAATTCATTTTACGCATGGAAGCCTCCAACACAGGTAAGCTATATTGTCGAATATGTGGGAATGCCAACTGAGCCTCTACCCTAGCACCGTTAACACCAAACTTATGAATAACCTTCATCCCATTCGACATATTTTTAGGTATATATCGATCCTCATAGCGAGCAATTTCTCCAGCAGTAAAACAAATAGATTCTTCATCCGCCATACCATCATAAATTGCTGCTGCCGCAGTAATTAACCCCAATGACCAAATAGCTCCCTTATGGGTGTTTATACCACCAGTAAATTGAAACATCATTTTTTCACCTTTACGCCCTATTGCCCCAATTTGTTCACGTAATGCTTGAGAGGGTCCATCATTGAAAGCAGCCATGGCCATTTCATAAAATGTATGTCGTAAACATTGTGCGGAGCCAATCATCAACTCTAACGTTAAATCTTGATGAGCACCTTGATCCCATCCATCTACAAGTCCAGGTTTAGGAGTCAATGTGACTTCTTCAATAAGAGATGAAACAGCCATTTGAGCTAGTGTTTTGGCTAAATATTGTTTATCAACCCCAACCATAGGTCACCCCCGTAAATTACCAACTTTTAAATTTTGCTGGAGGTGTATATAAGCCTCCTGACCATTGCACAAGTTCATCTATATTTTTGGCAGCTAATAAAGAGCGTTTAGCGTCTGCTCTTCTAATTCCTAAATCCTCTGGCATTGCTATTAATCCCTTTTCTCGTAATTGCTTCGATAATTTCGGATTATATTTCATCCCAATAGGTGTTACACCTGCAATGGCAGCAATCATTTCACGTTTTTCTGCTGGGCTATCTGTTTTATATAAGTAAGCAATACCTTCCTCTGTTACCACATGTGTGACATCTTCTCCATAAATCATGACAGGGGCGACAGCTAATTTTGCTTGATCTTTTACAGAAATAGCATCTAGTGACTCAACAAATACTGGTGTATTAGCATCCTGAAATGTTTCAGCAACTTGTACAACTAGCTTCTTCCCTCTTGCAAGAGAATTTTCGGATGTTATCATATTTTTCCAAGCCTCTGTCGAGTGACGTCTCCCTCCCGGATCGTGCCCCATATTTGGTGCTCCACCATATCCAGCAACTCGGCCTTTTGTTACTGTTGAAGAGTTCCCTAATCCATCCATTTGTAAGGTTGACCCAATAAATAAATCGACCGCATACTGACCAGCTAATTGAGCCAATGTTCGATTGGAACGTAGACTGCCATCTCTACCTGTGAAAAAAACATCTCGCCTTGATTCTACGTATTTCTCCATCCCTAGCTCCCCACCGAAGCAATGAACACTTTCCACCCAACCTGATTCAATGGCAGGAATGAGCGTAGGATGAGGATTCAGCACCCAATTTTTACATATTTTACCTTTCAATCCTAATTTCTCGCCATATGTTGGTAATAGTAGCTCTATAGCAGCTGTATTAAAGCCAATGCCATGATTTAATGATTGCACACCATGCTTCTCATAAATTCCGCGGATTACCATCATTGCTTGTAAAATTTGAATATCTGTAATATGTCTTGGGTCACGGGTAAATAAAGGTTCTAATTCATACTCTTTATCTGCAACGACGATAAAGTCGATCCATGAGCCTGGGATATCAACACGAGGTAGCTCATCTACTATTTCATTCACTTGTGCAATGACAATACCGTCTCGAAACGCTGCCGCTTCTACTAAAGTGGGCGTTTCCTCAGTATTAGGTCCCGTGAAAAGATTACCAAACCGATCCGCTTTATCTGCCGCTACTAATGCAACGGAAGGAATTAAATCAATAAATAATCGACCATACAATTCCACATACGTATGAAGATCTCCTAATTCTATTTTTCCGTCCTCTATCATTTGTGCAATTCTTAAGCTTTGTGGTCCAGCAAAAGAAAAGTCTATTTTTTTAGCAATTCCATCTTCAAAAATATCAAGATGCTCTGGACGAGAAATACTAGACAGAATCATGTGTAAATCATGTACTTTTAAAGGGTTGACCTGCGCTAATGCTTGTGATAAAAATGAAGCTTGTTTTTGGTTATTTCCCTCTAGTACAACACGATCACCGGGCTTAATGAGACACTCTAGCGCATCAACAATACGATTCGTTGGTATGACTACTCCATCTACTAAATCTTTCACACTACTTAATTTTTCCTTTTTTGCATCCAATCGTGTTGTCCAAGATTTCCTTGTTATACTTTCATGAATTAACACCATGCCATACACCCCTTGTACGTTTTTACGTTAATTTTTTAATAGAAATAAACAGTCCTCAATTCCATTTTTACTGATGGATATAGACCTGGCATCCGGAAATGCACTTGTTGCTAACTTAGTTAAAATGTCACCTGGCGGCATTTCAATGAATAGCCTAGTTCCGTTTTCATATAAAATACTTGTCGCATCATGCCATCGAACGGGATGACAAATACTTATCGCTAAATCCTGTTTAATAGCCTCTGCGGTTTTTAACAAACGTGCATTTACATTGCTAGCAATCGGAATTTTCGGTCTTTTCAGTTCAATCTTATTGAGTTCATCAAGCAATCGTTGGCTAACATTTTGAAAAAGAGGACAATGAGACGGAGTCGAAACATTCAATAATTTAGCGGACTTAGCCCCATGTGCACTTGCATAATGAATTACCTTTTCCAGACCACTCAAAGAGCCAGATATCGTGATTTGATAAGGAGTATTTCGATTAGAAACATACACTGGTTCATGTTCAAGTGAAAACTTATTTGTGATTTCTAGAAGATCTTGCTCATTCATTCCTAGAACAACACCCATTCCAAATCCTTCGCTACATGTTTGCTCCATTAATTCTCCCCGCAATGTCACCAGCTTTAATGCTTCTTCAAAAGTTAAAGTCCCTGCCGCGGTGGCAGCTCCAAAAGCACCAACCGAATGACCAGCCAAAAATGAAGGAATTAACCCTTTCATTTCAAATAGCTTATAAGTGGCTACAGAGGAAATTAATAAACACTGTTGAACTGCCTTTGTCTTTGAGAGTGCTTCTTTGCTGTGTAATGTTGATATTGTTTGCTGTAAAATATCACTACTTTGCTCTAGCATATCTTTCACGTAGCACTCTTTAGGAAGATAATCTAACATTCCTTCAAACTGCGAGCCCTGCCCAGGAAATAAAAAAGCGCTTCGCAAAATTATCACTCCTTACAAAATTTGTCGACGAATATTGAAAATTACATCTTCTGTATGTTTTCTTAAAATCGAAATCAATTCATCTAGTTGATTGTCCTTTAAAAGCTCATAAATTTTACGGTGCTCTTTTCGTGATTTCTCAATTGTGTCATTAATAGAAAAATGAATACCTTGTATACGCAATAATGGTAAACTTATTTTGCTATAGACACCTTCAATTACTGTACTCTCACTAAATTTAATAAGTGTAAAGTGAAAGGCATAGTTTAAATGAGTATATTCCATTTGATTGGAACACTTTTCCATATCTTTAACAATTTTTTTCATTTCATTAAGTAATGTTTTCTTTTTTTGAGGCTCATGAATTCTCTGTGCTGCTAATATCTCTAAGTTATTTCGTATATCTAACAAATCTTGTACCTCTGTAAGTGTGTAACCTTTAATAAATGCACCTTTACGAGGTACTCTCTCAATAAGGCCCTCTGTAGAAAGTAAATAAATAGCTTCACGAATAGGAGATCGACTAGTATTAAACATTTCAGCATAGGAGCTTTCTACTATTTGATCACCTGGCTTCAGTTCACCATTTAAAATCTGATCCATAATTTTTTGTGCCACTGTCCGCGATAAAGCGTTATCCAATAAATCTGTAAAGTACTCCATCCAACCACTTCCTTATGTAAAAATCTAGTCGTACAGTCGACTGTATACCAAAACAATACTACATACCTTTCATGTTTTCAATCGAAAAAACAATAATATTCTACTTATCACTATTTTTCTAGTTGATTTATTATGGAGGATAAATTATGATATTTTCAGAATACAGTCGACCGAATATTTTAAATATTAGGTCAAATCATTTCACAAAGGGGTGCAGGGAAAATGGTAATCTATGGAGTTGCTATCTTAGCAGGGTGTTATTTAGTGGGAACAATTGTCGGGGAATTTATTGGAGCTCTAATGGGAATTGATTCAAATGTAGGCGGGGTTGGAGTAGCAATGCTGTTATTAATCATTATTGTTGATAAGTTAGTAAAAGCCGGAAAAATTAGCAAACCTGCTAAGGATGGCTTAAGCTTTTGGAACGCTATGTATATTCCTGTCGTAATTGCTATGGCTGCAAGTCAAAATGTGCTAGGTGCATTAACAGGAGGTCCATTAGCAATAATTGCAGGGGTCGCTGTGGTAATTATTAGTTGGATTTGTGTTCCCCTACTAAGTGGAAAGCAAGAGCCAATGGTAGAAGTGGATAAGCAAATAGTGGGAGGTGAAGTGGATGCATGAAATAATTAGAAATATTTTAACGAATAATGGATTAATTACTGCATTCGTAATTGTTGGTTTCACCATGTGGGTCGCTTACTTCATTTCAAATAAGTTAACAAAGGGACTCATTCATGGCTCAGCCATTGCCATCGTGCTAGGTTTAATTTTAGCTTATATTGGTGGGGTTTCAACCGGTGGAACAAAAGGCCTTTCCGATGTTAGCTTCCTTGCTGGTATTGGCTTCTTAGGCGGTAGTATGCTCCGAGATTTTGCTATTGTTGCTACCTCTTTTGGCGCCAATTTCGATGAAATAAAAAAAGCAGGACTTCGAGGCGTACTCTCCTTATTTATTGGTGTCATACTATCTTTTGTAATTGGCGTTATTTTTGCAGTTAGTTTCGGCTATAGGGATGCGGTAAGTATTGCAACTATTGGTGCTGGCACTGTTACATATATTGTAGGACCTGTCACAGGAGCCGCATTAGGTGCAAGCTCTGAAGTCATGGCCATTAGTATTGCTGCAGGTTTGGTAAAGTCTGTACTAGTAATGGTAGGAACACCTTTTGTTGCAAAGTCTATTGGATTAAATAACCCTGTCACTGCTATGGTATATGGTGGGCTAATGGGTACTACGTCGGGTGTAGCAGGAGGATTAGCCGCAACAAATCCTAAACTAGTACCTTATGGGGCAGTTACTGCGACTTTCTATACAGGCCTAGGATGCTTACTTGCACCTACTCTTCTTTATTTATTAACAGCTATGATTTTTTAATAAATATATCAAAAGCGCAAGAATCAACTTAAAATACTTTTGATTTCTTGCGCTTCGACAAGCATTATCTGATTTTTGACTAGAAAGATTGTACTGTCATGCTTATCCCATCTTGTTTCCACCAAATACATATGACACATTAGAGTAGTCACTTTCGAATCATTATTGAATAAGATTTTGTAAGATAAGTGCAGGTAGAATCAATATCTATTCATAGATTTTTTATCATGCGATACCTCTTTCTCGTTTTAAGCATTGGCCACTACATTGCCTAAAAATCGTAATAATCGGAAATGCAACGTGACCATTTCTTCTACCGTTAAATTCTCATTGCCCTTCTCTAACCATTCTTGAATGACTCCTAAAATTGCAGATGCTATAAAGGCTTGTAAATATTGCTGAAATTCGGGGTCCCTCACTTCCTCGCGAACCGCCGACAATCTGTCCAAAATATGATTGCCAAATATGGTTTTCATTTTTTGTGTAAAGCTAGGACTTCCCTGTTCACCTAATAACATACGAAAGGCAGGTGCATGATCTTTGATGCAGGTAATGACCTTGATGAACGGTTGATAAAGTTGTCCCATTTTTAAAGTTTGAAAAGCATCCACTGGTTGTACATGCTTCACATAGCGTTCCAATTCCATCAAAAGTTCCTGCTGCAAATCCTCCATCACTTTATATTTATCAGAATAATGTAAGTAAAAGGTGCCTCGATTAATTTGAGCGGTTAGTGCTAAATTTTTTACTGTCACACGTTCAAAGCCGACCTCCTCCACTTGCTGGATCAATGCCGTTTTAATCGCTAGTTTTGTTTCAAAATTCATCTTGTCATGTACGGACAATGCGCTTCCCTCCATTTACTTAACACATACTGGCAAACTGTTTATTGTATTTGCTCACATGCTACCTTAAAATTTTTATCAAATCAACATTGTGTTCAGTGAAGGAGTGAATTTTATATGGTAAACCATGCCATCTCCATCAATGCCCTTGAAAAAAGTTTTCATCATAAGCAGGTCATTGCCCCCCTATCTTTAAATATCCCTAAGGGGCAATTAATGGGATTGCTTGGTCCATCAGGCTGTGGAAAAACAACGTTAATTAAAATGATAATGGGTATGCTAAAACCTGATAACGGCGCTATTGAAGTATTAGATTTGGTTGTACCTCATCAACAATTATTGAAAGATATCGGCTATATGGCACAATCAGATGCTCTTTATACAGATTTAACGGGGGAGGAAAATTTACATTTCTTCGCTAAGCTCTATCCCTTATCCAGAGCAGAACGAATGGAGCGTGTAGCCTATGCTGCCAATCTTGTCCGTCTAACCGATGATTTACAGCTTAAGGTGGAGAATTATTCTGGCGGAATGAAACGAAGATTATCCTTAGCAATTGCCCTTATTCAAGATCCTAAGCTATTGATTTTAGATGAACCAACAGTAGGTATTGATCCTGTCCTCAAAAAAGAAATTTGGCAAGAGCTCATTCGTTTAAAAGAACAAAAACATAAAACCATTTTAGTAACGACCCATGCAATGGATGAGGCAGAAAGATGTGATCAATTAGCTATGCTGAGAAATGGTCGGATTATTGCCCAGGGTACACCTCAGGCATTAAAGGAACATTACCAAGCAAAAGATTTTGACGAAGTATTTTTATTGGCTGGAGGGGACGGACTATGAGAATTGCTGCAATGGTAACAAGAATCATCCAACAAATGAAACGAGATAAACGGACACTTGCATTATTGTTCTTAGCCCCACTGCTTGTACTGTCATTAATGTACTTTATTTTTAATAGTAACGAAGCTACGATCACATTAGTTGTCTCCGATGCCCCCACGCCCATCATAGAGAAACTAAAAAATGCGGATTTTTCTATTATTGAAGATGATAATTTTACAAAAAAACAACTTCAGGATAATGAGTATGATGGATGGCTAGCAATAGAGCCAAATAGTAGTAAATTAACTTTATTAAATGCTGATCCTTCCCAGTCAAAGGCTTTAACCATGCAGCTTGCACAAATTTTACAGCCATCTCAAGCCTCAACAATGGGAAGCTTGAAAACAGACTATGTGTATGGTGATGAGGATACTGCCATTTTTGATATTTTTAGTCCCATGCTCATTGGTTTCTTTATCTTTTTCTTTGTTTTTTTAATTACTGGCATTGCCCTGTTAAAGGAGCGCACCTCTGGAACTTTGGAACGTTTACTCGCAACACCCATTAAGCGTTCCGAAGTTGTAGCAGGTTATATGATTGGCTATGGTCTATTTGCCTTTCTACAAACGATTATTATCGTGTTGTTTGGCATATATGTACTTGATATTGTCCATGTAGGCTCAATCTGGCTTGTTTTACTTATTAATATGGTAGTCGCTCTTGTATCCTTATCATTAGGTGCGCTATTATCGAGCTTTGCCGCTTCTGAATTTCAAATGATGCAATTTATACCATTAATTATTGTTCCACAAGTATTTTTTTCGGGCATTTTCCCACTTGAGAATATGGCTGAATGGCTTCAAAACATCGGCCGAATCATGCCACTTTACTATGCAGCAGACGCATTGAATGGCGTTATGTATAAAGGTTATACTTTCCCTGATATTATCCTGAATCTCAGCATACTTGCTTGTTTCGCTATTGTTTTTATTACGTTAAATATTATCAGTTTTAAAAAATATCGTTCGTTATAATGAAATATTAAAGTTCTGCTTTATTAGTAGAACTTTTTTATTGCGAGTAAATTAATAGCTAAATACAGGAAAATTATCCAATTTTATTGGAGTGAAAGACCAAATTTCTTTATAATAATTTTATAATCATAATTATCCAAAGAATAAAGGTGAGTGAAGATGGCTACTATTTTGGAAATACAAAACGTTTGTAAACAATACAATGGGAAAACAATTTTAGATCATGCATCGTTTTCGATTGCGGCCAATGAAATTATTGCGCTTGTCGGAAAAAACGGTTCTGGAAAAAGCACTTTACTCAAAATTATTGCGGCGTTTATTAAACCAGACAGCGGTAAAATTGTGGCGCATAAAACCTCTCTAAAAGTCGGCTATGTCCCAGAAGTCACCCCTTCAAATATTTTATTTACACCACAAGAATATCTTTATCATATGGGCCGGATTCGAGGTATGCCAAAAAGGCATCTTTTGCAAAAGATAGAAGAATTGCTTGATATGTTTCAATTAAAAGAGTCGCAAAATACAAGGATCGTCCACTTCTCTAAAGGAATGAGGCAAAAGGTAATGATCATGCAAGCCATGCTAGAAGAAACAGATTTATTAATAATGGATGAGCCATTGTCAGGGCTAGACGCCAAAGCACAAAATGATTTCGAACAAATATTGGCTACAGTAAGAGATAAAGGACTAAGCATCATCCTAACTTGCCATGAAACAAAATTACTCGAAAACCTTGTCGATTCAGTTTTGCTTATTCAAAAAAATCAAATTATTCATGCAAAGGAATTGACTAGCTATCCTGTGAATCGACTACTATTTGACATTGCAAGTTTAGCATTACTAGATGAAATTTTACCTTTGATGGATATCCAACAAAAACGACCTTTAGCGAATGGGCATTTCGAAATAGTAGCAATTGTACAGACAAAGGATTCAGATCAAATATTGCTAAAGCTACTACAAAAAAATGCCTCTATTAAATATTTAACTAATGTACATCACAAAAAAGAACAATTTTCTTCTCATTTTTAATAGGAGGTATTGAAAAGGATGGGCAGTTTATTGCGCTATCAATTGATCAATTATTTAAGAACCTATCAATACGTACCACCTTTTACTATTTTTATCCTATGTCTTGTCGTTAACTATACCTTTGTTCCTAATCCTATATTAGATAGCTATTCATTTACATCACTTATTCTATTCTTTTTAATGGGCTGGTTTACTGTTACGTTATTTCATGCAGAGGATGAGGGACAAAAGATGATTACTACTCTTCATGCCAAAAGTCCAACACATTACAATATGGGAGTTTTCATTATTTGTGGTTTAATTGCTTTTAGCTTAAGCTGCGTTTCTGTCTTCTATCCGATTCTAATTGATGCGTTTTTCGAAACACCCAAACCATTACATATAGTATTAGGTTTCTTGTCACACTTTAGTTTATCGATTCTTGCTATTGCACTCACTGCCTTGTTCACAAGAGAACTTGTAAAAAATAAGCAAAATACTTGGTGGGGTGTCATAAGTATCCTAATTATTTCTGTCGTTATCGCTACTTTAAAAAATAATATACAAGCTAGTCTCCTGTGGCTACTACCACCTGTTCATTTTTCACTAGAAATAATGAGTGTAGGTGATCAACTTGAAGTAGTCCCTAACGTATTTTACTGGCACTATGCTTGGATAATCATTTACGCGTCCCTTATCATTACTTTATTTTTCTTCCTCGTTAACCGAAGAAGAAAATGATTCTCACTTTTTATGAAGGAGAGATAATTTCATAAAGAACATCAATATGCTAATTGTGGAGGACGAAAATGATATTGCCAATATTATAAAGGATTACTTAAGCGTTCATCAGTTCCATTCACATATTGTAAGAGCTGCCCATGAAGCTATCCTTTATTTGCAAGAGTCCGCTCCAGATTTCGTAATCCTTGATCTTTCTCTACCCAATTGTGATGGGATCGACATATGCCGTAAAATCCGTGAACATAGTAATGTGGCGATACTCATTTTGAGTGCTAGAAGGAGTGTTACCGATAAAGTATTGGGACAAGGATTCGGTGCGGATGATTATATGACTAAACCATTTTCACTAAGTGAGCTAGTGGCAATTACCAATGCCCTAAAGCATACCTCCACTGGAGATACTATAACTATTACTATTTATATCGAGTATCAAACACTCTATATGCTTCCGGAAGAAATGCCCTTTATTTTCGAACGTTATTTTAGAGGTCGCCAGCCCGAAAGAGAGTCCGCTATTAAAAACGAAGGAGCGGGGCTAGGGGCTATCTATTTGTCTATTATGAAGGAACACCATGGTTCCATTTCATAGCAAGCACAGGGAAGGTACTACCTTTATTCTCACACTCCCTATCTCGTAAAAGACTCCCATTTTAGGTAGTCTTTTTATCGTTCATCGTACTTTTCCGATATGCTAAACAGAATGAAAGGGTAAGTACGCTACCAAAAAATGAATCGATGATACGGACAACCCATACTCCATAGCTGCTTAAAGGAATGCCATTGATTAACTGCCAAAGACTTACATAAACAAACGTTAATAGTGCTAGTACACTCCAAAAAGTAATTTTTTTCTGAGGAGATACGGCCGACACTTTTTTATGTTTAATCAAAGATGCCCTGTAATACATATATCCCAAAATAAGCGAAATGCCTAACAATGTACTTCCATGTTGTAAAAATTTATATATGGGAATTGGAAAGCCAAATAAAGTAAATGTTTGAGAAAGAAAACGAAGATTGGTCACCATAAGCCCATTTTGATGTGTAAATGAATCCCATATGACATGGGTTAGCATACCTAGTAATGCTGAATAACTAAAAACAATGATTTTCCAAGTTTTAGTCCCTGCCTTTTGATAGCTATTAAAATCCTGTAAAAATTCTGGTAAATGGCTCATGATTGGCTGATGGATAAACCGTTGATAAATCAAGTAGATTACTAGAACGAGTGGAAGATTGAATAAAAAGAACCCTGTAAATGTATGACCAATCTCCCCTATTGGCCGTCCCCTTAAAAAGTATTCGAAATCTGGAGCCATACTACCTAATACCAAGGCAGAAAAATGAATATATTTACTTTTCCGAGAAAAAGGTAGGACCGCCGCTGGATGAGCAAATGTTAATGGCAAAACTTCCATCTCCTTTTATGACATCTTTCAGATTATTACAACGTTTTTTAGTTGAAAAGGTTACTCCGACTGTATGAATTTATTAATAATTTCATAAGGACCTACTAATCATCACATATAACACTAATGAAAATATATTAAAAGGAGGATTACTATGGAAAAAGAAGTATTGATACGAGCCCCAAATGTATGTAAAACCTATTCAACTGGTAGCAGCAATGCCATGCCATTAAAAATATGAATATTGATATTTACGCTTGGCCCCTACTCATTAGGGGCTCCTTTTATCGATTTCTGGAGGAACCATACTTCACTAAATATTTTCTTCCGATAGCACGACAATATTATTTTTTCGAAGTAAGGCAGTGGTTACGCCTTCCCCAACTATTTTAGTCCCGTTAAACTCGCCATTATAAATCGCTGCACTACCGCAGGATGGGCTATTTTCCTTTAAGACGACCTGAGTCGCCCCCACCTCTAGCGCTTTCTGTAAGGTCGCATACGCTCCCTTCAGATACAGCTCTGTGACATCACGGCCAGACCTTTCAATAACGGTAGCTTTGCCATCAAGAACATCTTCTCCATTTCCGCCCACAATTTCAGCAGGCTCACGAGGTGTTGAAAATCCTCCCATCAGCTCTGGACAAACGGTGACAGCCTTTTTCTCTAACACTAGCTTTTGTACACTATCATCTAGACAGTTCGTACCGTTATAACGAACATTTAATCCTGCTAAACAAGCACTTATTAAAATCACTGCCTCCCTCTCCCTCCATGATGATCGTCTGTATGAATAACATCATTTTAACATGCGTTCCTGGAAAATGACTAAGTGACCTAGCATTTTCTCTGATACAATACTTATCAAAGCTGTTCTAAAATAGGGATTAACCATCGATTTAACTTTCTAAGAAATTGATAGGGAATTTTAAAATAAAGAAGAAGGAGTAGATTTTCGTGGAATTTACGATTTGTTTTCTAAAAAAAGGGGAGCACATCCTATTACTTAATAGAGATTATCCAACTTGGATGGGCGCATGGAATGGTGTAGGTGGTAAAATTGAACAAAATGAAACACCTTTAGCTGGTGCCCTACGAGAAATTAAAGAAGAGACAGGTATTACGGTTGAGGATATTACTTATAAAGGTAAAATAACATGGACCGATGGGGTCATTGATTATGGCTGTATGTATGCGTTTATAGCAGAGATTCCTGATTCATTTACATATATTACACCGATAAAGGTTGCAGAGGGCATTCTTGATTGGAAGGAGCTTTCTTGGATTTTCCACCCTGAAAATGTAGGCATTGCGGATTTAAAGTATTATTTGCCTACAATGCTTAATGAACCAACAAACTACGAATACATCTTTACTTATCAAGACAAAAAATTAGTCAATATCTCTTCAACACCCATTGAACAAACATCTAAAATATAATAAATAAGCCTCGTCATTGTAAAAAGTACATGACGAGGCTTGTTCTTATGGTCTTGTCTGGGCTAATCGCATTCGACACATTGACCAACATAACGTTGTATGCTGTATTTCATCATGGATATCCCATAGACTATCTACTGCTCTCAATTCGACATTACGTTCTAGCAATGCACTACATATATCCTCGATTTCAAATAACGCAATAGGAATTTGAGCTGTTTCGCTAACCAAATAGCCAGCATTTTCATCTTGTAACGTAAACCCTTTTCTCTCAAATTCATATAGGTACAGTCTTGTATTTTTCAATACCTCTAACCACTTGCTTTCAATCACTACTACATGAGGAGCTATTGCGAGATAATGCTGTCTGTCCTGCTCTGTAGTTTGACTCCCAGCATGAAAACAAACACGCGGACAATCTCTGGGAGTTAAATAATTAGGCAAGCATCTCTCGTTAATTGCCCATACAAGACCTTTGCTTGCATCTAAATCTGGTCGCTCAGGTATACGAGGATGGAAAATCGTTATCGTAGGGTCTTCGCTAACATGAAATAATCTCACGGACTCTGCTCCTTATTTTTTCAACTTAAATACAATAAAATCAGCACAATGCAAATCTTCCTCAAATTGAGGATACTTCTCTAGCATCTCTTGTGACGGTCTAGGCTCTACAATTTTTTCTATATGAAAGCCAGCTTCCGTAATCGCTTCCACATAGCTTGTTAATGTGCGATGAAACAATACAATAGGTGGGTCAGCAGCTAGTTGTTGATATACGCCTTCATAAAAGTAACGTTGTACCTTCCAATACTGTTGCTCCAGCTGCTCATGTCTAATCCATCCACTATTTGGTGTAACAAAGCATGGATGCAATATTGAAAAAATAAAAGTACTATTCGGCTTTAAAAGGCGATACATCTCACGTATTGTAGCACGATAATCCTCTAAATCTTGAAGAACCATATTCGAAACGATACGATCAAATTGGTTGTCTGCTAAGAAGGCTAAATTTTCACAATTACCATGAAAAAATTGGACCGGCAACTGCTGCGGTGTTCTTTCCATAGCAATGTCTAGCATTTTTTGTGAAAAATCAACAGCCGTTACGATAGCCCCTTTTTTCACTAGTATTCTACTTAAATATCCTTCGCCACACCCCGCATCTAATATATGCTTTCCATCCACCTCTTCCAGTAAAGAAAAGATAGTAGGGTTTAATAGTACTTCGTGATGAATATCACCATACTCATAATAATTAGCCGTATACCTTTCCGCATATTGATTCCAACGTTCAATGGCTTGCTCTGTATTCATGAAAATACCTCATTTCAATGTTAAATCGTAACGTTACGTCCCTTGTGCACTTGTCTATTTTTTCATATAAAGAAAAAAAATTATAGACTTTTTTTTATTTTTTTAATATCATGTAGATAGAGGCACGCCTTCTTTAAGTAAATGACTAAAGCCAGAAATCAATATAGGATTTCTGGCTTTTATGCTTTATATAGAAATGGTATGTTCAGCAACTGTTTCCTTTTTAATGGTTAGCCATCTTCCCACTAACATCACTAGTAACGCCAAAAAGACGATGATACCCGCAAAGACTAGTGCAGCCTTATAGCTATTATAAATATCGACCAACTGTCCGGCGACAATCGGTCCAATTATTTGTCCAAACGCATAAAACGTTGTTAGTAATGATACAACAAATCCACTCTGTGTAGGAAAAAGTTGTCGTGCATAGGATGTAGTCAGTGTCACAATACCTACAAAGGTTAGACCGAATAAAAATGATGCTAGCAATACACTCCATACGGTTTGTGAAAATACAGGTAACAAGATGCCTATTACTTGAAGTATGTATGCCACAAACAAAATTTTTATCGCTGAAAACTTCTCTAATAAGATCGTCCACACAGGTGCTGATGGGATGGCGGCTAATCCTACAACGACCCAGCTATACGAGGAGTATGCTTGGAGAGAAGGAATATTGTGAATAATATCAACTAAAAATGTACCCGTGATAATATACCCAAGTCCCTCAAGTCCATAGGACAGGATAAGCCATGGCATAAAGCCCTTTGTCATTTTCGTATTCGAAGATTTTGCTCCTTTTAAAGTATCCTGAACCTCTAAACCTCTCCATAAAATGGTAGTAATCAGTAAAAAAACAATTGATAGTATGCCTAGTCCTACCCATGTTCCTTGCCATGCAAGTCTCTCTTCAATAAGAGGAACGCATATACCTGAAATGGCAATCCCTAGCCCTATACCACTAAATACATAGCCCGACCATCGGGATAGTGAGTGTTTCGCCAAATAATCCATGACAATACTAGACGTTAGAACAAAAATGAGTCCACCTGTAATACCAGCGATTAATCGAAGAATTAACCATATACTATACACCTCAATCAAGCCCATTAATCCAACTGATAGGACATTAAAAATAACACTTGCCATTAAAATTTGTTTACGCTGACGATGAATAAAGCCCGCCCATAGTGCCCCAATGAAATAGCCAATATAATTACTTGAAGCTAAAAACCCAGCAACTTCTAAAGAAAATCCTACATCCTGTCGCATAAACGGTAGGATCGGCGTAAAAGCAAATCGACTAATCCCCATAGCGATGACGAGTAATAAAATTCCTCCGAAAACAATCCCCATATGTTGGCGATTCATAGTGTCCCCCCTTTTCCCCTATTGTAATTAAAAGGATACCGAGCAAAAATTAATAAATCTAATATATAATGTATATAAAAGCATAAAAATAATTTATAAAAGGTGTGTCTATCATGAATCTACATGCACTGCGGTTATTTACAAAGGTAGCCGAACTCAATAGTGTTTCCAAAGCTGCGCAGGCCCTTATGATTAGTCAGCCCGCTGTAACCATTCAAATTCGAAATTTAGAAAAAGAACTAGGTTTAACATTGCTAGAATCAAAAGGTAGAGGTATTACATTAACTCAAAGCGGCACCTTTTTATATAAGCAAGCACAGCGCTTATTTGATTTAGAAATAGATATCGAAAATAAAGTACAACAGTTAAAAAGTACAGGCCATGAGGAATTACAAATTGCTTCCACACATGTACCCTCTCATTTTTTATTACCTAAATTATTGGCTCATTTTAAACAAGTCTACCCAACTACCCATATTCATTTAAAAACAGCTAATTCACAGCAAGTAATAGAAGAGTTACTCCATTATAAAGCAGATTTAGCCTTTATTGTTAAAGAAGATGGTCATCACCCTGATATTCATTATCAATTTCTGATGAATCTAGATTATTGGTTTATTGTGCCATACAATCATTCATTAGCTGGGCAAACGGTTTCTCTTTCAGAACTCATGCAACAGCCCTTTGTCACAAGAGAAGACGGTAGTTCCACAAAGGAATACTTAAATGCATTATGTAAAGTATATAAGATTCCCCCACCTAAAGTAGGACTACAGCTAGATGGAATCAATGAGTCGATTCATGCTATTGCAGCTGGTTTTGGGACGATGCTAGCTCCATCTATTGCTGCATCCAGCTTTATCCAACAGGAACAAATAGCACGAGTGTTTATTAAAGAGATTGACATTCAGCGTCCAATTTATCTTTGTACACGAAAAAATGAACAACACCATTCAGCTTCTTTTAATCACTTTCTTCATATCATTAATGAAACGATTTCTTAAAGAAAAAGCACTCTAGCATCAAAAAAGAGTGCCTTTTTTTGTATCCTTCAGCGTCCGTAAAAGCTCTAAAAATGTAGGCTAAGACTTGATCTCTCTTCTTACCACTCCATATTATTATTCGTTTTTTTATAGACTTAATAGTTTAAATAGCCTATAATAATCCGTGTTATTATCAATAAACGAACATTAAGGTGGTTTTTATGGCTGAATATACGCAAATTTTTAAAGGAACGGCTTTTACTAGTACATCTGCTACTGAAGTTCAGATTTTAAAAGATTATTTATTTTTCATTAATGCAGATGGCATGATTGAAAAAACAGTCTCTCCTGAACATGCTGATTACCAACAACTATTAACTACATACCAACACCATAAACATTTTCATCAATTAGATGAAGGTCAATATTTCTTACCAGGATTTGTCGACTTGCATGTACATGCACCACAATGGGCGCAATCTGGTACAGCTTTAGACATACCACTTTATGATTGGCTGAACACATATACATTCCCTATCGAATCAAAATTTTCGGATTTAGCATTTGCCCAAGAGGTCTACGAAGATTTAGTGAGCACACTCCTTGCTAACGGCACAACAACATCCTTATATTTCGCGACAGTTCATAAAGAGGCTAGTATTCTTTTAGCAAAAATTTGTGCTGAAAAGGGGCAACGAGGATTAGTCGGAAAAGTGGTGATGGATGACCCTGAACAAAATCCTCATTTTTATCGAGATGCTACTACACAAACAGCGCTTGCTGATACAGAAGCATTCATTTTAGCTGTTAAAGATTTAGCAAAGACAACTAAGCAAGGTGTATACCCAGTTGTCACTCCTCGCTTCATTCCAAGCTGTACCGACAATGCTTTAAAGGGCTTAGGGGAATTAGCAGCAAAATACAATACACATATCCAATCTCACTGTAGCGAAAGCGACTGGGAACATGGCTACGTCAAGGAAAGATTCCATAAAAATGATGCTGAGGCTCTCCATGATTTTGGTTTATTAGGCGAAAAATCTGTTATGGCCCATTGTAATTTCCTAAGCGATGATGATGCACGTTTATTTGCTGAGACAGGCACAGCTATCGGTCATTGCCCGATTTCTAATGCCTATTTTGCAAATAGCGTTATTCCTATTGCCCGCTTCCATGCACTTGGTGTTGATATTGGATTAGGTTCAGATATATCAGGTGGATTTTCCCCTAGCCTTTTCGATAATGCAAGACAGGCAGTCATGTCATCGAGAATGCTTGAAGATGGTGTAGATACAGCAATTGTAGCCAACAAACGTGGTGTTCCAAATTCACGTATTACGATTAATGAAGCCTTTTATCTAGCGACAGCTGGTGGCGGGGAAAGCTTAAGTCTTCCAATTGGCCGTTTACAGGAAAATTATACATGGGATGTACAAATCATTGATACAAAGATCCATTCTGCAAAGCTTCCAATTTTCGATAGCCAAGAAGCATTACACGATATTTTCCAAAAAATAATGTATCTTGTTCGTCCAGAGAATATTCGTGAGGTTTGGGTCCAAGGAAATAAAGTTCATTCAAGGGACTAATGATTTACTAACTGTCTATATTAAAAATTTATTCATATGAGGTGCACATCTTCGTGGAAACGCAACATAGCCAACTAACTAATACAACGAAAAAAACAACACAATTAACCGTACTTCCAGATGAAAAAGTCTCGATTGGTCAATCAGCGCTACTAGGTTTACAGCATGTCATGGCAATGGATGTTTACGTTGTCCCATTTTTAATCGCCATGTTAATTGGCTTACAAACTGGTCAAGCCAGTGCATTAATCCAATCAACCTTTATTGCTGCTGGACTTGCAACTATTATACAAACACATTTCTGTATGAAATTACCGATGGCACAAGGTCCTTCCTATGTTCCGTTAGGAGCCATCGTTGGTATTTACGCTGCAAGTGGCAGTGGTGATTTAGGTTGGAGCACAATATTAGGTGCAAGCTTAATTGGGGCCATTTTAGTGATTATTTTAGGTTACACAGGTATCTTCAATAAAATTGTACAGACATTTATTCCGCCCATTGTAGGGGGAACAATTATTTTTGTTGTTGGTTTATCCTTAATGCCTGTCGGTTTAAGCGATAATATTTTTAATGGGGCAGGTGCATCCATTGAACAAAATATTTATTTAGCGTTAATTTCAGCAGTTGTCCTAATCATTTGTGTAATGTTTGGTACAGTCTTCCATCAAAAGGGTCGCCTATTCCGTATTGGCTCCGTTATTATTGCTTTAATAGTCGGTAGTGTTGCTGCAAATATGATGGGAGTTTTAGATTTATCAGCTGTATCACAAGCAAAATGGTTTAGTATGCCACAAATTCCATTCGCGGATTTCAGCTTTAGCTTTAATATTTCCGCCATTATTACAATGGTCATTATCTATATTGTCTTAATGGCGGAAACAACTGGCACATGGTTTGCCATTAGTAATGTCATCGACAAACCTTTAACGGATAAGCAAATTAATCGCGGTGTTGTTGGTGAAGGGATTGGCTGTTTTATTGCTTCTTTACTAGGTTCTACACCTGTAACTGGTTACTCTACAAATGCAGGGGTTATCTCCATTACAGGAATTGCTAGTCGTCGCGTATTTATTGCTGCGGGTATTTGGTTTATAGTTTTTGGTTTCTCTGGTAAATTAGCCGCACTCATTTCAGCGATTCCCTCGGCTGTCATTGGAGGAGTGTTTGTCATTGTATGCGGCATCATTGCTATTAGTGGTCTGCAGGTAATGAAAAATGAACCTATTGGCGAAAAGGAAATGTATGTGATTGCTATTCCAGTCATTTTAACGTTAGCGTTGACATTATTGCCAGATGATTTCTTGTATTCATTACCGACAACTGTTCAATATTTATTGGGCTCACCAATTGCCACAGCTGCAATTGTAGCCATTGTCCTCAATAAACTATTACCACGCTCAAAATAATCAACCAATTCATGCACAACCCTCTTTTTACATTGGAAGTGGGGGTTGTGCATATTTAATTTTTCAAAAATTTCTGTTTCATTTTCTAACAATCTGTTATACTTGAGCAAAAAAGTAGGGATTATTATGGTATATGATGTCATTATAGTTGGAGCAGGCTCTATGGGGATGGCGGCAGGTTATTATTTAGCAAAGTCTGGGAAAAGTGTTTTAATGCTGGATGCTTTTGATCCCCCTCATGAGGAAGGGAGCCATCATGGAGAGACAAGAATTATTCGATTTGCCTATGGTGAGGGAGCTAGCTATGTACCTTTCGTTAAACGAGCTGGGGAGCTATGGCAGGAGCTCGAATCTTTAGCAGATGAGAACTTATTTTTACAAACTGGGGTAGTAAATATCGGAGAGCCAACTTGCAGCTTTATTCAAAACGTAAAAGCCAGCGCTACCCTTCATGAATTAGCACTCGAACACTATTCAGCAGCTGAAGCCATGAACAAGTGGCCTGGATTATCTTTACCAGCCAATTTGGTAGCATGCTTTGAGCCGACAGCTGGGGTCCTTCGAGTTGAAGCATGTATTAGAGCCTATAAAAAGCTAGCCTTGCAAGCTGGGGCACGCTTACAGATAAAAGAAAAAGTTGTTGGCATCCAAGCGGGAGAAATTGTGCAAGTTCAAACGGCCAATCAAGTCTATGAGGCAAAGCATTTAATTGTCACTGCTGGGGCATGGGCAACTGAGCTACTTCAAACGCTGGACATCGCCCTTCCTGTTACACCAACGCGAAAAACCTTTGCATGGTTTGAAGCGGATGAACAGCTTTATAGTAATGAGGTCTTTCCAGCCTATTGCTTTGAATTCGCTGATTCCTCTTACTATGGCTTCCCAAGCATTGATGGTGCAGGACTAAAGCTAGGTCGACATGATGGCGGCGAAGAAATAAATCCAAATAAACCTCTTCATCCATTCGATGACCATGATCGTGCAGATTTACAACATTTCATTCAGCAATTTATGCCTCAGCATGGAGCATTAAAATACGGGAAAACGTGCAAATATTCCATGACGCCAGACGAAGATTTCATCATCGATTTCTTACCTACTCATCCAAATATGATAATTGCGGCAGGTTTTTCAGGTCATGGCTTTAAATTTAGCAGTGCCGTTGGAGAAGCTCTCGCAGAATTAACATTACATGGTAAATGCAAGCAGGATTTAACACGCTTCCAGCTTAATCGATTTTATTAGTTTTGAATACATGTAGAAAACAATCAATAGCCGGCATTAAATGGATGCTTCATCATAAAAGCAGAGTGGAACGTAAGGCGGCAATTCCAATTGTGGAAATAAGCGACGTTACTTTATTTCATTCTCTATCAATTTAATATTTTATTTTTATTAACCTAAAAAGAACCCCAAACATGTAACTTTATCAATCACTATAATTTGGGGTTCAACCATATTAAAAATCTTACGCTTCAATCAGTGCTAAAAAATCCTGCCAATGATGCAATCTTGGTAACTCAACATGCTGATTATAAGATTGATTTTTTAAAATTACTTTTGTTTGTATATTGTGAAGTGTCTCCAGTACTGCTGGTTTATCATCTACATAAACATCTAAAGCAAGCTCTTTTATAATCGCTACCTTCTCGGCATCTTGCATCCCACAGAAAAAATGGCCCTCTTTTATCGGAAACCCCTGTGCTTCCATCCATTCTTTTGTTTGCTTACAAAATTGCTTAGGCCGAGAGGTAATGTAGTAAATATCATGACCATGATAAGCTAAAGCTTGCAACATTTTTAATGACCCTTCAAAAGAAGGACAGTTCGTAAAATAAATCTCTTCTAATGAACTACTCCACATCGCTGCGCCCTCTGCATCTGATAAACCAAAAGGCTCATGAATTTCTACTCTTTTTAGCGTATGAAAAATATCAATCGGAATATTTTTCCCCATTTTTTTATTGTAAATGGCAAAGGCATGTGCCCGTAAATCTATCAGTGTATCATCAATGTCAAAACCAAATTTCATTAGATGTGTTACATCCTTTCATGATGCTCTATTTAGAAAATGAGCAGAAAAAGTTTGTTCTCTCTCTATTTGTACTGCTAAAACATCCTCAATAGCTTGCTCTCGCATATGCTGAAAATCTTGAACATTAAAATGAGCTAATGAATCTTTATTTAATAGAGATGCCAAACAATCCGCATCTTTTAGCGCACTGTTCAAGCCAAATGCTCCTGTTGGTGTCATCGTATGAACCGCATCGCCTAAAAGCACAAGACCCTTCGTGCCCCAACAGTTACAATGACAGCTGAAAACATCTAACAGCACAAAATCTTTCCAAGACCGAATGTGCTCCTTTACAGGCTCAGATAATGCAGGGAATTGCATCGTAAGCTGTTGGATAAAAGGTGTAAATGATTGTTTTCGAAGCTGTGGATAGCTCCCTTGTTCAATATTCCATCCAATTTGAATAAAGCCACCAACTTGCGTGAACAATGATAATTGCTTATCTCCAATTAATGCCATTTTAATAGAAGGCTCCCAGCCTGAAGGTGCAGGAATTTTAGCCCATAGCAAGTCAAAGCCATGTTTTTGTTTTTGAACATCAATATGTGCCGCCTTACGAATCGTTGAATAGCGTCCATCAGCACCAATTATTAATTGGCTATCGACCTTTATGGTTGTTCCATCTTTTATGGCGATTACGCCTTTATAATAACCCGACGCGTCCTGGATAAGCTCCGTTACCTTCGTATGTAGCAGACAAGTAAAATGAGAAAATAGCAGCGCTTTTTCTAAAATCCCCTTTAATAAATTAGCTTGAGGAACATGAATTCCTAGATGACCTACTATGTCATTAGGAAAAATGGTTTTAAAGGCCTTACCATCTGCGTAATATTCTAGCTTTTCCATGCGTAATAAGCCAAGCGACTCGACTGCTTCGAAAAGTTGATGACTTTTTAAAACAGCCTCGCCTTCTTCATTTAAATGTTCACCACGAAAAGACTTTCCAAGATCCGCATTTTGTTCTAGTAGGATGACAGATAGCCCTTTTTTGACCAGTAAATAAGATAAAAGTGCACCTGCTGGTCCAGCCCCTACTATACAAACATCCGCTTCATAGTTCAATTTTCTTCACCTTGCTTTGGATAAGCAATAATACATAAATCCTCGCCTATCTTATCAAATGAGGCAAATTCAACCTGCCATGCCTCATTCATTAAGGAGGGATTAGAGCCCGCAAAAGGGGTTAATGATAAATTCCCTCCTAGAACCTTTGGCGCTATATAAATCACATATTTGTCAATGGCACCTCGCTGTAAAAATGAAGCATTCACTTTACTACCACCCTCTAGCAAAATATCTGTAATGCCATGCTCATAAAGTCTTGCAAGCATTTCATCAATATTTAGCCCACGTTCGTCCTTCTCTATCGGTAAAACTGTGAGACCTTTATTTATCAATAAATCGATCTTTTCTTGGCTAACATCATTGCTGCAAACAAGAATTGTTGGGGCTTCTTCCGTATTCAACACATTCGCATCTAGTGGTGTACGTAATAGACTATCCATAATGATACGTGTTGGATTTTTTCCGTAGCCCTCGCTTAATCTTGTTGTTAATGATGGATTGTCAGCGATAACTGTACCAACACCAACTAGAATACCATCTACCTCATGGCGAATACGGTGGACGTCCTCACGTGCAGCCTTACCTGTTACCCATTTAGAATGACCTGTATGCGTAGCAATTTTCCCATCTACAGTCATCGCAAATTTTGAAATAATAAACGGTCTTTTAGTGAGCATGTTATGGATAAAGCGTTCATTTAAACGACGTGCTTGTTGCTCCAAAACACCTACCTCCACTGTTATACCTGCATCACGCAACAATTGAATGCCACGACCTGCTACAGTAGGATTAGGGTCTTGCATCGCAACCACAACTCGACTAACGCCAGAATCCTTCACTAGATTCGCACAAGGAGGCGTTTTACCAAAATGTGAACAAGGTTCAAGCGTAACGTATAGTGTAGCATTCTGTGCATGTTCTCCAGCCATACGAAAAGCATGAACTTCTGCATGTGGTTCGCCTGCTTTTCTGTGTAAACCAGTGCCTACAATAATGTCATTTTTGACAATTACCGCCCCGACAAGTGGATTAGGGTTTGTATTACCTTTTGCACTAGCTGCTAGGTCTAGAGCTAGTTGCATGTATTTTTCGTCTTTAGTAGTCATGGTCGCCACCTCCACTTATTGTTTTTCTCGTAAATGTCCAGATTTTTCAACCTTCGTTTCCAAATAAAAACGATTCGTTTCCGTTAAGCCACCCCATAAAGGAACATGCCCTTCTGCCGCCAAGCCACGAGCCTGTAAAGCAGCCAATTTTTTAGGATTATTTGTAATAAGTGTCACAGGTTTTGCGCGTAGTGTTGCTAATACCGCAAGTGCTTCTTCATATGAACGAGTATCGTCAGGGAAGCCAAGTGCATGGTTTGCTTCTACTGTATCTAGCCCTTCTTCTTGTAATAAATAAGCGAGTGATTTCGAGAATAATCCAATGCCTCGCCCTTCATGATCGGCTAAATAAAAAATAGCTCCACAGCCGTGCTCTACAATCATTTTCATAGATTCATGCAATTGATAGCCACAATCACAGCGCTGACTGCCAAATATGTCACCAGTGTGACAAATACTATGCATGCGGATTAAAGCATCCTCTGAATGGGTAAAATCACCATATACAAGAACTGATGATTGCTGTAAGAAAGCCAAATTGGCTGTAGCTAAGCTATCAATGATTTCTTCTTTTGATACATTCACATCTACTGTAAGCCAGTTATACCACTGAAAAGTAGCAGAAAAGTCACCTTGTTGAACGGGCAAATTGACAGGACCAACTAGGCAAATATTTTCTGTATTCGTGTGCTTTATAACTGTCATTTTATCTTTCACTATGTCCATAATTTTAGTAGTAATTGTCATATTAATCTCCAACCTTCTATAGGAAACAGTTGGTTAAACCACCAACTGAGCACATGTATTTTCACACCACTTACATAACGTAACTTAGTTTATAATAATAACTGAAAAGTGTCAAACAACGGCTACTATCCTATTATTTTTAATAGTAGATACAAAAATTTTAGCATTACTTTTTCATCATATACTACTAGCTTATGGAGATGCTATTTTTTCTGTGCAGGCTAGTCTATAATAAGCTGTGGTACCTGTAATGACGAAAGGAAGTTTAAAATGAACTTAGAAAAAACTGTTCAACTAAAGCAGCCAAAATATCAACAAATTGCTATCGACCTTGCCTCCAAGATCGTCGAAAGAAAATACCGCATCGGCGATAAAATATATGCTAGATCATCTCTTGCAAGTCAATATAATGTGTCTGCTGAGACTGCTAGAAGAGCAATCGCTGTTTTACAAGACTTAGAAATTGTAGAGGCAACGAAAGGTAGCGGTGTCATCATTAAGTCGTATGAAAAAGCAGCTCATTTTGTCCGACAGTTTCATGACGTTCAATCGATTCATGAAATACAAAGTGAGCTTCTGACAAGTATTCAAAAGCAACAGCATGAATTAATAAATTTACAAGACAAAGCAAAGCAGCTAATTAGTCGTACGGAGCATTTCCGTTCAGTAAATCCATTTATCCCTTATCAATTAGAAATGACTGCGGAAAGTCCATGCATTCATCAAACTGTACAAGCCTTAAATTTTTGGCAAAATACATCAAGTACCATCGTCGGTATTCGTCGTGGTAATGAATTATTACTATCACCTGGCCCTTATGTATCATTCGAAGAAGGCGACATTATTTATTTTGTGGGAAATGACGAAAGCTTCGCTAGAGTACAAGGCTTTTTATATCCCAATTAAAAACCGTTTAAGCGCTGATATCACAGCGTTTAAGCGGTTTTTTTCTTATTGGTCGGTTTGACAAAAGTAACAACCCTTTGTTACAGTAAGGTTGTTACTTGTTTATTTTTGGGTATCACTATCCTCATATAGTAATAATCTACGAAAGGAGTGCTTCTATGGAAAAATTAAAAGTAGAACACGTATCGAAAGTGTTTGGCAAACATATTCCCCAAGCACTAGAACTCGTCAAGCAACAAAAAAGTAAGACTGATATCTTAAAAGAAACAGGTGCAACTGTTGGTGTATACGATGCCAGCTTTACAGTAAACGAGGGAGAAATCTTCGTTATCATGGGATTATCAGGAAGCGGTAAATCTACATTAATACGGCTCTTAAACCGCCTTATTGAACCAACGAGCGGAAATATATATATCGATGGAGAAAATATTTCTAAAATGGGTAAAGAAAGTTTACGGACTGTAAGAAGAAATAAAATGAGTATGGTTTTCCAAAACTTCGGTTTATTCCCCCATCGTACATTACTTCAAAACACCGAATATGGCCTTGAAATCCGAGGCATTTCAAAGGAAGAACGCCAAGCAAAAGCAGAGCAGGCTCTTGAAAATGCTGGATTACTCGCTTACAAAGATCAGTATCCAAGTCAATTATCAGGTGGTATGCAGCAACGTGTTGGATTAGCGCGTGCTCTTGCCAATGATCCTGAAATTTTATTAATGGATGAAGCTTTTTCAGCATTAGATCCATTGATTCGAAAAGAAATGCAAGATGAGCTACTTGATCTACAACAAAAGGTCAAAAAAACAATTTTATTTATCACGCATGATTTGAATGAAGCATTACGCATTGGGGATCGCATCGCTATTATGAAGGATGGCTCTATCATTCAGATTGGTACGGGCGAAGAAATATTAACCAACCCAGCAAATGATTATGTCAAAACATTCGTGGAAGATGTGGACCGTTCTAAAGTATTGACGGCTGAAAATGTCATGGTGCGACCAGTGTATGTCAACGTAGATTTAGATGGCCCTAAAGTAGCGCTAAAACGCATGCGACAAGAAGCGGTTAGTTTACTAATGGCGGTCGACAAAAACCGACATTTACAAGGCTTTATTACAGCAGACGACGCATTAGCTTCAGCAAAGAAGCAAGAGCAAACCGTTCACTCCATTGTGCAATCAGAAGTGTTAACAGTTCCACCAGATATGCTATTACAGGATATATTAGGGATGATTTATAATTCACCTACTCCTATTGCCGTTGTAAAAGATGGTCGCTTGCTTGGTGTGCTGATTAGAGGCGTTGTCATCCAAGCACTTTCAACGAGTGATGAGGAGGCGGATGTACATGAATAATTTTTTAGATAATATTCCAACAATACCACTAGCTCCATGGGTAGAATCAGCTATGGACTGGTTGACGAGTAATTTTTCAGCGTTCTTTAACTCGATTCAGCAATTTGGAAAACTACTCATGAATCAGGTCACTGATTTGTTAAATAGTATCCCAGCCATTATTTTAATATTACTTGTCGTTGTTTTTGCCTTTTATGCAACTGGTAAAAAATTCGGACTTGCCTCATTTTCATTAATAGGCTTGTTGTTTATCTATAATCAAGGTCTTTGGACAAATCTGATGGAAACAACCACGCTCGTTATCTTTTCAAGTATTATTTCCATCATCATTGGTATTCCACTTGGGATTCTAATGTCGAAGTCTACAATCGCTGAAAGTATTATTAAACCAATACTCGATTTCATGCAAACAATGCCTGGCTTTGTCTACCTCATCCCAGCCGTTGCCTTTTTCGGCATCGGAATTGTACCTGGTGTCTTCGCATCAGTTATCTTTGCTTTACCTCCAACGGTACGTATGACAAACCTTGGTATTCGTCAGGTACCTAAAGAATTAGTGGAAGCCGCAGACTCTTACGGTAGTACAGCTAGTCAAAAACTATTTAAAGTAGAAATCCCACTTGCTAAATCAACGATTATGGCAGGTATTAACCAAACTGTCATGCTGTCCCTTTCTATGGTAGTCATCGCCTCGATGATTGGTGCTCCAGGTTTAGGACGTGAGGTCTTAACAGCCCTTCAACGTACACAGGTTGGGAATGGTTTCGTTGCAGGTTTAGGTTTAGTTATTTTTGCCATTATTATTGACCGTTTAACACAAAGCTTTAATAAAAAGAAAGCCTTATAAAATTAGTTTATTTTCTTGCCAAGAAGGCAGTTTAATAGATATAAATGATGGACAGAAAGGGAGATTAGATGAAACTGAAAACATTATCGAAATTAGGAATGGCCTTAGGTTTAGGCTTCATGCTCGCTGCATGTAGCGGAGAAGACTCTGGTTCTGGAAAAAATAGTGATTCTAAGGAGGTAAACTTAGCCTATGTAGAGTGGGATACTGAAATCGCCTCCACAAATGTAGTGGGGCAAGTCCTTGAAGATTTAGGCTATGATGTGACATTAACTCCTTTGGATAATGCCATTATGTGGGAAGCAGTTTCTAAAGGCGAGGCAGACGGCATGGTCGCTGCATGGTTACCACATACACATGAATCACAGTATGAAAAATATAAAGATAAATTAGATGAGCTTGGCGAAAACCTTGCTGGCGCCAAAATCGGCTTAGTTGTACCAAGCTATATGAAAGCAAACTCTATTGAAGATTTAACAGATGAAGCTGATCGAACAATTACTGGTATTGAGCCTGGAGCTGGTATAACAGCAGCAACAGAAAAAGCATTAAATGAATATGATAATTTAGCAGATTGGAATTTTGTTACTTCTTCGTCTGGTGCAATGACTACTTCTTTAGCTAAGGCTTTGAAAGATAAGGAAGAAATTATTGTTACGGGTTGGTCACCACACTGGAAATTTGCTAAATATGATCTTAAATATTTAGAAGATCCAAAAGGTGTTTACGGTGGCGAAGAAACAATCAATACTTTTGTTCGTAAAGGGTTAAAAGAGGATTTACCAGAAGTGTATTCAGTGTTAGACAACTTTCACTGGACAGCTGAAGATTTAGAAAGCGTTATGCTAGAAGTTATGGATGGTAAAGATCCAAAAGACGCTGCTAAGGAATGGATTGAAGCAAATCCAGAAAAAGTAGCTGAATGGACAAAAGATGTAAAAAAATAATGTAAACAAATGCACTTCCTTTGTTTCAACGGGAAGTGCATTTGTTATGCTTCTTTTATGACAAAATTTTCAACATGACGGCTGCTCCTAAAACAAGCACTATACAAACAATTCTTCTCCAATCCTTTGATTCATTAAAGAAGAACATTCCTAGCAAGGCTCCTCCAGCCGCACCAATTCCTGTCCAAATTGCATAAGCAGTACCCATCGGTAAGGTTTCCATAGCATACGCAAGTCCTGCAAAGCTTAATGTAAATGCAAATATTAATAATCCTAAGTTTTTTTTATTCTTTTCGTTATTATATTTACTAATCATATAGACACCCATCATCTCACATAGGCCTGCCATTATTAATGCCATCCATGCCATTATTCAGTCACCTCTTTTTCCTTCGGCTCTCCTGTCACAAGCTTTAAGCCTACAACCCCTGCCAATAAAACAACAATACATAGTATTTTTGCTAGCTTCCATGGCTCTCCAAACAGTAAACTATCCGCGCATACTGTGCCGGCTGTCCCCAAACCTACAAAAATCGCATATACCGTACCAACTGGTAAGTGCTCTCCCGCTTTAATTAGTAAATAAAAACTAACATAGATTGCAATTACAGTGCCTATCCATTCCCACACACCCGAAGCATGCTTTAAACCAATGACCCAGCCTACTTCAAAGCAAGCAGCGATAATGACACTTACCCAATGCTTATTCATAAAAAATCCCTCCATCTTATCAGACACGACGAATCACTTGTTGATGACTATCCTTCCTCAGCTTTCGCCAAAACACCTGATTTTAGCCAAACAAAAAAGCCCAGAAGAAACTGTCCTTCAACAGTATCTCCCAGGCTTTTATCCTTCCGTGTCACAAAATCAATTTGTGGTTTTCTCTCGGACCAGACTAGCATCTGCTACGGAACCCTAGAAAACTTTACAATATTTTATTAACCTTAGTATAGCAAACTATTTAATACTTTTCCACTGGAACATAACCGACTTTGGCTACTAATGCTTGACCTTCATCGGTAAGTATCCAATCGATTAGCTTTTGAACATTTTCATTCTCCCCCCAGCAGTGACCGCATAAAACTCAGAGACTAAAGGATAGGTCCCATTTCGAATGTTCTCTTTAGTTGGGGCTATACCATCAATGGATAGTAATTTGATTTTTTTATTACGAACCATCTCTGTCGAATAGTATCTAAACGTAAAGCCCATCGCATTTTTATAATTTCGATATTGAGATACTTCATGGATAATTCCACCCATTCCTGAGGCAATATTTTCAGAGGGTGCCTCCATAATTGGCTTATTACCCATTAAATTTTCTAATGCTGTTTGGCTTCCGCTATCCGCTGGACGTTGGAAAGCACGGATGGCTTCATCCTCACCGCCAACATCACGCCAGTTGGTAATTTCACCAGCATATATTTTCTTCACCTGATCCAATGTTACATTATCCACATTGTTTTTATGATGGACGAAAAAAACAAATGCCTCTCGCCCAATCGGTGTCATATTAAACGTAAGTCCTTCTTTTTCTGCTTGCCATTCTTGCTTAATAGATGGTGCTGCCACAAAAATTAAATCCACATTTCCCGCTATTAAATTTTGATAGGCTTCTGGTGTACGGTTAACTTGGACCCTACTCTTATATGGCAGATAGTCTCCCTTAGGATAAGTAGCCTCAACAAAGGCTGCATATAAAGGATACATAGCTGTGGCTCCATCTAATCGTGGTAATGACCCTGTCAATTGTAATGAGACTTTTTCGTCAGGCTTTACCACTTGATTGTCCTGCGTAAATGGTTGATAAGCAGATATATCAATTTCTGCATCAACAGTAGGAATACTCAGCTTATAATAATGTTGAATAGGAGGAATTAAAGCAAATATTATTGTCACACCCAATGCACCCATTACCCATCTCTTTTTCTTTTTTGTATTCATCCAATTAAATATTCCACAAACAAACAATACAAATACACAAACTGGAACCGTATAAACTAGTTGCAGAAAGTGCATATGACCACTCAATATGACAATAAGTACTACCATTAATGTCACTACTGATAAACCAATCATAACGCTCACAATTTGTAAGAATTTAATCAAGCCGCAACCCTCCAGTGTAATTTTACACTTTCAAATTAATCGTACTAAATAAAGCAGATATTCGCAACATTATATTCTGAAAATTATGTTAAAATTAAATTTATCTTGATTCGACATCTGCTTGAAACAAGATAGAGCTTTTGGTGGTTATCCTACATTTAGTAGGGGAAAATTCGCCAAGGCACAACTGGACGGATTAGGAGGATTGTACATATGGCAATAGAAAAAGCACGGAATCATTTAGGCCAATGGCATGTGGAACACAAAATACAAGAATTAGAAGAGAGCTCTGCCACCGTTGAATTAGCAGCACTGGCACTTGGCTGTGAGCCTGCCCGCATAGCAAAATCTTTATCCTTTCTTGTCAATGATAGCGCTATACTAATTGTGGCAGCCGGAGATGCAAAAATCGATAATGCCAAATATAAAGCAGTTTTTGGAACAAAGGCAAAGATGCTAGGTAAAGATAATGTCGAAGCTATGATAGGTCACGATGTCGGTGGAGTTTGTCCCTTTGGCGTTAATGAAGGAGTTGTTATTTATTTAGATGAATCCCTTAAACGGTTTACAACGGTATTTCCTGCATGTGGTAGTAGCAATTCTGCGATAGAGGTCACGATTTCCGAGCTAGAAACCTATACACCGTATGAAGAATGGATTGATGTCTGTAAGGGCTGGAAGGATTAGACAAATAAAAATCGGTAAGACTTTTCAACAGTCTCACCGATTTTTGTTATTTCCCTTATTAATTTATAGAGCTTTTACGATGTCTTTGTCGAAATCTTTTTACCATATGTCATATAGCGCCATAGTTTTTCAAATGGTCCAATTGAAAAGAATTTGAACCAAATCATACTAAAGATAATTTGAATGGCAAAAATAATACATGCGATTACTACAATATCTGATGGTGAAACGACTTCTAAGCCCATTAGTGAGATAATTGCCGTGCCAATAAAGCTTTGGGCTAAATAGTTGGTAAATGCCATTTGTCCCACTCGTCCAATCGGCTGAAGCATTTTCACAATAGGACGATTTTCCAAAATTATAAATAAACAAGCTAAATAAAAATATGTTGTCGGAACTACTCCTAAACCAATAATAGATTGTAGCTGTTGGTCATCTGCTTGTGATGCAAACCATATCCACAATGAAAAACCAATAAAGAATGGGCCTGTAACAAAAAGCAGCCATTTTATTTTTTGAATATGTGCCCCAATATGACCAATCCAACCAGCTTTTGCTACTAAAAATCCGCTTAAAAACATGATGAATATAGCGATAGCATCATTGCCTAAAAGTCCTGAAATAGTGGACATTACAGCATGAGTCGGCATATACATTTGACCTAATATAGCAAGAATATGAAGTGTGATGATTGTAAAAAGCCATTTACAAATTGTTGAAATTTTCGCAGAGTAAAATGGTAGCAATAAAAATCCAATGACTGCATAAATGGCTAAAATCGAACCCCAAAACAAGAAAATATGAATGATACCGATTATCAATAATGCAAATAAACGTCTTGCAAAGCGCCATTTTGGTTTATCCCCACGTGCTTCTGCCCGGGAAGCAAAAATATAAAAGCCAACACCGAATAGGAAGGAAAAGATTGAAAAGAATTTCTTTTCAATAAAAATATCAATAAGTGAATCGATCACTCCATTGATGCCACTATAATCAGGTATAGGTCCGCCTTCTATAATGACCTGATAGGCGCCTACATTAATAAATAAAATGCCAAATAAAGCTAATCCTCGAATAATATCCAAGGAAAGAATTCGTTCTTTTTTTGTAACGGATGGATTCATGTTCAACTAACTCCTTATCTTTTATGCTATAGCTAGCATAACTCTTCATCCTTACAGCTATTTTTTTTAAAGCTTACAGGAACCTTACAAATCAAAAGATTAACTTAATAGTTTTTTATCCGATTCTCTCGAAAAAAATAACATACTTTATAGTAAGAACATAGCAGAAGAGAGGTTTCTCCCATGAAAAGAAATCGTAAATTTGGTTTTTGTTATCCTGGCTATCGATACTGCGGACCTGGTTGCTCGGGACCAGGTGAGCCCACGAATGCGGTGGATAGCTGCTGTAAACTACATGATGAATGTTATGATCGTTACGGTAGCATAAGATATTGTGATGAACTGTTTCAGCAATGCCTCAGACCTCACATGCATACACCCAATAAGATGGCGAGAGATGCTAGACTATTTTATCAAGTATTCGAACTACGCAATCGTTTCTTTTAACAACGAAGCTCACGGTGTTTTGAAAACAACGTGGGCTATTTTTTTGTATAAATCGCATATTTTAGTGGATCGGTAAAGCCCAGCTTCGTACCTAAGTAAATGGATGCTTTATTTGTAACATCACAATCCCAACAAGGCTTTAGCTCGTTGGCCAAACAATGATTGATAAATGTTGTCGCCATCAAACTAGCCAATCCCTGACCTCTAAAATTCGAATCTGTCATAATATCAATTTCCGCATATTCGTTTGATGTAAAAATAGAGACAGCTTCACTAATGATTTGCTCTTTATGTAATAAACAAAAACCAAATCCATTTGTCAGGAAATTAGCTGTAGAATCCCAATATTCATCATAGTAAGCATGGGTGAACTCCATCGCTTTTTTTATATGATGTCGAGTAATTGACATCATATAAAAATTCGATACTTTTTGCTCATCTCTACCATCATACAAGCTTTTATTAAATGTAAATGTATAGCGTTCTAGTTTTCTTAGCTGTCCTTTTAGCAGTTGTTCAATTTTAGTATTCCATTGCTCTGAATATGAAAATAAGGTAAAACGCTCCCCTTGCTTTATAGATTGCTCGAGACAGGCGGAAAGCTGACAATCAATTTCACTAGTAGTTGAATTACCATATACAAAATAAATTCCTGATTTTGTATGTATTAATAGCGTTTGAAATAAAGTTGTATCTGTATAAACTGTTCCTTCTATTAATTGATCGAGAACACTATAAACAAATGTTGGAGCCCTTTTAATATTTCGTTTAATGCTCGGATAATGATTAACTGTAACTTTTATCACGATGTTTCCCCCTTTTTATTGGCATTATGTACCTTATCTTCTATAATAAAATATAGATTTATTTGAAGGGACTGAATTATGCACAGATAGCAATATTTTTCATCCAACATCATTAAAATCTTGGAGGTAAAAGTATTGATTGAATGTATGAACACGGAAAGATTATTATTACGAAAAGTAGCTAATGCTGACGCTAAAAGTTTATGGTCGATTTGGTCAGATCCTTCTGTGACGAAATTTATGAATATCTCAAGCTTTACACACGAAGAACAGGCGCTAGACATGATTGAATTACTAAATCAATTAGCTAATGAACATCGTGCCATTCGCTATTCCATCATTGAATTGACAAGTAATCATATCATTGGCTCCTGTGGATTTAATAACGTGGATTACGATAATGCTACCGCAGAAATTGGCTATGACTTGGCGAAGACTCATTGGGGCAAAGGCTACGCCACAGAAGGTATCATCGCTTTAATCCATGTAGCTTTTACACATTTGGACATGTCGACAATTATAGCAAAGGTCGATGCGGCGAATATCAATTCCATCAGAGTCTTACAGAAATTGAATTTTATTTTGCAGGGCTACGATAGCACTGAAAAAAATTTACAAGTATATGTACTATGTAGAGAGTAATATAAAAAGCTAAGAATGGTTATCTAATCATTCTTAGCTTTTTGCTTAGTACTTTGAATAATTCTATTTTAGGCATAATTGGATAGCCCTCTTTTTCAAATATCCATTCAGGATTACCATACTTCTCTAAAAGCGCATCAAAGAACCATTCCTTCTTTGACTCCTCTTCCATTCTTACAACTTATCCAAATAGCACTACACTTTGGTAGACAAGTGCAGATTGGTAAGAATATTTTTTCCCTGGGTGTAAATCGCCCATTTCACTTACTTCTATACTGATTTTAGGGTTTTGTTTAATATTGGACCAAAGATGGCTTTCTAGAATATTACCAATATGCAAATAAAGTTTATCATTTCCTTCATACACATAAACAAATAGAATTACATAAGGATATCCTTCCTCATCAACTGTCGCAACATACGCGACTTTCCCCATCTTCCAAAATTGCCGTGCTTCATTTTTAGAAATTTCTACACGTTTGTTTTGAATCATATCTCTTATCGTTAACCCCCTCATCAAAATATAGTACGATAAAAATAAAAACGTTAATCTCAAAACATATATTTCATTTACATCTTTATGGTATCTAAAAAAAGAATAGTTTTCCTTTCGCGCATAAGTAAAGCCAAGAATGCACTCGTTTAGCATTCTTGGCTTTATTACTTTAACGCTATTTAATTGGAATCCAAATTTCTGAGTATGAATCGGGGCTATACGCATCCTCTTCTGGGTACACTTCAAGCTCAGCCGTTCCTGCTGGCTCATATGGATTGGAGGGGAACCACTCTGAATATATTTGTTTCCACGTATTTTGCATAGCATCTGGCATTGGCCCGTGCACCTCAAACACAACCCACTTTGATGCAGGTACTTCCATCGTTAATAGATCCTCTCCCACATCACCTACATGATTTGTAGCAATCCAGTAATCAATGAAGCCCTGTTGTCCTTGGTTTGTATTTGGTACACAAACACCTAATACTCCATTGATGTTGCCATTATTTAATTGATATAGCTGATGATCGAAGCCACTCTCATTGATTTCCTGCCAAAACAATGGAATTTCCCGAGTGTTTTCTCCGTCTTGGCAATTGTACGTTCTTTTCACCCCAACAACTTGAAACTTATCTTTTTCTACGATTTTATACTTCATTGGTTCTGCTCCCTTCAAGCTTACCTGAATCACCAGGCGATTGTATGATTTTAGTGGTCCTTGCCTCTTTCTCGCTTCACTCGGCGTTACATAATGCTGTTTACGAAACGCTTTTGTAAAAGCTTCAGGAGTTTCATAGCCATACTTGTAGGCGAGATCGATTATTTTTTGATCTGTATCCATTAATTCCTGAGCCGCTAATGTTAATCTCCTCCGTCGTAGATAATCCGCAATGGACATATCCGTTAAAATCGCAAACGTTCGCTGAAAATGGAAGACAGATGAATTAACCTCCTGTGCAATCTGTTCAATCGTTATGTTTTCTAATAAATGATCTTCCATAAAATTAATGGCTTTTTGAATCGACTCAATCCAACTCATTGCTCTCACTCCCTGATACCATCTTAAAATAGTTAATGCTTTCCAGCCTGTCTTTTTATGCTAACTTTGGACAGGTATGTGTAGAAGCAGTTTTTCATCACTAACACTCCTTCTATTTTCGTTACTTTACATACGATTTTCGCTCTTTCTCCACTAAAATCCATTGTACTAACTATCGAAAAACAACCATTATATTTATAATAACGGACAAGGCCTTTATTGTCCTTAAATCAAGGAGTGTCATCATCGTATCTTACCAAATGAGGAAGAAAAGACTTAGGCTATGCCTTCAGATGAAAAGGGGGCAATGGGAAATTTCCAAGCATGTTGTAATCATGAAGTATACGAAGAATTAGGCTACAGGTAGTATCGATGATAAATCTAATGCAGCTGTAGAAGTCTGTTACTTTGAAGCCATCATAATTGGCGGACAAATGACCCTTCTTAATCTTGAATAAATTAATGTATGATATTGCATGGAAATCTAAAGATGAGGTCGCACTACTACTATTAACATTCCTAAAAGATCGACCATTTCTCTTATGTTTATGTCAATAAAAAAAGTCACGCCTCTCGACATGACCGATTTTTTTCATATAAAATTATTGGCTGTTCTCTTCTTGATGCTGATAAATAATTAAGGCAGAATGGATGACCGTCTGTTCGCCGATATAGAGGGTATTGTACTTGATATCAAGTATGAAAAAGTAACTCAAATCTAATAAAGCCCGATTAATATCATGTTCAAATTGCACAATATCGTTGTTTTGGATTGTCACAACTTGAGTCGTTTGTGTCATTGCCCACACCCCTTTTCTTTCATGTTAGTTCAAAAGGGTATCAAAGTCAGTAAAAAAATATTGGAGCAAAATAAGCTCCAATATTTTTTAGTACATCGTTAAATATTCCTCACGCTCCCAGTTATGGACCCGTGTACGGTATTTATCCCATTCTATTTCTTTGGCTCTATTAAACTTTTCATAAATATGATCACCTAGAGCTTCTCGTACAACTGCATCCATTTCTAATTCAATTAATGCGTGTTCCAATGAAGATGGTAGACTATCAATACCATTTAATTCACGCTCTGGACCTGTCATTTTATAAATATTTCGATCTACCGCTGCTGGAGGCGTTAAATCTTTCCGTATGCCGTCAAGTCCAGATGCTAAGATTACAGCCATTGCTAAATAAGGATTTGCTGCAGGATCAACTGAACGTAACTCAATACGTGTTGATAATCCTCGAGCTGCTGGAATACGAATAAGTGGCGAACGGTTTTGAGCAGACCATGCAACATAGCATGGGGCCTCATAGCCTGGAACTAATCGTTTATAAGAATTAACCAGTGGATTCGTGATAGCAGTAAAGCCATGTACATGCTGGATAATACCTGCCATAAAGCTACGAGCTGTTGCGCTTAATTGAAGTTCTGCGTGTTCGTCATAGAAGGCATTTTTATCCCCTTCAAATAACGATAGGTTAAAATGCATGCCAGAGCCGTTAACTCCAAATAGTGGCTTAGGCATAAATGTTGCATGTAGCCCATGCTGTGCAGCAATCGTTTTTACGACTAATTTAAATGTTTGAATATTATCGCATGCTTCGATGGCGCTAGCATATTTAAAGTCAATTTCATGCTGTCCAGGTGCAACTTCATGGTGAGAAGCTTCAATTTCAAAGCCCATCCCCTCCAGTTCTAAAACAATATCACGGCGACAATTCTCCCCTAAATCTGTCGGAGCTAAGTCAAAATATCCTCCGCTGTCATTTAGTTCAAGTGTCGGATGCCCTTTTTCATCCAGCTTGAAAAGGAAAAATTCTGGCTCTGGTCCCAAGTTAAAGGAAGTGAAGCCTAACTCCTCCATTTCCTTTAAAACGCGCTTCAAATTAGATCGTGGATCCCCTTCAAAAGGTGTTCCATCTGGTCTTGCAATATCGCAAATAAAGCGTGCCACCTTACCTTTTTCAGCTGTCCAAGGAAAAATTACAAATGTATTAAAGTCTGGTCTTAAATACATATCTGATTCCTCTATACGTACAAAACCTTCAATCGAAGAACCATCAAACATGACTTTATTGTCTAATGCCTTTTCTAATTGGCTCACAGGTATCTCTACATTTTTAATCGTACCTAATATATCAGTAAATTGTAGGCGAATAAACTTCACATTTTCTTCCTTCACTCGGCGTATAATACCTTCTTTTGTATAATGTTTCATTTTCCACCACTCCAATGTAAATTTAATTAACACAACTTTTTTATGACTGTTTTAAAAATACATTATTTTTTAAAATTTAGCAACATTCATGTAAGGTTTTGTAACATCGTTTTTTTAGAATATATTCATCTTGATTTTCGATACATAAAAAAAGGTATACCCATTAACTAAATGGATACACCTAATTTATATTTTATTTTTTAATATTGTAAAAGCATATTAACGAACACTACCAGAATGACAACAGGTACTATAATCAACATTAACAACCTGTAGGCTGAATAATATCCCTGTCCCATATGACTTCCCATTAACAGTTCTCTTCTTACAAATTCCTTATCCACTACATAGGCAATAAAAATAGCAATAAACAAGTTCCCCAATGGTAGCATTAAGTTTGATACTAAAAAGTCAGTTGCATCAAATATGTTCTTTCCAAAAACCGATACATCAGCTAACAAGCTAGAGGAAAGGGATGCTGGAATGGCTGCGAGAAATACGACTACACCAAGACATGAAGTCCATACAAGACGTGTTTTTTGACTATTTTCCATCAATGCCGCTACAATAATCTCGTATAAACTAAACGAAGACGTTAATGTGGCAAATAAGAACAATAATAAAAACATCGCTAAAAATACTTCCCCAAACGGCATCTGGCTAAATGCTGTTGGTAGCACCATAAATAATAAGCCCGGCCCAGCTGCCGGCTCTAAATCAAAAGCAAAAACAACCGGGAAAATGGCTAGTCCGGCTAAAAATGAAACCAGTACCGTCAGCATAACTACGGAGCCTGCCGAATTCGGAAGACTTACATCTTTTTTGAGGTAGGAACTGTATGTAACAAGACAAGAAAATCCTACTGCTAATCCAAAAAATGATTGCCCCAAAGCTTCTAATATAGATTTCCCTGTAATATTCGAGAAATCAGGCCATAAAAAGAATTTTATCCCTTCCATGGCGCCATCTAATGTGACAGCACGTATCACAAGGACAATGAACATAATAAAGAGCAATGGCATCATCCATTTATTTGCCTTTTCAATACCATTTTGGACTCCTAATGAAATAACAAGTACATTTGCTAATGTAAACAAAGCTAAACCTACAAGCGTAATCCAAGGTGTACCAATTATTTTTCCAAATAGCTCTGCAGGATCAATAGCTGGGTCAATGACAGCACCTGTTAATCCTAGCCCACTATAAATAAAAATCCAGCCCCCGACAACGCTATAAAATGTTAGTAATAAAAAACATCCGAGAACACCCATTCGGCCAATCCATGCCCACCCCTGCTTTGTAGGAGCAATTTTTTTATAGGCAGTGATTGCCTCAGACTGCGTACCTCGCCCTAATATATATTCAGATAATAGCATCGGGAGCCCAATTAATAATGTAAATAGCACAAATATTAAGAAAAACGCGCCTCCACCACTTTGCCCAGTTACATACGGGAGCTTCCAAATCGCTCCTAGTCCAATTGCAGCACCCGCTGATGCTAAAATAAATCCTAACTTACTAGACCACTGTCCTTTTTTTCCACTCATCTCTTCAAACTCCTCTAACATTCTAAACTCATCTCTAATTCTACATGAAAATAGAGTTCTCGACTAGGTATTACTAAAAAAGAACTAGTGATATCTCGACAACCTATTACCTTTTTCTATTTTCCTTCCACCATTTCATCTCAAAAAAACCTCGAGTTCTTCACTCGAGGTTTAGTACAATTTATTTTGTTATATACATAGAACGCTGGCGGTCAATCCATTTACGCATTGTTGTAAATAATAACGCCATAATACCCGTTAATAAAATTCCTTTGACAATATTAAATGGTAAAATACCAGCGACAATCATTTTATATAGTGAATCACCTACAACAGGCTCCATTCCTAAAAAGTAAGTGTACATTGGTAAAAATACAGCATAGTTTAAAATACTCATTCCTACTGCCATCACAACTGTTCCCGTTGCTAAACCTCCAACAAGACCAGCAATTGTTTTAAAGCGATTAAAAATAAAGCTTACTGGCAATATAAATAAAATACCTGTTACAAAATTAGCCATGTGCCCTACGGGAACGCCTGTTGGAGTGCCTGAGAAAATCCAATCCAACACATTTTTAAACAACTCTACTAAAATACCAGCTACAGGTCCCATCGTGATTGCTGCAAGTAAGGCAGGCATATCACTGAAATCCACTTCTAAAAATGCTGGGAATGGTGGAATTGGGAAATTAAAAAGCATTAATAAAAACGAAATACTGCTCAGCATGCCAATCGTAATAAACGATTGAAGTTTGACATTTTTCTTCATAGAAAGCTCTCTCCTCTTTGCTGATTCAATCTCGCAAGAAGAAAGGTGACGATCTTTCAATTGTTTCATGAAAAAACCCTTATGCGTTTAATAAAGCATAAGGGAGAAAGGCATAACGAATAAACGTCCTCATCAACTAATTTTTGAGCACCGTTAAATAAACCATACAAAAAAGCGCTCGGTCATAGTTTATTTCATGACAATGAATGACGATCGTACCTTCATCTTCTCCCATCCAGACTTTAACTGTCGGCCTTGGAATTCCACCAAGTCAGCCATGCGAAAATTCGCACAGGTCGCGGGCTGAAGAGTTAAAAATAAATCAATCGAGCTAATGAATAAATTCACTAGCGATTTACCACTCTATTACCGCCGGTCGGGATTTTCACCCTGCCCCGAAGATGAATCATATTATTTTATACTACAGCTTTACTATAATGAATTATGAAGTAAAAGTAAATAGTTCTGCTCAAAAAAATCCGATTAAATTGCTATGTTTTATAAACAGTAAAGGCATTCCCGCTATATGGGAATGCCTCTCTTTTTTATTCTTCCTTCGACTATGGTAAAAATTGTTTATTTGGTCCCACTGGCTTTGGTAAATAACCCTTCAAATCAAACCCTTCCCAGCTTTCTTGCACAACATTATCTAAAAGTAGCTGCTGATTAAAGCTAGCAGCAGTCAACATCATGGCCTCAATTAATTGAGTTGCTCGTATTGGCTCCATAGATGTTAAATCAAGCGGAATATCAAAGGTAACAACTACACCTTCCTCTTGTTCTTTGACTGTGTATGTCACATTTTCAGGCACAACGGATGTATAGACATCATCATTTTTATTTTTCATCTGTGTAAGTGCTTCTGTAACTGTCTCAAAAGTTTGACGGAAATCTGGTGATAAATATTCTGCACCATTAGTATCTTGGTACAAGTAATAATTATAACGCTTGGCATTAGTTAAAGACATCGCTTGATTTGGCTCACCTTCTTGAGAAAACTCATAGGGTGTTCCATCTTCATTTTGTATTTCTACTTCGGAATATTCAGAGTCCGAGAAGGTATCTTCCATTGTGCCTTTGTATTCATTAACTGTAGCAGAGGCAACATCATAGTCATTTTCCTTTGGCAAGACATGGATGAGCTTATCATCCTTCTCCTTCAGCTCACCTTTATAAGGATGATACTCTGTAAACCCTTTAGCCTCCTCGTCAATTTGCGGAGCATACTTTTCATACATCCGTAAGGTAGAAGGCTTCTCTCCTCCAAAATCAGTAGCAACACGTTCATTTGGGATAACATACGTCATAGGAACACTTTCCGCATCGCGTCCTGCCAAACCAATACGGAAAACGACAGCATCCTTTACATCCTCCTCGTAGACAGAGGTACGTAAAGATAAAATGCGCTCATGCTCCGCGACAATACTTTTGGAATCCAGCATTTCATCCTGCGTTGCCGCTTCCTTTGCCGCTGAATCCTCTTGCATCGTAGAATACTGAGCTGTTTCAGGCATACTCGCTTGATCTTTTTGTTCACCTTGATTATTCTTCCATACTGTGCCAACGAGTATTGTTAGCACAAAGACTGCGGCTACACTCATAAAAATCTGCATATTACGTACCTTCGATTTTGTCGCAGGCTTTTTAATGATAGGATCTTCCTGTTGAGATGGTTCATCTTCTATAGGTTCTTGCATAGCTTCTTGAAGGTGGATATTATCTTGCAAGCGAGCATCTGCCATTAACCGATTTAATATATCTTCTTTCGAACGGTGGTCAGAAAGCTTAGGGGCATTGTTCAGTACATGTTCAAGCTGCTCATCATCAAATGGCTTATGTGTCATTGCCGTTTCGCCTCCTGTTCTCTGATCGGCTGTAGCTGTTGCCTTAAAAATTTAATGGCTCGATGCTGGGTTGTTTTTACCTTTGCTTCTGTCCAATCAAGTATTTGCGCCGTTTCTGCTATCGATAAATCCTGGAAATAACGCATAATAATGACCATTTTTTGGTCGCCAGTACAGTTTTCTAATACTGACGCTACTTGCATAAATTCATCACTGGCCTGTAGCATTTCCTCCGGTGATGGTGTGTTTGAATGGAGCTGTTCCGTTTCCCAGTCAAAGAAATCAAGCGAATGCTTCTGACGAACAGCTTGCTTTCTAAAATGATCAATCGCAACATTTTTGGCTATTGCAAAAAGCCATGTTTTCTCACTACTATTGCCTGCAAATTGATCATATGAGCGCAATACTCTTACATAAACCTCATGCGCTAAATCCTCAGCAAGTGTACGGTTTTTTACTAGATAGATTAGAAACTGGAACACGTCTTGATGATAGGCATCGTAAAGTCGATGGAACACGGAGTCATTCAATGCACTCCACCCCCGTTCTATATTATTTGTCGTCTTACTTTCGCAGAAGTTACAGCCAACTAATAACAAAACCCTGTTATTAATCGAACGGTAAATAAAATGTGAAGGTTGTACCTTCCTTAAGCACACTATCTACCATAATATTTCCTGAGTGTGCCTTTACAATATTTCGTGCAATGGCTAAGCCAAGTCCCGTACCACCCTTAGATCGAGTACGTGCCTTATCCGCTTTATAAAAGCGTTCAAAGACATAAGGTAAATCATCTTGAGGAATACCATGTCCTGTATCTTGAACAGAAACTTTAGCAAATGTTGGCTCCTTTTCTACTTTTACCGTGACAGACCCCTCATCTGTATGTCTTAATGCATTGTCGACTAAATTCGTGAGTACTTGCTCGATACGATCCTCATCTATATTAATCATAGCGTCGTCATTAAATTCACTATCGAATAGTAGATGAACATGCTTCTCTTTTGCCACCTGTGCAAATTTTTGAGTAATACGTTCAAATGTAGAATTAATCGGTAATTCATCTTTATAGAGCGTCATATGCCCCGATTCCATGCGTGCTAAATCTAATAAATCAGTGACAAGGCGACCCATTCGTTTGGATTCATCATAAATAATTTTTGTAATTTCATTACGTTCTTCCTGATCTTGAATAAAATCATCATCCATCAATGCTTCAGAATAACCTTGAAGCATGGCGATAGGAGTACGCAATTCATGAGAGACGTTCGCAATAAAATCAGATCTAAGTTTTTCTAGGCGATGTTGTTCTGTCATATCACGAATAACCGCGACTGCCCCTCGAATGATTTCTCCACTATAAAGAGGGCTAATTGTAAAAGTATAATAATTTCCATCCATTTCAATTTCCTCTTCTAGCTTATCCTCAAACATGAGTACATGGTCCAGCATATGATAAAGCTCTGGCGGTATTGGTTTAGCACTTTGTGAGCCTTTATTTACAAACCATTTTTGCATTAGACGTTCTGCTGGTGGATTACTTAATAATATTGTACGGTCACGATTAAACGTAATCACTGCATCTGTCATGGATGTCAAAATATTTGATAGCTGTTCATTTTCTTGATTGATAACCTCTAAATTATGCTTTAATTGACGACCCATTTGGTTGAAGGCAACTGCCAGCTGTCCAATTTCATCATTTTGAGTGGTAGGCATTTTTGCTTCAAAATTCCCCTTTGCAATTTCAAATGCCAGTTCACGCATTTTTCTAAGTGGTGAAGTTATACGAGAAGACAAGAAGAACGCAAAAAATGTCGTCAAGACAAATGCTATGAAAGCTGCCAAAAAGACAATTTTCGTCGTTTCCTTGGACGTTTTATGTAGAGCATCGGGGCTCTGATAGATGAAAACTGCTCCATGTACAGCATTTTCTACATTCAAGGGGAAGCCTAGCACTACATAAGATTCCATTTTCTCTGGATCTGTAGAGGAGGGCATCATCATTTCTTTAATAATGGGTTCGTCTGATTGAAAGACTTCACGGAAAGATTTATTCGCCAAAATGGTATCTTGAATTTTCTTTTTATTGACACCCTCTTGCATGGCAAAGGATACCTCTACATGGCTAATTGCAATTAGTGCATTGGTGCCTTTAGGTAAAATATCTTTTAATAGTTCCGAAGTCGATTCAGCTGTTTCATTGTCATCCACTATACTTGCCACAGTGGCAGCCGTTTGACGTAAAGATATTTCTGCTTGCTGCATGTGGTAGTTTTGAAGAAATTCAAGCATTAATACCGTGAAAACAAATAATACAAATGAAACGAGAAGCAATATGGTTACCCATAGCTTCCCGACAACACTATTCCATATTCTATTCATTGACAACCTCAAATTTGTAACCAACGCCCCAAACTGTCACAATCATTTTAGCAGCGTTTTCAGAAACACGGTTGAGCTTTTCGCGTAAACGTTTTACGTGTGTGTCAACTGTACGTAAATCACCAAAGAAATCATAATGCCAAACTTCTTTTAGTAGTTGTTCACGGTCAAATACTTTGTCTGGCGATTTCGCTAAGAAGTAAAGTAATTCATACTCTTTTGGTGTTAAATTAACCTCAATGCCCTCAGCCGTTACACGGTGTGCATCATGATCGATCATCAAATGCTGGAACACCACTAAATCTTTTGAAGAGGATGCATTTGTCGTAGGTGAGAATGCCTGTGAACGACGTAAAATAGCCTTCACACGTAACACAACCTCACGAGGACTAAATGGTTTTACAATATAATCATCTGCTCCTAGTTCGAAGCCTTGAACACGATTAGCTTCCTCACCTTTAGCAGTTAATAAAATAATAGGTGTTGCTGCTCGTTCACGAATTTCTGCACACACTTCTAGCCCATCTTTTTCAGGCATCATAATATCAAGTAAAATACAGTGATATTCTTTTTCTAAAGATTTTTCGATCGCTTGTTCACCATTTTCTGCCTCGTCAACAAGGTAACCTTCTCGCTCCAGATACATTTTTAATAAGCGGCGAATACGATCCTCGTCATCTACTACTAATACTGAAATATTTTCTGACACTTTCACGATCCCTCTCTTCCAATCTTTCTCTAACTTCTATTGTACATGGTGTGACACATATTGAAAAGAAAAGAAAGCCTCTTCGCTACAGCGAAAAGGCTTGTTGTTTCACAGGTTATGCGTAGGAGTGTAAACCTGCAAGAATTAAGTTAACAGCAATTAAGTTAAATAAAATAATGCCGAAACCAATTAATGCTAACCAAGCAGATTTTTGACCTTCCCAGCCTTTTGATAAACGTAAATGTAGGAATGCCGCATAGAATAACCATGTAATAAGAGCCCATACTTCCTTAGGATCCCAACCCCAGAAGCGACTCCAAGCAATTTGCGCCCAAATCATCGCAAAGATTAAAGCGCCTAGGGTGAATACAGGGAAACCAATTAGCACTGAACGATAACCAATTTCATCAAGTAATTGTAAGTTAACACGCTTCACAAGTGGTTGGAAAATAGCACTTATTCGACGACGTGCAATTAAGCGAATTAATAAATAAAATACTGACCCTACTAATAATGACCAGAAGACAGTTGTTAATTTCTTCGCATTAATTAATGCTGGCATTTCTACGATTGGTGACATGCCATGCTCTTCAACCACCTCATACTCATTCATACCGAATACAGGTGGTAAATTGTAAATAATTTTACGTGTAGTTCCTTCTTTATCCACATAATTGTAGCTAGATTCATAATCCATTGCACTGAATGTAGATGTCACAGCGACAAACCCAACAACTACTACAAGACAGTACATAACGGCTTCTAACCAAAATCGCTGTTTAGAAGGCTTCGTTAAATCTACAACCTTTAATAAGTAAATAAGTCCAGCCACAGCACTGATCGCTAAAATAGATTGCCCTAATGCCGCTGTAATTACGTGAATTGTTAACCAATGGCTTTGTAATGAGGGCACTAATGGACTTACTTCTTTCGGGAACATCGAAGCATAAGCGATAATTAAAAGTGCTACTGGTAATGCTACTAATCCAAGTGCAGATAAACGATAAATAAAGTAAATTAAAATAAACGCACCAACAATGAACATACCAAAGGCAGTTGTAAATTCAAACATATTACTTACTGGCGCATGTCCAGTATAAATCCATCGTGTAATAAAGTAGGCAAGCTGTGATACAAATCCAATAATTGTTACCACAATGGCAAGCTTACCCCATTTACCCGTGTTTTTACCCGTAGCATTCCCTTGCTTAATGGAACCACCAAATAATAACGTCGCAACTAAATAAGCAATAAAAGCTACAAATAACAGGTTTCCACTTATGTCAATCAAACTCATAAGGTGTTGTCACCTTCCTTTTCTTTAATGCCACCATCCGTGGACTCTTCGCCAGCCTCTTCTTTCTCTAACTGATCTTTGTACGGAGGCAATGCAGCAAATGCTGTAACAGCATCTAAATCCTTCTTCATGCTGAACATATTTTTATTAACATGGGCAGCCATTAAAACACGGCCATCCGGCTCAACTTGAAGCCATAAACGACGGTGATTCCAGTATGATCCAATTACGACACCAATCATAAAGATAACTCCACCAACAAATAAGATAGGAATTGTACTATCTTTACGGACCGTAATACCTGACATATCACGCATCTCAGCAGCAGCAAATTTCATTCTATATTTATTTTCGCCCAGTGGTTCTAGTGGTGGCTGCATAATTTCCACAAAACTTACTTCGCCTTCTGGTGTTTCTGGCGTAGTCATTTTAAATAAAAATGCCGGATTATTTGGAATCGATGTTTTTGTTTGAGGTTCTCCATTTTCAAAGCCATCAAAATCTGGTGTATAAACTAGAATTTGCACGGAAGACCCATTACCTAAATCATATTCTTTTTTAGGATTTGTTAAATCAATTTCCACTTTACCAAGTGATTTTTCACTCGCCTTATTAATTAATTCAAAATTCATTTGCTTTAATTCATTCAGACGATAATCCATTTGATAAAGAGCGAAGCCATCTTCTTTTAATGGGTGATTGACACGAATCGAATAATCTTTAACTTTTTCTAAATTTTCCGTATCGCCAGGGATTGCATCTTTAGGCTGTTTGTAAAGCGTAATATCAGTTTGGAAGTTTTTAGCAACCACGTTAACACCCTGTTTTACTTGCTCTCCTTGAGGTTCATTATCGTGAGTTTCTAAAATAAAATCTTTGTTTTCAATGAAATAACCGTCCATGCCAGTAATAGCACGTGTCTCTCCCTCGCGGACCCATATTGATTCATCAACATAAAATCCTGGGATAAGACGTAACATAACCCCACTTAAGAAGATAATGAGACCGACATGGTTTATGTACGGACCGTAACGAGAAAAGCGACCTTTTTCAGCTAAGAGAGCGCTACCATCTCGACGAACAGAGTATCTCATTTCAGTCATTTTTTGAGCCACTTTATCAAGCGTCTCCTCTGCGTCAGCCGTTATTTGACCTTCACCAATAATACGTTGACGCTTCATAAAGCTTTCATGTCTTTTAACACGCTGATTCTTTAGTGATTTATAGAGTGGGATTCCTCGGTCTAGACTCGCTACAATAATTGATACAGCTAGCATACCAACTAAAATTTGGAACCACCATGAACTGTATAAATCTGAGAGTCCTAGCGTGTAATAAATTTTACCAAACGTACCATATACGTCAGCGTAATAAGCTCCCTTCTCTATATCAGAGGCTTTTACATAAAACTCTTGTGGTAGTAATGTTCCGATTGAAGCAGCAATTAATGTGATAATAATTAAAGATATACCAACTTTAACACTAGAGAAGAAATTCCAAATTTTGTCGATAATCGATTTGTTATACGTTTTAGAACGAATGGCAGTACCGTCATAACGCATATCAACAACTTTATTTTGCTTCTCTTCTTCCGTTAAAGGACGACCACATTTCTCACAGAGCTTCGTGCCGTAAGGGTTACTATGACCACAAGCACAAATGATTTTTTCCATCGTCATTTACTCCTTATTTCGGCTTCACTAATTCCATGTACGAAGCAATATTTGCATCTGTCATTTCACCAGTAATAATTTTTACGACTTTTCCTTCTGGATCAATTAACACTGTAGCAGGTAGTTGACCTACGTTATAAGCAGTCATAACACTTTTTGTTTTATCAATAACTACCGGAAAAGACAATTTATATCGATCGACAAAATTCTGTACTTCAAAATCCGTTTGAGCGATATTAACCGCTAAAGTTTGTACACCTTGATCTTTAAATATTTGATACTGTCTATCCATCGCAGGCATTTCCTTTTCACATGGCTTACACCAAGTTCCCCAGAAATTTAAAAATACCCCTTGTCCTTTATAATCCGACAATTTATGTTTTTCACCGTCTAAATCTACTAACGTGAAGTCAGGTGCTTCTGAGCCAACTGCTACTAACTCTACTTTTTCCTTTGTTGCTGTTCCATAAACCGTGTACCCGATTGCCAATGCTAATACTGCTAAAATGACCGTTCGTAGTACGAGACGCTTTTTCTTTTTCTCCAAGTTAATAAACCCCCTATCATTTACGACTTTGCGTAAACATTGTAGACATGAAGCTTTTTACATTATAAAGACTTTAGCATAGAACTTTTTCAATTTATAAACGTCTTTACGTATGTAAAAACATCTATGAAAATTGTACGTCAACGATGTGTTAAGCTCTTCTGGCTAAAATGTAACTAGGCGTACTATTCTCACCTATTATAGCAAAATGATACAAAAACACTTAGCTATTAATTATGAATGATTTATGAACGATTTCACCAAAAAGAAAGTGAAAATAGTTTTTATTCCTTTTAAAGTATCCTCACTTTCTTCTGGCAAGTTCTTTTAATCCAGTTTCCCTGTTTCTGCTAACACACGCAATTGCTTGACTTCATGCTTAGACAATTCACGGAATTCACCTGGTGCAAGTCCGTATAAATCTAAAAAGGCAAATCGTTCACGTTTTAATTTGACAACTGGTGTACCAATAGCTTCAAACATACGTCGAACTTGGCGATTACGGCCTTCATGAATCGTAATTTCGCAAATTGCCTTGCCAGCATTTTCATCAAAGGATGTCATACTTACTTTGGCTGGTGCTGTCTTTCCATCCTCTAATTTAATACCACGTTGAAGCTTTTTCAGACCTTCAATTGTTGGAATGCCTTTGACACGTGCGATATACGTTTTGTCAATTTTAAATTTTGGATGCGTTAACATATAGGAAAATTCTCCATCATTTGTTAATAGCAATAATCCAGATGTATCATAATCAAGACGACCCACTGGGAAAATACGTTGCGGAATATGATGAAATAAATCTGTGACAGTTTTGCGTCCTTTATCATCTGTCACGGCCGAAATAGTGCCACGTGGTTTATAAAGTAAGAAATAAACTTTATCTTCTTTTTCAAGCTTTACGCCTTCCACTTCAATTGTATCTGAGTTAGACACCTTTGTGCCTAATTCACGGACAACTATACCGTTCACTTTTACTTTACCTTCTACTATCAATTGCTCTGCTTTTCGCCTCGAAGCAACACCCGCATAAGCAATGACTTTCTGTAATCTTTCCATTTCTTCACCTCTAGTTTTCTTTCACATTAACAATTTCGTTGAAAATCGATTTCACGTTCAATTGAATAGGGTTAATTTTCCCGCTAATCTGTGAAAATTATGTCATACTTTAGCGCAATATTAAAGAAAAACAAATTTCACAATCATTGTTGGAGTATTCGTAATAATTTTTCTTTAGCACATTTAGCAATAGTAGGAATAAAAATTTTATTTTACCCTTCTAGTAGTATACTCTTTTTACCAGTAAGCAAATCGTTTTTAAAAAAATGTTTATATGCTCTGTTTGCACTCTTATTTTGAACGTAATCAAGAGTAATTTTATATTTTTCCATTGCTACCCCAAGTTGCTAAGCTTTGATTAGATTAATTTTAAGGAAATAGATATTCTCGCATCATATATCCTTATTCAGTTCAACCGCTTATATAACAAAAAAATCAGCAAATCGTTTTTTCAACGATCCGCTGATTCAACTTTTACTGGTATTGCATAAATACGTTCTTCACCTAAAAAGATTGATAAGACAGCTTCCTGACGTTTTCTTGAAACGTGTAAAACTTGCCGCACTTGCTCTTTTTCCTCTTTATTTAATTGCAGGCGAACAGGCTCTTCTAATCGAATAGCCAATTTTTTATTAACGTTGTATTTGCCCTTCTTCACCACTGTTTCAAGATCGTAATCTCTCCACACTTGATTAGAAAAGCTTCGATGAACATTCCAATCATCCGATTCATTTAACGTGACAACAATACAGGTTTGCCCATCCTTTTGAAAGGCTGTTGCAAGCGTACGACCAGCTACCTTTGTAAAACCTGTTTTACCAGCATAGGCAACTCCAGTAGCAGATTTTAAAGAACTCACAGGTTGTTCTGTTTCATCATCAATTTCCGCAGCCATCCCTGAGCCTTCTCTTAATAGTCGATGCTTATTCTCCCATAGCATTCCGTTAACCGTATTCGCTTTATAAAGAACCGTTGAGGCAATTTTCTCAAATGTTTTATTTTGTAAAGCGACTCTTAGCATCTCAGCAGTATCTCTTGCAGAAGATAAATGCTCTTCATGATGTAAGCCAGAGGGGTTCATAAAAACCGTATTGGTAAGACCCGCAATAACGGCTCTTTCATTCATTAATTTGACAAAGCCTTCAACAGAACCCCCTACATGCTCTGCTAAAGCTGTCGCAGCATCATTGCCTGAACGAAGCATTAAACCATATAATAACGTTTCTACGGTTACCGTTTCGCCTGCCTGCAAATAAATAGAACTTCCCTCAGCCATGGCAGCCTTTGGTGAGATGACAACTTCCTCTTGCAAATCACTATTTTCGATAGCCACAAGTGCCGTCCAAATTTTCGTTAAGCTAGCAATTGGTAGCCGTTCATTACTATTTGAACCTATTAACACGCGACCTGTCTCTCCATCTAAGACCGCATAGCCACTTCCTCCTCTCGCAAAGCTTGATTGAGGAAGTATTACCATTAACACAATGATCATCAACATTATTAATCGAAATAACCGAAGCAACGAGCCACTCCTTATTCAATATGATAGGAAAGTATAGATTTATGTTGGTCGTTATGCATTATTCCTATACATTACTTTGCACCATTAAAAGCTTCTTGGAATTTGGTCATAAATAAATCGGTTTCTTGCTCAGTTTCTGCAAACTCCTCCTCTGGCAGAGGTGGCATTTCCTCTACACTGTTTAGACCAAAATAGTGTAAAAATTCTTTAGTTGTTCCATATAGGATAGCACGTCCAGTTCCTTCTGAACGCCCTACCTCTTTAATCAACCCTCTTGATACTAAAGTCTGTATAGGTCTTTCACATTTTACACCTCGTAAATCTTCTATAGCTACCCTAGTAATTGGTTGTTTATAGGCTACAATCGCTAAAACCTCAAGAGAAGCTTGGGATAAGGATTGTGCAGTTGGATTTTCTACCAATTTTTGAATAGTATCTGCTAAATCTGATTTTGTAATAAGCTGAAAAACGCCTGCCATTTCTTTCACAGTTATTCCTCTAGCTAAATCTTCCTCATAGACTTTTCGCAAGGCATCCATTGCCTGTACTATCATCTCATCTTGTTCACCTAACAGCTGAGAAAGTTGTTTAATTGTTAAGCCATCATCTCCGACAACGAACAATAAGGCTTCAATTCTACTCTGTAACATCAATGTTTTCGTCATTTTCCCATTCCTCCTTCTGTAAGGTAACTGTTAATTCTTCAAAGTTACCATCTTGCTCTACGATGACGACCTGACGTTTCATCAATTCAAGAAGGGATACAAACGTCAAAATAAGTGTCGGCTTATCTTCATAGGGAAAAAGCTCGAAAAATGATGCACGTCCACCTGTTAATCGCAAAGAATCTACAACCGAACGCATTTGATCCTTCACTGACCGTTCTTGCCTCGTTACTGTCGTTTTAAGAGGTTTCTTTAATTTCTTTCGACGCATCAATTTTTGAAATGCTCCAAGCATATCATAAATATTCACATTCAAATCAAACAAAGCCATTTGTTCTTCCGATGCTAAGCCGGTTAAATCAGCAGGTGGCCTTGTAAATACCTGCGCTCGATCTGTTTCAAGCTCTTGCAAATTGCTGGCAGCTTCCTTATATTTCTTATACTCGATTAATCGTTGCACCAGTTCCTCACGCGGGTCTGGGCCATCAACTTCCAATTCGGCATCTTCCATTTCGCCCTCATGAATAGGTAATAGCATTCGGCTTTTAATCGCTAGCAGTGTTGCGGCCATTACTAAATATTCGCTTGCTTCATTTAACTCCAATACTTGCATGGCATGTATATGGTCGATATATTGTTGTGTGATTTCAGCCATTGGGATATCATAGATATCAATTTCCAACCTGTGAATTAAATGCAATAATAGATCAAGAGGCCCTGAAAAGGCATCTAATTTTACTTCGTAAGACATAATTTTACCACCCTGAGATTCTATGTTCTTATAGTATAGTGGAAAGGAGTTCAAAATGCATCCACAGCATCATACTTTATTTATTGATTACTGCGCTTATTTTAATGGCAATCAGGATTTTTTTGAATGCCATGAAGTGCTTGAGGAATATTGGAAGGAAATCGCGCCTGGTGATAAAATGCACCCATTGGTTGGCTATGTACAACTTGCAACAGGCTTATACCATTGGCGGCGTGGTAATGATACTGGCGCTATACGAATTTTAGAAAAAGCACTTTATAATTTTCAACAAAATGAAGATCATATCTTTTTCCATGAAATTAGTTACTATCAACTCCTGACAGAAATAAAAAATTGTCTTGCCGCGATTCAAACAGGCAAGTCCTTTCATGCATTCCAGCTCCCCCTTTCACCTAAGTTGCTGGAATTAACAATAGCCCGTATACAAATTTTACCCTATAGTAACTCAAACTATCTTCTTCATAAGCATATGCTAAGAGATCGCTCACATATACTTGCAGAGCGACAAGAAAGTAAACAAAGAAAAGGTAGACGTTAATTTCCACTACGTGCACCGCTGGCGAAGATGTGCTGATTTCATCGCTTCCTTAGCTTCGTGATATCCTGAATTTCGATTCCCTCGCTTTTTCCGCAGGAGTCGGCTTTGTTTCAATCAACGAAACTTTTGGGATGCTAAAACGCTGATAACCCAAGTACTATTCAAGGGATGAGACGTAGTCATTTAGAGTCGTTATCTCTACAGTAATTTACCAATTGAGAATGGCAAAAGCCATCGAGAGTGTGAATGCTCGATGGCTTTTGTCTACAGTATGTGCAGACGATGTTACTCGTCTGCTTTTTTTTCGATGCAATTGATACATTTTTGAACTAATTGACGTGTTTCATCTGTCGCGCGTACATGTTCATATTGACCTAGCACTCCTATTTCCTGAAGCATTTCCTTCGCAACACCCTCGCCTCTATAGGAAGGCACAACAGATACATGTTGGATCGTAGCAGTATTATTCTCATCTGTTACCAGCCCAACAATGCCAACGTATTCATCATTTTTTTTCCATAAGTATAAAACCCAGTTATCATCATTTTCATAGGAGTGGATGGTCTCGGTAAGCTTTTTTACGTCTTTTTCGTTCGGCATAAACGAAAGTAGCCCCATTGCTATTTTCTCTAAAGCTTTTTTATATCGAATTAACATATTTGTCTATTCCCTCTTTTTCTAGCTGTACATAATCTTTGACTATCCTACACGATTTGTACTTTTACCGCAAGCCAATTTCTGTCTTACGAACCAGGTCCGAGAATTCCTTTAGACGCCAACACCCAATAGACAATACCCCACAACACAATAAAAGTTGAAATGGATGCTAGTAATACCCATTTATTCTTTCTCAAATTTACTCACCCTTTTTTAAAGTTAGCGGGAGATCGTTTTGCACAATATCTTCATAACTTTCGCGGCGAATAGCTAATTGATGCTGTCCATTCTCTACAAATACAACAGCAGGTCTAGGAACACGGTTATAGTTACTTGCCATAGAATAACCATATGCACCTGTACAGAAAATGGCTAAAACATCACCTGAAGCTGCGTCTTGTAGTTTAGCATCAATAATTAATTTATCGCCAGATTCACATAATTTACCAGCAACAGTATAAATTTCATTTTTCGGTTCATTCGCTTTACTTGCAATGATTGCCTCATACTTAGCGTCATATAATGCTGGGCGGATGTTATCACTCATCCCACCATCAACTGCAATATATTTTCGCACATCTGGTACTGTTTTTTGTGATCCGATTGTATAAAGAGATGTTCCTGCATCACCGACAAGTGATCGACCTGGTTCAATCCAAATTTCTGGCATTTTTAGTCCAAGTACAGTTGCTTTGTTTTTCACTACTGTAATCATGTCCTCTACATATACTTGCGGTTCAAGCGGTGCATCTTCTTCAGTATAACGAATACCAAAGCCCCCACCTAAGTTTAACACAGTACATGTAAATCCGTGAGCCTTGTTCCAATCAGAAATTTTGTCAATCAATTTTTCTCCTGCTAACCCAAAGCCAGCAGTGTCAAAAATTTGTGAGCCGATGTGACAATGTAAGCCTAATAGCTCTAAGAATTCATGGTTAAATGTTTGTTGGAATGCCTCATCCGCTTGACCATTGTTTAAGTCAAAACCAAATTTTGAATCAGCTTGACCTGTCGTAATGAAATCATGCGTATGTGCTTCAACCCCTGGTGTAACACGTAGTAATATACGCATTTTTTGTTGGCGACGTTCAGATATTTCTTTCAAAAGCTGAATCTCATAGAAATTATCTACAACAATACAACCGATTTTGGAGTCAAAAGCTAGCTCTAATTCTGCAATGCTTTTATTATTGCCATGGAAATGAATGCGCTCAGCTGGAAAACCTGCTTTTATAGCTGTAAATAATTCTCCACCTGATACAACATCCAAAGATAGGTTTTCTTCTGCTGCTAATTGATACACAGCTACACATGCAAATGCCTTTGAAGCATAAGCTACTTCTGCTTTTACGCCTAGTTTTTTAAACGTATCGATAAAGCTGCGAGCACGCTTCCGAATAAGTGCAGTATCATACACAAAAAGTGGTGTACCGTACTCTTTGGCAAGCTCTAGTGTGTCTACCTGTCCAATTGTTAAATGACCATTCTCAGAAATCGCTTGTGTTCCATATAAATGCATGTGCATCTCTCCCTTTTCACTTCGTTCCATTCTGTCACTTTTACAGAAATATGGTAGGATCTACCCTATGGTAATAAAGTAGTCCCACCAAAAATTAATTTCATCCAGCTTCAAGTGGCCTATGTATAAAACCTCCCTTTTGCTGAATGAAAATAATTTTTGCAAAAATCACAAAATACTATATGTGAACTTTATCACATGAAAAAATCGAGTGCAACGGCTCCTATGATCTTTTTCGCTGTTTGGAAGCAACTACATAAGGTCTTAATGCATCTGCCGTCATTGGGAAACGAATAAGAACACGTAGCATCGCCATTGGGAAGAATGGGACAAGCGGCCAAAAATATGGTGCCTGCATTGGTCGTAATGAACATAAATACGTAAACACTAAGAATATGCCAATGAATAAACCATTAACGCCCCAAATACCTACCATAATCAATAAGAACAGCCTAAATATTTTTATGGATATACTTAGCTCATAGGACGGGATAATAAAGATGAGAATAGCTGCAACCGCTGTATAGAGTACAACCTCTGCTGAGAATAGTCCCACATCGATCGCGATTTGACCAATAATTACCCCCGCAACCAAGCCCATCGCAGTAGACAGCGGTGTTGGGGTATGAATGGCGGCCATCCTCAAAAATTCAATACCAATATCTGCAATAAGTATTTGCAGTAATAAGGGTACATGCGATTTCTCCTGGGTCCCTAAAAAAGAAAGAGCATCTGGCAGCAATGATTCATTTGTTGCAAATACATACCACAAAGGTAATAAAAGTAAACCCATAATAGCGCCGAAATACCGCATAAAACGTACAAATGTTCCAACTAATGGCGCCTGTCTATATTCCTCCGCATGCTGCAGTAAATGGAAAATTGTAATTGGCACAAGAATAACAGATGGTGAAGTATCTACCATTATGGCGATATGCCCTTCCAGTAAATGCGCCGCAGCAATATCTGGCCTTTCCGTGTAACGAACAAACGGAACTGGATGGAATTTTTGCTTAAACAGCCATTCTTCTAATGATTTATCAGCCATTGTTAAACCATCGTGGTTAATCTGGTCAAGGCGCTGTCGTAATTTTTCGAGCATATCTTCATTGGCAATATCCTTCATATACGCTATTGCGACGTCGGTTTGGCCGATTTTGGATATTTTATGTAGCTCGAAACGTAAATTACTATTGCGAATACGCCTACGAATTAAAGCCGTATTTTGAGATATTCCTTCTGTAAAACCATCCCTTGAGCCACGTATTACCTTTTCATTGTCGGGCTCCTCAGGGGAACGTCCTGGATAGTTTCTGAGCTCGGCAATGTAGCAATAGCCACTTTTAGTAATAAAGGTCACTTGCCCGCTTAAAATGGCTAATAAATAAGCTTTACGCTCGGTTTCCTCTGAACGTCCGTGAAAGTTAAAATAGGACTCAAAATACTCCTTCTCATCCTCCACATCGATGTCATAGTCCTCATCAGGGAGCATGTTTGAAAGTAATTGTGTTAGGGCTTCGCCATCCACAAGGCCACTAATATAGGCGCAAAGAACCGGCAAATCTTTGACAAATAAATGCTTAATCCCAACGTCAAATGATTCGCCGTCACCAAATTGCTCCTTAAGAAAATCTTCGGCTTCTTCTAAGCTGCTAAATAATTTATTTGTCATGCTGTCACCATTTTCTTAGATGTCTTTTTTTATTACTTCTTGCTCCACAGTTGCACTTGTAGCCATCCAGCTTTTTAATTGAGCTAGAATTTTTTTCTCCAAACGGGATACTTGCACCTGTGATATGCCTAGCCTATTTGCAATTTCAGTTTGCGTGCAATCTGAAAAATACCGTAAATAAATGATAGACTGTTCTCTCGGTTCAAGCCTTGTAAGCACTTCTTTAAGGGGGATATAATCAAATGGTTGCTCGGATTTTTCATCCTTCATTTGATCCATCAATGTGATGGAATCTCCTTCACTTTCATACAATTGCTCATGTAGAGAGGCTGGATCTCTCAATGCATCTGATGCTGTCACAATTTCCTCGGTTGTCACACCAAGTACTTGAGCCAGCTCCTGAATCGTTGGCGGATGTTCATTCCTTTTAATAAATTCGTCTGTAGCATGTCGGATTTTAAAGTTCAGCTCCCTTATAGAGCGACTCACCTTCACCATGCCATCATCCCTTAAAAAGCGTTGAATCTCACCAATAATCATAGGTACTGCATAGGTTGAAAATTTAACATCATACGATAAATCGAACTTATCTACTGATTTCATGAGTCCTATGCAGCCTATCTGGAATAAATCCTCGAGCTCAACACCTCTCGTTGTAAAACGTTGAACAATGGACCATACAAGCCTCGTATTGCCTTCTACCATTCGTTTACGAGCCTCATGATCGCCCTGCTGTGCGCGTGCTATTAAATCACGCATTTCCTCCTGAGACAAAAGCTTTTCGGACGACTGTTCTAACGGCTTCACGATGATACCCTCACATTACCGCTGTCCGAACTGTGTAAAATTTCTTCGTAAATGTTACAGTTGTTCCTTCTCGCCACTTGGACATGACTGTTAGCTGATCAGAAAAACTGTCCATAATCGTAAAGCCCATACCTGAGCGCTCCATTACACTTTTTGTTGTAAATAACGGCTCCATTGCTTGACTCACATCTTCAATTCCTATCCCTTTATCCATTACAGACACCGTTACAACGTCATCTTCACGTTTAGCATGAACAGTGACAACACCCTTGCCATCCTCTTCATAGCCATGAATAATGGCATTGGAAACTGCTTCTGAGACAACTGTTTTAAATTCAGACAGCTCATCAATAGTTGGGTCTAATTGAGCAATAAAGCCTGTGACCGCAACACGGGCTAAGGCTTCATTTTCACTAAGTGCTAAAAAAGTTAATGTCATTTCGTTATCCATTTACAATCCCCCTTACGCGATCAATCGCTTGTTCCTCTGTTGCATCCATCATCCAAGGCCCTAAACCTGAAAATTGAAAAACTTTTCGCATGGTTGGCGATGGATTCAATAAAATAGTTCGCCCAGCAACTGCCTCTAACTCACGCATACGACCAAGCACTAAACCTACTCCCGAACTATCCATAAAAGATAGCCCTTCTAAGTTCCAAATGATGGTCGTCACAGTGCCTTGGAAAATTGCTGCAGAAATTTTCGCTCGAATTTGCTCTACTGCATGATGATCGAGCTCCCCAAATAAACGTATAACGACTGTCTCTCTTGTGACCATTTCTAATTGAAAATGCATGAACATCGCCTCCTCCTCGTGCAATTCCACATTTAATACGCTGAATCCTTGCGGTTGACAGAACTAGTGCAAAGTCTTCTGAAATAGTGTCAAATCGACATACTTATAGCTTTTTAGGTTTACGTGCAGTATGGGATAAGTGAACGTGTTTTAAACAAGCGGCAGTTATCTCAATATGAAATTTATACGAAATGTAAACATTTCATAGGTTTAATGGTGGAACAACAAAAAAAACGAGAACCCTCGTCTGTGAGAGCTCTCGCAAAAGAAATTTTATACAATTGTATAAGCTTGCTGTATTTTAAGAATTGTATCTTGATTGATTTGGTTATTGGCATATAAATAAGCAATAATATCCCCATTTTTTACACGATCGCCTTTTTTAGCTACCAGTTGAATGCCTGCATCGTAATCAAGCGTGGATTCCTTTGTTAAACGTCCAGCACCTAGACTAACACTAGCTTCACCAACTAAAAGGGCATTAATCGTTTCCACAGTACCTTCCGTCACTGCCGCAACTGAAACTTTATGGGCCGTTTCATTTTGTACAATATCTGATACGTCCCCACCTTGTGCAACAATAAACTCCTCAAATTTCGCAGCCGCAGAACCATCTGCTAGTACGCGCTTAACTGCGGCAGTTGCTTCTGCTTCATCAACACCTGCGGCAACTTGATACATTAAAGAAGCAATGACTACACATTCATCTAGTAAATCCTCATGTGTTTCTTCCATACGACCACTTAATAATGCATAGGCTTCTAATACCTCAAGCTTATTACCAATCATTTTACCAAGAGGATTATCCATATCACTAATATGGGCAACGACTCTGCGTCCAAGTTTTTCCCCAATCGCTGTCATTGTATCAGCTAATCGCTGTGCTTCTTCTTGCGTTTTCATAAACGCACCTGAACCACATTTAACATCTAGCACAATACCATCTGCACCACTAGCGATTTTTTTGCTCATAATAGATGCAGCAATTAATGGGATCGAATCCACCGTGCCTGTCACATCTCTTAATGCATACAACTTTTTGTCGGCTGGTACAAGATTACCTGTTTGCCCAGCAACTGCAATTTTATGTCGATTGACATTATCAATGAATTCTTGTGAGGAAAGCTCTGTTTTGAAGCCTTGGATGGACTCTAACTTATCGATTGTACCACCTGTAATGCCTAGACCTTTACCACTAAACTTAGCTACCGGAATTCCTAGAGATGCAATTATAGGTGTGACTACAAGTGTGACTTTATCACCAACGCCACCTGTTGAGTGTTTATCAATTTTAAAACCCTCAATAGACGTTAAATCAATGACATCCCCTGATTCAATCATTGCTTTTGTTAAATAAAACGTTTCATCATCAGACATTCCTAGAAGTCGAATCGCCATTAAGAGTGAGCTTGCTTGATAATCAGGAATGGAACCTGCCGTATAGCCATCAACAAAATACTGAATGTCAGCTTGTGAGAGCTCTAATCCTTGTTTTTTCTTTTCAAACAATTGCACCATATTCATTCGAAAAACCCCCTATTTCAATTCTTGTAAGAAACTTTTACCAAATGCTGGTGCTTCTACTTGGAAGTTCTCAGCCACTGTAGCTGCAATATCTGCAAAAGTTTCACGAAGCTCTAGTTCAGCACCACCATTAAAACGTGGAGAATAGACAATTAACGGTACATACTCGCGTGTATGATCTGTACCGTGGAAGGTTGGATCATTTCCGTGGTCTGCTGTAATAATTAATAAGTCATCCTCTGACATTGCACTCGTAACTTCTGTCAGTCGCGCGTCGAATTCTTCCAATGCCTGTCCGTAGCCTAGTGGATCACGACGGTGTCCAAAATTAGCATCAAAGTCTACTAAGTTTAGGAAGCTCATTCCATGGAAATCACGGCGGACAACTTCAGCAAATTTGTCCATTCCATCCGTATTATTTTTAGTACGTACAGCATCTGTGACACCTTCACCATTGAAAATATCAGAGATTTTACCAATTGCAATTACATCTAAACCCGCGTCCTTTAAGACATTCATCGTTGTACGACCAAATGGCTTCAGCGCATAGTCATGTCGATTTGAAGTACGGGAGAAGTCCCCTGGCGTACCTATAAATGGACGTGCGATTACACGACCGACTAAATACTCGGGCTGTAATGTTAATTCACGCGCAATTTCACAGATTTTATATAATTCCTCTAATGGTATAATTTCCTCGTGTGCAGCAATTTGTAATACCGGATCAGCTGATGTATAGACAATAATTGCTCCAGTTTCCATATGCTCTTTACCGAAATCTTCTATAACCTGCGTACCACTCGCTGGTTGATTGCAGAGTACTTTACGACCCGTACGTTTTTCTAGCTCAGCAATCAACTCTGCAGGAAATCCATCAGGATACACCTTAAAGGGCTTATCAATATTTAACCCCATAATTTCCCAATGCCCTGTCATCGTATCTTTCCCAACAGAAGCTTCTTGCATTTTCCCATAGTATGCTTTCGGCTCGTTTGTCGCTTGCATACCTTGCAGCGGTTCAATATTTGCCAAACCCATTGACTCCATTACTGGCATTGTAAGCCCATTCATTTTTTCAGCGATGTGTCCTAATGTATGTGCTCCTACATCGCCAAAATTTGCAGCATCTGGCGCTTCACCAATACCTACAGAGTCCATTACAACGACATGGATTTTGTTAAACGGTTTATTCATCATTATTGCCTCCAATCTCATGACTCTATTTTACCAAAAAAATGCGAAAAATAAAGGTCAGACATCCGACCGAAAAAAATTTTCTGAAATTTTTAAGCACGTGGATGAAATTGCTTATATACTTCCGATAATCTTGTTTTACTAATATGTGTATATATTTGCGTTGTTGAAATATCTGCATGACCTAGCATCTCTTGTACAGCACGTAAATCAGCCCCATTTTCGACTAAATGAGTAGCAAAAGAGTGACGCAATGTATGTGGTGTTAACTCATGTTGGATGCCTGCCTTTAAAGCATGCTCCTTCATTAATTTCCAACAACCTTGTCTTGTTAAACGTTTCCCTCTTTGATTAATAAAAAACGCATCAGTTTTTGGATATTTTCCCTGTAATTGACCACGAGCATTATTTAAATAGGTACTTATGGCTGATAAAGCACTTTTGCCAAGTGGAATGATTCTTTCTTTTCCACCCTTCCCAAATACGCGAACAAATCCCATTGTTAAATGAATGTCTGCTAAATCTAAGGCTATAAGCTCACTGATTCGCATACCCGAACCATATAATAGTTCCAGCATCGCTAAATCACGGATACCTTGTGGCTTACTTCTATTCGGCGCAGTCAATAAGGCTTCGATTTCCTCTATAGATAAAATATTCGGTAATTTTTGCTCAATTGTTGGCATTTCTAAATGGACCGTTGGATCTGATTCAGCACGCTTTTCTCGTAGTAAAAATTGGTGAAAACTACGAATAGATGAAATATGGCGAGCAATCGTACGGCTTGTCTTCCCCTGTACACGTAGTTGCTCTAAATGTCGTAGTATGGTCGTTCTTTCTATATGGTTAAAATTAGCCATACCCTCTGCATTTTGCAAAAAATTTACATAGCTTTCTAAATCTCGGCGATAGGATGCTAATGTATTAACAGATAATTGCCGTTCCACTTGGATAAAATGGATATAATCCTCTACTGCGTATTGAAATTCATTCATCACAACGCCCCCTCACTGTCAATTATTTTCTATTTTAGCATGGCTATTAGAAATGTGCTAAAGCCCCCTCCATTCGACATAAACTAACGATAATAAGGATGATTATTTCATAAAAAAACAAAAAACTGCCCGATTTAATCTATACTAGAGATTAAAACAGACAGCTTTTCGTTAATTTTCTTCATTCGATTCGTCGTTTTTATCATGACAGCGCCAGCATATGCCGTGGAAAGTTAGTCGGTGATCCTTTATAATAAAGTTCCAACGCTTTTCAACAACGGCTTCCACATCTTCAAGTAAATCTTCTTGAATTTCATCAACAGCTCCACATTCAATGCAAACTAGATGATGGTGGAAATGGGCAGCTCCCTCTTGGCGTAGGTCATAGCGCGACACGCCATCGCCAAAGTTGATTTTGTCGACAATTTTGAGCTCAGTTAATAATTCTAACGTTCTATAAACAGTCGCTAGACCAATCTCTGGTGCTTTTTCTTTTACTAAAAGATATACATCCTCAGCACTTAGGTGGTCTTCTTCGTGCTCAAGCAAGACAGCAACTGTTGCTTCTCGCTGCGGCGTCAGCTTGTAACTAGCACTATGCAACTGTTTTTTTATACGATCAATTCGGCTCTCCATGTGACGCCCCCCTAAACTCTTTCCATTATACCAAAGGAGTAAATCCTATTACAAGATAGTGAATAGATTTCTAACACGCTTTTACTTTTTTATCTGATCACAATCTCTGTCTATTAAATCCATCATTTTAACACATATGAAACAACAATAAACTCAGCAACTATTATGATGAAAAATGCGATAAAATTCAACAAAATTGTCCGACCAGATACTTGCTTCCCGATTTTTCGCTTTGACCAAGCGGGTACAAGTAAATTGCATAGGACTAGCAACAATATACAATAGATAAGCTGAAATGGAAACCACCAAATCGTATAAAGCCAAAAAGCTTCAAGTTTTTGTAATAAAAATACAGAACTAAAGCCAAAAAAAGTTGCACGCATGGCTACAGTTACACGTACTAAAATTTTTAACACACTGTGAGTTGCTAGTATTAATACAAGACCTATGGAAATGGCAACAGGAAGCACTAAATGAAAAATCGAATGCCTGTCCCCATCAGCTAAACGAGGTTCTATAAATAAAATAAACGGTTCCGCTTTCGATCCACCAAAAATATGAAAGAAAATAACGCCACAAACAAAGCTAACTGCAATGATGGAAGCGTGATAAAATATAGACACCGTACGAGACATAAACATGCTCCTTTTCTATCAAGGTTTGTACAGCTTATGCTCGTCCGTCTCTATTATGCTAAAGATTATTTTCTAAATAGGTAGCAAGCCAAAGTACAGCAAATGCAGTTTTAGCATCAAAAATACGTCGATCCCCCACCATTGATTGTGCTTCTTCCAACGAAACTTCTAAAAGTTCGACAAACTCATCCTCATCTAACGCTGCTTTATTGTCGATGATATACAAATCCTTCGCTACATATAGATGAATGATCTCGTCTGCAAACCCCGGTGACGTTGCAAATGTTTGTAAGTATGTAAGGCTATGCGCGCCGTAGCCTGTCTCTTCCTCTAATTCACGGCGAGCTGTCATCGCTGGTTCTTCACCAGGTTCAAGTTTCCCCGCTGGAATTTCAACAATAGAACGTTCAAGTGCCTTTCGATATTGCTCCACTAACACTAATTTACCCTCATCCGTCACAGCAATTACCGCAACCGCTCCAGGATGCTTGATAATTTCACGCTTTGCAACCTGACCATTTGGTAATATGACATCATCAACCTGTAGCTTTACAATTTTTCCGTCATAGATGGGTGTCGTTTTTGTCGTTTTTTCCTCAAACTTTTTCATAGACGATAACCTCGCTTGTCCTTCAGATATGTTCATTGTACCATTACAAGTAGAGAAATCGAAGGAGGTCGTTTCATGAAAAAGAGGCAGCTAGGCACTAGTGAAATATTCATTTCAGAAATTAGTTTAGGAGGCATGTCACTTTCCACAGATAAAAAGCAAGCAGCAACTATTGTCGATATGGCATTAGATGCGGGCATAAATTATTTTGACACTGCCGATTTATATGATTTTGGTACGAATGAGGAGATCCTAGGTGCGGCATTAGGGAAACGTCGTCAAGAGATTATCCTTGCCACAAAAGTAGGTAATCGCTGGACTGAAGGTGCAGAAGGCTGGCAATGGGATGCTTCGCCATCCTATATAAGACAAGCTATTCATGCTAGTTTGAAACGATTAGGAACGGACTACATTGATGTTTATCAGTTACACGGTGGTACAATCGGAGATGATTGGGATGGGATTATCGACACTTTTGAGCGCTTGAAAAAAGAAGGACTTATTCGAGAATATGGCATTTCTTCGATTCGTCCAAACGTTTTGCAACGTTTTTTACCTGCAAGTTCAGCTAAAAGCGTCATGATGCAATATAGTGCTTTAGATCGCCGCCCCGAGGAGTGGTTTGACTTTATTGCGAACCAAGGCGCTTCTGTTGTAACACGTGGCACAGTGGCTAAGGGCTTATTAACAAATAGCTGGCAGCAACGTCTTCAGGGAGTAAAAGGTTTTAACAACTATTCTTCAGAAGAGTTAACAACAACGTTAACAAGTTTAGCTTCACAATATAATAATTTACATGCACTGGCACTGGCTTTTAATTTAAAAGAGTCTGCAATCGCTTCTACAGTAATTGGAGCAAGCTCACAGGAGCAACTAGCACAGACCCTCTCTGCCTATGAAAGCATGACTGCTATAACCGACTTGGAAGCAGCAAACACTTTAACAAAAAATGAACAATATGTAGAACATCGATGAAAAAGTGGTTGATTTTTATCATCTGTCTAGTTGTGCTAATTATTTCCTCTAGTATGACTTACGAACAACAAAGTATTTTACCAGAGCTTAAAAATTTATTAGCAGATAAACCTTTTGAAAAACAACTATCCTTTTTAAAAATCCCTTATTGGGACACAGTCGTATCAGTTGAAGAACGTGGTTATTTTCCATTTGTCGAATTTTTAATTCGTAAACTAACACATTTTATCGGATTTGGCTGCATTGCGCTTGGGTTATACTTTGCTTGGGGTAAACACCGTTTCGCAGCAACTATTGCTATTGCTGGAACAGCATTTATTGCTATACTTGATGAATTTCGTCAAAGCTTTACACCAGGTCGTACAATGAGCGGCCAAGATGTGCTTGTTGATACAGCTGGAGCTATTATTTTTGTTAGTGCTGTTGCTGTGTTCAGGAAATTGTTGAAAAATAAAAGACAAAAGGCACTATATTAGCCTTTTGTCTTTTATATAAATCAATAAAGGAATCTTCAATAATCAAAAACTCAGTTTCTTGATACAAGGTAGCCCCTGCTTTTTCTAAAATTTGAGGGGAAGCAAAATGATTTGTTGCTTCTCTACTTACAATTAAAAACAGTGATTCCACAAGTGTGAATTCACTGTTTTCTTGTTAATATTTAGTGCCTTTATCGCCATACTCATTTAGTAATTCTTCAAATGATTTATTTTTTTCTCGCTGCTTACGTTCAAAAGCTAGTTTAGCTTGGCGTTCCTCTTCTGCAGCCTGTTCTTTCATGGATAAATCTTGCTTTGCCGCCTTTAATTTAGCTAGCACATCGCCACCTAGTTGGTCTGCCAATGTGACTGCCTCCTGCTTTGGCAAGCTTGCTGTCATGCTATTGCTTGTCTGTTGCTGTTGTTTTCGTTTCTTTCCCATTTCATTCACCTTCTTATTGACATCAAGGACGCTTCACTACTGTGGCTACGCCTTGACCACCTCCGATACATAAAGTGGCTAAGCCCATTTTTGCATCACGCTTTTCCATCTCATGTAAGAGTGTGACCAAAATACGAGCTCCACTTGCACCAATTGGGTGACCAAGAGCAATCGCACCCCCGTTTACATTTAGTTTATCATGATTAAAGCGTAATTCACGATCAACAGCAATCGATTGTGCTGCAAAAGCTTCATTTGCTTCAATCACATCGATTTCTTCTAAAGTTGTTGCTGCCTTAGCCAGTGCTTTTTGGACTGCTTTAACTGGACCAGTTCCCATAATTGCAGGATCTACTCCCGCACTTGCATTGGCTGTAATAATCGCCATCGGCTGAATACCAAGCTCTTGCGCCTTTTTCTTAGACATCACAACAATTGCCGCAGCTCCATCGTTAATACCTGAAGCATTAGCCGCTGTTACGGAACCATCTTTTTTAAATGCTGGGCGTAGCTTACCTAGAGATTCCTCTGTCACGCCTGCACGCGGAAATTCATCCTTGTCGAATACAATAGGCTCTCCCCTACGCTGTGGAATCTCGACAGCGACGATTTCATTTTCAAATTTACCAGCTGCAATTGCTGCCTCTGCACGTTGCTGAGAACGTGCTGCAAAAGCATCCTGTTCTTCTCTCGAAATTTCATACATATCACATAAATTTTCAGCTGTAATGCCCATATGATAATCATTAAATGCACACCATAGACCATCATGAATCATAGTATCCACAACCTTTTGATCGCCCATTCGGAAGCCTTCACGCGCATTTTTTAAAACATAAGGGGCTTGGCTCATATTTTCAAAGCCTCCAGCCACGATAATTTCAGCATCACCAGCTAAAATAGCTTGCGTCGCTAAATGCACAGCCTTTAAACCTGATCCGCAAACTTTATTAATTGTTAGTGCTGACACCTCATTTGGTAAACCAGCTTTTATCGCTGCCTGACGAGCTGGATTTTGTCCAAGACCAGCCGATAACACATTCCCCATAATGACCTCATCGACTTGTTCCCCAGCTACTCCTGCACGTGCTAAAGCGTCCTTAATAACAATACTACCTAGAGTTACAGCTGGTACGTCTTTTAATGTCCCCTGAAATGAGCCTATAGCTGTTCGAACAGCACTCACGATTACTACCTCATTTATCATGTCCATTCTCCCCTTTTCCCCGTTCAAAAATCAACACTGCTGCATATGCTACTAGCAGATATGTATATTTTAACAAATATTTTGACGATTTTCGATAATAGAAATAATCGCAGTTTTGCCAAAGTTATTGTAAAATGTTGACGTGTTTTAAACAATCTCAGTTGGGAACATTACAAATAAGAAATAGCATGTGGAGGTGTTTTATCATGAAAAAGAAGATGCTTTTATTCTCTGGTATTACAACAACGCTTGCCGCTGCAGCTACTGGTCTGTTCGGCTTCGCGCTTTCCAATAAATTAATGTATATTCAACAAAAAGATCCAGAATTTATTCGTGAACGAGAAACGACTGCCAAACGTTTTGATGAGGCTTGGTACAATAAAAACTTGAAATGCGAACTTAATATTGATTCTCCAAATGGCTACACAATTAGAGGAATTATGTTTCAGCCGTTACAAACCAATAACACCATCATCATATGTCACGGCGTTACAGAAAATAAAATAAACTCCGTCAAATACGCTCGGCTATTTGAAAGGCTAGGCTATAATTCAGTTATCTTTGACCATCGGCGTCATGGCGAATCTGGTGGCAAAACAACTAGCTATGGTCACTATGAAAAAAATGATCTTGATGCTGTAGTTAATACAGTAAAAGCCATGATCGGTGAGGATGCAATACTAGGTATTCATGGGGAATCTATGGGTGCAGCAACAATGTTACTTTATGCAGGTACGGTGGAAGATGGTGCTGATTTTTATATTTCAGATTGTGCATTCTCCGATTTTTCCATGTTGCTCAAGCAAATAGCCAAAACAGAATTTAAATATGGCTCTATTATTCCCATCCGTTTTGCCGATTTCTTTGTCCGCCTCCGGGACGGCTACTCATTTAAAAGTGTAACACCTGCCGAAGCCGTCACACATATTGAAAAACCTGTGCTCTTTATCCATAGTATTCCAGATACGTTTATTCCAGCTTCCATGTCACTCGATCTCTACAATAAAAAAACCGGTCCAAAAAAATTAAAACTTTTTGATACGGGGGCACATGCACAATCCTTTAATGAAAATATGGATGAATATGAGGATTTAATTCATGATTTTTTAGACAATTTTATTTATCAAAAAATCAATCGGGATTCTTCTTCTTCGAATGTCATTCCATTCCATTTTTAGGGCAATGAAAAACCTTGCGTTATTTTACTCGCAAGGTTTTTATTTTATTTAATCTTCAAAAATAATATGCCATTCATCACGTTTCGCTAAAAACTCTTTCGCTAATGCTTTGGCCCCTTCTAAACTATGGCTAGCAGCCCAGCCACATTGCACTTCATTGCATGCAGGCACTGCGGTTGCCTTTGTCACATCTGTAAATGTGTTCTCTAAAATAGCTAATAAATCCTCATAATCATTATGATTGATCAAGGACACATAGAAGCCTGTTTGACAACCCATTGGACTGAAATCAACAATATGATCAGAGTAATTACGGATAATGTCAGCAGATAAATGCTCCAAAGAATGCAATGCAGGCATTTCCATATGCTCCTTATTTGGCTGTTTAAAGCGAATATCGTATTTATAAACCTCATCGCCATTTTTGCCCGTTTTCACACCTGCTAAACGAACATAAGGTGCCTTTACTTTTGTATGATCTAGATCAAAACTTTCTACATTTGTTTTTTCTTTTTGCAATATACACAACTCCCTTCCGTATAGTAACTACATTATACATAGTTTCCCGATAGAGTTGTATGATTTTTAAGAATTATTTAAATACTATTAAAAATAAAAAAAACAACTAGTTAAGCTTGAACTAGTTGCTCGGAACATTCCAAATTACTTCTGGAATTTATTCATTTGTGCCATCATTTGACGTACTTGCTTTTCAGACGGCGTACGACCCATTTGTGCCATCATCATACGAATCATTTGCTCATTAATAGGTGGGTTTTCTTTTAAATATTTCATCATAGCTTGACGAGCGAAATAGAAACCAAGTGCCGCTCCCGCTGCTAATGCGATAATTACGATAATAATCCAGCCCCATGTAGGCATACAACCAACCTCCTCCACTACAATATACCGAGAAAAAACTCTCCACGCTCCATTATACACCAAATGATAGCATGTTACTATATATTGTAGTGAAATTTCCTAGTGCATTGTATACTTCATAGGTTTCAACCACCCACATTCATTATCTTGTTTATTGAAAGCTATAAATCGTTCACTCATCTTGGCAAGCATTTGAAATAAATCTAAATCTAGCATTCGTGAGCCTTCACAATAAACACAAATCTTACGATCGACTAAATAAATAGCCATTTTGCCTTTTATCGGATGTTCTAAAAACAAAGCATTACGAGCTCTTTCTAAATGTGCATATTTGGAATCAAGTTGATGCTCTAACATTGCTGCTATTTCATCAAAACGAACGGATTCACATATATACGCAAGCTCTTTTAAGGATTTCTCATTGGCGTCTTCACAGCCTTGCATCATCTCTAATAACTTTCGTTCTCTGCCAAAAATAAACGTTAAATGCTCTTCTTTTATCTTATATATGGAATAGGTTCTCACCAGAAATCCTCCTTCGCTCAGTTTATTTTCCATAAGTATAGCTCATCCCATCTTGTTAATTTGTCAAACGGAGGAAGCTTTCATCTTCTATTTTTGTCGAAAAGCTTCTAGTTTAGGATCTAAAAATTATTTTATGGCAGATGATAATTTGCTCTAAAAATGAACGGCTATTTTTCCTAAAAAACAAGCAATATCTACTCATTGAGTACGCCAAAAATCCACTTTTGTTGCAGCTTAGATAGTTCTCAGCCTCAAGACCTAGTAGAAAATCAATTTCGAGTCCGTTTTAGACAATCTTGATAATAGGTAACATAAAGGTACAAACGAAAGGAGCTAAAACAAATGAGAAAATTTCTTTTATTAACTGGAGGCGTTATCGCAGCATGTGTTGCACTTGCCTTAATCGGACCATTGGCAGGCTTATTATTCTCCGGACTATTTGTAGCACTAGGGATGCATTTCTACATGGCAAGCAAGTCAAATTTCGGTAAAATCTTTTGGTTTGCGGTTGGTTTAATCGGTATTCTATCAGCAGTATCTAATATTCCTGCAATGATTGGTCTTGCAGCAATCGCTATTGTCTATGTCATTTATAAAAAATGGAATGGCGAAGAAGTAAAAATCCCAACAATTGAAGGTAAAAAAGAAGAAGATCCATTTACAAACTTCGAAAAAGAATGGTCAAATTTAACAAAATAAAAGGAGAGAATAAATATGAATTTATTTCAACGTTTTAGATATACAGTAGAAGCAGACTTACATCAGTTATTTGATAAGAAGGAACAAAAAAATCCAATTGCTATGTTAAATCAGTACATCCGAGAAGCTGAAAAACAAACAGAAGAAACAGGTAAATTATTAGAACGTCAAGGACAATTAAAAGAAAAGCTTGAGCAAGAATATCAACAAAATGCAGATTTACTTGCTAAACGTGAATCTCAACTGACATTAGCGAAAACTAGTGGCGAGCAAGATTTAATTGATTTTGCAATGGATGAAGTGACAGCTTACACTGCCCGTAATCATACGTTACAAGCGAGTATCGAAGCAAGTACACGTGAATATTTCGAGCTAGAGCGTAAATTCGAAACAATGAAACATAAAATTAAAGACATGAAAGTTCGTCAATTACAGTTAATGGGCAAAGAAAACGTCACGCGTGCCCATCATCAAATGGACGGTATGATTGCCAAAAACAATAAAACAAATTTTGAAGATTTGGAAGCTTATATTGATAAATTAGCTTATCAAATTGACAAAGATCATGAAGTTACAACATTTGAAGCAAGATTGGCACAATTAGAAAAAAAAGCTGCAGAGGAAAGCTCTCCACTGCTAATTGAAAATAAATAACATGTTATAATGGAAGTAATGCGCCCTCGCTAGCCGGCGCATTCTTTCACGTTTTAAAACAGAGGGTCCCATTCCCTCTTTTATACTATTAGTAGAAAGAAGGGTGACCCTCTTGCAGAATTTCACTACAAATAAGCTCACATTTTGGGTACTATGCTTCTTTTTACTCGTTTTTGTGGAGCTTACTATTTTTAATAATGGTGGCGCCTTTTGTTTATTGATTGGGGCCGTACTGCTTTATTTAAGCTTTTCTAAAAAAGTTCGCTTTTTTAAATGGACCGGCATATTCTTCATCGCGATTGCATTATTCACAATGTGGAGCCTCCGTCTATTCATTGTCATAATGCTCTTATATATGCTTTATCAATACTTACAACGAGAAAATGAACCAAAAATAGTCGGTGCAGAGCTTTTTGAAAAACTATCTACTTCGAAAAACGACTTAATTGGCACCATCCAAGCACCAACAGAGGCATACAAATGGCAAGATGTGCAGATTCAACGTTTAGCAGGGGATATTACAGTGGATACGACTCAAACGATTTTGCCTGCTGGCACAAGTCTAATTACGATTCGTCAAGGTATCGGTAAAGTACAAATCTATGTCCCATATGAAATACCTTTTCGTATACACTATACTACCCTATTCGGTGAGCTTACTTGCTTACATGTGGGCCCACAACGTATTTTAAATGAAAGTGTTAGCTTTTCTGATGGAAATCCAGAGGATGCAAAACGCATATTAATTATTCATGTTGCAACATGGCTTGGAGATTTGGAGGTGCTGCGTAAATGATTGCCTTTATCTCAAGATTATTTACCTTATTTTTCATTTTAATGAGCGCTACATTCGGATTGCTTGTTGCCGTATGGGGAAATCCTGATGAAAAAGCTTGGGAACCTTTATGGCGACAAAATTATAATAATTTTCCTCTTGGCGGAATTATTGTAGTCAGCCTATTTGCTCTAAGCTTCCTCTTTGCCAGTTGGATTAGTATGACTGCTCGTGCCCGAGAGGCTCAAGCAACAAAAATTGTCAAACAGTTAATTGAGCCTGATTTTGTACTTTCTAAAAAGCAAGCCCTTCCGAAACCATTAAAAAAAGCACTTATTCAAACAAGTGAATTAATAGATACACAGCGTAAAAGCCTACAGCGCTTATCCAATGAACGTGCAGAAGCTCATGACAAAATTATTCAGGAACGCATCGTTGCTGAACGTCAACGTCTGGCTAGAGAATTACATGATTCTGTGTCGCAGCAATTGTTTGCGGCCTCCATGTTGCTTTCTGCTTTAACTGAAAGTGACGAAAATGCGACTAGTTTAAAGCAAGTGGAAAAAATAGTACAACAAGCACAGCTCGAAATGCGTGCGTTACTGTTACACTTACGCCCTGTTGCACTCCGCAATAAAACGCTTGCGCAAGGCTTAGAGGAATTAATTATTGAGCTTCAGCAAAAGGTTTACTTTCATATTGAATATGAGCTAGAAGAAATGGCATTAACGAAAGCAGAAGAAGATCACTTATTCCGCATTGCCCAGGAAGCCCTCTCTAATACACTTCGACATGCCAAAGCAAGTGAGGTTGAATTGTTGCTTGTTGCACGAGATGACTTAGCCATTTTACGCATTCAAGATAATGGTTTGGGCTTTGATGTAGAAGCCGATAAATCCACTTCTTACGGCTTGCAAAATATTGCTGAACGTGCAGTTGAAATAGGCTGCACATACAAAATTGTGTCAGTCCCTGAAGAAGGAACGATTGTCGAAGTAAAAATTCCACTACATAAGGAGGAGGTCAATAGTAATGATACAAGTACTCATAGTGGATGATCATGAAATGGTGCGTATAGGCGTTTCAGCTTACTTATCCGCACAGCCTGATATTACAGTTGTTGGTGAGGCTGAAAACGGGCAAGAAGCAGTTGAGCGTGCTCTTGCCTTAAAGCCTGATATTATTTTAATGGATAATGTTATGCCCATTATGACTGGTGCTGAGGCAACAGCAGAAATTTTAGCGGCATGGCCTGAGGCAAAAATCATGATGGTGACTAGCTTTTTAGATGATGACAAAGTCTACCCTGCATTAGAGGCAGGAGCAGTAAGTTATATTTTAAAAACATCTAATGCTAAACAAATTGCGGAAGCCATTCGTAAAACAATGGGTGGCGAAACGGTTTTAGAGCCAGAAGTCACATCTAAAATGATGCACCGTATGCGCAACGGCAATAATACACCTCTTTACGAGCAACTTACTGACCGTGAAATGGAAGTCCTATTATTAATGGCACAGGGCAAAGCCAATCAGGAAATCGCCGATGAGCTATATATTGCTTTAAAAACTGTGAAAACACATGTTAGCAATATTCTAGCAAAGCTAGAAGTGCAGGATCGTACACAGGCTGTTGTCTATGCATTTCAAAATGGGCTTGCCAAATAATTCCTACATAAAAAAACTGCATAACCATATGCAGTTCAGACTGTAGACAAACTCAATGAAATAAAGTAAAGCCGTTGATTTCCACTACGGGCGGACGCTTTCCGCGGGCGGGGTCGAGCTGCTTCCCTCGCTTCGCTCAGTCCAGGATCTCGTCTTTCCCGCTTTTCCCGCTGGAGTCACCGCCCTTCGTTCCCATCAACTTCTACATAAAGTGCCCCATCTATATAGGATGTTGAAAAGTAAATTTTGAGGTGCTAATACATCGAAACCTTTGATTTGTGCGAAGTGTCAAGCCTTCCCAATGTACGGAAAGTAAGAATTACAAAAAACTCATTCAACGCCATACTTGGGAACTGTATGTGGAGGAAGCTGAACATTTACGCCATTCCTATGACGTCAAACAAATTTATGCAAGCGTAAAGAAACGATTGAGCATGTCTTTGCCGATGCAATGGTATGCGATGGACAACCTAGAGGTCTGAAAAATTGTCCATGCAGGCGATACTAACTCTTGCTGCCATGAATTTAAAGAAACTAGCTACTTGGACGTGGCTGGCGGCTTAAAAGAGTTCTTATACTTGAAGAGTCTGTTTTATGGGATATCAAATTACCATTTTTAAACATAAAAATCGAGTGTGAACTTCTCAATTCCTTTTGTCACAGTCTGAACTGCATAACCATATGCAGTTTTTTTGATTTGGGATATTTTTGAAAATTATTGCCACAGATATATTTGTTAATTCCTTTAGTGATACGTCACTCAATACCTAACATTTGATTCTCACTTGCTATAAAAAGTACCGCAACGCCCAGCGAATTGATACAAACGCTGAGTGTTGCGGTACTTTATTAAAAATCTTATAGAGCTTTTACCTTCGCAACTACATTTTCTACAGTGAATCCGTATTTTTCCATTACTACTTCACCTGGAGCTGATGCGCCAAATTTATCGATTGCAAGCACATCACCATCAAAGCCAGTATATTTATGCCAGCCGAATGATGCACCCATTTCAATCGCAAGACGTTTAGTGACAGCTTTTGGTAAAACAGATTCTTTGTAGGCAGCATCTTGTTTTTCAAAGCGATCCATAGATGGCATTGAAACGACAGCTACATCCAAACCTTCACCTTTTAATGCATTTTGAGCTTCAATTGCAAGAGATACTTCAGAGCCTGTTGCAATTAATATAGCATCCGCTACTGCTTTAGTTGCAGGTGATACTGTGTAAGCACCCTTCGTCACACCTTCACGTACTGTTTCAATAGAAGCGTTAAGAACAGGTAAGTTTTGACGAGACAATACTAATACTGTTGGCGTATTTTCTGATGCAACGGCAAGCTCCCATGCAACAGCTGATTCATTTGCATCCGCAGGACGAACAACAGATAAATTAGGCATTGCACGTAGTGATGCAAGGTGTTCAATTGGCTCATGCGTTGGACCATCTTCGCCAACAGCAATCGAGTCATGTGTAAATACATACGTTACAGGTAGACCCATTAATGCTGACAGACGAACTGCCGGACGCACATAGTCTGAGAACACGAAGAATGTACCACCAAATACATTTAAACCACCGTGAAGTGCCATACCGTTTAAAGCAGCGCCCATTGCAAATTCACGCACACCAAACCAGATGTTGCGACCAGCATAATCGTCCGCTGAGAAGTCGCCTGCACCCTTCATCGTTGTTTTATTAGAGCCAGCAAGGTCAGCAGAGCCACCAAAGAATGATGGAGTTTTCTTAGCAATAGCATTAATCGCATCACCCGAAGAAGAACGTGTTGCTACAGATTTACCAGCTTCATACACTGGTAATTCCGAAGCGAAGTCTGCTGGTAATTCACCCTTCATAGCCTGTTCAAATTGAGCTGCTAATTCTGGGAATTCCTGTTTATAAGCAGTAAATTTCGCATTCCAAGCTTCTTCAGACTGTGCTCCTTGCACCTCAGCCGCAGCATTAAAAGTATCATATACTTCAGCAGGAATTTGGAAAGGCTCATGTGCCCACTCATAGGCAGCTTTTGTTAATACCACTTCATCTGTACCAAGTGGTGCACCATGAGAATCCGCTTTACCCGATTTATTTGGTGAACCAAAACCAATCACTGTTTTCACTTCAATCAATGTTGGTTTGCCAGTTGATTTTTTAGCTTCTTCAATAGTTGCATTAATCGCATCAACATCTGTGCCATCTGCAACTTTTAAATAATTCCAGCCATAAGATTCAAAACGTTTTTGGACGTTTTCTGAGAATGACTTTTCTAAGTCTCCATCTAAAGAAATATCATTAGAATCGTAAAGCACGATTAATTTTTCAAGTTTTAAGTGACCAGCTAATGAAATAGCCTCTGCTGCTACGCCCTCCATTAAGTCTCCATCACCACATAATGCAAATGTATAGTGGTCAACGATGTCATGACCTGGTTTATTGTAAGTAGCTGCTAAATGACGCTCTGCCATTGCCATACCTACAGTCATGGCAATACCTTGTCCTAGAGGACCAGTTGTTGCTTCCACACCTACTGTATGACCATATTCAGGATGTCCTGGTGTTAATGAATCCCATTGGCGGAAGTTTTGAATTTCTTCCATTGGTAAACCATAGCCGCCTAAATGAAGTAGGCTGTATAGAAGCATGGAACCATGACCAGCTGATAATACAAAACGATCGCGATTATACCATTTTGGGTTCGCTGGATTATGGCGTAATTGTTTTGTCCAAAGCGTATAAGCCATTGGCGCTGCCCCCATTGGTAAACCTGGGTGACCAGAATTTGCTTTTTCAATAGCATCGATTGACAAAGTTCGGATAGCATTAATTGCTAATAAATCCGCATGTTGAGTCATTATATTGTGACATCCTTTCTCGTCCTATAATTGTTCTTCTACAGTTTAGTCAACATTGCTTTAGAAAACAATGCTTTTGTTATACTATTTGTATTTTCATACATACTTTATTAAATTGTGTCACATTAATTTAGAAATTTATTTTTTTTCGCTTGTCTTACCTTCTCTGGCGTGACATCATTTCCTTCTGCATCAACCACTTTTACGTTTTCAATCGTATCACGCATCGTTGCTCTAAATGTATCCAAGTATTCTTTACGAAGCGCTGTTCGCTCCTTTGCCTCTTCATCCGTTAGTTGACCATTTTTTGCTTTAGCAGAAAGTTCATTTATACGGTTAATTTTTTCTTTTGATAACATAGTTACACACCTTTCAGTACCTATCTTATTGACTTCGGTATGCAAAGTATAGCACGGTTTCCCATTAAATGCAGTTATACCAACCCTTATTCAAACTGTTGAAATAAAAAAATACATGACTTCCAGATGTTTGAAGTGTATAAGTATTATATGGAAGGAAAAATTTAACTATATATTGGAGGATATACATGTGAACGTGACAACTAAGCGATTACTCATTCGAACATTTCAAGAACAGGACTGGGAAGCTGTTTATAGCTATACTTCAGATGAAAAAGTGATGCATTATATGCCTGAAGGTGTTTTCACTGAAGATCAGGCAAAGAAATTTATTAAAGAAAATAGCAGCGACAAAGCAAAACATTTTGCTATTGTTTCAAATAATTGCAAGCAAGTGATTGGTCATATTGTTTTCCATCCTTATTTCGGTGATCATACATATGAAATCGGTTGGGTACTAAATCCAGTTTACCAAAATCAAGGCTTTGCTTCTGAAGCTGCACATGCTGTATTAGACTATGGATTTAATGAAAAGAAACTTCATAGAATTATTGCAACGTGTCAGCCCGAAAATATCGCTTCCTATAAAGTTATGGAAAAAATCGGAATGAGGCGTGAAGGTTTTTTTAAAAAATGTATACCATATGGGGATGAATGGTGGGACGAATACTATTACGCAGTCTTACGTGAAGAGTGGGACAATTTGTTAGGAGGTTAGAAGAACATTAAACACTAAACTACTAAGCTCGTGGAAATGGAAGAAGTTCCTGTAAATGGTATTAGGCACTTGGTCAATAATGGATGATCCGACCATACAAATTAGCTTGAAAAAACTTCTGAATACGGAGGAGGTATTTTTCGATGGCAAAATTTCATCCTGATTACATGATTACTATGAAAGATTTTGTAAAAGAACACTCGGTCCTATTACGAAAACAAACACAAGATGTTGCCATACCAGTTCCCTTAGAGGACCGACATATATTATTTTCTAAGCTTCAATATTTAAAAAACAGCCAAGATCCGATTTTAACAAAAAAGTATAAGCTACGTCCTGGTAGTGGCCTCTCTGCAAATCAAATTGGCGTAGATAAAAGAATGTTTGCTGTCCTTTTTGAAGATCATGACCAAAAACACGAAATGATGTTCATTAACCCAAAAGTAATGAGCCATTCTTTAAATATGATCTATTTGCCTGAGGGAGAAGGGTGTCTGTCTGTTAATCGACCAGTTCACGGTTTTGTACCAAGATATGAACGAATTAAAGTAAAAGCCTATACTATTGATGGACAGGAATTTATTTTGTCTTTAAAAGGCTATGAATCTATCGTTGTACAACATGAAATCGATCATTTAAATGGTATTATGTTTTATGATCGAATTAATAAAGATAACCCTTTTCAACTACCCCAAAATGTTATTATCGAAAGCTTGTATTAAAAAAATTAGCAGGCTATATTATTTGCCTGCTAATTTTTCTTGATGCTCTTGGAATCGGCGATGTACGGTTGCCTTACTTACCTCAAAGCCTAATCCTCTAAGAGTAATGGAAATTTCCTCAAAGGTAAAACCACGATTACGTAGCTTCACGATTTCATCAACAGGGAGTTCCTTCCGTTCCTGACCATGCGGATTCCCACGATTGGATAGGTTATTTTCAGGGCGATAGCCATTTTCCACAGCACGTCGCATACCTCTGCGGATTTTCGCATTATGGATTCTACGTTGATACTCTTCTACAATTGCTAAAATCTCTAGTAGCATCGTATCCATTTCGTTTAATTGAACTGGTCCTGCATCACGCATCGAATAAACATCTGTTGCTGATTTTTGTAATAAATGCAATACTGCCATCCTGGCATTTCCACGGCCTAAACGAGTTTCATCTTGTACAAAAAGAGCTTTTACTTCCTTCTCTTTTATAAAATCAAGCATTTCAAGTAAGCCTTCGCGTTCAACATCATAACCGCTATGCTTATCTTTAAAAACACCCTTTACTTCATAGCCTTGCTCTTTAGCACAGAGCACTAATTCTTCTTGTTGGCGCTCTAACGAGGAGCTTTGCGTTTCTTTTTCAGTACTTACCCGGCAATAGACAACAGCCGTCATTTGATTATTTTTCATTGTTCGTTTCTCGCAATTTCAATGGTTTTGATGGGACTGGCTTGATCACTCAAAACTGGAATGACTAGAGATTTACCCGCCACGATTTTAATATCTGCTAACTCATTTTCTGATTTGACAAGTTTAATCCAATCTTCTTTACTCATTTTACCACGGTATTGTTCGGCTAACGACCACAAGCTATCCCCATGTTCAATTTGAATTTCAGCGTAATTAACATCCCCCGGATCAGTGATGTAAAGGTAACTTGCGAAGAGTAAACAAGCACCTAATAATATAGTGATATGTGTATTTTTCTTTAACCATTTCATCATTATAACCTCTTTTCTAGAATGTTTGTTCGGAATATATGTTCCCATAATAAAGCGAACAAACGTTTTTGTCAAACACTTTTCGAACCTATGTTTGCATACGTGTTCGCATTCTGTTATACTATCAAATAAGAAGAATGATATTAGAAAAAAGAGGTGAGCAATCATGAAAAAAGTATCGAAAAGACAAGAGGACATTTTAGCGTTCATTAAAGACGAGGTACGAGCTAAAGGGTATCCGCCATCAGTCCGTGAAATCGGGGAAGCTGTTGGACTTGCTTCAAGTTCAACTGTTCATGGTCATTTGGCTCGATTAGAACAAAAGGGTTTTATTCGTCGAGATCCAACAAAACCACGTGCTATTGAAATTCTTGAACCTGAAGAATCCATCCAAAAGCAACACGTCATCCATGTACCACTTGTAGGGAAGGTTACAGCAGGTTCTCCTATTACAGCTATCGAAAATATTGAAGAGTATTTCCCACTGCCTGATACATATGGCACGAGTGAGGATCAGTTATTCATGCTAGAAATTATGGGTGAATCGATGATTGAAGCAGGAATTTTAGATGGTGATTTAGTGATTGTGAAGCAAAAATCAACGGCTAATAATGGAGACATTGTTGTAGCCATGACTGCTGAAGATGAAGCTACTGTAAAACGATTCTTTAAGGAAAAAAACCATTTCCGTTTACAGCCTGAAAATTCATCAATGGAACCGATTATCGTCGATCAAGTATCCATTTTGGGACAAGTTGTTGGTCTGTATCGCCGTGTACATTAATTAAATGAGGGTTTGAGGATTGTGTTCCTTCACTGAGCATAAATCCTCTTTTTTACGCAAAAAAAGAATCCATAAACTATTGGATTCTTTTGACAACGGCCTTTTAAGCCTCTTTTTTAAATTTTATGCTCGCTTCAATAAACGCTGCAAATAGCTTTTGTGCATGCGGATCTCCTGCTATAGCTAATTCCTCTGGGTGCCACTGGACAGCCAAGCAGAATGGTAATTCCTCATGTACCACTGCTTCAATAATGCCATCACTTGATTTCGCTGCAACTTTTAAATTCTCCGCCAGTACATTCACTGATTGATGATGAAAAGAATTGACGGCAATTTTCTCTTGTTCCAGAATAGTGGCTAATAAATTCTCCGCAATAATTTGTACATAATGCGTTGCTACTGATCTACCGGCCTGTTGCATATGTTTAATAAGCTTTGTACTATAATGGTCACTATCAATGTCCTGATATAACGTCCCGCCTAATGCAACATTTAATATTTGGATACCCCGACAAATACCGAAAATAGGCATTTTTCGTAAAAATGCAGCCTCAATTAATGCTAATTCTACGGCATCTCTAGCTGGATGAATTTTACCTAACTTTGGTGAAGGGTCCACTCCAAATAAAAAAGGATGTACATCATAGCCTCCCGATAGCAATAAGCCATCCGTAAGGGCTAAAATTTGTGCAGCATCTTCCTCAACCCCTAACGGAATAATGAGGGGGATACCGCCCGCCTCAATAATACTTTTGCTGTAAGCAGCATTTAAATGAGCTGATAAATCATCTTCTACAAAAGCTGTAATTCCAATAATCGGCTTCACTTGATTCCCCTCCACAAAATTGAAGATTAAATACTTACCAAAAACCTAAGTACCACTTGATGAACGAATCTCCATAGAAATAAACAATATTAGCGGCTAATGCAATTGATGGGCCAAAGGGAATAGGTGTTTTTCTTCCCTGTTTACGCTTTAATAAGACAACTATTCCGACTATCATACCAATGATAGCAGCTAAAAATAAAGTCAACAGCGTATGAATAGTACCGAGAACAAGACCAATTAAAAAGAATAATTTAATATCCCCTCCTCCCATTCCACCTTTCGATAAAACCGCAATACTATATAATATGCCAAAACCAACGAGTGAACCCAATAGGCTGTCCCACCAAGGTGTTAAAGGTGATAGTACACGTCCAATGACCAATATAGGCAAAAAGAATAAAAGAATCTTATCTGGAATTAACAGATAAGTAAAATCTGAAACAACTATAATGACTAACAATGAGATGAACGATAAAGCTACTATGAATTCCATGCTCCAGTTTAGCTTCAAATAAGCAAGGGCGAATAATCCTCCAGTCAACAATTCTATCGCTGGATATACTGACGAGATTTTAAAGCCACAGCCCCGACATTTTCCTCTTATAAACAGATAAGACAATACTGGCACTAAATCAAGAACCGTCAATGGTCTCTGACAGTTTGTACAATGGGAGGAAGGAAGTACAAGAGACTCCTTCCGCGGTACACGAAAGCCAACTACATTATAAAAAGAGCCAAACACTAGACCAAATAAAAAAATGATAATTGTATAAGCCATTTCCAAATTTATGTCCTCCTAAACCAATAGGCGCCCATACAATCCGTATGATGCGCCTATTCATATAATTATTGTAGTTTTGCTCGGTAATACACGTAACCAATGTTATTCAGAACAAGGGACATAGATAATATGTGATGTATTTGAGGAATATTTTCACAAAGGATTTAAAGTACGATAAGAAGAAAGAAGGAGTAGAGTAAGAGTATTATCAGTTTAGCACAAGATAAAAGAGATTCCAAAAATCATTGGAATCTCTTTTATTTATTTCCTCAGTAACCTACCTGATAACAGCATGCCAATGCCACCAATTGTTATAAATAGAACAGCTCTAATTAATAAATCAAGTGCTGATAGGTCGAAGAAAATCAGCTTGATAAACGCAATGACTAAGATAACAAAGCCTGTAATGCGAAGCGTTTTTAATTGTTGCGTGGAACTAAGCCATAACGAAATACTCGCGGTTAGAAATAATGTAATCGTTGTAAGAGCTATACTTAGTTTCCAATCAAGTAGATGACTATACGTAAATTGATGAACGAGCCCCCATATCGAGATCATTGTGAGTACGACACCTGAGCTAACAATAGCGTCTACATATTTCCCCATTCGTTCTGCATATAGCCGATAAATACGGCCCTTTACTAGAACGTCCACAATAATCGCCACTATTACTGCTATATAAACTAATCTGGTCATCATACTTAAGCTGTCCAACATAGAAGGCTTTGCGCTGACCATCAAAGAAAATACGATAAAGAATGCTCCCAGCACAGGCGTTAGAACACGCCCTTTGAATTTCTCTGACACGAGCAGAGTTCCTGCAAACAAAGCAGCTAGTGCCATACACATCAAATACTGAATGCCATTTGTTGCCGCAAAATAGGCTGTATCTAGTTTGCTCATATAAGCTAAGAAGTAGCCTGTGGTGATTACTGCTAAAATATCAATAGCATATACATCCTTCATGACTTTCTCAAAAGGTGATAACGTTTCTTTTGGGCGTCTAGCATACAAGTAAATGACTACAAGATAAATAATCGGCATGAACAGGCTTACATGATTAAAGCTCATAAATGGTGTTGGTTCATGGAAAATAAAGTTTAGCAACAATGTCATCACAAGGAAAAATGATGTGACTACCTTCATCATACTGGCCCGTAATCGTAAGCTCATCATTACACCTGCAAATGCGATCAATGGATATAGTAAATCATCCACTTTATCAGGTATATTCATGATAAGTACCGTATTACATACGGTCATAAATGCGAGTGTTATAGCACTATCAAATACTTCCTGCCATTTTTGACGATGACTATAAAACGATAATGCTATGAATAAACCAAACAAAACAAGTAGCACTGCTTCCCCATATTCTAGTGAGCGTATGATCAGGTTCATCAGCAATAAACTAAATGACCCTAACGAAAATTGGAGGCCAATATGAAGAGCTCTCCATTTAGATTGTGCATGAAATAATCGACACCAGCTTGCATAAAAGATGGCTAGTATAGCAAGTAAACCAAAAGCAAAGACAACTTGCTTATCATGATTCATAAATGCAACAACACCTATTGCCACCACTGAGAAAAAGGCTGAAATATAAAGGGCAAGCTTCTGCTTGTGCTGTTGGACAACCAATTGCAGCATGGCAAATAAAACGATAACAAATAGTAAAATAATGATGGCACTAAAGTCCATATATTCTAATAAATAAGGTAGTAATAATGAGGTAAAAGCAACAAAAATAGTTAATGCCTCATTTTTCTTTAAGTAACTTATTGCAATACCATAGCCAATATAAAGAATCGTAATACCAAGCGCTGGTGTGAGATGGATGATCTCGTATAAAATGGCACTAGCTGCAGTCGTTAAAATACCAACAATAAATGCTCCGCCATATAATGAGACGGTAATAGCGGGAGAGCCTACTTTTCTACGTTCCAGAATATAAGCGATAATCGCCAATCCTACCGATAATGAATAGGCAAGGATGATTTTCACGCCATTCGATAAATAACCATAGTCACTAACAAGTTTGAGACCCCAAAGTACCCCCATAACTAAAATAACCATGAATACTTTTGGAAGTGCCCACATAACACGTTCCTCCATCGATGGCTGTGGTTGCACCTCTTTTTGTGCTGTTTTGACTGGGGTAGTCTTCGACTCCACTGTTGGTTTTGGTGTTGGTTTTGGTTTTATTGGAACCGATTGCTCGATCATTGACTGTCTTGCATCAAGAGTATTTATTTTCTCATTGCTTTGAATTCGCCTTAATTCACTTAACTCCTGACGTAACTCTGCCATTTCCTCCTCAAGTTTAGCCACTCTTCGTTCCATTTCAAGGGACATTCAATCATCCTCCCCACTGTATCAATTTTCTAACATTATAACATATTTATCCTTATTGTAAAATTACACTTTTTGAATACTTTATCGTGGTCTCCTATACATTAATGCCTTTTCACTATCACTTGTACCTTTTGTCGTTGGGTCTACTATGACACCCATTAATACAAGAATAGATAGAACTGTATTTAAAATAGCTGCAATTTGCTCACTTATTGCAGCTGTCAAATCAAAGCCGAAAATCGCTCCTACTTGTTGTGCGAGTAAGAGTAACAATGAAAATAGACCTAATAAAAATGGTATATGTTGAAGACGAACCTTCCAGTTAATTCTCATAAAAGCTCACCTCCCCCCCTCTTGAACCAGTATATGCAGGGAGGTTATGTAACACATATGCAAAAATGGAGCTTTTGACAAGTTTACTAGGTATTTTTAATAATAATTTGCGAACTAAACTATTTTCGAGTGAAAGACAGACCGGTTGTAACCATAATGCCAAATTCATATAGTTAGTAAGGTTGCATCCTGGCAGGAGATGCCCGCCAATTTACTGAAATCGAGGGTGATTGAGATGGTGTACGAGTGGAACGCATTGAGAGCTATTGCTTGCTTAAGTATTGTGCTATTGCACGCGACGACAAATATTGAAATTATTAATGGCTTTATTGATCAACCTTTCTATCAATTTTTTAGACTTGTGCTATGTGCCGCCACACCCATTTTCATTTTATTATCCATTTTAATATTAGCTAATCGCTATCAACATCAGCTGCCTTCCCATTTTTTATGGCATCGATTTCAGTTTATCGTCATGCCGTTTGTAGCTGCTGGTATTTTATATGCGGCTAATGCAGCCTTTCATTATCATGAAAATTTTTGGTATGCCCTGTATCGTCACATTATTTTGGGGGATTTTTCTGGGTGGTTTGTCATGACGATTTTTCAGCTCTATATTCTATTTTTTATGGTAAAAAAATATAATCTATCCTGTATATGGTTTGCTCCCATAATGTTCTTACTAGGGGTTTTCTATATGACACTAGCAAAATTAAATATAGATTATTTCGTAAATAACGATCATTTTATACGACTGCTCTTCGTAGGCTGGCTTCCTTATTTTGTATTTGCCTATTTCATGGGTCGTCATTATGAAAGATTCACATATTATCTCCTTAAATATAAATTTTTTACCGTTTTATCGGTTATACTTGCAACAGTCATTATCTATTTAAATTATTATTTGGGCGACCAGCAAATTACATCACGAAGAATCGATATGATTCTATTTGTGTTAGCGATGACGATTTTTATTTTAACATTTGCCCAAATTTTACCTAAGCTGCCCTTCATCCATACCATAAGTCGTTATTCCTTTGGTATCTTTTTAATTCACTGGCTTATTCAAGAATATCTAGCTCCCTATAGTGCATTACTCCCTACCACTTCTCTACAAGTTATTTCACTTTTTCTAGCTAGTTTTGTCGTCTGTATGTTGTTCATAAAAATTATTTCCTTTCTCCCCTTTAGTGCATATTTAATCGGCAAATCTCACCAAAAAAAGTCAATCCAAAATTGAGGAAAAAATTTGATACAATGGATAATAGTTCATTAATTACGACGAGTACATTTATTACGTGTTGTGGATTTTAACATCATTTTAGAATGTATTTCCCTATTTTTTTCCAGAAGCACTCTCTTTTTAAGTGTCTTCCTATTAATTACTGCTAGCATGATTAGGAGGAAATGAACAGAATGAAACAAAAAGTGATTGCCAAAATAATTGGCTTAGAGTTTCTTATCATACTTTTCTATGTTGGTAACGGAGCTTTTGTTTCTATTAAAGAACCATCAAGCCCTTTGTTACAGTTTGCTATGTTAGTTCCACTAGCATTGGGACTCTTCATTTATATTGCCCTGAAAAAAAACTGGCAAATGTATTTCTTTCATCCTATTCAAAAGAATCATTTATTAATGATTTTACCGCTACTTTTTGTTTTAGGAATCATCCTTGTAAGTACTAAAGGATTAAATCTCACATCGATTAGCGATCTTATTTTTATGTTTTTAATGCAAGTGCTTATTGTGGCATTTATAGAAGAGACCATATTTAGGGGCCTTATGCTGCGAATGCTTCTTGCCAAGGGTGCATTTACAGCGGTATTCATTTCTAGTTTATTGTTTGGCATTACACATGCTTTACAATTACTTGGTGGGCAATCGCTTGAAGATACTATTATTCAAATCATCTATGCCCTTTTAGTGGGCCTTGTTCTTTCTTTACTTATTTTAGATGGGCAATCGATTATTATTACCATTATTTTCCATGGATTCAATAATTTCTTTAACTTTATGGGAAATGTAGAGAGCCCTACGCTTAGTGGTTATCTTATTATTTTAGTGCTATTTGTCTATATGCTTGTTTTATGGAAGCGAGTAAAGAAATCCTATGCTATAAATTCCATGAAAAATGCCAAGTCCATCTAGGACTTGGCATTTTGATTAGAATAAAAGGTGGCCCACTAATGCAGCAATTGGAAGTGAGATAAGTGTACGTAATATAAATATCACCACTAAATCGAAAAATTTCAATGGAATTTTCGTACCTAAAATAAGTCCACCCACCTCAGACATATAAATTAACTGCGTGACTGAAACAACTGCTATGACAAATCTAGTGGTATCAGATTCAATCCCTGCACCTAAAATAGAAGGCAGGAACATATCTGCAAAGCCCACAACCATTGTTTGTGCTGCTTGTGCCGCCTCTGGTAAGCCAAGTACTGTTAAAATAGGCTCAAAGGGTTTGCCTAAAATCACAAAGATACTCGTAAATTCGGCAAGCATTAGGGCAATCGTACCAAAAGCCATTACGATAGGCGCAACACCAACCCATAAATCAATAACATTTCTAAATCCATCTTTAATAAATTTGCGTGGGTCACGATTGTCATGGGCAACAGCAAGTGCATTTTCTAAGCCATGTGAGACTAAATTATAGCCCTCTGGTAATTCCTCACGTGAATAGTCTACAGGCGTACCATCTATATATGTATCTTCTTTCTGTGCAAGTGGATAGATACGGGGCATAATAATCGCTAGTACAATTCCACAAAAGACAACTGTTAAATAGTATGGAATAAAATAGCGTGCCAAATGAACCGTATCCAATACTACGATACAAAATGTAATAGATACTACCGAGAAGCTTGTTGCAATAATAGCTGCTTCTTTTTTGGTATAGTTCCCCATTTCATATTGTTTACTAGTCATTAAAACACCAATCGTTCCATCACCGACCCATGATGTAAGGGCATCAATGGAAGAACGGCCCGGACTTTTAAATAGGGGTCGCATAATTCTCACCATCATTGTACCGAAAAATTCAAGAAGCCCGAAATTAGTCAAAAACGGCAAGAGGAATCCAGCAAACAAGAAGATGGTAAATAAAAATGTGACAAGACCATCATTAGGATCCATCAGTAGTCCACCAGTATTTTCGTTGTTGATGGCAAAAGGACCAAAGTTAAAGACAACCATTGAAGCAAAAACTAAGCCGATACAGCGGGTAATCGTCCAAAACCAATTAACATAAAACAATGTATCTAAAATACTTGGCTCTTTTACGTTTTTACGAGGAATAAATTTAGCCATAAGTGCGCCAATTGCTGAAATAGCAAACATAAAAATTGTAAAATAACTAATAATAGGAGCAACAATAGTTGCTAAAACATTTGCTAAAATTGCAATTGGTACCTTCCAGCCTTCTTCTGTTAAGACAGGTGTCATAAATAGAAAAATACCAATTAAAGAAGGGATGATAAAATAAACATATGTAGAAACAGCATATTTTTTCATTTTTTGATTAAAACCTCATTTCTATTAATCATGAAATTGCAACTTGATCTATTTCTCAATCTACTATTCTATAAGCTCTATATGTTGTGTTCATTCAAAACCTCCCCTCATAACCTGTTATAGTACTATTATAAAAACAATAGAGTTTTGAGTTTTAAACAGAAAAATACTCACATCATTCATGTTTTTATAACATTACTGTGTTATAAAACTATTTTAAACGCTATAAAGCCATTGGTTCAATCTCACATTTTTCTGAATTTTTATACAGGCAACAAATGCTTCAATCAAGTATAACAATTATATAAGATAACAAACAGAAATTTTTAAAGTAAGAAAAAGTGAATAAACATCACATTTATTCACTTTGAGGAATTTGTAAACTTTATGAGGTTAGACGAGTCTTTTGATTTTAGGACAGGAGATACAAAAGTCATTTGCTTCATCAGATGTATGGTAATAGAAACAACATGTTTTTCTTAAGCGGATAGGTTGCTCAGATTCCTTTATTGTCACTTTAGGTCCACAATATTTAGTCAGAGGATTTTTCTTCTCGCCAAAGAGAGCACCTGGTGCCTCATGTACAATATAGGCATAATCCTCTTGTAGGCGAGTAATTTCTTGCTCATTGGCCCCTTCTCTTATTTTCGTTTCATATAGCCAATTGACATAAATAGCTGTATTTTCCCATAAGATTGTTTTTGGGATTTTACTTACTTTCATTAATGACTGCCACACTTTTGCTAGATTGTCCGCAAAAATTCCTTTCAGCACCTCGTCACGCCATGATTTACGATCAATTGTTGGCACAGACACCGTATGATCTATGAACCGAACGTTAGGTAGCCATGGCTTCGCATGTCCTTCTGCTTCCACCCAAATATTATCAATAGCAACGTGTAGCCCTTTATCGTATCTCGACATGGCATAGAATGCTGAAGCCATCGTCAAGACACTATAACGCTTTCCAAATAACGATGCTGTCACTAATAAAGAGGCCGATTGAAAAAAAGGTGCGATTGTTTGTAAATAGACTAGGGCCAGTTCAGAGTCCAATAAATTTTCCGCTCTTATGGAGTAAGTAGCGTCTATCGCGGGCTCAAACGTCAATCGATAATCGCTTAATAGTATGGGTATTTCTTCAGCTGACAATTTGTTGCTCAAGTGGCCGCTACCTCCTCAAATGCTTCCATCTGAACTGTTCTTCCCTTACCATGCGGAACACATAATGGCGTTCCAAATAGAGGGTCTCTCATTATGGTACAGTCCATCCGAAAGACCGCTTGTACCATCTCAGGTGTCACCACTTCCTCTGGCTTTCCTTGTGCGTATACCCGTTTATTTCGCACAGCTACAATATGATGAGCATAACGACAGGCTAAGTTTAAATCGTGTAATACCATAACAACTGTACGGCCTTCATGTTCATTCAAATCAAATAGTAAATCTAAAATTTCTACTTGATGAGCCATATCTAAATAGGTTGTAGGTTCATCTAGTAAAATAAGATCCGTTTTTTGAGCCAATGTCATAGCAATCCACACACGCTGACGCTGCCCACCTGATAATGCATCTACTGGGCGATCCGCAAATTCGGTCATCTGTGTCACCTCAAGAGCATTGTTCACAATAGTTTCATCCTCTGTAGACCATTGCTTTAACCAGCTCTGATGAGGGTAACGACCTTGTTTAATCAATTGTTGGACAGTTAATCCTTCTGGTGCAACAGGTCCCTGTGGAAGAATGGCTAACCGTTTTGCCACCTCTTTAGTTGAAATGGCGTCTAGTGGATGATTTTCTAAGAAAATTTCACCTGACCTTGGTTTTTGCAGTCGGGCAAACGTTCTAAGGAGCGTAGATTTTCCACAGCCATTGGCACCTACTAGTACCGTAATTTTCCCTTTTGGTATTTGAAGATTCAAATCTTCTAAAATAAGATTTTCACCATAGCTAACATCTAGATTTTGTACTTCTAAGACGTTTTTCAAAATCCCTTCACCCTCTTCTCTCACGCTTTTAACTCATTTATCATTGGGCATTATTGATTGCGCGTTCTAAATAGTAAATATATAAAGAATGGTGCTCCAATTGCAGCCGTAAAGACACCTGTTGGTAAATCCTTTGGTAAAAAGGCTGTACGTGCAACAATGTCAGCTACAATGACAATAATGCCACCAATTATAGCCGTAACAGGTATTAATCCTGCAAAAGAACGCCCTACTAGCAATCTACTCATATGTGGGGCTACTAATCCAACAAAGGCAATTCCACCAGCAAAAGCAACTGCAGAACCAGCTAGCATTACACTAATAAGTAAAAAGAGCAAACGGTACACTTGAACTTTTACGCCCAGCCCTATCGCAATGTCATCTCCTAATTCCTTCACATTGACGGTTCTCGCTAAAACAAATGTTAGAGGTAATAAGAGAGTAACCCATGGTAAAAGCAAGTAGACATCTGTCATATTTGCCCCATACAAACTACCTGTCAGCCATAGATAGGCCTTCGTTGTTGCGGCTACCTCGCTGATCACCAACAGCATAGTTACCACTGCCTTTGCTAACGCGGAAATCCCAATTCCAATAAGCACCATACGTATAGGTGTGACACCTTTTCTCCATGACAGCAGGTAAATGATAAAGGAGATAATAGCCGCACCTAAAATGGCAGCTAACGGTAAAAATTGAATGCCCACTGACCCCATAAAATACACGATAAAAATAATCGCACCCATGGACGCCCCACTCGTTACACCAATAATATCTGGAGCAGCTAAAGGGTTGCCTATGATTCCTTGTAAAATTAAACCAGCAACTCCTAGCGCAGCACCAACTAATAAGGCCATTAAAATACGCGGAAGCCTTAATGTATGTAAGACAAAATCGTACTCTCCGTTTCCGTAGCCTAATAATTCCTTCACTACGGTGACAGGATGAATAAAATCGCTACCCGCAGATAAACCAATAATCGTTATGATGACTAATAATAAGCTTAACAGTAGTATAATCCAACAAGTCTTTTTGGCGATTTGAAAAGATATGCGATCGGATTTCGTTCGAATCGTCCTATAATTAGACATTTTTAGCTAACCCCTTTCGTGCAATATAAATAAAGAAAGGAGCACCAATTAATGCAGTCATTACACCAATTGGCATTTCTAATGGCATAATTACGTATCTTGCTGCTATATCTGCAAGCAACAGCAGTATGGCTCCTAATACCGCACTGTACGGTATAATCCAACGATAATCCATGCCAACAAGATGAATCGCTATATGAGGGACAATTAAACCAATAAAGCCAATCGAACCTGCTACAGCAACTGAGCTACCTGCAAGAATAATTATGATGATGCCAAGTGTGAGTTTCGTCACCATTGTTCGTTGTCCCAATCCTTTTGCAATATCATCACCTGATTGTAAAATATTTATAGAACGACCCATACCTATTGCTATGATCGTGCCCCCTAAAATAAATGGTAGGACAGGTATGAGCATGTCTATGCTACGACCTGATACTGACCCCGCTAGCCAAAATAGTACACTTTGTAAACCTTGTTCATCAATTACTAAAAGCCCCTGCGTAAACGAGACAAATAGAGCTGTAATCGCTGCACCAGCTAGTACTATTTTAATCGGTGTTAAACCATCTCTTCCTAATGATCCAAGGAAAAACACCATAGCTCCCGCTGCACCAGCACCTAAAAAGGCAATCCACATATAACTCATTAAAGAATTAACAGAAAAAAGAGTAATGGCACTGACAATAAAAAATATTGCCCCTGCATTAATACCTAAAATATCAGGAGCTGCTAAAGGGTTTCTTGTTAATGCCCGCATCAATGCTCCCGAGATAGCAAGGCTTGCGCCAACTACTGTAGCGATCACAGCTCTTGTAAATCTAGATGTTCGAATAATGACATGCTCCTTATTAGCAGCATCATAATGAAAAATGGCATCATAGATTGACGAGAAGGGAATAGATGTTTGACCAATAGTTATGCTGAACATAAACGTCAGCAATAGGACCAAACAACTGATGAACAACCCTATTTGTTTCATCGAGGTAGTAGAAAGAAAAATTCTCATTTTGCGCCAACTTTCTTGAACCACATTTTATCTTTTGAGAAAAGTTGTAGGTTTTTATAGGCGAAACACTACAAGGAGAGGGCTGTCTCTCAAGCATTCTCTAACACTTTAAACAGCCCTAATCACTTTCTCTATTTATCTAATTCAAATTTGTCATAAATATCATCTAGCATTAAATTAGCACTAATCAATCCGCCAGCTAGATTCCAATTGATTTCATCTACTTGGTAAACTTGATTTGCCTTCACAGCATCGAGCTCTTTCCATAGAGGATGATTTGTCCACTCTTCATAATTCTTTTTCACAGCGTCATCATTTTCCATAAACATATAAATGACATCGGCATTCATTTGCGCAATACTTTCTTTATCTGTTAGTTTGACGATCTCCAATGAGTCATCAGTTAAATTTTTAGGACCTTGGAAGCCAAGCTCTGACAATATAGAACCTGCATATCCAGTTACATAAATACGTGCATGGTCTGCTCTGAAATTGACAACCGCAACATGGAATGGCCATTTATCGCCAAGCTTCTCTTTCATTTTTGTTTGGAAATCAGCAACTCGCGTATCCCAATCTCCAAATAACTCTTTAACCTTTTCTTCCTCATTCATTGCTTGACCCATCATTTCTGCTGTACCTTTGAAATCAAATACCGTTTCATGAGCAACGGTTGGAGCAATTTGTGATAACTGATCATAAATTTCCTCATGACGAACTTTCGATGCAATGATTAGATCTGGTTTAAGCTTTGCAATTTCCTCAAGATTTGGTTGTGTTTCTTGTCCCACAACTGCAACACCATCTAAATCTTTTTTCAAATAATTATAAAAAGGTGCTTCTGCCCAAGATTCTACTGCTCCTACTGGCTTAATGCCCATTGCTACTGCAACATCAGTAGCCCCTTGGTATAGCGTAACGATTTTTGTAGGTGTTCCTTCAATTGTCGTAGTACCCATAGCGTGGGTAATTTCACGGCTAGAAGACTCTGTATTACCTTCTTCAGCTTTATCAGTTTCTTGCGAACTACTACTAGTGTTTGATGCTTTATCTCCACATCCAACCATCAAGAGAGAGAAGATTGATACTAATGCAAAAAGAATAAAAATATTTTTGTTACGTAGTGATAATTTCGACATACATTTCCTCCTAAATTATAATCAATAACGATAATCATTATCAATTAAAGAGTATACTGTATGACTGTTTGCTTGACAATATCTATTTTTTCAAAAAATATACTTTTTTAATAATTTTATTGTTAATTTAGCTTCCAACTCAATCATCTATAGTTTGGAAGCATTAGGTTTGTTGGTTATTTGTAAAAATTTCGACACAATAATCGCAAGATGCAGAGGACTATTGTTTAAACACTAGATCGATTCACTACTATTTTGACAACAATAGAATGTGAAAAATGCGATTTGTAGTTCCTTTTTTCACCTAATGTGAAGGCAATTCTACATTAGATGTTCTACCATTCCAGTGACTTGTTAGATTTACCTATTCAATAATAGGCAAATAAATAGTCCCTATTGACGTCTATCTCATATCTTAATAATGAACGACAACTTATCAAAACAGGAGGTTATAACATGTTTCAACGAAGACGCCATCCGGCAAAAGGTCCACACTGCTGTCCCCCACAAACAATGCCCATGCAATTTGATCCACCACAATTTTTACCACCAGAGCAATATGTTCGCACAAATTATATCCATACAGTTGTTCCACATGTACAACCAGTACATGTCACAACAGTGAACAAACATATGATTGATCACCAATACTATTTCCCATGCACAGAGTCAGTTGTTAATGAATGCTGTGAAACACATACAATGTGCGGTATGCCACCTAACCCTTGTCATATGCCGCATCATCCCCATAAACATATGGGCTATTAATAAATAATGAGGGGGGCGAGTAATACCCGTTCATTATTTCAAACAAAAAAACCGAGTAGCCTCTCTTAGAGGTACTCGGTTTTATTCGTTATTAATACATTTTTAAATATTGATCGCGTTCCCACTGATGTACAGTTGTACGATACATATCGAACTCGATTTCTTTTGCTTCTTTAAAGTTAGCATAAATATGCTCACCTAAAGCTGCTTGCGCTACTTTATCTTTAGCCAGTAATGTTAAAGCATCGTCAAGTGCTGCTGGTAGGTTTTCAATACCATTCGCTTGGCGCTCTTCTTCCGACATCACATAGATATTACGGTTAATAGCTGCTGGTGGTGTCAAGTTTTGACGAATACCTTCTAGACCTGCCTCTAAAATAACAGCCATCGCTAAGTATGGGTTTGCGGATGGGTCCACTGAACGTACTTCTACACGAGTTGACAGACCACGTGCTGATGGAATACGAATGAGTGGTGAACGGTTTTGTGCTGACCATGCTACATAACATGGCGCTTCATAACCAGGTACTAGACGTTTATAAGAGTTAACTGTTGGATTTGTAACAGCCGTGAAACCTTGTACGTGTGCAAGGACACCAGCCATAAATTGCATAGCTGTATTTGATAGTCCTAATTCCGTAGATTCATCATAAAATGCATTTTCTTTACCTTTAAATAGTGACACGTTAAAGTGCATACCAGAACCAGCTTCACCAAATAATGGCTTTGGCATAAATGTAGCGTGTAAACCGTGTTTACGAGCGATTGTTTTCACGACTAATTTAAATGTTTGGATGTTATCACAAGCTGTAACAGCGTCTGCATATTTAAAGTCGATTTCATGTTGTCCAGGAGCAACCTCATGGTGAGAGGCTTCAATTTCAAAGCCCATTTCTTCTAGCTCTAATACGATATCACGACGGCAGTTTTCACCAAGATCTGTTGGAGCTAAATCGAAATAACCACCATGGTCATTTACTTCTAAAGTTGGTTCTCCTTTTGCATCTAATTTGAATAAGAAAAATTCAGGCTCTGGCCCTAAATTGAAGCTTGAGAAGCCCATATCTTCCATTTTTTTAAGAATACGTTTTAGGTTATTTCGTGGGTCACCAGCAAACGGTTCGCCTTTCGCAGTGTAAACATCACAGATAAGACGTGCCACTTTCCCTTTTTCAGAAGTCCAAGGGAATACCACGAAAGTATCAAGATCAGGATATAAATACATATCTGATTCTTCGATTCGAACGAAGCCTTCAATAGATGAGCCATCAAACATCATTTTATTTTCTAGTGCTTTGTCTAATTGACTTACAGGAATCTCAACGTTTTTGATTGTGCCAAGAATATCTGTAAATTGTAAACGAATAAAGCTTACATTCTTTTCTTCGATGAGACGTTTAATGTCCTCTTTTGTGAATTTACCCACAGTTTTCCACACTCCTATAATTTGTCTAGCTTTTATGTTTACCCTACCCTATTTTTAATAGAATCGAGATAAATCCCCTCGTCGGATGGATGATTTTTGCATGCGCTGTGCTTGACGCATTTCTTCGCGCATAATTTGACGTAATTCAGAATCACTTAAATCTTGTTCTTCAATTGTAGAAACAGGATTTTTCCTTTTAGCAAATATCTTTTTAATCTTCGCCATATTCATACCCTGTTCTAAGTAGTCTTTAATTTCAAGCAATGTGTCGACATCATTTAATGAAAACATTCGACGGTTGCCTTCTGTTCGGTGCGGCTCAATTAAATGGTGTTCTTCATAATAACGAATTTGTCGTGCCGAGAGCTCAGTTAATTGCATTACAATACTCATTGATAATAACGGCATAGTTCGTCTAATTTCACGACTCATTTAAGTCCTCCTCCAATACCCGCTTATCATATAACGAAATTTTTTCACTGTCAACCAACCATGTCAGGTTTCCTAACATGGTTGGCACTATTTTTTTCAATCCGAGAGAAAATTGTAAAAAACTATTCAAATTTACGGTTTGTCCATTTCCTCATCTCTATTTTTGAATAGCTTGTACCGCACTACAAATTGCAAATTTTACATGTTCATAAGTTAGCCCACCCTGTATAAAGGCTGTAAAGGGAGGTCGTATCGGCCCATCTGCTGTTAGCTCTATGCTGGAGCCTTGGATAAATGTCCCCGCTGCCATAATGACATCATCCTCGTAGCCTGGCATATAGGCTGGTTCTGGTGCGTAATGAGCATTTATTGGCGAGTTGGCTTGTATTTCCCGACAAAAGTCAATCATTTGCTGTGCGGTTTGGAAAGAAACCGATTGTATTAAATCTGTCCGATGTGCCTGGTAACTTGGAGATGTATTCATCCCTATTTCCTCCAGCATAGCTGCCGTAAAAATGGCGCCCTTTAATGCTTGTGATACAACATGTGGAGCTAGGAAAAACCCTTGATAAAAATCACCCAATGTATTTAATGTAGCTCCTGCTTCTGCCCCGATTCCAGGTGAAGTCATCCGGTACGCACATTTCTCCACTAAATCTGCTCGGCCTGCGATATAACCTCCAATTTTCGCTAATCCTCCACCTGGATTTTTAATGAGAGAGCCCGCCATTAAATCAGCACCAATCTCTGTAGGCTCTTGCTTTTCTACAAATTCACCATAGCAATTATCAACAAAAATAATGGCCTGTGGAGCTAGCTCACGAATCTTTGCACACATATCAGCAATCTCTGCTATAGAAAAGGATGGTCGCGTTGCATAGCCCTTTGATCGTTGAATGGCAATCACTTTCGTTTTTGCCGTTATGGCCGCTTCCACTCCTTCCCAATCAATGGTTTGATTATCCAGTAACTCAACATGTGAATAACCGATTTGATAATCTTTCAAGGAACCTGTATCTTTGTCACCACCATCAACAATGGATTGTAACGTATCATATGGCTGTCCAGAAATATAGAGCAACTCATCACCAGGACGCAGCACACCGAATAAACTAAGCGTAATTGCATGTGTGCCTGAAATAATTTGCGGTCGAACAATGGCGGACTCTGCTCCAAACACCTCAGCATAGACACGCTCTAAATTATCGCGTCCCTCATCGTCATAGCCATAGCCATTGGATGGGTGTAAATGATAATCACTCACTTGATGCTTACGAAATGCCGCTAGCACTTTTTGTTGGTTATAAAACGCCATCTCCTCCACCCTAGCATGAAAAGGTCTCACTCTTTCTTCTATTGTTGCCGCTAAAGATAGCGTCGATGCTGATAAATTAGATGTAAACGTCATTCTTTTCTTCTCCATTTCACAATTGTCATGCATATTATTCCGTAAACTTTATTCTATATCTAAATGGACCTCGATTATCCTAGGATTCCCTGATTGTCTACTTGTAATGAACGCTTATGACAGATGTTTTTCTTTATTTCATTAACATCTTATCAATTTGTATAGGTCCCTGTAAAACTTGCCTATTGTTTCTGAGTGAAATTTACGCTAAGCTAATGTGCGGACTTATTTCAAGAAGCGTATTTAATGTTTAATTTTGGCTATTAAATTCATAGATTTTGTTACTTACAGGATCTTTCAACTTTAGGAATGAGGTTCATTTATTGATAGAAGGGGTGAAAGGGATGGCTTGGGAAGTTTTTAGTATGATCGGTACAATTGCCTTTGCTATTTCTGGGGCAATTATTGCAATGGAAGAGGAATACGATTTATTCGGTGTTTATATACTCGGTATTGTCACTGCTTTTGGTGGAGGGGCTATTCGAAATTTACTTATCGGTCTACCTGTCACGACATTATGGGGACAGGATATGATGTTTCAAATTGCGCTTGCTGCAATTACCATATTTTTTATTTTTCCACATCATTTGATTCAACATTGGCATCGTTGGGGTAATTTTACAGATGCGATTGGTTTATCAGCATTTGCTATTCAAGGCGCACTCTACGCCGTAAAGCTGGATATGCCGATTAGTGCTGTCATCGTAGCTGCGGTCTTAACAGGGTCGGGTGGTGGTATTGTGCGTGATTTATTAGCTAGACGAAAACCACTTGTACTTCGTGACGAAGTCTATGGTGTGTGGGCTGCTCTCGCAGGGCTTGTTATTGGATTTGAAGTTTTTACAGGAGATATCTTCCTTTATATTTTATTTGCGGTAATTACAGCATTACGTATTCTTTCCTATATGATGAAATGGCGTTTACCTTTGCGAAGGTTGAATCGGGCATAGAGTCTATCATTGATAAAAAAAAACGAATAAGCGCAAATAGCTCTTTAACTATTTGCGCTTATTTGTTTTTCAGTAACTATTTAGCCAAAAGATTCGTTGCTTCTTCCAGCGTCACCATATTTTTCATCATTGAGCAAGCAGCATCTAATAGAGGAAAGGCTAGGGCTGCACCTGAACCTTCTCCTAACCGCATATTCATATGCAGCATCGGTTCCACTCCCAACAATTCAGCGGCTATTTTAGCTCCGGGTTCCTCCGAAGCATGAGAAGCTATGATAAAGTCCTTCACTTTCGGTTCAATTTGATAAGCTATAAGCGCAGCAATAGTCGAAATAAAACCATCAATCACAACAGGTTTTCGGTGACTTGCGGCAGCAAGTATAATACCAGCCATAGCCCCAATCTCTAGCCCTCCAACTTTAGCTAGTACATCAATGATATCGTTAGGATTTGGTTGGTTAAGCATAATTGCTTTTTCAATGACCGCTGCTTTATGAGCAATTCCTCCTTGACCAACACCTGCTCCAAACCCGGTTATTTGAATAGGGTCATAGCCAGTCAAAACAGCTAAGATTGCTGTGCTCGGCGTTGTATTACCAATGCCCATCTCACCTGTTCCAAGTAGGTTGGCCCCTTTTGTAATTTCGTCTGTTGCCACACGAATCCCCACTTCTATGGATTGAATAGCCTCCTCTCTAGACATAGCAGGGCCCTGTGCTATATTACCTGTTCCATATTTCACCTTTTGGATGATTACGTCCGCATTGAGAGGGATATCCTCCTTAACTCCAACATCTACCGTTACAACTTTGGTATTGGTCACACTTGCAATTGCACAAACACCTGTACCTCCCTTCGGAAAATTCAATGTTTGAAATAAAGTAACCTCTTGAGGATTCGGCGTCACGCCTTCTTCACAAACTCCATGATCTGCTGCACAGACAATCATCACCTTTTTATCAATCATCGGATATAACTGGCCTGTAATTCCAGATAGTTGCACAGCAATGGACTCCAATTTCCCTAAGCTTCCTGGAGGCTTACAAAGAATATCTATTCGTTTTCTTGCTTGCTCCCTACTATTTTTATCAGCGCCTTGAATGTTTTGAATCGTGTCATGTAATAATTGCATTGTCATTTCTCCTCTCGTTCTTCATGAAGACAAAATAAAAGCCTGTAGTTTATTGTCATGACAAATAAACTACAGACTTTTCCATCATCTATATTCTTAAAGCAAATAGGCAGGTCTCCTGGCTTAAGTTCAACATTTCATAGTACCTTCCCAGCAATGAGCTAGTGGTCTTCACTATTAAACTCCCTTTTACAGTGGCGGGTCCGCTAAAGTTTTTCACTTTATTCCCTATTCTCCCTTAATGGGCACCTAATGCTTATATTAAACTACTTTTAATCTACGACAGAGTATTTTTTCTGTCAATATTTGAATGCGTTACTTGTATCATTTCTTCGGCTACCTATTTTTTTCTAGCTCACTTAGCAATGTTGACCCTAATAATAGTATCGCTCCTATTAGTTGTAGTAGCGTCATTTTTTCTCCAATAAACATCGTTGAAATGACTAATGATGTCAGTGGATCTATATAGCTAAGGATGGCTATACTTTGCCCTTTCAGCTTTGACATGCCCCAAAAGAACAATAAAAATCCAACTCCTGCATGGACAATACCTAATACTATTAATAGTAAGACTGACTTAAAACTGATTGTCATGACCTGAAATCCTGTTGTCCCAAGTATATAAAAACAAAGGAAAAATGCTGCTAAAGCTAGTTGAATTAATGTATTTCCCGGTTCTTTTATGTTACCTATACATTTATTTGTAAATGTTAGAGCTGTGTAAAAGCATGCGGCGATAAGACCGTAGACAATGCCAATAAATTGTTTACTGTCCCCAGTGCCTTGACTTTGGACAATCAAATAAAGTCCGATAAGGGCTACACAGACATACATCATTTTTCTGCCAACTAGCTTCTCCTTTAAGATAATTGGAGATAAACAGATAACGAGTACTGGTGCAACATAATAACTAAGTGCAGCATTAGCAATTGTTGTTTCTTTATAAGCCTGAAATAAAAAAATCCAATTCCCACATAAGGCAACACTAGAAAGTACTAATTTCCACTTATTTTTGAGAATACTTCTTTTCGTAAAGCTTTCCTTTTTATAAATAAAAATCACTATCAAAAAACAAGCACCAATTAAGCTCATCCAAAAAGCGATTTCACTTGAAGATAAAGGTATATACTTGGCAAAAACACCAACTGCGCCAAAAATAATCATGGATAATACAAACGCTAATTTTCCGCTCATTACAATTCCTACTTTCTACGTATAAGTATTAACCTACACAGTAGAATCTATTGAAAATGAGCAAACTGTTATTGTATGCCTTACCAGTAGATTCTACTGTAAAGACATTGTTGGGGGTGCTATTGAACGAAACATACAAATCCCTCCTTCACCGATATAATTGTAACATATTTCAGAAAATTAAAGAGTATGTTTTATAGATAAAGGGAAAATGAATCACTAATTACTTCATTAGGTAAGGATAAAATTTTCTTTAAGGAGGAGTTAGAGTGCACGCAAGAGAATTAAGAAACGCTATTGCAGAGACTTGTGAAAACTATGATAGTCAATATGCGCAGTTAGTAAAACCGATTAATCAGTTATTAATGAATGTTGATGCTTTCATCAGTGAAGGAACGGCGTATGTCATTATAGAAAATTTGAAATTATATTATAGTGGAGATAAATACATGGCGGAATGTCACTTCGATGAGAGTGAAAATTTCTTACAGGATGGCATTGAGCTTCTAAAAAAGGGAGACCTGGCGAATGGCGCTTTACAAATATACGGTGCTGGTTTAAATTTTGCCAGTTATGCTTCAAAGGTTCGGGGGCAAAAAAATGTGAACCCGTACATGAACTTTGAAAAAAACTTTAGCCTCATCATGGACTCACTCCAAAAATAAGCACATGAAAAAAGAAAGAGTATACACTCTTTCTTTTTTCATTATGTCATTATTTAAATTCTAATTCGCCATCGTAAGCTAACATGCCACCTTCTAGGTTTGTCACATCAAATCCTTGTGCTTCTAAATAAGAACAAGCATTAGCTGAACGGCCACCAGCCTTACAAACGATAATATATGGCTTTGTTTCATCTAATTCCTCTAGACGTTCTGGGATTGTCCCAAGAGCGATATGCTGAGCGCCAGGAATCATGCCGTGTGCTACTTCATCCTCTTCACGAACATCAATAATATATAGGTCTTCATTTGCATCTAATAGTTCTAATAATTGTGTTGTTTCCATTGATTTCATCAAACTCGTCCTCCAAATATCTATTTCCTTTATCATTATAGCCTGAAGCAAAAAAAACAGCCAGTGTGGAGTACACTAACTGTTTAACAATCTTTTTATGCTTCTGTCTCTAAAAATTCTATTGGTTTTGCTGGAACGAATGTAGAAATAGCGTGCTTGTAAATCAGGTGCTGCTTATTATCAGCATCCAATAATAGAACTGTAAAATTATCATATGATTTCACAGTCCCTTTTAACTGAAATCCGTTTAATAGAAATACAGTTACAAAAACACTGTTTTTACGTAGTTGGTTCAAGAACGTATCTTGCAAGTTGATTGATTTCATCAAATAGCCTCCCTACTAACTTTCTACCTCTTCATTCCTATAGTAGCACGTTCTACCAATTTATCAATTAGTAATTTTTAGAAATTTTTCTTTAATTTTATAATTGTTCACCTGTCATCACAAAATGGACATCCATTTTATTGCGGAAATAAGTAAGTTGCCTTTTCGCATAGCGACGAGAATTTTGTTTTAAGCTGTCTATGGCGCCTTCTAGTGAACATTTGCCATCTAAATAATCATATAATTCCTTATAACCAATGGCTTGTATAGACTGCACACCCCGGATATTTTGTTGCCATAGCCCTTGGACCTCTTCTAAAAGACCATTCTCCATCATCAAATCGACACGGCGGTTAATACGGTCATAAAGCACCTCTCGTGACATATTTTGACCTAGCCCTAAAATCAAGTGATTATAGAGAGGTACCTCGCCTCGATTTTGAGCTTCAGCTGCCTTCGATACACCGCTTAATTCTAGCATCTCTAATGCGCGAATGACACGACGTGTATTATTTGGATGAATGGCTTCTGCAGTTTGAGGGTCTAGTTGTTTTAATTTATCGTGCATTGCCTCGGGACCAAGCTTCGCTAATTCATCATAATAGGCTTGACGTGCTGCCTCATCCACTTTTTCATCAGTAAATTGGAAATCAAACAGAACAGCTTGTACATATAAGCCTGACCCACCTACGATAATCGGTAGCTTATGACGAGCTTGTATGTCTGCAATTTTCTCTCTTACTAGCTTTTGATAGTCGGCCACTGAAAATGATGCTGTCGGCTCCAGAAAACTTAGTAAATGATGAGGAACTCCCTCCATCTCTTCTTCCGTAATTTTCGCCGTACCTATATCTAGCCCTTTATAAACTTGCATTGAGTCACCATTAATGATTTCTCCATTATACTTTTTGGCAAGTTCAATACTTAACGCTGTTTTTCCAGAAGCAGTTGGTCCCACAATTGCTACGACCTCAGCCTGCTGTAATTTATTTTCTATCATATTTTTCTAACCACCGTAATAATACTTGAAAGACTGCTTCTTGATTGTCTTCATTTAAAATTTCATGTCTTTTATCTTCAAATAAATAAACAGTGACATCCTCCACACCAGCAGTTGCTAATTGTTCTGCCACTGCGTACACTCCTAGTCCCTGTTCACCGACAGGGTCTTTACTGCCGCTTATCAAAAGTATTGGAAGATCCTTTCTTACTTTGGCAATCTCTTTTTTGCGATTCAAGGTTGAAAAGCCTGTTGTCAAATCTACAAAAAATTGATTGGTTGGAATAAAGCCACAGTATGGATCATCTATATACTTTTGAACTTCTACCTGTACAGAGCATAACCAATCATAGGCAGTCTTCGGATTTGGAAACTGCTTATTAAAACTACCAAAACTTAATTGATTGAGAAGCCTGCTTTCTGTCTCTTTACCAAGACCTTTGGCTAAAGCCTTGGACACGATATTACCAATTGCGTGTAAAGCTGTAACATTACCCGTTCCACAGAGCACAACATTGTCTACCAGTTCCCCATACCGTTGGATATAGCGTCTCGTAATGAATGAGCCCATACTATGACCAAAAATAATGAACGGTTTGTCGACAAATGGTGCATGTAATTGAGTCATTACTTCATGTGCATCTTCTACAACACGTTCAAAGCCGTTATTTTCAGCAAAAAAGCCTAAAGTTCCATTATAAGCAGCTGTTTCACCATGTCCACGATGATCGTGCATCGTCACTACATAGCCGGCTTTTTGAAGAGTGTGAGCAAATTTTAAATATCGACCACTATGCTCCGCCATGCCATGTAATATATGGATACGTCCAATACAAGGCTTTTTAGATTCTAATGTTCGTGTGAATACAAAATGGCCATCAGACATTTGAATATAACGCTCCATCGCTTACTCCCCTTCTTTCACGAAAATAGTGGCATCCAAGATGGCTTGGTCTAATTCAGCCATATAAGCATTTCGTTGCTCCTCCGTATAATTCAAGTGTTGTTGCATCACTTGAAGCACTTGTTGCTTATAAAGCTTGACTGCTTCAATGTCAAAATACAGCATACCAGTACGGCGAATAAAGAAGTCACTTGGCGTATAGACCATTTCAGCTTCTAAGCCATATAATAGCATCGCATGTAAAGTAAGTGGCATTGTACTACCATGCTCATGTAAATATTTTACGCGATCAAATAAAGCATCCACATTCGTGCCATATTTTTGAACAAGTTGCTTAGCTTCATCGTAATTTAAACCATACTGAACACCTTCTCGAGCTTTATAGGCAATATAGTCAGGGAAATTGATGGCATTAATCCCCTTTGCTCCTGATAGTGATAACTCTCGAGTTATAGATGCGCTCGCATGCTTATAACGACGGATTTTTACAATTTTATCTACAATCGATTCTGCCATTTGTCGGTAGCCTGTTAACTTGCCACCTGCTATCGTCATTAAACCACTCGGAGCCGTCCAAATTTCATCTTTTCTTGAAATTTCTGAAGGATTCTTTCCTTTTTCATAAATCAATGGACGAACGCCTGCCCACGATGATTCAATAGTAGCTCTCGTAATATTGGCTGTAGGAAATACTTTCTTTGCCGCCTCTATTAAATAATCCACATCTTGCTGTGTTGCAACAGGATGTACTGGATTGCCCTCGAAGACAGTATCCGTTGTACCTACATAGGTTTTACCATCACGCGGAATAGCAAATGCCATACGTCCATCAGCAATATCGAAATAAACTGCTTGCTTTAATGGAAAATCTTTTTGATTTAGGACAATATGAACACCCTTCGTCAACCGTAATTGCTTATTATCAGCTACTTTATCCCTTTGACGTACATCATCTACCCACGGACCTGTAGCATTAACAATTTGTGCGGCGTGTACATTCAAAATGCGTCCTGTTAAATGATCTTCTACTTTAATTCCAATTAGCTTTTTCTTGTCGTAGATAAATTCCTTCATCTCCGCATAATTAAGACAAAGTGCCCCATATTCAACAGCCTTTTTTAATACTTCAATCGTAAGACGCGCATCATCGGTACGATATTCAACATAATAGCCTCCACCGACAAGTCCTTCTTGATTGAGTAAAGGTTCTAATGCTAAGGTTTCTTGCGCATTTAGCATTGTTCTACGTTCCTGTTTTTTGACACCTGCTAAACGGTCATAAACTTTTAAGGCTAGAGATGTTGTCATTGGGCTAAGGGAACCCTTTTTATATAAAGGCAAAAGCATTTTTTCTGGTGTTGTCACATGAACAGCATTGTCATAGACGATTTCACGTTCACGTCCCACCTCTGCTACAACTCCTACATCAAATTGCTTTAAATATCGTAGTCCACCATGGATGAGTTTAGTCGACCGACTCGATGTTCCGGCAGAGAAATCCTGCATGTCGATACATGCAACGGACAATCCCCTTGAGGCAGCATCCAGAGCAATACCTGCACCCGTAATGCCTCCACCAATGACTAAAACGTCAAAACTATAGTGCTCTAAATAATATAAAATTTTTGGACGATGCTCATATGAAAACATACCTTTTTCCCCCAATAGCTAAGATTTAAAAATTCGTGTTGCCTCTACAGCTCTTTGCCAGCCAGCATAATGAGCTGTCGCTTGGTCTTTTTCCATTTTCGGCTGGTAGGTTTGACCATTTACCCTCAGTGCTGATAAAACCTCTTGATTTGGCCAAAAATTTGTAGCAAGTCCTGCTAAATAAGCTGCACCTAATGCCGTTGATTCATTGAGCTTTGCCAGCTCAACATGCAACTGTAATATATCACTTTGGAATTGCATCAATAACTCATTTTTTACCGCACCACCATCTACACGGAGTACTTCAATAGGTGCCCCGGCTGCTACTTCCATAGCATCGAGTACATCCTTCGTTTGATAGGCTAATGATTCAAGTGTCGCACGGATGAAATGTTCTTTAGAAGTGCCCCGCGTTAGCCCAAAAATGGCACCACGAGCATCTGTATCCCAATAAGGTGTACCTAGTCCAACGAAGGCAGGTACAACATAGACGCCATCCGTATCGGCTACTTTTTTAGCATAGGTTTCAGAATCCTCTGCTGTCCGAATCATACGTAGTCCGTCTCGTAGCCATTGAATCGCTGAGCCTGCTACGAAAACACTTCCCTCTAATGCATAGGTCACTTTACCATCTATTCCCCAAGCAATTGTCGTCAATAACCCATTTTTCGATTTTACAGCCTGTTTTCCTGTATTCAATAACATAAAACAGCCTGTACCATAAGTGTTTTTGGCCATGCCTTTTGTAAAACAAGTTTGCCCAAAAAGGGCCGCCTGCTGATCACCAGCAATACCTGCAATCGGAATGTTTTCACCAAAGAAAATACTTGCTGCCGTCTCAGTGTAAATTTCTGATGAATTTTTCACTTCAGGAAGCATCGACATCGGAATATCTAATAACTGACAAAGTTCCGCATCCCATTGTAATTCATGAATATTGTATAGTAATGTTCGAGCTGCATTTGAATAATCGGTAACATGAGCCTTTCCCTTTGATAATCGCCAAACAATCCAAGAATCAATCGTGCCAAATAATAAATCTCCATTGTCAGCCATTTCACGGGCGCCCTCTACATGATCTAATATCCATTTAATTTTTGTGGCTGAAAAATAAGCATCTAGACGTAATCCCGTTTTTTGCTGAAAAAGCTCCTCATGCCCTTGTTCTTTCAGGTCATTCACGATTTCCTGCGTTTGACGCGACTGCCAGACAATGGCGTTGTAAATAGGCTGTCCTGTATGTTTATCCCACACAACAGTTGTTTCTCGCTGATTCGTTATTCCAATAGCATGGACCTCGCTAGCATCATGTCCACTTTCTGTTAAGACGGTTGCAATTACTGAAAGAACCGAACCCCAAATTTCATTGGCATTATGCTCTACCCAACCAGCCTTTGGAAAAATTTGCTGAAACTCCTTTTGTGCTACATGATTAATTTCACCTTTTTTATTGAATAAGATAGCTCTTGAGCTTGTTGTGCCTTGATCAATCGCTAAAATAAATTCGCCCATTATTTTCCCCCTCTTCACTACATGACTCGTTTGAACATTTTTTCCACTTCATACGATGTAAAATGAATTAGCACTGGACGTCCATGTGGACATGTAAATGGATTATCAGCCTTGCGTAAATCTCTAAGCAAAATTTCCATTTGTTCTTTCGTTAAATAATAATTGGCTTTGATAGATTTTTTACAGCTCATCATAATCGCTGCGGCTTCACGTAATTTTTTAATATCTGCCTTTTTAGTCGTCAGCACCTGTTCAATTAAATCTTCAATGATTTCCTGTTCCTCACCTTGAGGGAACCAACTAGGGTGCTCTCGTACTACAAAGGAAGATTGTCCAAATTCCTCTAAAAATACGCCTACTGCTTCTAACTCTTGTTTGTGTTCTCGTAATAAAAGTGCCTCATCAGCCGCATAGTGGAATGTTAGTGGCAGCAGTAATGCCTGACGTTCATGTGGATTAACTTGACCAACCTTTTCCCGGAAAAATTCATATTTAATGCGCTCTTGTGCAGCATGTTGATCAATTAAATAAAAACCATCCTCCATTTGGGCGACAATGTATGTGCCATGGATTTGCCCTACTACTTCCAGCTCAGGGAACGGTTCCTTACCCGTTTCATCTACTAAATCCTCATGTTGCTCGGTAATAGTTATTTCTTCTATTTCTACAGCCTCTAATGACGGAGTTGTCTGCCCATAATCCTTTACAATAGTAGAAACAGGCTCTGGCTCTACTGGAGTTTCTCGTTGGTTTTCTCGAATGGTTTGCACATCATATAACTTCTCTACAATTGCGTTCATTTTCTCCACATCTATCTTAGGTGCAGGCTTCCAAATATTTAATTGCTCTGTAGCTGGTTTGACGATTTTTTCTTTTTTCTCCATTTGTGGTACACGAATAACGCTACGTATTCTCTCACGAATAGTTTCTTCGATTAATTTTAAAAGCTCTGGCTCCTTACTTAAACGAATTTGATGTTTAGCAGGATGCACATTGACATCTGTCAAATATGGATCTCCCTCAATATAAAGAACCACAATGGGAAAACGTTCAATTGGTAAATACGTATGGTAGGCATCAACAATGGCTTTTTGTACTAAATAATGCTTAACCCAGCGACCATTGACGAATAGAGACATATAATTTTTTGAAGCACGAGTTACCTCTGGTAGGGTCACATAGCCAGAAATACGATAATCGTGTGACTCTCCTTGGAAGGACACCATCTTCTTGGCATTATGTACTCCATAAATGGCAGCAAGCACTTGTTGCACATCTCCTCGTCCGTTTGTTTGGAGCAATATTTGACCATTATGCAGTAATCTAAAAGCAATTTGCGGATTACTAAGGGCAAGACGATTCATTAAGTCAATTGTGTGCCCAAGCTCAGTTTGAATAGTTTTCATATATTTTAAGCGAGCAGGTGTGTTAAAAAACAATTGTGATACCGTCAGATCTGTACCTTTACGTAAAGGGCCGGGCTTATGCGTCAACATATGACCACCCTCCAGCTCCAAATGTGTACCAGATTCACCGTTCGATGTAATTAGAGTCATTTTTGAAACAGAAGCAATAGATGCTAATGCCTCACCACGGAAGCCCAATGTACGAATACGAAATAAATCATGTTCTTGATGAATTTTACTCGTTGCATGGCGAGAGAATGACATAATAGCGTCCTCTTCATCCATACCGCTACCATTATCAATTACTTGAATGGAAGTGAGACCCGCTTCTAGTAAAAAAACATCAATGGACGTACTTCCCGCATCAATAGCATTTTCTACTAGCTCTTTGACAACTGAAGCTGGTCTTTCAACTACTTCTCCTGCTGCAATTTTATTGGAGAGCCATTCGTCCATAATTTGTATGTTTCCCACTAACGTATCACTCCTTTATTTTTTCATGTTTAATAACTCTTGCTGTAACTCATATAAAATATTCATCGCCTGCATCGGTGAAGTTCCTAAAATATTAACTTTCTCTAATTTTTTTAGTACCTCTGCCTCAGCTGGTGCCATTGGCTCTTCTTCAGTAAATAAAGACATTTGCAGTGGTGGTTCTGCTATTTTCTGTGCTTCAGCCACTACTTCGTTCCCAGCCTCAAAGTTTTCCAACAGCACACGAGCTCTTGCCAAAATTTCTTCTGGTAGCTGCGCCAATTGTGCCACATGAATACCGTATGATTTATCAGCAGCGCCTTTTTTCACCTTATGCAGGAAGACAACCATGCCATTTTTTTCGGTAGCTGCCACATGGACATTTTGTAAGCGTGGCAAATCCTTTTCAAGAGCTGTTAATTCATGATAATGCGTAGAAAACAACGTATTGGCACCGATTTTGTCATGAATATACTCCATCATGGATTGAGCTAAACTCATCCCATCATAAGTAGAGGTTCCTCGCCCAATTTCATCAAATAACATTAAACTGTTTTTTGTGGCATGCATAATGGCGTGTTGAGACTCAAGCATTTCCACCATAAATGTTGATTGCCCAGCTGCTAAATCATCAGCTGCTCCGATGCGAGTGAAAATTTGGTCAGTGATAGGTAGCTTAGCCTTTTCAGCAGGTACATAGCAGCCCATTTGTGCCATGACGACAATTAATGCTACCTGACGCATGTAGGTACTTTTACCAGACATATTTGGTCCCGTAATAAGCATCATGTTGTTCTGCTCCTCTAGCACACAATCGTTTGGTACATACATTTGCTTGTTTAACATTTTTTCCACAACAGGATGGCGACCCTCAATGATTTCGAGCGCTCGTCCATTATGGAATTGTGGTTTTGTAAAACGATATTTTTCTGAGATGCTAGCAAAGCTTAGCAAAACATCTAACTCACTTATGCTCGCTGCCAGTGCCTGTACACGTGGAATAAATTCCTTTAATGCATCTCGAATTTCTACAAATAAGTGATACTCTAGTGCTAGGCTTTCTTCCTCAGCATTTAAAATCAACGCTTCTTTTTCTTTTAGTTCCTGTGTAATATAGCGCTCTGCATTAGCAAGCGTTTGTTTACGTTCATAACGAGTTAAATCCGCTAAATGAATATTAGATTTAGTAATTTCAATATAATAACCAAAGATGCGATTATAGCCTATTTTTAAGTTTTTAATGCCTGTTTTTAGTCGCTCCTCTTGCTCCAACTGAGCGATCCAATCCTTACCATTACGGGCGGCATATCGAAGCTCGTCTAATCGTCCATGATAGCCGTCTCGAATCACATCACCTTCTTTAATGGTAATAGGTGGATTGTCCGTTATGGCTTTTGCTAAAAGTTCCTCAACATCTGTACATGTATCGAGTGCTACCCCTATTTGTTGGAGGGTCTCCTTACCTGCACCCATTAGCTGCTGCTGAATAGCTGGCACTTGGCGCAACGAATCTCGTAATTGTGCTAAATCACGGCCACCTACATTGCCAAAAGCAACTCGACCAGCTAGACGCTCTAAATCATATACCTGTTTTAAGGCAGTTTGTAACTCTGTTCTAACAAAATATTCTTCCAATAAATCAGTCACAATCGCTAGTCTAGACTCAATAGCTGAGCGTGTGGCAAGCGGCTGATGTAGCCATTGTTTTAATTTACGGCCACCCATTGCTGTGACGGTATCATCGAGTAACCATAACAGTGTCCCTTTTTGATCTCCACCGCGAATGGATTGAATGAGCTCTAAATTCCGCTTTGAGCTAGAATCAATGCGTAAATAATGCTTCATTTCATTAAACGTAAATGCTTGAATATGTGATAACGAACGCATTTGTGTTTTATCTATATAGGCCAATAATCGAAGGCATGAAATTTGTAAGGCTGGCGGAACAGCTTCTACATAGCTAGCTGCTTTATCCATCGTCATTTCATCGGCTTCCACTGACAGTACAATGGCAGCATTTGCAGCATGTTCTGCTAACAATAGCTGTAAACTATCCGTTACAATAAGTTCACGAATACCATAGGCCTGCATTTGCATTAATAATGCTTTGCCATCGCCTTCAATGGAAGAAGCCACGGCTTCACCTGTTGATAAATCTAGATATGCATAGCCAAATGTTGTGTCATCCAGTTGTTCGGCTGCTCCAATAAAATGATTGGATTTCCCTTCAAGTGTCTTACCTTCCATAATTGTACCTGGTGTGATGAGTTGAACCACTTCACGTTTGACCACGCCTTTTGCTTGCTTTGGATCTTCCGTTTGTTCACAAATGGCCACTTTATAGCCTTTTTGCACAAGCGTTTCAATATAATTTTTAGCTGAATGATGCGGCACACCACACATGGGAATTCGCTCTTTTGCCCCTGCATCTCGGCTCGTTAATGTAATTTCTAAAATTTGTGAGGCATTGATGGCATCCTCAAAAAACATTTCATAAAAGTCACCTAATCTAAAAAATAAAAAGGCATCCTTGTAATCTTCCTTAACCTGCAGATACTGTTGCATCATTGGTGTATATGTTGTCATATAAATATTTACCTCGCTCTTACCTATAGATACTTTTATTATAACAAAAGATACATGCGAAACGCTTCATTCACCTTTTTTAAGATGCTAGCGTTTCGCATGTATCGAAAAATGATGGTTTCTAAAATTATCTTGGTCGTTCATCAGGAAACGATGATGACTCTAATACATACCTACCTTCTCCATCAGAGCTTGAAGATGAGCTTGAGCTCGAGCTAGATGAGGATGAGGATGATGAACTCTCATCATTAAAGCTCCAGTCTTCTTCATAATCTAGCGGATGTACACTAATACAAATTGTTGTTTCACCCATTACTTCCACAACCACTTCACGTTCCACTACAATTTCAAATTTCGTACCACATGAAGAAATAACTGCTTCAATACAATTTGGTTCTTGTATTACCCGTACACGAACATCATCACCAACACTAATTTCCCCTTCTCGATAGTGAAGCTTCACTTTGTCTTTATAGTGAATTGTTTCCGAAAACACAGCTGTCTTCGAATGATTACTGTAGGCATACCATACATTGACATCAAATTTCCCTGTTACTTCTACAAATTTCCCGACTCTTTTAGCAGAGCAAGTATGGTTAATTACCCAGCATCCTAAAATACTTGTCGGTTTATTTGTTGGTGATAATGTTACACGCTCTTCCGTTCTCTTCTTCCCTTTGGCAACTACTGCTTTCGTCACGATTTGTCGTAAACGTTTCAGCGCAATTCCTCCTTCGACTCTTTTCACTCCATCATATGCAGGTTGCGCCCATTGGGTGAACATATATTTTAGAGAATTAAATGATTCCTCTAGAACTCTTTCAGAAAGATGACTGCTATAGCATGAGCATTCCTCCATAGAAATGAACATAAAAAAGCTCGAATGCTGTCATTCGAGCTTTACTTCTATAATCTGTTAAGAACAGCTACCTGGTTGAGAATTATCTACATATGAACCCGTTTCACCACGTAGCACATCGCCGCCTGTTGAGCGGATAATCTCATTTGTTACATTATTAGCGATTGTATTCGATACTAATTGCAATAAATCATTAACATCGCCTTGTGATTCTTTAAATTGTTGAACAACTGGGATATCATTAATTTCTTCTTCGATTTTTGCAATTTTATCTTCAATCATTTTAAGCGCTTTTTCTTTCCCTAAGTGTTGGAAATTAACAGCCTGTTTTTGTAAACTTTTTAGACTAGCAATTCGTTCACGTACTTGTTGATTTTCATTGATTTGAGCTTCTGCTTTTTTGAAAAATTCAACCTCTGGTGTATTTGCAATCATATGTGCAATTTCATGTGATTTTTTAATTAAATCTTCTTTTGTGTATAAGATTTGTGTCATTTACGCTTCCACCTTTTCATTTTTTACGACTTCCAAAAACTCACCAGTAAGTGAATAAGATGTAGTCTCGATAATTTTAACCTTTACTAATTGACCAATTACTTCTGCTGGTCCTTTAAAATTGACCAAACGATTTTTACGTGTATAGCCTGCTAGCACATCATCTCGTCGTTTACTTGTTCCTTCAACTAACACTTCGACAACCTCACCATTTAAACGCTCTAAGGCTTTACGAGAATACTCACCCACAACTTCATTTAAACGTTGAAGTCGTTCCTTTTTCACCTCTTCAGGTACATTATCGACCATTTTTGCAGCCGGTGTCCCTTCACGAGGAGAATATATATACGTAAATGCTGCCTCAAAGCCAACTTCACGGTATAAGGAAAGCGTTTCCTCGAATTGTTCCTCTGTTTCATTTGGGTAGCCAACAATAATATCTGTCGTTAATGTTACTTCAGGAATGGCAGCCTTAATTTTTTCTACTAATGTCAGGAAATGCTCACGTGTATATTTACGAGCCATAATTTTTAAAATGTCATTAGAGCCAGATTGTACTGGTAAATGAATATGCTCTACTAAATTACCACGTTTTGCAAGTACTTCGATTAAATGATCATCAAAATCTCGAGGGTGACTCGTTGTAAAACGAATTCTTGGAATATCAATTTTTCTTAAAGCATCCATTAAATCACCAAGACGATATTCGATATCCTCAAAGTCTTTCCCGTAAGCGTTGACATTTTGACCAAGCAACATGATCTCTTGATAGCCCGCTGCCGCTAGCTCTCGAACCTCAGCAATGATCTCCTCTGGACGACGACTCCGCTCTTTTCCACGTGTATACGGTACGATACAATACGTACAGAATTTATCGCAACCATACATAATATTAACCCATGCTTTAATGGAACCAAGGCGTTTTTTCGGCAGATTTTCAATCACATCGCCTTCTTTTGACCAAACTTCTACGACCATCTCTTTCGACATGTAAGCTTCCTTAAGAATGTTTGGTAGGCGGTGAATATTGTGCGTTCCAAAAACCATATCGACATGTGGATAGCTTCTTAAAATTTTATTAACAACAGATTCCTCTTGCGACATACAGCCACAAACCCCGATTAGCATCTCTGGGTTTTTTCGTTTATATTTCAACAGGAAACCAAGTTCTCCAAATACTTTGTTTTCAGCATTTTCTCGAATGGCACATGTATTCAGCAAGACCACGTCAGCCTCTTCAATTATTTCAGTTGGTGTGTAACCCAGCTGCATAAAAATACCAGCCATTACTTCTGTGTCATGCTCATTCATTTGGCAGCCATAAGTACGAATGTAAAAAGTACGATCTTTACCCATTCCTGCAAATTGTTCGTCAATGTTAAAATCCTTATGGTATTTCACATCTTCTTTGCCACGTTTTTTAGCATCTTTTAAGGAAGGTGCCGTAAAGACCTTCTCAAAATATTTACTGTAATCCTTTTCAGGCTTGTCTTCTTTTTTTGGTTGATTGACCTGTTGATTAGCTAAGCGTTGTTCCTCATTCATCGCAATCAGGTAACTCCTTTCAAACGAAATCCATGCACTTGAATTTCCATCTTACTATTATACTGAATAGTTGATACTTCCTACAAGGCTTGCGCTTCAAATGTCGTGGTTTCGACTTAATTACAAGTAGCTGAAAGGATTGATTCGTCCATTTTCAAGTTCTATTATCTATTAGGCGCTAAACGTCCCGATTAATAAAATACTTCCTATGCTTGATATATAAGTATCCATCGTATAATTTCAGCTTAATCCAACGCTTCATACTCATATCCTCTTTATAAAATAAAGCATTTGTATATTGACCTTGTTTCACTAAACGTTTTGCTTCTATTTTTAATTTTTCATTCCCCATACATTTATATAAGGTTCTGGGAGGCAGTAGTGACCACAAATGCTTAGTTTGGACATATGTTCGTTCAAGCGGGATGTGAAATAGATAATCATCCACTACATATTGCATGTAGTTATGGCCGCTCGCTGTCACATAATAGCTGGAAGAACCGGCTCGTAAATTCAGCTCAAATAACTTGTACTCCCCATCTCGCGGATCATATTTCATATCAAAATTGGCATAGCCCGTATAACCAATGTCCTCCAACAGATGCCGGATTGTATCCATCAATTGCTCATCATAATCGGTCATGACAGCTAAAGAGATACCCTTGTTTTGCGGAGAGGGGTCCTCAAATAGCTTATTGCTTAAACACATCAATTTCACTGTTTTATCCCTCCCTACATAAACATCTAACACACGAATGAACGAATCATCACCGGGGATAAACTCTTGTAAAATTAAGGAATCTTGATAGCTTGAGCGATAAATACAGTGAACAATCTTTTGCACCTCACTGTCATTATGGGCTAGATAAATTTTTTTCTTCTCAGGAAAGGAGCAGCTAGAGTACGCCACAGAATTAGAAGGTTTAATAATGATTGGGTAGTGGAATGGTATGAAGCAGTTTGTCTGTTGTTCCTTTGTTACAGTCACTGTTTGAGGGTATTTTAACTTATACAAGTCACAAAGTTGATAAAATTTTTCCTTCGTTTGAACCTTCTTTAGCAAAGCTTGGTCGATATAGGGTAAAATAAAATATTTTTCTAGCTCCTCTTTATTTTGAATGATTAGCTCTGCGTAAAAGCAGTCACACACTAATAAAATCAATCGTTGATGCTGAAACTGCTTCGCCAGCATCTGCAGCGCTTGCACAAAATAGTGAGGGTCATCTAAATGCTCTACATATTGAAATTCGAGGATACCACTATTTTGAGTGGCGATGCCCTGGGCACCACCGGAGAAAAGTGATCGGAAATTCCCTCGCTCTCTAGCTGGCTCAATAACAAGGCTCTTAATATGATAAGCTTCATAAAAAGAACGGGCTACCCCGTAGGCATGCTGTCCTGACTGTATAACAATAGGCAAAAAAGGTTGTTCCTGTAGGTATGACAATTCGATCGCCTCTCTAGTAAAAATGAATTTATTCATTTGTATGCGCACTAGATTGTACATATGTAGCACCCATAAAAGACACTAATATAAAACTTTAGTGCCTTCTCCAGTATCTATATTTCTATAAATTTTTTAATGCGTTGTTCAAAAGAGACAAGAGATTGAACCCCATGACTCTTGAGCAAGTCCGTATTGGCAAATGTATATTTTCCTAAATCATCAGGGAAATGGGCATCTGAGGATACAGTAAAAATAACCCCATAATCAAGTAAGGTTTGTAAAAAACGAGGGCCAGGGCACATTTCTTTTACAGGATAACGATAATACAAGCCGGCATTGATCTCAGTGGCAGTTTGGGTTGACGTTAAAGCTTGTGCGATACGCTCATACCAAACTTTCAGAAAAGCCTGATCCTCTACCTGATAATTAAATACTTTAAAGTTGTCAAGGTGGGCAACAAAATCAAATAGTTTGGACTGAATCATGTTTTCAACAGTCATAAAGAATCGTTCATAATTTTCTTGTAATGCTTGCGGATTCATTTGTTCAAATAGATGTTCTGTTTGGGGATTATCAAAGCCCCATCCATCCACAAAATGGACTGAACCGATGACATAATCCCATGGGTGGTCTGCTAATAATGAAGTTAGTTCCATCTCCCCACCTATAAAATAATCTGCCTCTATACCTAGTTTTAAGGCAATTCCTTCTTGGTGCCATTTTTCCTTCGCCTGCTGAATGGTAGAGACAAAAGAATCGATATTTTCTGTCATGACACGATCCAGCCAATATTGCTGTAATTGACCAATCTCACTATCGTCCAACTTCATAAAGCGCTCGAAATAAGCGCGCGTCTCCTTAAAACGATATAAGTGATCAACAATGCCTACCTCACGTAATCCAAGCCGCTTTGCTTGCTGAAGATATAAATCTAACCATTCCTCACTATAACAGCCATTTTGAACCCTCTTTGTTAACCTCTGAAGTTGATAGGTCATTTGCTCCTTTGAACCTTGTGCAGATGCATCCACACATTGAAAGAACTCAAGCGCCTGTGATGTACGCTCTAGCCAGCGCGATGAATAAGGACCCTCTTCTAAATGTACATGATAATCAATAGTCATCAACTTTTCCCTCCATTACATACCGTCCATTTTTCTTCATAAGCCTGCCACTCTAATGGACAAGTACTTTCACAAAAAATTTCCGTACATTCTTCAAGATGACAGATTTGGAAAAATGATTTTCCATTAATCTTTGATGCATCCGCTAATAAATAATTAACCTTACTATGCTTTTGCATTTTTTTTGAAATAAGAGATTCATCTAAATCATAATCATACACGACACCCTCACTAATGCCGCCACAGGAGATAAATGCTTTGTCAAAATTCATATTATCTAACATTTCCAAAGTCATAGCGCCTGCGACAGAGGATTGTCGAGGATTCGCAGTACCTCCTAGTAAAATAACCTTCCCCGTCATGCGCCTTTCTTCTATTGCTAAATTGAACTGGACAGCTGCTGCAATCGAGTTCGTAACAACTGTTATATCGTCAACAGCCAGTAGAAAATCTGCAATATGGACCGTTGTCGTCCCCGTATCAATGGCTATCGTATCTCCATCACCAATACGTTTTGCGGCCATGCGAGCAATTTGACGCTTAGCCTCTTTTTGCATTTGAAGCTTACGCAAAAAGGCAGGCTCATTCCGCACGTTCGTATATTTAATAGCTCCTCCATGCACTCTTGTTAATAATCGCTGTTGCTCTAATTCATCAAAGTCTCTGCGTATTGTTTCAGGGGCTACTTGAAGCGCATCAGCAATATTCGCAACAATAATTTTCCCTTCCCGCTCTAATTGTTTTAAGATAAATTCAAATCTTTCTAGTTTTGCGTAAGTCATGATAATGCAATCACATCTTCTTTTGCGACATAACACTTATAGGTTGTTCCCATTTCAATTGAATCACCCTGTTGATGCAGTTGCTCCATTGTAAATATGGTTTCTCCCTCAAATGTTGTTCGAATGATATTGCCACTCATTAATGATTGTCTCGCTGTTCCTGTTATAGACAGATCGCCGTTTCTTTTATCGAAATGCAGAGCTTCTGGACGAATCGCAAATTTACGGGAGGTTTCTGGTAAAGATTCTCCGAGCATTCGCTCTAATACCTGTCGGGAAAAAACATTATAATGCCCGATAAAATTAGCAATAAATTCATTATCAGGTTTTGTATAAATCTCAGTTGGTGTCCCACTTTGCGCAATACTGCCATTATTCATTACAAATATTCTGTCTGAAACAGCCATGGCCTCTTCCTGATCATGCGTTACTAAAATCATCGTCATATTGAGCTTCCGTTGAATGGCTCGTAAATCTGTTTGAAGCTTCTTTCGTATTTGAGCATCTAGCGCACTCAGTGGCTCGTCTAATAACAACACTTTAGGTCGAACAATTAAAGCTCGTGCTAGTGCAACACGTTGTTGTTGACCTCCCGATAGTTCTTTCGGATATGCGTGGGCTTTTTCACTTAAATGAACAAGCTCCAGCATATCTTGAACGCGTTTTTCTAAATCAACTGAATTCTCCTTTTGCATACGTAAGCCAAAGGCGACATTTTCTTGCACGGTCATATTCGGAAAAAGTGCATAGGATTGAAAAACCATCCCTACTTGGCGATCCTTAGGTTGTACACCATTCATATCTTTGCCTTCAATGGAAATAAGCCCTGCCGATGCATCTGTCAAGCCTGCGACAATGCGAAGAATCGTACTCTTTCCACAGCCACTTGGCCCTAATAAAGTAATAAATTCACCTTTGTCAATTTTCATATTAATATTCGATAAAACAGTTGATGACCCATAGTTTTTATGAAGCCCTTCAATAACAAGATAACTCATAGATTTGTAGCACCTTTCGATCGTTTCGTTACTAAAGCAATGACAAATGTTAATAAACCCATCAGCACGATATAAATGAAAACTACTGCACTAGCAATATGTCCACTAGTACTAAGTTTTTTCATTAAATAAATTTGAACTGTTTCAAAGCGAGAGCCAACAACAAGATTAATTAAGACAAATTCACCAAATAAAACAGAGAAAGATAACAGCGCACCTGCAAATAAGCCTGGATAAACAGTAGGCAGTAAAATTTTTGTGAACGCTTGCCTTTTAGATGCCCCAAGTAATTGAGCTGCATCAAGAAGCTGCCTTGCATCTATATTTCGCAAACTATTTCGTGTGCCCTGATAGATATAAGGTAGAATTCCAACAACATAGGCCCCTAGAACAACGAAAATCATCGGTATCCCTATTTGACTATAAACACGGATAAGCCCAACCGCTAAAATGATTCCTGGGAAAGAATAGACCATGACAACGGCCATCTGTATCCATTTTTCATACGTTGGAAAGTACAAGACAATAACGAAGATGGCTGGCACAATAACGAGGAGTGCGATACTAACAGCACCACCTGCTAGCAATACTGAACGTCCAAATGCCTGAATAAATTCACTATCCTGAAACAATGTGGAAAACCATTTTAATGTAAATCCTTCTGGTAATATAGTTGAATTCCATTTTGATGCGAAAGCGTAGAGCATCGTTGCTAGAACGGGCAATATAAGATACCCCATTAACAGGAGGAAAAATAAATCAGCCAAGCCTCGCTTTTTCATTTAAGCTTCCTCCTTGTGTTTGAGATGCTCCACTCACTAATTAACATCGCCGTTACCATCGATACGGCTAAAATGACCGCAATTGCACTTGCTAGCTCTGGTTGGGCAAAGATATCACCTTTAATTAATGAGCCAATACGAATCGCCACTAAATTGTAATTACTGCTAGTCAGTGCATAGGCTGAGGCATACGCACCCATAGCATTAGCAAATAATACACTAAAAGTTCCGACAATCCCTGGAAGCATCACGGGTAGACCAATTTTCCTCCAAAACTGCCAACTGGATGCCCCTAAAAGTGCAGCTGCCTCCTTCCACTGCTGCTGGATTCCATCATAAATCGGATATAACAGCATAAGCGATAGTGGAAGCTGAAAGTAAATATAAATTAATAAAAGGCCACCCCAACTATAAAGTGAAAATGATGACAGTGCATCGATATCCCATTTTTCAAATAACAGTGTAAATAAACCACTGTTGCCAAGTAACACGATAAAGGCAAAAGCTAACGGAATACCCGAAAAATTAGATGTTAAATTTGTTAGTATTAAAATTTTCTCTCTCACTGGCTCAGAAAACTTCATCATCGCATAGACCGCGAACAATGTAACCATTAACGCGATAATAGCTGAAATGATGGATAAGGTAATACTATTTTTAAAACCTTGTAAAATATAGCCGTTCGTAAAGACAGCCTTGTATTGCGTTAGCGTGAAGCCATCACTATTTTGAAAGCTAGTTATGAGCATATACAATAAAGGGACAAGGAAAAATAATAATAGTAATACTAGAAAAGGAGAAAGCCAGGCAATGGATTGCCGCTTCGATATCAACACAATCACTTCTTTCTATAATTACTGCTGCCCAAGGGGATAATAGTCGCTCTAGCCTAACAGGAGCGACTATTATGATTTAAACCTCTTTTGCTGTATATACACCTTCAAGTAAAAGTGGCACCATTTCATCAGTAGGCTCCATCTTCAATAAATGACAGCATAGTGGTGCAATTTGTAATTGGGAAACAACACCCTCATTTATCCCTGCCTTGACAGAATCGGCGATTACAAACAGTGGAACATAACGATCCTCATCCGTTGTTCCTCCATGATTGCCATCACTCGTCATGCCATGATCAGCTGTAACAATGACCTCATACCCTTGTGCCATACATTTTGGAATGAATAATGATAATATGGCATCCATCGCTAAAACACGATTGCGATATTGTGCGGAATCCGCAGTAAATTTATGACCATCATCATCAACATTCATCGGATGAATATAAAGGAAATCAGGCTGCTTTTCATCCATTAACCAGGCTGCATCTGCAAATACATGACTATCCGGATAATGATCCTCAAAATAGAACAATCCATTGTCAATTGGTAAGGATGTATCCAGTTGAATTCTGTCAGCCATATGGTTAAATGGCGCTCTGTTATAAAGTTCACTTACCCAATAATAGGCTGAGGCTGCTGTAGACAATCCGTGTTCCTTTGCAACGTGAAAGACACTTTTTTGAGTCGATAAACGGACGGTCATATTACTTGTGACACCATGAACAATTGGGGGTGTCCCTGTTAAAATGGTTTCATATAATGGTCTAGATAACGCAGGAACCTCCGAACAAATTTTATAGCGGGCTGCTACCTTTCGCTCTACTAAATGGTGTAAAAATCCCATATGGGAACAAGCAGTATCAAAGCGTAGTGCATCAACGACAATTAAAACTACTTTCTTATTTTGCATGGATTAACACCTGCTCCTGATATAATTGTGGAATTTGCTTTGTTGTATCTTCCCATTTCTTTTGATCGTTTACTGGTTGAGCATTGTTATACATATCAGCTGGTAACAATAAATCTTTTACATCCTGTGGTAGGTCCACCTTGTCTCGAATTGGTCTTGCATAGCCTTTTGCTAAATTTTCTTGACCTGCATCAGATAAAATATATTCACGTGCTAGCATGGCTGCATGTGGGTTTTTAGCATACTTATTAATGATCGTTGCATAGCCCGAAGTAACAGAACCCTCTTTCGGTATCACTACATCAAAACGTTCCTCATCAATTTGGTGACGATAGCCTAATGCATTAAAATCCCATAAGATAGCGACATCAATTTCTCCCTTTTCTAAATTTGCGACAGATGGGTCACCCTGTAATCTACCTTGCTTCGCTAACTCTGCAAAAAAATCAATCCCGGGTTGAATATTGGACTCATCTCCACCAAAAGCCATGGCAGCAGCTAAAATGGCAAACTGTGCTTGGTTAGCTGTTAATGCATCTCCAATACTGACTGTATAATTGCCATTTTTTAAATCCTCCCACGATTTCGGAGCATCTTTTACATTATTTTTATCTGTTAAAAATGAAATAGTTCCTGTATAGCCTACAATCCAATGGCCTTCATTGTCTTTTGCCCAATCAGGTATCTCTTCCCAATAAGAAGTTTTGTATGGTAATGTGAGGCCCTTGTCCTTAGCAATCGGACCAAAAGCAATCCCTACATCACCAATATCTGCTGTAGCATCATCTTTCTCTGCTTCAAACTTTGCTAATTCTTCAGCACTCGACATATCTGTATCTTTGTGTTTAATGCTATATTCAGTTCCTAGCTCCTCCCAAGTCTCCACCCAGTTCGCCCATGTATCAGGCATACCAACAGAATTGACAGCCCCCTCTTCCTTTGCTTTTGTCGTAATTTCTTCAAGCGTTACATCTTCCTTTACCTCATTTGTACCTGATGAACTGTCTGAACAAGCTGCCAACATGGAAATGGCTAATGCACCAATTAAGCCTTTTTTCCACAACTTTTGAATTGCCATGTGTTGGACCCTCCATTTGTTTTGGTTTATTTTTATTTGCTTACATCCGTAATGGTATAAAACAAACATTAAGCAAGTATGGAGGTCATTAAAATATTTAGTAAAAATTATTGAGAAATTATAAAATCTATGAATGTAAATAATAATTGAAGGAGAATTGTAAAATGGAAGGAAGGAGATAAGGAGAAATCTAGTTCTGTATGTGCACGTTTGTTTGAAGAGACGTACACATACCTAGATTATTTGGAGAGACCTAAAAAATTTGCATATGTATGCGGCTCATTTTCCTTTAAAATTGTTAAAAATGTAAACGCTAGTTGAACAACAGACCACCATCTCATATTATAAGACATTTCAAAACGAGCGGGTTCTAACGTAAAGACATCCTGAAAAATAGTCATGGGTTCTATTTGCTCATCCTTTAAAATAGACAGAAAGCCCAAAAATAACGAATGATCTTTGACCTCTATCAGTTTGCCCTCTACTAGCGCGTCAATATTTTCAGGTTGTTGAAAATTACAGTGTGTTGCCACATACCGCTCTAAATTCTGAGCACGCTGCCTTTCTTCACGTTCCCTTTTCTTTGCAATAAAATCAATGACGTTATTCACGTGCATCGCCTCTTTTTTTTCTTTTATTGTAGCATTTTCGGGGAGATTTTTACCTCTACCAGCCCCTTCTATTTGTTTTAGATTCACAACTTGAATATGATTTCACATATTTTTTGTATCTTTACTGCTGTTTTCTAACTCTACAAGCAATACATTCATACAACCAAAAAAGCATTTGGACTATTACCAGTCCAAATGCTTTGATTCTAGCATTTTACATAAATTCTTTTACTAATTCATTGAACTCATTTTCGCTCATTTTGATATCAATATCTGTTAATGGTAACTCGGAGTAACCAGGTACTTTTTCTTGATAGGACGTTGTTTCTGTATCATGATAAATAACGCCTGTTACTAAGCCCTCGTTCTCCATCACTGTACGCATTGCCATACCGCGATCAGTGTGGTCATAGCCTTCAACATCCGCTAGCTTTGTTAAGTTCTCTTTAAACCAATCGTATGTGTTCACTTTGTTATATGTGACACAAGGTGAAAAGACATTGATGAATGAGAAGCCTTTATGATTGATACCCGCTTCTATTAAAGCTGTTAACTCTTTAATATCAGTCGAGAAGCCTTGTGCCACAAATGTAGCACCACTTGTTAACGCAACTTCTAAAGGTTTTAACGATGGCTCAATTGCTCCACCTGGTGTGGATTTAGTAATAAATCCAGCAGCAGAGCGAGGCGATGTTTGACCTTTTGTTAAACCATAAATTTGGTTATCCATGACAATATACGTAATATCGATGTTACGGCGAATTGCATGAATGGTGTGCCCCATACCAATCGCAAATCCATCACCATCACCACCAGAAGCGATGACATGTAAATCACGATTAGCCATTTTTAACCCTTGTGCAATCGGAAGTGCACGACCATGAATACCATGAAATCCGTAAGAATTAATATATCCTGAAATACGACCCGAACAACCAATCCCAGAAATTACTGCAAGTTCATTTGGTTCAATTCCCACATTCGCAGCAGCACGTTGAATAGCCGCTTGTACAGAGAAGTCTCCACAGCCTGGGCACCAGTTTGGCTTTACTGCATTACGAAAATCCTTAAATGTTGCCATTAGCGAGTCAACTCCTTCACACGATTTTCTAATTCACCTGGCAAGAATGGTGTACCATTATATTTAGTGATTGTCGCGATTTTATCGTGACCACCTATGTTCATCTTCATAATGTTTGCCAATTGACCCGTATAGTTATTTTCCACAACGATTACTTTTTTCGCTTTCGCTACAAGTGGTGCCATTTCCGCAGATGGGAATGGATGAATTAAGCGAACATGTGCATGATTAACTTTCATTCCTTGCGCATTGAGTCGTTCTTGTACTTCTTCAATAGCGCCCCTTGTTGAGTTAAAGCCTACTAATAAAATATCCGCCTCTTCATGTGGAGCATTCACAAACACTGGATTATCAAATTTCAAATTCTCTAACTTACGGAAGCGTTTATCCATTTGAGTTTGACGATTACCCGTTGCTTCAGATGGCTTCCCTGTTTCATCATGTTCCACGCCTGTAACGTGGTGAATACCATGTAATGTACCAGGTAATACCCGAGGTGAAACCCCATCTTCAGTATCTTCATAGCGTTTGAAATAGGCTTTATCAGCGGCTTCTTCAAGATCATCAATCACAATTTTACCACGACGAATTTCAATCTTACTGTAATCAAATGGTTCTACAGATTGTTTCCCTAACGATAATTGTAAATCAGTCATTAAGATAACTGGTAATTGCAATTCCTCCGCAATATTAAATGCTTGAATTGTGTCAAAGAATGCTTCCTCCATTGTAGAAGGTGCAATAACTACTTTAGGAATTTCGCCATGTGTTCCGTATAGCATTGCCATTAAGTCTGATTGTTCTTGCTTTGTTGGTAGCCCAGTTGAAGGACCTCCGCGTTGTGTATCCACGACCACTAATGGCTGCTCCGTCATACCTGAAAGACCAATTGCTTCCATCATCAGTGAAAGACCAGGTCCAGCCGATGCTGTAAAGGAGCGAACACCACCAAAGTTAGCGCCAATCGCCATTGTTGCTGCGGCAATCTCATCTTCTGTTTGGATGACTGTGCCGCCGAATTTTGGTAGTTTCTTAATTAGATACTCCATAATTTCAGAAGCTGGTGTAATTGGGTAGGCTGCCATAAAGCGTGTCCCAGCTGCTAATGCACCAAGTGCTACTGCATCATTACCAATCATAAACATCCGACGTTTTCCATCTGCTGGAGAAAGCTCCCATGCACCTACGCGATCACCTAACAGCTCATTCATGATTTGACGACCACGAGTAATGGCCTCCATGTTTTTTTGAACGACCTCTTCGCCCTTTTTCCCAAAAATATCATCGACAACATTTTGGAACACTGCGTCCTCTAGGTTTAGCAATGATGCGGTTGCACCGATGGCTACCATGTTTTTCATCAATGAAGTGCCAAGCTCTGCTGCTATTTCTGTAAACGGTACAACAAATAATGGAGCCTTTGAATCTTCTGGTTTAACAGGATCAAATTTGGCATCCGCTAAAATAACACCATTTTCTGTAAGCTCTTTATAATTGACATCGATTGTTTCCTGATCGAACGCCACTAAAATATCTAAATCATCCGCAATTGCACGTACTTCTGTTGGACGAACTGTAATTTTATTATTCGTATGGCCACCTTTAATTCGAGAAGAGAAGTGACGATAACCGTATAGGAAATAGCCTAGACGATTCATTGCCATTGAGAAAATCTCACCTGTACTCTCAATCCCTTCACCCTGTTGCCCACCGACTTTCCATGAAAGCTGATGTAACATGTCAACAACTCCTTAAATCCAATGTGTACTATTATTTTTCCTTCATAAGTTTAACACGAAGAAACCTTCTGCACTATTGTTTCTCAACGATTTAGGCGAAAATCAGACCTTTGACTGAAAATCCTGTTCATAAAGTTGTAATTTTCAAATCTAAGCAAAATAACGAACCTATTTCAAGTGACATCTATCATATGTAAACAGGAAAACGAAAAAATGCCCGTCACTTATTATGTGACAAGGCATTTTACTTATTACTTTTTATCGAATACGTTTTTCCACTAGCAGCTTCAAGGCTGTACGTTCTTCACCAGCAATTAAAATATCGGCAAACGCCGGCGCGCAAATTAAATCTGTGCCACTTGGCGCTACAAATCCGCGTGCGATGGCCACTGCTTTCACGGCTTGGTTAAGTGCACCTGCCCCAACTGCTTGCATTTCTGCTTGCCCTTTTTCTCTGATTACCGCGACTAATGCACCTGCAACTGAATTTGGATTAGAGCGTGATGATACTTTTAATGAATCCACAATTATTCCTCCCCGTTTCGCGAATAGTGTTTACGCTCAACAACTCATGTCCCCCTTTTTGGACCTCAAGTTATTGTCCGTAGCACATTTTATGCGCCGCAAGACGGAAATAGACTAGTTTCACAAAGAATCCTGTTTCCTCGGAAAAAGTGCTGTAAATCAACATTCTTCGACTTATTTATCCTTGAAATGGATAATCTTCATTTATATAAATGCGTTCACAGGATTTAGCCTTCCCTGTTTGATTATCAATCTCTACAAAGAAACCACTTAATACCTCACGCCCTTTTTTCGGTACTTCAAAACGAGAAGGCATATTTGTTTGGAATTTATAAATGACACTTTCCTTCGTCATCCCTAAAATCTCATCATACGGACCTGTCATACCTACATCCGTAATGTAAGCTGTACCATTAGGATAGATACGAGCATCTGCTGTTTGAACATGTGTATGTGTCCCAACAACGGCAGAAGCCTTCCCATCTAAGTGCCAGCCAAGTGCAATCTTTTCACTAGTTGCCTCCGCATGGAAATCTACAAATACAAGCGGTGACGTTTGACGAGCTTCTTCAATCAATTTTTCTGCCATTGCAAATGGATCCTCATGTGGTGGTAAAAATACACGACCATGTAAATTAATGACAGATATTGTCACACCATTTTTAGAAATTTGCACCATACCTTTACCTGGCGCTTCTTCAGAAAAATTGGCTGGACGTATTAAATAATCAGCATCATCAATAAAATCAAATATATCTTTATTATCCCATGTATGATTACCCATTGTAATAACGTCTACACCCATTTGTAACAGGTCATTATAAATATTACGTGTAATTCCTCGACCTGCCGCAGCATTTTCACCATTGGCAATGACAACATCGACATTATATTTCTTTTTTAAACGAGGTAAATATTTCTCTACCGCATCTCGACCAATTGAACCAACAATATCGCCAATAAATAAAACTTTCATTTTTTCAACCACTCTTTCTTTCCATTACGTCTCTAAAAATTTGCCTTTAGAGACTTTACGTACCTTGAATAACATCATTAATTGTAACGCTAGGTGGAGGATTAAGCAAAATAAAATAAAAATCTGGCCATTATATCACTTTGGCTCTTTTCACCTTTATGTAGATGAGTGTAGAGGATAATGTAAGCCAATTCATTTTTATGAGCTTTAAAAAGATAATCTGTTTTAGATTACGGTTGATAAGCTTCACCTTCAAAACAGCTGGGTATGCTAGTAAAAAGGATTGAATGGCACTTTTAATGGCCTGCGGATTAGTTGGACATTGATGGAGAATAACAAGGAGCCCTTCAAATTGGTAATTTAAAAAGCTATTTTTTACTTCCTCATAAACTTCTCCATTTTGTAATTCCTCAAAAAGCTTTTTATACAACAAATCATAATTGTTTCTTATATTGCTCATAGCCCTGCTTGTAAGTGAATTTTGATTGTCAACATTATAGTAATAAAGCTGTCTTGGGACGTAGCAGATGGATTGATTTTTTATTACTGCTCTCGATAGAAACAACGTGTCTTCTGCAAAATTCATCGCTTCATCAAATCTTAGCCTATGCAAATCTATAAAGGATTTTTTATATAGTTTACAGCTGGCAAAACCAAAGTGCTTTTCACCTATTTCTGTAAATAATTTATTTAAACAAACAGTTGCACTATAAGTATAGTATGTCTTTGAAGGATAATATAGCTGCCTACTTCCCACTTCCTCCTGCCAAAATAAATCGCATTTAGCAATATTGCTACCTGTCAGCCTACAGGCGTGATACAGTTCTTCCAGCATAGTTAGCTCTAGCCAGTCATCCGCATCAACAAAAGTAATATATTGTCCATTAGCTTGTTCTATGCCTAAATTTCTTGCCTTACTAACACCACCATTGTCAATATCTAAAACAGTTATACGAGTGTCCTTCTGTGCAAAATTTTTTAAAACCGACAATGATTGATCATCGCTACCATCATTAATCGTAATAATTTCTATGTCCTTTAAACTTTGATGACAAATACTCGTAAGGCATTTGTTCAAATAGTTCTCGGCATTATAGACAGGGACAATCACACTCACTAAGACCAAAATTTTGCCCCTCCTTTACGTAATGACTCTATCCACCTTCTTCTCTGCTCTTTTGTCATGCCAATAGAGAAAAGGCTCCCGCCTGTCAAAACTGTATAATAAAAAATATAAAGGATGATAGAGCTCCAAATGATGGGAGGTTTCGTTAAATCCCATAGAAGCTGACTACAGCAAATAGCCAAAATAAATGCTAGAACTAGCCTGCTAATGGTCCGCCAAAAACCCAAAATATCCAAACCAATTTTTTTATAGTAATAAATATTCATGATAACTACATTTCCTATAAATAAAGAACATGCCGTAATAATTGCTGTGCCAATTTTCCCATAAAAAAAGATAACTGGTATGGATACAATCATATTGACCAGCGCCACAATCATTAATAAAATCGTTCTAAATTTAAAAAGATTTTTCGCTTTCAACACATTAATACCTAAATTTTGTATGAGATCAATACTGAATGGCACCATAATAATAAGAACAATCGCATAGATGGCCAAAAAATCTTTGCCTAACCATAGTAATAAAAATTCTTTTCCAAAAAGAAAGAATCCACCGAGCATATATCCCACTACTAAAAACTGAATAGCGCCCACTTTAATGAATAATTGGTTAATTTCTAATAACCCTTCTTCTTTTGTGACAAGCATAGAAATACGAGGTAGAAATAATCCACTTATGGCTAAAGCTAGTGACATAAATATTAATACTATTTGCATAGCCACTGCATAAATTGCAACATCCTCAGTTCCTTTTAATATGCCTAATAACACTTGATCCGTTTGCCAATAGATTTTATCAACGATGACTGTAATGAAAATAAAAAATGAATAGATAAAAATTTCTTTTATCAGCTTTTTGTTTTTCAAAGTAAAAGTAAATCGAATGGATAAGACCTTCATACAATAAATGGCATCCATTACTAAAAAGAGAATATTATAAATAGCGATAATATAGATTAACGTCACCGCATCGGTTCCCTGTAACAGAAAAAACAACATTGTCAAAGGCTGTACAATCACCTGTAGTAATGTTGTAAATTTAATAAAAATAAATTTTTCATATGCTTGTAAGATGGAAGTAAAAACACCTAGTGGGAATTGCACCGCTACACTAATGGTCATTATATAGCCCATTACTTTGGCTTTGGCTAATTGATCTCCTGATAAGCTTTGTCCAAAAATCATCTCTACCTGTGAAAATAGGAAAAAGCCTATCAATAATGTAAGACAGCCAATACTAATAAATAACTTCAAAAAAAATCCATTTAATGATGCCTCTAATGCCTTATCCGCAATTGCTCTATTTCTAGCAATATAGCGTACAATCGCATTGCCCAGCCCTAAATCTAAAATAGAAAGATAGCCAACAAGGACAATCATTAAAGAATATAATCCAAATTCTTTCTGACCAAGAAGCGAAATCATCAAGGGTGTAAAAAGAAGGGAAGAAATCATCGTGCAGCCGATTGTAAGATACGAAAGAATGGCTCCAATCTTAATTTCTTTCATGTGCACGCCTTTCTGTTAGTGAGGATTGGCTTTCATTCTTTTCTTTGAATAATAGCGGGATATAGAGATTGATATTGCTCTGCCACATGCTTAATTTCAAAGTTTGCTAAAACATGTGCACGACCAAGATTAGCTTTTTGTTCATATGTCTTTGAATCGTAATTTAATGCCCTATTGATGGCTTTCGATAAAGCGACCGCATCCTTAGAAGGTACAACCTCTCCATAATTACCTACTAAAAATTCACAATCCCCAACATTTGTAGTCACACAGCAAGTGCCACTGGCAAGTGCCTCTACCAACACATTCGGTAGCCCCTCTCCAGAAGATGATAAAATGAATAGATCAGCTGCAGCCATTAATTGTGGAATATCGTCTCTACTACCTAATAGGAATGTAAACTGCTCTAACTGCGCGTTTTCAATCATTTGCCGCAATACCTCATTAGAGCTTTCTATCTCATAGCCAACTAAAAACATATAAAAATCTTGTCGTTTTTGCTTTAACTGCTTTAAACTTGCCAGCAAATTTTCATAATCCTTTAAAGGGTCCCATCTACCTACATGCAATAAAATAGGTTGGTTCACTATGTTGAATCGCTCCAAATAATATTGACGCTTCTTACTAGGCTTATAAAAATCTGTATTTACACCATTTACAATAATTCGGTGCTGCTTATTCTTGTACCCAATAGCTTCATGGATTTCTTTCACCTTTGGACCACAAGAAATAATAGCGTCCACATGTTTAGATAATTTTGCACAAAGCTTCGCAATAAAAATTGTCCTTCGTTTATTGTCATCTTTATTTAAATTACTATGGTGAATACCCCAAATTAATTTCTTTTTGAGTAATTTTGAAAGAATGTATCCAAGAAGATTAGCATGATACATCCAAGTTTGAATAATATCACTCTCTCGACATCGTTGATAACAACGAACAAAGGCAATCCCCATACTGCGTCGCATATCACATATTGTTACTTTGATGTTTAATTGTTGTTCAATATACTTACCATAAGTTCCTATCTCTGTTAGACAAATAACCTCTATCTCATACATGTCCCTATCCACGTTTTGTAAAAGACGGTAAAGCATTGCTTCTGCTCCGCCAAGACCTGTGGTAGTGATGATATGAGTAATTTTAATTTTTTTTTGGATAGTCTCATCCTTTGAATTAGTTTACTAGCTATGTGTAAAGCGCACATAATCTAATTGCTATTTCTTCTGCATCAAGACCTTTATTTTTAAGACTCTTCCTAATAATTTGCGGATTTGGTTTTACATTCATTTTTATAATAGCTTGCAGCCAACTATTAATATCTCCCTGTAGCTCTAAATACTGTAGTAATCCCACATTAAGATCTACCTCTTTTGGCAGTGTGGAAGAAACGATGGCTGGTGTACCACAAATTTGAGCTTCTAATAATACAATGCCAAAGCCCTCGAAATAAGACGGTAAAATAAACTTATCCATGAGTTGAAGGAGCTTAATACTATCTGCCCGTGGTCCCAAAAATTGAACATAATCCTCTACTTTTTGTTCCTTGACGAGAAGGCGAATTTCCTGCTCTAAGGGGCCATCTCCTATCAAAAGCAATTTAAATGGAATGTTTTGTTGCTTTAATTTAACAGCAAGCTCAATTAAAAAGGAATGATTTTTCACAGGTACAAAGCGACCAATATGCCCAATTACTAAATCCCCATCTTGAATCCCTAAATCTTCTGCTAAACTCTTTTTCTCTTCTGGCGATAAACGCTTTATCTTCTGCATATCAATTGGATTGGCAATAACCTCGTAGGGTCTTTTATGAAAGCAAAATTCACCCGCTTTTTGACTACACGCTACCAATTTCGTGGCATTTCCAACGCTTAGCCTTTTCAACAATGCTAACAGAGCTTTATTGTTCCATTCTTCAGCAACATTCGTATGGCTATGTAATACACGACATGATACACCTGCTAAACGAGCTGCTAGCATGGTAAAAACTGCTCGGTAGCCTGTATGATCATGAACGGCATCATATTGATATTGTTTTATAATCCTATAAATATTCCGCATATAAGAAAGTGGACCTTGCTCGGTAATATACGTTTCGTAAAATATTTTCGAACCTTGCTGTAAGAGAATTTCATGATAAGTCCCCTTATTAAATGACACAAAATCAAAATGGTATGAAAATTTATTAACATTCATCCAAGTATCTACAATCATGGTCGTTATACCGCCATAATCAGTAGTGGGGATAATATGCAAAACCCTTTTCAATGTCATTCTCCACCTTTTATTCTTTTCCATAATATTGCTCGTACGTGCTGCCCTTCATTTTATAATTATTCAAGATGACACCTAATATATTGGCTTTAGCAATCGTTAAGATGGATTTTGATTTTACAACAGCTGCTTTTCCTACTGTGCCCGTATTAACAACTAAAAGAGTACCATCACATTTATTAGATAAAATTTGTGCATCCGATAAAAAAAGTAATGGTGGTGCATCAATCATCACAATATCGTAGCGTTCTTTCACTTCGTGCAACAATAAAGTCATAGTTTCAGAGGCTAATAATTCTGTTGGATTAGGGGGGATAGCGCCACTCGAAATGATTTCCACACCATCTACAAAGGTTGCTTGAATCACCTCTTGTAAGGTCGCTTGACGTGATAATACAGATGATAAGCCAAAAACATTATCAAGATAAAATGTATGATGGAGCGTGGGCTTACGCATATCAGCATCAATAATGAGGACACGTTTTCCCTCCTGTGAAAACACAACACCGATATTAGCCGCATTGGTCGATTTTCCTTCACCTGCGATAGAGGAGGTGACTAGAATAGTTTTAACATCTTGATTGGGTTGCGAAAATTTAATATTCGCCCGAATGGTGCGATATTGCTCAGAAGGAATTGACATCATATCGGAAACTGTTACCAGCTTGCGAGCCATTGGGATTTTTTTTGTTTTTCTTTTGAACAGCATTAGGAGGACCCCCCGGCTCTTGATTTTTTACTATTGAGTAATTCAATATTACTGACAACTCCAATCACAGGTAATGATAATATTTCCTCGATATCCTGCTCTGTTTTAATCGTCCTATCAAGCGTTTCTAAAAAATAGGCGAGCACGAGTGCCAAGCTGAAACCACCAATAGTCGCTATTAGGAGGTTCAGCAATTTATTGGGTTTCACCGGTACTGGATGTTCACTGGATTGGGCAACAAAGAGAATATTAATATTGTCCACATGCATTAAAATAGGAATTTCCTCTTTAAAAATCTCAGCTATCGTATTGGCAATCTTCACAGCCCTTGCTTCATCTTCATCCTGTACACGAATATTAACCACTTGTGAATTATTGGCGCTTGAAACCTCTATTTGCTTCATTAATGTTTCGGGAGATGTTTCTAGTGCTAGGACATCAATTACCTTTGTTAAAATAACAGGACTTTTGATAATAACATTGTACGTATTAATTAAACGAAGGTCCGTATCAACATTCTGCGCTCCTATTAGTTGCTGATTCTCATAGCTTTTTTGATTGACCAATAATTGAGTTTCCGCTTCATAAATAGGTGTTTGAAGAAAATAATTAATGAAAACAGCAATGCCAATGGACAGTATCATCAGTATTAGGATGAAGAACCAGCGTTTTTGCCATACTTTTACTAGACTTTGAATTGTCATTTCTTCATTCACAAAATGGATCCCTCCTAATGTAGGCAGATAGCTGCAATGCTAATAAAGTATATTAAACAAGCCTATCGCTTATTCGGTCAATGTCGTCTTTTTGTCCGTATCTCTCAAGCTACCACTTACAACAAACACAAGAATATGGAGCACGTTAAAATAAAGAATTTCAAATGTAGAAACCCCTAACATTGCAACTATAATTAACGTCATCAAAACGGTAAGCTGGGCATTCATTCGGCGATAGCCTTTAGCAATGGCTAGCAAAAAACAGCAATAGCTAATCAATGCCAGTAGACCCGCTTCCTGTAAAATATTCATAAATGTATTGTGAGCATGAGATACACCTATAGTCCATAATGATTCCACACCATGCCCCCAAAATTGAACATGCTCAAAAACATATTGCCAAATTTCAAGGCGGCCATCTGTCATATTCGTAGACTTTTTTTCCATTTTTAATAAAATACTTTGTACAGCATCTTGCATCCTATTCATTTTCAAGAAAGCTATTAATACAACTAGAACAGTACCTGCAAAAAGAGCACTAAACTTTAGGAATGGCAGGAAGGCTTTATTCAAGCTTTTGATACTAGAAACAATTACTACAATCGTCACTAGTGCAGCCGTGAACAATGAAGTACGTGCATTCGAAAGCAGTATGATATACATACAAATTAAATATATCGTCGTATAAAAAACAAATAATAAAATTAATTTCGGCTGTTGTCGTTCATGTAATATTTTCACGGCTAGCTGATAGAGTCTTATAAGTACAACAACCACTAACCCCATCATAGAAAACCCCATGGTATTGGGATTCTCAAATACACCTGCAAACCCTCCAAACATATAGCGCGCTTGTTGGAAACATACAAATATAAATGGGACATAGGCTATTAAAACACTATTCACAACAATATCCATGACATGCTCTTTCACAAGGTCATTAAAGAAAATAGAAACTGCTAAAAACATGCAATATAATTGAAGACTATTTTTCAATAAATTCATATCTTGGTTTACCCCTGCTGCAATGATACAAAAGAACGTATACATACTAAAAAAAATACTAGCTTGTACATTTTGAATAATAATTTTTTTATGACAAAGTATAGAGATACTAATTATAAAAAGGCTGAGAACTAAAGATAATTTATGGTAAATGCCATCGACGGGCTGCATAAGGCTCATTAAAATAAGAGCGCTAAACATTAATGTGATGAATAGTTTCATATTATTCTCACACTCAATTCTACATACGTTATCAAAATAAAAGCCACCGCTTCTTCACAACAATATCCTCAAGTTCAAATCGCATGATAGGCTTGTTAGCTAAAACATTTGCATTATTCATGAGGAGTCGCTCAACCATCTCTATTTCATTCTTTTTCTCTAGATATTGAAGTGCCGCTTGGAAGCAAAACGTTCTTGTGCTTACATTATGGGCGTCAGAGCCAATCATATGAATGTAATTTGCTCTTACTAAAGCCAATGATAGTCGCTGCACCTCCTTACCAAATAAGCCTGTTAAACTACCTGTCGTTATTTGTGTAAATGCGCCTTCATGGATGAGGTCATCAAGTCTTTTCGGATTTTCTCTAATAGCAAGGTTTCGTTCAGGATGTGCCAAAATCGATATATATCCAGCACATTTTAAACGTCTAATTATCTCTTTCGTATAAGCAGGGATTGTAGTTGAAGGAAGCTCTAATAGAATGTAGTGGGTGTGAGCTAATGTATGAAGTTGCTTTTGCTGAAGATGAGCCAAAAGCTCATCATGTAAACGAACTTCATGTCCTGTGTGGAGGGTGATTGGGATTTTTTGTTGCAGCAGTAACTGTTGTAAATAACGGACTAGCGCTTCTACCTTGCGATATGGGACATGATAATGTGGATGCATAGCATGTGAAGTACAGACTATATCTGTGATCCCCTCCCGTGCAGCTTGCCTCAACATGTTTAAGGAATCCGTTTCTTCTTTAGGTCCATCATCCACATCAAATAATATATGGGCATGAAGATCTATCATTTTGATCACATCTTTCTTCTTTAATCCATCTGCAGAAAATCTAGCCTTTTTCTTTTTTATGATGGATGCTCCTCAAACATGACTCTGGCTAAATTAAAAAAGAGGCTCTCTAGATATGAATCTAGAGAAACCTCTAACTTTCAATATTATTTCGCGTACTCTACAGCACGAGTTTCGCGAATGACTGTTACTTTAATATGACCTGGATAATCTAATTCTTCCTCAATACGCTTGCGAATATCACGTGCAAGACGATGAGAAGCTAAATCATCAATTTTTTCAGGTTGTACGATTATTCGGATTTCACGTCCCGCTTGAATTGCATAAGATTTCTCTACGCCATCATAGCTTTCTGAAATTTCCTCTAATTTTTCAAGTCTGCGGATATAGTTTTCAAGTGTTTCACTTCGTGCACCTGGACGAGCTGCTGACAATGCGTCAGCTGCCGCAACTAATACCGCGATAACAGATGTTGCTTCTGTATCACCATGATGCGAAGCAATACTATTAATAACGACTGGGTGTTCCTTGTATTTTGTTGCTAATTCCACGCCAATCTCAACATGGCTACCTTCTACCTCATGGTCAATGGCTTTACCAATATCATGTAATAAGCCTGCGCGACGAGCTAACGCCACATCTTCACCTAATTCAGCTGCCAGTAAACCTGCCAAATGCGCGACTTCAATTGAATGTTTGAGAACATTTTGTCCATAGCTTGTACGATATTTCATGCGGCCTAAAATTTTCATTAAATCTGGATGTAAGTTATGAATGCCAATTTCAAATGTAGTTTGCTCACCAGTTTCGCGGATTTGTTCATCCACTTCACGACGAGATTTTTCCACCATTTCTTCAATACGAGCTGGGTGAATGCGACCATCCTGTACAAGTTTTTCAAGTGCAAGTCGAGCCGTTTCACGACGGATTGGATCAAAGCCTGATAAAATAACCGCTTCTGGAGTATCATCAATAATTAAATCAATGCCTGTTAACGTTTCCAACGTACGAATATTACGGCCTTCACGACCAATGATGCGACCTTTCATTTCATCATTTGGCAAGTTTACAACAGATACTGTTGTTTCAGCTACATGGTCTGCAGCAAATCGTTGTAGTGCCAATGATAAGATTTCACGTGCCTTTTTATCTGAGTCTTCTTTTGCACGTGTCTCAGCTTCCTTCGTCATCACAGCAATATCAGTTGCTAGCTCTTTTTCTACTTCATTTAAGATAATTGATTTTGCTTCTTCTCTAGTTAAAGCAGAAATACGTTCTAGTTCTGTTTTTTGTGATGCAACGAGCTCGTCCACTTTGCTCTCCATCTGTTCAATATGCTGTTGTCTTTCAGCTAGAGCTTGTTCTTTACGCTCTAAGCTTGCTTCTCTCTTATTTAGAGTATCATCCTTGCGATCAAGATTCTCTTCTCTTTGCAATAAACGGTTCTCTTGTTTTTGAAGTTCTAAACGACGTTCACGAATGTCATTTTCGGCTTCAGTACGAAATTTGTGAGTTTCATCTTTGGCTTCAAGTAGTGCTTCTTTCTTTAATGCCTCCGCTTCTCGTTTTCCTTCTTCAACGATTGTTTCAGCGACATGTTTAGCACCAGTGATTTTTGAGTCATTCACTTTTTTCATGTAGATATAGCTAACAGCGGCACCAACGATGAGTCCAAGCAAAGCGGAGATGATAGTAATTCCATCCATATGAACACCTCCTCTTGCTATTTGGGTATTACAGTTTCAGTCGGCGCATACATCTATGTCCCTTGGCAAATTGTACAAGATTTTGTTAGCCTTTAAAACAAAATCCGTTTAATTGACCAAAGGTATTATCTGCATTCAGTAGGCGTTTTGACATCCTTCGAAAAGGATATTTAACTATAAAACTTTTGCTAAATGAAGATAAAATGTACTGCCTATTTAAAGTCATAATTCAGAAATTATACATATTTAATTGTATAGCTAGCCATCAGCTCTGTCAAGGATAGTCGGGCACCTGTTCGCCCTCTAAACAGAAAAAAAGTAAGTCCTATCCATTCAGTGAATTTTTTCCCTATAACTTTTACACTAGAAAAAAATTTACCTTTTATACCTTTTACGTCCACCCAGTACATAAGAAATAATTTCTGAGGCATATAGCTTCTATCTTATTATGTGTAAAAATTTTAGATTATAGACAAAAAAAGCATTGTTCCCTTAATAAATTGGGAACAATGCAATCGTTTGATTATTCTTCATCAAGAAGTGACATTAATTCTTCATCCATCTCGTCTTCTTCATGCGCAGCAATTGTATAGGAAGAAGCTGCAATACCATAAGAGGATCGAATTTTGTTCGAGATATCTTCCAAAACAGCAGGGTTTTCTTTTAAATACTGTTTTGCATTTTCTCGCCCTTGACCTAGACGCTCATCACCGTAGGCATACCAAGAACCACTTTTTTGCACGATGTCTAATTCTACACCTAAATCAACTGTTTCGCCTTCTTTAGAAATACCTTCTCCATACATAATATCAACTTCAGCTGTACGGAATGGCGGCGCTACTTTATTTTTGACAATTTTAATTTTCGTACGGTTACCAACAATATCATTACCTTGCTTAATAGCTTCTGCACGGCGAACTTCTAAACGTACAGAGCTGTAGAATTTAAGGGCACGTCCACCTGGTGTTGTTTCAGGGTTTCCGAACATTACCCCAATCTTTTCGCGAATTTGGTTAATGAAAATAGCAATCGTTTTTGATTTGTTAATAGAACCTGAAAGTTTACGTAATGCCTGTGACATTAAGCGGGCTTGTAAGCCGACATGAGAATCCCCCATATCTCCTTCAATTTCAGCTTTTGGCACTAGAGCAGCAACGGAGTCAATAACAATAATATCAATTGCACCACTACGAACTAGTGCTTCTGCAATTTCAAGTGCTTGCTCCCCTGTATCTGGTTGTGATAATAATAGCTCATCAATATTGACACCTAATTTTTGAGCATAGATAGGGTCTAATGCATGTTCTGCATCAATAAATGCTGCTTGTCCACCTTTTGCTTGTACTTCAGCAATAGCATGTAAAGCAACTGTTGTTTTACCTGACGATTCAGGACCATACACTTCAATAATACGTCCACGTGGATAACCACCTACGCCTAATGCAGCGTCAAGTGCTAGTGATCCACTTGAAGATGTGGCAATTTCTAAATCGGTTTTTTCACCGAGTTTCATAATTGAACCTTTACCAAAATTCTTTTCAATTTGTTTTAAAGCCTGTTCTAAGGCTGCTTTACGATCACTCATTCATTTTCCTCCTTCGAAAACTGTTCACTGTGTTTGTCTATCTCTACTATACTTGTTTTTGAGAAAACACGCAAGAAAAAAGCGAACATTTATTCGATTTTTATACAAAATAAAAATTTGGATAGTTTTTCTCTACCCAAATTCCTATTTTCACTCTATGTTAATATCGTTTTGTATAACCGCGTTCTTCTAAAAGCTGCATTAAATAATGGCATGTAAATTTCACTGCACGAAGTCGATTTGTATTTCGCATACCAGATAAATGAAGTAAGTATGTAAGTGGCTCCTCATCATTGATGGCAATACCAATCCAAACCGTTCCTACTGGCTGATGGTCATGTGCTGTAGGCCCTGCTTCCCCTGTTAGCCCAATTCCAATGTTTGTACCAAATTGTTTCCGAACTGCACTTGCCATTGCAGCAGCACATTCACCACTAACAACGCCGTGCGTATCTATTAATTCTTGTGAAATACCAAGATGCTTTACTTTTGCTTCTGCCGCATAGGTCACGACACCTCCAATGAGTGCGTCCCCTACCCCTGGAATTTCTGCAAGCTCCGATTGAAACAATCCTGCTGTTAAACTTTCCGCAGCAGAAATAGTAAGATGATTATCTAAGAGCATTTCAACTGTCTTTGAAGCAAGTGAATCATCATCCATACCATACTGATAGTCACCAACAAGGGCTTGTATCTCAGCCACTTTGGCAGCAATAAGTTGCTGGGCTTGCTGTTCTGTTTCTGCCTTTGCTGTTACGCGCAATGTTACCTCACCATCCGACGCAAGTGGAGCGACGGTTGGATTTGTTTGAGCATCTAAAATATCCTGTACCTGAACTTCAAGTTCGGCTTCACCAATGCCATAAAAACGCATCACATGTGAGGCAATAATCCCTCCATCATTAAGCATCGCGGCAAGTTTAGGCTTCGCCTCAAATTGAAACATAGGCTCAAGCTCTTTTGGTGGCCCTGGAAGTAAGATATACGTATGATTATTATTGTTGAAAATCATACCAGGCGCCATTCCATGGTGATTCGCTAGTATTTCGCTTCCAGCTAGAATTAAAGCCTGTTTCCGGTTATTCTCCGTCATAGGACGTCCTCGCTTGGCAAAAAACTGCTCAATATAAGTTAATGCTACCTCATCAAACTCAAGAGAAACACCGAGATGGCGAGCAATCGTTTCTTTTGTTAAATCATCTTTCGTAGGTCCTAGTCCTCCCGAAAATATAATTAAATCTGCACGAGATTCTGCCACTTCAATAGCTTGTTCTAAACGTTTTGCATTATCACCAACTACTGTATGGTAAAAAACATTAATGCCTAGCTCGGATAACTGGTTCGAGATAAATCTCGCATTTGTATTCGTAATTTGACCTAATAATAGCTCTGAGCCCACCGCTAGAATTTCAGCATTCATGATTCACAAGACCTTTCTTATTTAGACTCAAGTAAAACACGTCGATTAAGGTAGAAGTAGTCCCACCCAGACCATAGCGTAAAGAACAATGCTACATATAGCATTATCATATCAAAAGGAATACCAATGAGTTCGAAAATTGTGTTGTGTAAAAGCGCAGCAGCGATTGCTACTATTTGTGCCCAAGTCTTGATTTTGCCAAGCTGATTGGCCGCTACGACCTCTCCTCCACCTGCCAAAATAAGGCGTAAACCCGTAACAGCGAATTCACGGCTAATAATAATAATAATCACCCAGGCTGGTGCCATATCAAGCTCTACCATTAAAATAAACGCTGCTGATACAAGTAATTTATCAGCTAAGGGATCTAAAAATTTCCCAAATGTAGTCACAAGATTATACTTACGTGCATAATAACCATCTACCCAATCAGTTGTCGAAGCTAAAATAAAAATAAGTGCACCTATAAAATGATGGATTGGCATCTCTGCCCCAAATAGAGTCAATGTTCCCCAGCCAAAATCAAACATCATAACAATGACAAAAAATGGAATAAGCAAGATTCGTGAGATGGTAATTTTATTTGGTATGTTCATTTTTCTAACACCTTTCATGATGAAAGAAAGTAGCCATCACATGATGACTACTGTTCTTTATTGAAATTGATGACGATATTTTGAGTTACAACTTGCTGTGCATATGTGAGAAGCTCGTCATTAATATAGATTTTAGCTTGCGTAGAATTACCAAGACGGATACGAACATAATTTTGAGTCGTCGCGTCAAATTCTACCACTTCACCAGCATTATAAACACGAGTATCCGTTAATAATTCTTGTTGCTGTTGATTACGAATACCAACAAATGTAGGACCTGAAACCTCAATTTTCAGTTTCAGTGTATCTGTACCTGTTAACGTGTATGAAGTTGTTTCTCCATCTGCTTCAACAGTACCCGCGGAAATGGTTTGCTTGATCTCTTCAGTTTGATCAGTTTGATCTTCATCAGTTGGTGTTTCTTCTTTAGAATCTGTATCTTTTTGGTCATTTTTCAGAGCATCTTTTTCTTCTTTTTCTTTCTTATCTTTCGCACTATCAATAGGCTTAACATTCGTATCGTATTCAATTTCAGGAGACGTTGTGTTGCCTTCGCTTGTCCCTGGACTGTTTTTAGATTGCCATAGCACCCATATTGCTACAATGATTACGACAATAAATAACGCAACAATGATTTTCGGCATTGCCTCCATCATTTTATTGGAAGGGCCTTTCGTGACCTTTCTTCTGCTTGGACTATTCGTGATAGATTGACTTACTTGATCATTTGGAGTACTCGGCAGTTCATTTTTATAAGTCTCTAATATTTCTTCTGCATTTAAACCAACCGCATCTGCATATTGTTTAATAAAAGCTCGTACATAAAACGAGCCAGGCATAATGGAATAATTGCCCTCTTCAATTCCTACTAAATAACGCTTTTGAATTTTCGTTATTTCTTGTAAATCGTCTAAGCTGTAGCCTTTAGACAGTCTCGCCTCTTTCAGTCGAGTCCCTAATTCTGCCACTAATAACACCTACTTTAACATCAAATTAAAAATTAAATCCACCAAATGAATCGGATTCGGACATATGATTTTTTTCCATTATTTCATAAGTAATTTCTTCATCTGTGTGATGACGTAATTCAATAATATAATCAAAATCCTCTATTTTATATTCGGAATGCTGAACAAACATATCTGGATGCTCTACAACCTTGATGCATGGCATATTCATCATTTCACGCACTAATTGTAGATGTCGCTCATCAGATGAACGACGAGTCACAATACCATCTAAAATAAAGATATTATTACGACTAAATTCATCCCCCACTAATTTATTACGAACCGTTTGTTTTATCATCGTGGACGATAGAAAAATCCACTTTTTATTGGCACAAACACTTGCTGCTACTATAGACTCCGTTTTACCAACACGTGGCATGCCACGGATACCAATCAGCTTATGTCCCTCTTTTTTAAAGAGTTCGGCCATAAAATCGACTAAAATACCAAGTTCATCTCTTACGAAGTGGAAAGTGTTTTTTTCGTCTGCATCTCTTGGAATATAACGACCGTGTCTAATAGCTAAGCGGTCTCGAAGTTTTGGTTGTCGAAATTTGGTTACGTTAATATGTTCCATTGTCGAAACAATTGTACGAAAGCGTTCAATTGCCTCATCGTTGTCTGTATGCACTAACATACCACGCCGATCCTCATCGACACCATTGATTGAAATAATATTGACACGAAGCATCCCTAAAAGTGAAGCAATATCTCCTAATAATCCAGGGCGATTCACCTGAATCTCATATTCAAAGTACCAATCGCTCAACACACTCGTTCCCTTCCTATTAGTTAACGTAAAAAATCCTTTATAAGTTCCATCATAGCTGATTTTTTATGTAATGGAAAGTTAGAATACATGGAATTGCGGCGTTATTTTTAAAAACTTACTATTTTTTTTGAATGCATAGAAATAAGGCTTACATACGTTCCCGTTTTCACAAAAAAATAAATTTTTTATATAGAAAAAAGAGGAGATAAGCTCTCCTCTTTTTTTATTGCACATGCTTATTTTGGACAAGCTTAACGACACAATTCGCCAATGCATGCTTTTCATCTTCAGAGGCAACGCCCCATAAATCCGACAGCACTCGCTCTTGCTCGTTTTTAGGATCTACATTTGAAGCTAAATATTCACCAATTTGGACAGCAGCTGCTTGAATCATTTTCTTAGGCATGCCACTTGATTCAGCTTGCATAACGTTTTGTCCTAAAAACGATGTCCATTTTTGCCAGTTTTCTAAAATGGTCATATGTTTCTCCTCCTTTACACATGTAGTATGTGTAAAAAAGAAGATTATATGTACCAACCACCATTTAATCGAATGATTTGTCCTGTCACGTAATCGGCTTTCCCAGACAAATAAAAACGAACCATCTCAGCCACGTCTATTGTTTGTCCAATTGAGCCTAGAGGAATATCCTCCAAAATATAATTAAGCTCCTCTTTGCTTAAATGACTGTTCATCGATGTATTAATGAAGCCAGGAGCAATGGCATTTACTCGAATACGAGATAATGCTGCTTCCTTTGCGTAGGATTTAACAAATGCATGTTGTGCTCCTTTTACAGTTGCGTACAGCGCCTCCCCAGCAGATCCAGCTTCTCCCCATATAGAGCCGATAAATAATACATAGCTGACATCATGCTGACGAAGCTTTTCAGATAGTAAAGCTGTCAGCCTCATCGGATTTTGAACATGGACTCTCCATAATGCGTCCATATCTTCCACTGTTGTATCCTCTAGCAGCGAATAATGCGCTTGTCCATTTGCGAAAATAATAGCCTGCACATTAAAAATCTGTGCGGCTACCATTTCTGCTCCTGTTACAATTGAAAAATCCCCCTGTACAAGCATAAATTCTTGTGCAGGGAAAGTTTTAGTAAGTGTATCGCATAAAGTTTCTGCAGCATTTTTATTAGTTGAATAGTGTAAATAGATAGACCAGCCTTCTTCAGCCAAGCTATGACAAATAGCGTGACCAATTTCACCTGAAGCACCTAGTACAAGAGCAAACTTTTTCACTAGGCATCCTGCTTACTTGGTAAAATTTTAAACACGGTTTGTTGAGATTCACCCTGAACTGAGACAAACGCTTTGTACAAATCATCAATTGTTAATTCCTCAAGAACTGGTACAACATCAAATAAATTCATGTCATTAAAGGAATAACGAGTAAATTGGTTAGCGATAAATTCTATAGAATTCAAAGCACGTAAGAAGAAACCAATTTTTTTGCGTTTAATACGTTCAAGATCAGCACTTTCAAATTGTGAATTCCCTTCAAATTTGGCCAATTCTTCTTTAATTGCCGATGTTAATTTATCAGGCTCTGAAGAATCAGAACCAATCATTGCAAATCCAAAACCATTTTCTAATGTAAAATCAAACGCATATGTTTCATCAATTAAACCTTCTTCGTAAACACGTTCATAAAAATTAGATGTACGTCCAAAAATAAGTTCCAGCGCAATTTGAACAGATAGCTCATGCTTTAACATTTCTCGACCTGACAAATTGGTTTCTTTTGCCTTCAATCCAACATAAACCTTAGGCTTTTGTACATCCATGTTTAATGTTCGTTCGCTAATCGCTACCTCAGTTGGTTCTTCCTCAAAGAAACGTTCAATGGATGCAGGCTCAGAAAACTCTTTTTTACCCTGATTTTCACGGATAAAAGTCATCATTTCCTCTGGGTCAACCGCACCAATCACAAATAATAGCATATTAGATGGGTGATAAAACGTATTGTAGCACGTATATAAATGATCCGCCGTAATGCCATCAATCGATTCAATTGTCCCAGCAATATCAATTTTTACGGGGTGATGATGATACATATTTTCAATCGTACCAAAATATAAACGCCAATCTGGTTGATCATCATACATCGTAATTTCTTGCCCAATAATTCCTTTTTCTTTGTTGACAGTCGCTTCTGTAAAGTATGGCTCCTGTACAAAATTCAATAACGTTTCAGTACTTTTGTAAATGTTATCAGTTGAAGAGAATAAGTATGCCGTACGCGTAAACGATGTAAAGGCGTTAGCAGAAGCACCATATTCACTGAACTTTTGGAAGACATCTCCATCTTCTTTTTCAAACATCTTATGCTCTAAGAAGTGAGCGATTCCATCTGGCACAGTAATGCTTTCTGTTTGACCAATCGGTATAAACGTGCGATCAATAGAACCATACTTCGTTGTAAAAGTTACAAATGTTTTAGAAAAACCTTTTTTCGGCAATATATATACATCTAAACCATTTTCAAGCTTTTCATAATAAAGGGTTTCATCTAGTTGCTTAAATTCAATTGTTTTCATTGTGCGGCTTGCTCCTTTCCACTTAAGAAATAGACCGCTTCAAGCTGCACTTGCTTCGCCATGTCCACAACATCTTCCTTCGTCACAGCTTTCCACTTATTTGCCCAAGATTCTACAGAGAACTCCTCCGGTAAATCTTTATATTGATCAAAAATTTCGATTTGTCCACGGGCAGAATCCAAGGACTCTTTTAATTGATTCGTGAGCATAGCTTTTGTTTGTTCTAGTTCTAAATCTGTTATGTTACCAGACTGCATTGTCATAAGCTGTTCTTTAATTAAAGATAACGCCTTTTCCTCATTTTTAGCCTCAATCCCAGAAACTACAAATACAAGACCATAATGTGAAGCATAGGAGCTAGAAGCATAATAAGCCAGACTCTCTTTTTCACGAACATTCATAAATAATTTTGCATGTGGATAACCACCGAAAATACCATTAAAAATCTGCATTTTAGCAAAGTCTGGATTACCAAATCTTACAGGCGTACTAAAGCCAATGTGAAGCTTCCCTTGCTTCATCTCATGCTGTTCTCGAACAAAATCGTTTTGAGGATGCTGTTGCGGAAGAACGGCTGGCACTTCTTCAGGCATACGATCATTAAATGGTAGCGCTTTTTTTAATTTCGCTACAATTTCCTCTTCATTAATATCCCCAGCAACATAAATATCTATTTTATCGTTAGCTAGCATGGATTGATAAGCCTCAAATAAGGAGGAAGGTGTAATTTTTTGAATTTCCTCGACACTACCATTTGCCGAAATAGATGCTGGTTCATTTGGTCTTAGGATTTGCTGTAAGCGGAATTGAGCAAAGCGAGATTTATCATCGAAAATAGATTCAATACGTTGTATAACTGTCTTCTTTTCTCGTTCCACAATGGATTCCTTAAAGACTCCATTTTCTAAATTAGGCTCAAAAATAGCCGTATGCAGTAAACCAAGTACGTCATTTAACACACTTGTATTTGCTAAATAGTGATCATTTACAGTCTCCACATTCATGAGGACTGTATGCTCATTCCCTCTTTTAGACGTATCAAAATATAAAACAGTGCCATATAGATCGTCTAAAAAGCTTCGAAAAGCAGCGGTTGTTTTATATTTAGCATTACTATGCTGCAGGACATTGGTTAATACAGTACGTTCCGATGCACTTTTAGCCGTTAATGCTCTTCTCCATTTAATTGAAAAATTTACGGTTTTAAATTGGGTCGTTTGTCGGATATGCAAATTGACACCTTTGGCAAAAGGTATAGTTTTAAACATATGAAACCCTCCTATCCTTCTTAATATAACGATGTACTACACATACTATACATGTCTACTGTCTATAATTGCAAAAAGAATCCAAAGTATGTATGGGAAAAATTATAAATTATATGCATTCAACATGGAAAAAAAGACTGAGCATATTTCACTCAGTCTTTGATCATGACTTATTTTAACGCTTACCTTTAATATATGGTTGTCCACTTGCCTTAGGAGCATTCGCTTTACCGATAAAGCCTGCTAAAGCAAGGATTGTTAGCACATACGGTAAGATTTGTAAATAAACGGCTGGAACATTTTCGATGAAAGGAATTTGGTTCCCCGCAATACTTAATGTTTGTGCCAAACCGAAGAATAGGGCTGCACCTAGCGCACCAATTGGATGCCATTTCCCGAAAATCATGGCAGCGATCGCCATGAAGCCTTGACCAGCAATTGTTGCATGTGAGAAGTCATGTGTAATTGTTTGTGCATAGACAGCACCACCAAGTCCACCTAGAGCCCCAGAAATCATAACAGCAATATAACGCATTTTATTGACGTTAATCCCCATTGTATCTGCTGCCATTGGGTGCTCACCTACAGCGCGAAGGCGTAAGCCAAATGGAGTTTTATAAATAATAAACCAAGCACCAAATGCTACCACAAACGCCAGAATAGACGTACTGTAAACATCATGGAACAATAAACGACCAAAGAATGGGATGTCCTCTAAATAAGGAATTCCAAAACGGCGAATCGGTTGGTCAATCATATCTGTTTGACCTTTATCATAAATCATTTTTACTAAGAATACAGTAGCAGCTAAACCTAGTAAGTTAATAGCTACCCCTGATACCGTTTGATCAGCTCGGAAGGAAATAGAAGCAACGGCATGGAAAAGTGAGAAAATCGCACCAATTACAATAGCCGCTAGCATTGCTACCCAAACAGTTGCCGCACCTAATGATGAAGCAAATTCTAAATTAATAAATATACCAACAAAAGCACCAACAATCATTAAGCCCTCTAGCCCGATGTTGACAACACCAGAGCGTTCAGAGAATACCCCACCGATGGCTGTAAAAATCAAAGGTGTTGCATAAAGAATCGCTGAAGGGATGATGAAATATAACATTTCTAAAAAGCTCATGTTATTGTCCCTCCTTTTTCTTGCTCAGCTTCTGTAAGCCTACTCGAATAATATAGCCTGATGCTACGAAGAAGATAATTAACGCGATGATAATCGATACAATTTCTTCTGGAATACCGGCAGCATTTGGCATATTTAATGCACCATATTTTAATGAACCAAAAAGTGATGCCCCGAATACTACGCCAAGTGGTGTATTTGCACCAAGTAAGGCTACGGCGATACCATCGAACCCAATTCCTGTGAAGCCAGGTTTAATGGATGCGTTTTGGAACGTACCTAGAGCTTCCATCGCTCCCCCAAGACCCGCAAACATACCTGAAATAGTCATCGCTAAAATAATGTTTTTGTTAACACTCATACCCGCATAATCTGCAGCGTTTTTGTTGAACCCTACAGCTTTCAGCTCATATCCACGAGTTGTTTTTTCTAAAATGAACCACATAACTACAACCATTAATAGTGCAACAATGATCCCATAGTGAAGACTTGAGTTGTCTGTAAGCTCTCTTAAAAACGGAGAACGTAATGAAGCTGATTCATGAATACGTTCTGTTTTAAAGCTACCATCTGACAATTTTTTAATGACCGCGTTGGCAATATATAACGCAGTATAGTTAAGCATAATTGTCGCAATTACTTCATGCACTTTAAATTTCGCTTTTAAGAAACCTGCAATAAAGGCCCAAAATGCACCTGCTGCTGCTGCTGCAAGTAATGCCAATGGTAAATGAATGACTTTAGGTAGCTCAAATGCATAACCAACCCAAGCTGCAGCTAGCCAACCTAAAATAAGCTGACCTTCAACACCAATATTAAACAGCCCTGTACGGAAGGCAAACGCTACTGCAAGACCTGCCAATATATATGGTGTAATTTGACGAATTGTGTTCCCTATTGAGTATGAATCTCCAAATATACCTGTCCAAAGAGCGATATAACCTTGTACTGGGTCATAGCCACTGACTACCATGACGATAGCCCCTACAATTAAACCGATAATGATAGAGATGATAGGAACGAGTATATTAATGACACGATTTGACATTAGTCGTTCCCCTCCTTCGCATCATGCTTATTATTTTTTTTACTTTGGCCGGCCATTAATAAGCCAAGCTCTTGTTCTGTTGTTTCTTTAGGATTTAATTCATCCACAATTTGACCATCATAAATAACGGCAATGCGATCCGATACATTCATAACCTCATCTAATTCAAAGGAAATTAACAGAACGGCTTTTCCTTTATCGCGTTGCTCAATTAGACGCGAGTGAATAAATTCAATTGCCCCTACGTCCAGACCTCGTGTTGGTAGAGCGGCAATTAATAAATCAGGATTACGGTCAATTTCACGACCAATAATAGCTTTTTGTTGGTTACCACCAGATAATGCACGGGCAGGTGTCATTTCGCCATTCCCTGTACGCACGTCGTATTCTTTAATAATTTGATTAGCTTTCTCTGACACTTTTTTATAGTCCATGACAAAGCCTTTTGCTATAGGAGATTGGTAATACGTTTGTAGCGCAATATTATGACCAATTGGGAAATCTAACACTAGACCATGCTTATGACGGTCTTGCGGAATATGTCCAACGCCTTCTTCTGTAATGCTACGCGGCTTCAAATTTGTAATATTTTTACCGTTTAGTTCGACAGTACCACTTTTAATTTTACGAAGACCTGTAATCGCCTCGATTAATTCTGATTGACCATTTCCATCAATACCTGCTATACCGACAATTTCACCTTTACGAACCTTTAAGTTCAGACCTTTTACCTTATCAATATCACGGTAATCCGTTACAACTAAGTCATGGATCGCAAGTACTTCATCAGTTGGATTCGCATCCGTTTTTTCTGTTTTAAATTCAACTTGTCGGCCAACCATCATTTCAGCTAGCTGATCAGGATTTGTGTCAGCGGTTACAACAGTGCCAATTCCTTCACCTTTACGGATAATCGTTACACGATCGGACACTTCCATAATTTCTTTTAGCTTGTGGGTAATCAAAATAATAGATTTTCCCTCCGCAATAAGACGACGCATAATTTGAATTAATTCCATAATCTCTTGTGGTGTTAAAGAGGCTGTTGGTTCATCAAAGATTAAAATTTCAGCACCACGATATAATGTTTTTAATATTTCAACACGTTGTTGCATACCAACAGTGATGTCTTCAATTTTAGCATTAGGATCAACATCCAAGCCATACTTCTCAGAAAGGGCTTGTACTTTTTTTGCTGCATCTTTTATATTGACAATACCCATTTTAGTTGGCTCGGAGCCTAAAATAATATTTTCTGTTACTGTAAAATTCTCTACCAACATAAAGTGCTGATGCACCATACCAATCCCTAAATCATTGGCAACATTTGGGTTTGTAATTTTCACAGCTTTCCCACGAACGCGAATTTCGCCACCCTCTGGTTGATACAAACCAAAAAGGACGTTCATCAAAGTCGATTTACCTGCACCATTCTCTCCAAGCAATGCATGGATTTCGCCTTGTTTCAGTTGGAGGGTGATATTATTATTCGCCACGAAATTACCGAATTCTTTCCGGATTCCTAGCATTTCAATCACATGTTCCAATATTGTCACTCCCTTAATAGGCACTTTTATAAAGTAATTCCGCCTTAGCGTTTAGTATCTGCCTCTACTATGACTGATGGCACAGATTAGCAATACATCCAGTATTCGAAATGTATATAAACTAGATGACCGTTAGAGCTTTTTTTTGCTACAGTTCACTAATTCTTTAGACCGCTTTCGTTACCAAAGGCTATCTTTTATTTACTGATTAATCCCACCTATAGAGGTAGGTGTTTTGCTAAATTAATACAGGAAAGGTCATCGTTAGAAACCTTTCTTCTATTAACTTGTTACCATCATTATGAAAATCATTAATACTACCTCTAAAAGGTTCATATAAATCTAGTTAAATAGAGAATTGCGAATAATCTAAATATAACGATAGATTGAAAAATCATCATAAGGTCCTTCTTAAAAGTCCCTTATGATGATCAAAAGATGAATTATTTTTCCACTTTTTCTGGAACTTTGATTTCACCCTTAGCAATTTTTTCTTTATATTCATCGATTACTTTTTGTACATCTTCTGGAATTGCACCGCGAGAATCTGCAAGTTTAACCCCATCTTCAGCTAAACCATAAACAAGTGTTTCTCCACCAGGGAAGTCACCGTTTTTCGCTCTGTTTGAAATATCTACTACTGCTGTGTTAACGCCTTTTAACATTGAAGTTAAAGTTACATTTGTTTTATCGTCTACTTTACCTTCTTCGTATTGGTCAGCATCTACACCGATTACCCATACATCCGCATTTGGATCTTTTGCTTTACGTTCTTTTGCTTCTGAGAATACACCATTACCAGTTGCCCCAGCAGCGTGGAAGATTACATCTACACCTGAAGAGTACATGCTGTTAGCAGTGATTTTTCCTAGATCTGCTTTATCAAATGCACCCGTATATTTTACTTGGATATCGATATCTGGATTTACTGCTTTAGCGCCTTCAACAAAACCTGCGTGGAAGCGGTTAATAACTGGAATATCTACGCCACCTACGAAGCCGATTTTACCTGATTTAGACATTTTTGCTGCAGCAACACCAGCTAAGAATGCACCTTCTTGCTCTTTGAACAGTACGTTTACTACGTTGTCTGCTTTAACTTCAGCATCAATCAATGCAAAGTGATTGTCTGGATTTTCAGCTGCTACTGCATCGATTGCATCAGCCATCATGAAACCGATACCATAAACTAAGTTAAAGTCACGACGTACTAAGTTGTTTAAGTTTGTTTCATAGTCAGCATCTGAAGCTGATTGTAGGTAGTCAAAGCCACCATCACCTTTTTTAAGACCGTGTTCTTTTCCGTAAGCTTGAACACCTTCCCATGCAGATTGGTTGAATGATTTGTCATCAACGCCACCTACGTCAGTAACCATTGCTACTGAAAATGATTCTTCTGATGTTTCTCCACCTGAAGCATTATCATTTTCTTTTGCAGGTTTTTCGTCTTTTGTACCACAAGCACCTAAAATTGCGCTTGCCGCTAATACTGATGTTAATACTAAACCAAATTTACGTTTTTTCATTTAATTAACCCCCCAAAGGTATTGTAATTAGCAGGAAAAAAATTTAGAAATGTTCTACACCCGTTTACGAACTACATGGAAGCTGAATTTATCAGCTCGGAAATAATTTTTTGAATAGAGCACTACTTGATCATGGTCATCGTAATGCAACTGCTTTAACACTAAAAGAGCTGTTTCACGTCCACAATTCAAAATCGGTGAAGCTTGTTCATGATACCCAACTGGATCAATATACGTAACCGCATAGGCAACATGAATTTTTCCAGATTGCTCAAGAGCAGAGAACAGTGAAACTTCTTTTTTTTCGACAAAGTCAGTAGGCAGGAAGCTTGCGGGTAGCTTGTCTATACAGTAAACTACTGGCTCACCATCCGCTGTTCTGACACGTTCAATTGTGAGTATTTTATCGTCGCCATCACATTGGAAGCGTTTTAAATCTTCCTCAGAAGGAATGTGCTCAGCCGCTTTTAAAAAACGCGAACCAGGCTCCATACCTGCTGCCTCGATCATAGAAGAAATGCTCGATAAATGCTCGATGCCTGATGTAAACAACGGCTTAGGGTTAACAAAAGTCCCAACCCCATGTCGGCGCACAATCACATTTTCCTCTTCCAACAGTCGAAGTGCTTCTCTAAGTGTTGCTCGACTGACTCCGAGTGATTTCGATAATTCAAATTCTGAAGGCAGCTTTTCATTTTCTTTAAAAATGCCAGCCTCAATGTCAGATTTTAAACGATCGATAACTTGAAGATAGAGATGACGATGATCTGCTTTAATAGTCACATATATCACCACCAAATCAGAGATCAGACATCTGATGTACAACATTCCTACTAATCGTTCATAAATATAACATTTTTGCAGAATGAAATAAACAGTTTTAAATAAAATCTGTTATAGAATTCATTCTTTCTTCAAAATCGTTGCAAATAATGGACAAAAATACAGGAAGGACCATCCATTTACTGTTTAATTGTCGTATTGATGAATAAGTACTTGACGAGGTTTACTGCCCTCAGGAGGCCCTACAATACCGCGTTGTTCCATCTGATCAACAATACGTGCAGCCCTTGAATAACCTATACGAAAGCGACGCTGAAGCATTGACACAGATGCTGTTTGCATACTGACAACTAATTGCACTGCTTCGTCATATAATTCATCGGTTTCCTCTAAAATTGTTTCTTCTTCAGTAGGAATCATCTCCTCTTGATACTGCGCCTTTTGCTGTTCTATAACAAAATTCACAACACCCTCCACCTCTTGATCCGATAAAAAGGCCCCTTGTACCCTTTTTGGTTTCGATGCACCGGCTGGTAAAAATAACATATCTCCGCGACCAAGTAATCGTTCTGCTCCGCCCATATCTAAAATCGTTCTCGAATCAATGGCTGAAGAAACCGCAAATGCAATTCTGGATGGAATATTAGCTTTAATGACACCTGTTAGAACATCTACACTAGGTCTTTGCGTTGCAATAATCAAATGGATTCCAGCTGCACGTGCCATTTGGGCTAAACGGGTAATTGAATCCTCCACATCACTAGATGCGACCATCATTAAATCTGCTAACTCATCTACAATGACTACAATGTAAGGTAGCTTTGGATGCTTTTCATCTGTTTGTTCATTGACCTTTTGAACATGATTATTATAGCCCTCAATATTTCGTGTTCCTGTATGTGAAAACAGGTCATATCGACGTTCCATTTCAGAAACCACTTTTTTCAAGGCTTGAGAAGCTTTTCGTGCATCTGTCACAACAGGCGCCAATAAATGGGGAATACCATTATAAACGTTTAATTCCACCATTTTCGGGTCAATCATCATCAGCTTTACCTCATGAGGTTTTGTACGCATTAGTATGGACACTACGATGCCATTTATACAGACACTTTTCCCACTACCTGTTGAACCCGCTACCAGTAAATGCGGCATTTTATTGAGCTCTGCAAGAACAGCTTGTCCCGTAATATCTCGTCCAAACGCTACTTGCAACAATGCTTCCGGCTTAGCGCCATCCTTCGATTCTAATACTTCTCGTAAAGTGACAATGGCAACCTCACTATTTGGCACTTCAATACCAATCGCCGATTTTCCAGGGATTGGTGCCTCCATACGGATATCCTTAGCAGCCAGTGCTAAAGCTAGATCATCTTGCAAATTAACAATTTTACTTACCTTGACACCAATATCAGGCAAAATTTCATATTTTGTAACAGCCGGCCCCAAATGAACTTGTGTCACCTTTGCCTTTACGCCAAAGCTTTGCAATGTTTGTTCGAGCTTTTTGGCATTCGCCTGGATAACGGAATATTCTCCACTTTGGTCATGTTGGGGTGGTAATTGTAATAGATTATAAGATGGAAGCTGGTAGTCTGCATTTTCTACAGTATCTGTCCCTTGCATATGGACCTCATCTATTGCTTCATCCTGTTCATGTTCCACTAAATCTGCCTGATCAAATATGGCTCTTTCCTGAGACACATTTTGTGTAAATGCAGAGATAATTGGCTCATGATGTATTTCTTCTTCTTGCTCAGGCATATCAGTAGTTTGATTGACCGCTGCAACCTCGTCCACACTTTCAGCTCTAGAACGACGATTGCTTGGCTTTTTAGGTGCATTTTTTTTCTTATCTCGATGTTTCTTTTTCCATTTACCAAATAAATCTGGCATTTTCTCTGCCAAATATGGCACCAATGCTTTCCCAGTCACCAAAATCAATCCGATAAAGAAAATAACCCAAGCAACAACCCTCGCCCCTGATGCTTCAAACAGTACATGAAGACCACTAAATAATAGGGCACCAATCATTCCACCACCAAGTGCATTACTGCGATGAATAATTCCCTCGGTATTGATTAAAATTCGCCATGATTCACGTAGAACCGAATCAGATAATAAGCCACCTGATTTTGATAATTGCTCAAATAAAATGCCATGACTAAAAATGGTTAAGCTCATAATAATAAGGAGCATACCCAAAATTAAGCGGTCTTTCATACCGACCTTTTTACGACCAATCATCATTAATAACGCCACGAATATTAGCATAAATGGAACCGCAAAATGTAAATTACCTAAAAGAAACATTGCGAATGTTTGTAGCGTACGTCCTATCATACCGTATTCAAAAATCATGATGACTGCCAGCGCAATTAAGAGCAGTCCTAGAATTTCATACATAAGGGGAGACATTTCTTTTTTTTCTGTTGTTGCTTTGCTTTTAGTAACCTTTTTTCTTTTACTAACTGCCATCTCTATCACCTTCTTCTGCAATCCATTTTATATATGTAGCGAATCATACCATGTAGAACTCTAACATTCCAAAAAAAGGATTTTCCACCGCAATTGGGAGAAAATCCTTTTCCATTTACTTTTCCTCAAAGCCTTGACGATGAGTCATTTGTATTAATATTCCATAATGATTGGGATAATCATTGGACGACGCTTTGTTTTCTGGAATAGGTACGTATTTAAAGTATCACGAATTTCTTGCTTAATATTCGTCCATTCAAATGTATCTTTCCCGACATATTTTTCAATGACAGTCCTTGCGATGTCCGATGCCTCGACCATTAACTCTTCTGATTCACGAACATATACAAAGCCGCGTGATAAAATTTCTGGACCAGATGCAATTTTCTTTTGGGCACGATTTAATGTAACGACCACAATGAAAATACCATCCTGTGATAATAATTTACGATCACGAAGAACAATATTCCCCACATCGCCAACACCGATCCCATCGATTAAGACATTACCAGCTTGTACACGTCCACTCATGCGCATTTTATTATTTTTATATTCGACAATATCCCCTTTATCAGCGATAAAGATTTGTGATTTTTGCATGCCTAGCTGTTGAGCTAATTTAGAGTGAGCAATCAGCATACGGTATTCCCCTTGAACAGGAATAAAATATTTTGGCTGCATTAAATTTAACATAAGCTTTAAATCTTCTTGACTACCATGACCTGATACGTGCACATTTTTGCTAGAAGTTAGAATTTCAGCACCAGCTTTAGAAATGGAGTTCATCGTATTAGCCATTTGCACTTCCATACCTGGTGAAGGTGTAAATGTAATTAAAACTGTATCACCTTGCTTAATTTTAATATCACGATGATGCTTACGTACGATTTTTTCTAGAGCGTCTAAAGGCTCCCCTTTATTACCTGTTGTAATAATGATAATTTCATCGTCTTGATATTTTTGCATTTCTGAAATTGGAATAATCGTATCTTCTTCTACTGTTAAATAGCCAAGCTGTACACCTAAATCTACAGCCTTTTCTAATGGTTTCCCGACAATCACTACTTTACGGAATGATTTTTGAGCTTGGGCAAATACTTGTTGAATTCTAATAAAATTCGATGCATAAACAGCTACTAAAATACGTCCCGGTGCTGAGTGGAATGTTTTTGATAATTGTTCTTCAATGACAATTTCCGATGTCGTATAACCTGGTCGTTCAGCTTCACAAGACTCAGATAATAGAATAAAGACGCCGTCTTCCCCTAACTGGGCCATTTTCGCTAAATCAGGTTTAAATTTACCTGTCGCCGATTGATCGAATTTGAACTCTCCTGTATGAACAATCGCGCCTTCAGATGTATGGAACACCACCCCTAACGAATCGGGAATACTATGTGTTGTGTGGAAGAATGTTACATACGTTGAGTTAAAATTCATACGACTACGATTTGTTACTTCAAAAAACTTTACCTGATGTGGTGCAGGTAATTCTTTCAAATGTTCCTTTGCTAGAGCAATTGTTAATTTTGAACCGTACACTGGTGCTTTTATTTTTTGCAATACATAGGCAATAGAGCCAATTGCATCTTCATGACCGTGTGTTAAGAATATACCTTTCACACGCTCTTTGTTTTCTTCTAAGTACGTAATATCAGGGATTACGATATCTATGCCTAGCATCTCGTCCTCTGGGAACATTAAGCCGCTATCTACTACAAATAGCTCTTCATCAATTTCTACTACGTACATTGCTTTTCCAATTTCGCCCACACCCCCAAGAGGGATGATTCGAATCAATTCATTTTTCTTTTTTGTCAATTTATTTCCTCCTAAAAAATATCCCGAACAGCAACCACTTAACATTTATTATACGGTTTGCTAAGCTTTTGCACAAATTAAAAATACATGTTTCACATCAGAAATATATTTTCTTATCTTTTTCTTATTACTAGTAGATGGAAATACAGATATTGGATTTCTATAGAAATAGAGTTATTAAAGTATTTTTGAGGATGCAATGTTATGAATTTCTCAACTAAAAAACGAGGCTGATTTGAATAATCAGCCTCGTCTATATTTATCTAAAACTTCTCGCTTTTTCTTGATACGTATCCCAAATTTTATCAAAATTTTCCTTCTCTTCATCTGTCATTTCCATCATTGGCAAACGAACATTGAGTGTATCAAAGCCTAGTTTTGTCATCGCATATTTAATAGGTGAAGGGTTTGGTTGAGCGAACAGCGCACGTACAAGAGGTAATAATGCTCGGTGAATTTTGGCTGCTAGCTTATGATTTCCTTCTTCAAACGCTTTAATCATTAATTGCATGTCATTGCCTACTACATGAGCAGCAACGGAAATAACGCCTGCCCCACCTATCGCCATTAGTGGCAATGTTAGGCCATCATCTCCACTGTACACTAAGAAATCATCATCTGGATCAACATTTTCGATAACATCGCCCATCTGATCTAAATTGCCGCTTGCTTCTTTAATCCAAGCGATGTTAGGAATCTTACTTAGTGCAACAGAAGTTTCATAGGCCACATTCACACCAGTACGCCCAGGGACATTATAGAGCATGACTGGTAGACTCGTTTGTTTAGCAATCGTTTCAAAGTGAGCAAAGATTCCACGTTGATTTGGCTTATTGTAGTAAGGAGCTACAAGCATTATGCCGTCTGCTCCATTTTCTTCTGCTTTATGAGTCATTGCTATAGAGTATGCTGTTTCATTGTCCCCTGTACCTGCAATAACTGGCACGCGACCAGCTACCTTTTCTACGGTAAAACGAACAACCTCTATTTTTTCTTCGGTGGACATAGTTGGATTTTCAGAAGTCGTACCACAAGCAACTATACAATCTGTACCATTGTCAATCAAATGATTAATAATACGTTCTAATTCTGGATAATTTATCGTGCCATCATCTTTGAACGGCGTAATCATAGCCGTTCCAATTCGACCTAAATTCATCCTTACACCCCTCTTATAGTAAGTTATCCTCAAGCATTGCTTCTGCAATTTGGATAGAGTTTAATGCAGCGCCTTTTAATAGATTGTCAGAAACGATCCATAGATGGAATCCTTTTTTGTTGTCTAAATCTTGACGGATACGTCCTACAAAAGTAGCGTCCTCCCCTTCTGCATAAATAGGCATTGGGTAAGTTTGTGTTGCAATATCATCTTGTAATACTACACCTGGTGCATTGCGTAATACGTCAAAAATCTCTTGGATTGATGTTTCTTTCTCTACCTCAATATAAACAGACTCTGAGTGACCTGAAACGACCGGCACACGAACGCAAGTAGCAGCAACTTTTAGCTCTGGTGCATGCATAATTTTTTTCGTCTCATTAATCATTTTCATTTCTTCGTATGTAAATCCATTATCTGTGAATTTATCAATTTGTGGAATGACATTACGAGCGATTGGGTAATGGCGCTTATCACTACCAGATGGTAAAATATTTGCTTCTACGTCCCTACCTGCTTCCCAGTTTGCGCTTTGTGTTTTTAACTCTTGAATAGCAGAAATACCTGCACCTGAAACCGCCTGATACGTTGAAACCAGCACTTTTGTTAATCCAAATGCTTTACGAATTGGCTCAAGCGCAGCTACCATTTGAATTGTCGAGCAGTTTGGGTTTGCAATAATCCCTTTATGCTTCGCCAGGTCGCCTCGATTCACTTCAGGTACAACAAGTGGTACCTCTGGATCCATTCGGAAATGGCTCGTATTATCAATAACTACTGCACCTCGCTTTGCTGCTTCGGGTGCAAGCACAGCTGATACAGAACCACCAGCTGAGAATAAAGCGACATTGACGCCTTCAAAAGCTTCAGGTGTCGCTTCTTCAATTGTATATGTTTGACCATTAAACTCGATTGATTTCCCTGCTGAACGTGCAGAAGCTAGAAATTTAATGTTCCCTATTGGAAATTTACGTTTGATTAATTGCTCCATCATTTTTGAACCTACTGCTCCTGTTGCTCCAACAACCGCAACTGTTAACTGCTTTGTCATCTGTCATCTCTCCTTGAATACATGTTCCATAATGTGTGCTATTGTATCACAAAAATACTGAAAATTGTGTGTAATCTATGATTTATTTGAAATATTGTATCAACAGCGGTTGTAATTGCTTTTTCTGAGTAATTGCTGCATGAACAGTATCTACCATTCGGTCAAAATCAGCAATAAGGGAATTGGGTTTGGAATGAGGAGAGTCCTGACCAAATGGGATAAAATAAATATTTTTGGCATTTAACAACTTCATTATATTGATACCATTTAAGCCGAGTGCATCATTCGTTGAAATTCCTAAAACTACAGGTGATCCATTACGTAAAGTTGCCTTTGCTGCCATAAGTACAGGGCTATCTGTTGCCGCATTTGCAAACTTACTAATACTATTACCTGTCATTGGAGCAATCACCATAGCATCCAGTGGATTGGATGGGCCAAATGGCTCTGCTTCTTTTATTGAAGAAATAACTTTTTCTCCAGTTAAAGCTTCTATTTTTGCAATCCATTCCTCCCCTGTACCAAAGCGAGTTGCTGCATGTAAAACGGAATGGGTAATGATTGGTATAACTGTAGCACCTACATCCATAAAATTTTGAATTTTAGGTATGACATCTTCATACGTACAATGGGAAGCTGTAATACCTAGGCCAATTCGTTTCCCCGTTAACAATTTTCTTCCTCCTCTATGGCCTTGCACAGAATTTCAGCAGCATTATGTGCAAAGTATTTCCCAGGCAATGATGGCAACAGCACATATGTTTGAAGTTGCTCAGCATCTATATCTAAGCAGCCTGGCTCTGAGGCTAAATCATATAAAACTGCTGGAACATGATCTTTAAACGATTCTGTAATCCATTTAGCTGGAATGGTATTAATAAATGTACCTTCATTAATTGACCATAAACGATCATCTAAGTCCGTAGCTTTATAGCCATATGCTTTAGCTTCACTCACTTGTACAACCGAACGTGCAACAATATGAACATTAGCTCCCATCTTAACAAGTAAAGAAGCGAGCATTTTGGCGATACGTCCGAAACCTGCGATTGTAAAGTTTTGTCCGTAAATACATTTTTGCTCGAGTCCGTAAAACGTGGCGATAAACCCCTCTGCTGTTAATCTAGCATTTTGCCAAATAAACGATTCTTGTTGCAAGTAGCAAAGGGATTCATTTTTTTCCAGCAGATGCTTCCAATGCATAGTTAAACGACCTGTATAGAATTTAACCTGTGATATACCATATAGCTGTTCCACTTCTATTTTTAAAGGAAGGATAGGTAGAATAATTTTATTTGGTTGAAATTCTAAAACAAGCTTATTTAACTCCTCGTTCCAAACTGTCGTTCTTTTATAAAACACTGTTCTCGATGGACTTCTTAACATTGTTGCTAGTTCCTTTAATCTGGAGTCCTCACCGATAACGAGCCATTTTTCGTTTTCCAAAAGCTCACCTCACTGTAAATATTCTGACTGTACTGTAGATGTCTTGTTAAATAAAATTCGATCTTCACCAATTAATATAATTTCATTCCAAGGGATCATTTCACTAACTTTCATTTTCTTTTTTTGGAAAGGTAATTTATCTTTGACAATTTCAAAACCATGTATTTTTCCTGTTTGCACATCTAATAGGCATTCTGTATGAGCCAGGATGCCAAAATGTACACCGCCCTCAATTTGAATTAACTCTTTATCCACCATCTCAGATAGTAGCATTCCTCATCTCCCTCCTTGAGCCGTTACCTCAATATATGCCGAGTTTTTGTAAATCGTGCCCCCTACCAAAAGTAGGAATATATTGCATTCACACTCCCTTCTGTATGTAGTGTATATACACAGATATGTGAGGTGAGGAGTTTGCATATCCATTTAAGCAATGCCAGTGATAAGCCCATTTATGAGCAAATCACTATCCAGCTCAAAGAAGCCATTCTAGCCAATAAATTCTAAGCAGGTGATTCCCTACCATCCATTCGCGCTTTAGCTAAGGATTTAAAAATATGTGTAATGACTACAAACATGGCTATGCCGATCTAGAACAGGACGGCGGCTTTACTGAAACAGTCGCTGGGAAAGGTAGCTTGTTACAGAACGTAACCAGGATTTCCTACGTGAGGAGCTTTTGAGACAGGTAGAGGAACATGTACAGAAGGCCGTAAGATTAGCGAAAACAGTTGGTTTATCAAATGAAGAATTACAAAATTTATTCACTTTCATGTTAGAGGGGGATCAGTAAGAATGTATGCCCTAGCAATCCATGAGTTACAAAAGGATTTGAAGGATTTTCACTAAAAGGTGTAAGTTTTCAGTACCTCAGGGACGGTAATGGGCTTCGTTGTTAAAAAAGGAATATGGCGATTTATTAATTTTTAACAAAAATCTTGTCGAGCATGAACAATCGATAAAAAATGACATTGGCGTGGTTTTGGACGAATTACATGCCCTGAAACGCTTATTGCGACTCGGCTCGACAATGAAAAAGGGATTAAAACATGGAATACAGATTATTACTTTGAACGATTAGCTGTTCAGTCATGACCTTTATCCGGTGTCCCCATTTGCCCTCGGATACTGTCCTTGACAGTCGAAGCATATGTAGTTTCTTGATGTTTTGTTACATCTTTTTTAATTTCTTGATCTGTACCTTTCTCTTCTTGTTCAGCATATCCTACCCGTGCAGGTGATAATGCCAGTGCTCCAACATATAGCTAATTTTCCACATTTTATATTTTCTCGTGAATGGTAATGATTTACAATATTGATTACATGCCTAATTGATACTATAAAAAAAGAGGTGTCTCCATAATCATTTGAGACACCTCTCTTAAGGCTTTACGATGAGGTAATTTTATTCACTTGGTCCAATAATTGAAATAGCTGGCTCTGCCTTCAAAATTTTAGCAATCAATCGATCCACTGAGGCCATAGATACAGCATCTATAGAAGCTAATACCTCGTCTACTGTACGATGTTTACGATGAACGAGCTCACTCGTACCATTACGATTCATACGTGCGCCAGTTCCCTCTAATCCAAGAACAAAGCTACCCTTCAGCTGCTCTTTTGCATTATCAAGCTCTTCTTCTGTGACGCCACCCGCAACAATATCGAGTAAAGTAGCATCAATAGTATGTTGTAGCTGCGCTAATTGTTGACGGCTAGTACTGCCGTATATGGTGAACGCCCCAACATCTGCATAACAGGACTGGTATGAGAAAATGGAATATGCTAGTCCTCTTTCCTCCCGTACTTCTTGAAACAATCGTGAGCTCATATTGCCACCAATAATATTATTTAACGCAATAAAGCTATACATATCAGGGTCCTTTACACCAATAGCTGGGTAGGAAATAGCTAGATGTGCTTGCTCAGTATCTCGAATTTTTGAGATTTCTCCAGGATGAAATGAGGGGTTTGTCAGCACAGGTGCAATCGCAACAGAAGAAGGCTGATATTGTCCAAATAATCGTTCAATCGTTGCCATTAGTTGTGGTGAAATATTGCCCGCAATGGAAATAACTACAGACTCAGGACCATAATGCTTAGCCATGTAATGTCGAATCGCCTCTGCAGTAAATGTCTTTAAAGTAGCTGCACTGCCCAATATCGGACGGCCCAGTGCATCATTTGGATACATGACACTCCATAGCTTTTCATGTACATCATCGTCTGGAGCATCTTCACTCATTAAAATTTCCTCTAATACCACCTGCCGTTCTTTTTCTAATTCTTCTTCTGCAAATGTAGAATTAAAAAACATATCAGCCAAAATGGAGACTGCTAGCTCTGCATGATGATCTAAAACTTTTGCATAATAACATGTATTTTCTTTAGATGTAAAGGCATTTAATTCTCCTCCTATCCGATCAAATTCTTCCGCAATTTGACGAGCCGAACGAGTTGCTGTTCCTTTAAACAACATATGCTCTATAAAATGTGTAATACCGTTCTCTTCAGGTAGCTCATAGCGTGAACCCGCATTAACAAAAATACCCAAAGCGACTGATCTTACATGGTTAATTTGCTCTGACACAATACGAACACCGTTCTGACATGTATGTACTTGAACCAAAAAATCTCCCCCAACTGTATATTTCTTTATTATGAATAAACTATTTAAAAAGGCTGCGCATTAGACGCAGCCTTTTATCTTTATTATTTTTGTTGTTCAGCGCGTTCTTTTTCCTCTTGTAGTACTACTTTACGAGATAAATTCACACGACCTTGTTTGTCAATTTCAATTACCTTTACTAGTAATTGATCGCCTAGTTTTAAGACGTCTTCCACTTGCTTAGTGCGTTCCTCTTGAATTTCAGAAATGTGAAGCAAGCCATCTTTACCTGGGAAGATTTCACAAAACGCGCCGAATTTTTCAATACGCTTCACTGTCGATAAGTAGTATTCACCTACTTTAGCTTCTCGTACGATATCCTCAATAATTTGTTTTGCACGTGCATTCATTTCTTCATTAGCTGAAGAAATATAGATTGTACCATCTTGTTCTGTATCAATCTTAACGCCCGTTTCTTCAATGATTTTATTAATTTGTTTTCCGCCAGGTCCAATAACATCACGAATTTTATCTGGATTGATTTTAACAATTACGATTTTAGGTGCAAATTCAGATAATTGTTTACGTGGCTCTGCAAGTGTTGCAAGCATTGATTCTAAAATATGCATACGGCCTACTTTAGCCTGTGTCAATGCTTCTTCTAAAATATTGCGAGATAACCCATCGATTTTAATATCCATTTGTAGAGCTGTTACACCTTTAGCTGTACCAGCCACTTTAAAGTCCATATCACCTAGATGATCTTCCATTCCTTGAATATCCGTTAAAATAGAATAATGTTCACCTTTTTTAATAAGGCCCATTGCAATACCTGCAACTGGTGCTTTTAATGGAACACCAGCATCCATCATAGCTAACGTGGATGCACAAATAGAAGCCTGAGAGGTTGAACCATTTGATTCAAGTACTTCTGATACACAACGAATTGTATATGGGAAAACTGATTCATCAGGAATGACTGCTTCCAGTGCACGCTCCCCTAAAGCTCCATGACCAATTTCACGACGACCTGGTCCACGAATTGGTCCTGTTTCACCAACCGAGAATTGAGGGAAGTTATAATGGTGCATAAAGCGTTTTGATTCTTCGACACCTAAACCGTCAATAATTTGCACATCACCAAGCGCACCTAATGTACAGATAGAAAGTGCTTGAGTTTGTCCACGTGTAAATAGACCTGAACCGTGTGTACGCTGTAATAAGCCAGTTTCAGAAGAAAGTGGTCGAATCTCGTCTAGCTTACGACCATCTGGACGAATTTTATCTTCAGTAATTTGACGACGTACTTCATCTTTTACCATCTTATCAAGAATTGTATAAACCTGCTTCATCGTGTCATCATCGGCTTCTTGCTCTTCATAGGAAGCAATAATACGATCTTTTACAGCTTGAATTGCCTCATCACGAGCATGTTTCTCAGCCGTTTGAATAGCATCATGCATATCAGTCTCACAAGCAGCTTTTATATCCGCTTGAATTGCTTCATCAATTTCAAATAATGTAACTGGTTTCTTTTCTTTTCCTACCTCAGCCACAATTTGCTCTTGGAATGCGATGATTTTTTTAATTTCTTCATGCCCAAACATAATCGCTTCTAACATTACCTCTTCAGGAACTTCAAGTGCGCCTGCTTCAACCATGTTGATAGCGTCTTTGTTCCCTGCTACAGATAAATGAATTGTCGATTGGTTCGATTGTTCCACTGTTGGATTGACAATGAATTCCCCGTCAATATAACCAACTTGTACACCTGCGATTGGTCCATCAAAAGGAATATCAGATATAGCTAATGCTAATGAAGAACCAACCATTGCTGCCATTTCAGACGTACAGTCAGAATCATTTGACATAACCATAGAGATTACTTGAACTTCGTTACGGAAACCATCTGGGAACATCGGACGAATTGGACGGTCGATTAAACGGCTCGCCAATATAGCTTTTTCAGATGGACGCCCTTCACGCTTAATAAAGCCGCCAGGAATTTTACCTGCAGCATATAGACGCTCTTCATAGTTTACTGTTAATGGGAAGAAATCAAGTGGTTTTGGTGATTTTGACATTGTGGCTGTAGATAATACTGACGTGTCGCCATAGCGTACTAATACAGCACCGTTTGCTTGTTTTGCTAACTGTCCTACTTCAATTACAAGTGGACGGCCAGCCCATTCATAGGAATAGACTTTCTTTTCGTTCATTCAATGAACCCCTCTCTATTATAAAAACACTTACTTCGTCTGTATGTACTAATTGTAAGTGTACCAAAAATGCTTGTTCTATGCTAAAAAATATTTCATGAAATAATCATACATTTAAATTCAGTTATTGCCAATTTATTTAAGATTTATTTCTATATTTTATTGAAAAAACATTTTTATACTTTTGTTATATGGAATTAATTTAAATTGATTCCTTCCTGACGAAAAGTAATGTATGTAAATAGATATAAATGCTTCTTCACATTATTATTTCAAGTGCAGGCTATACACAATAGATTTATTATAACACGGTACTTGTCATACATCCTACTAGTATAAAGAAAGTTAAGTATGTAGTAAAGTTTAAGTGTGTCAAGAGAAGAAATTTAAAATAAATGCCCCGTCAAAATAGCATTCACGGGGCATTTCGCGTCTTCTTTATGTAAATTATGTCGTTTTAGACACCGGTCGACCTATTTTATCTTTGTTTTTTACTTTTTGGATCATATTGCTGAAAGCTGGTAGGACGAAACGATCCAATCCAAACTTACCGGCATTGAAGCCTGCTGCTGCTATAAAGATAGCAAGTAAAATATCCCAAGGGTTACTTGATATAGTACCTGCCATTAAAAATGCGAAGTTCATAACCATTCCAAAAAATGCAGCATATGTTGTTAAACATCCTAGTATTAATCCCAGGCCGACTAAAAATTCTCCCCATGGAATAAGGAAATTAATAATTTCAGCATTGGGTAAAGCAAATGATTCAATAAACTTTACGTATAGTGGATATGCTAAATCCTCACCGCTCGTTACTGGATTTGCTATAGCATTTGCTAAAAAACCGGATGCATCAAATCCATTCATCAATTTTCCCCAACCGGCTGTTAGCCAATGCCAACCTAGATATATGCGAATAATGGTCAAGATTCCTGCAACAATATTATTCTCTCTTAATATTTTGTTAAACATTCAACTGCACCTTCTCACCATAAATTTTGTTTTTACATTTCACAAGCTGAAGTAAGCTGTTATAGATGGTGGACTGTTATGAATGGCCATTCATTGCTAAAAAAAAACAACCACTATTGATTAGTTCATTGATTCAACTCTATTTCTTTTGTCGCATGGACAACAAAGGTAGATTACCATATAACTAGTTGAATTTGGTTGCGAAATGTGATTAGAATATATCATCCTTTTATTGACTAGAACATGTTTTTTCTAGCTCGTTCACCGGAGCGTAAAAAAGTTATGGCTGATTATCGAACAAAATATAAATAGAGACGAGAAATAAACCATCCTTTTATTCAAAAAAAAAAGACTGTAGACAAAACATAAGTTTGTCTACAGTCCGCTGTAATTAGCGACGTAAGCCTAAACGGTTGATTAGTTCACGGTAACGTTGTACGTCAGTTTCACGAAGATATTTTAATAAGTGACGACGACGACCTACCATTTTAAGAAGACCACGCTCAGAGTGGAAATCTTTTTTGTGTGTACGTAAGTGAGTATTTAGAGCATTGATTTCTGCTGTTAATACTGCAACTTGTACTTCTGGTGAACCAGTGTCACTTTCGTGAGTACGGTACTCAGCGATAATTTCGTTTTTACGTTCTTTTGTAATAGCCATTTGTATGGACCTCCTAAGAAAAATTATTTATCCCCATTAGCACAGTAAACGTTGGAGTCTTCGATATACCGAGCTAAGGTTGAGCATTATGCACTTATGAATGTTACCATAAATGATTGAGTCAAGCAAGTAAAAACCGTAGCTCAGTTGACTCTATTGTAAATCGTTAAAATATTGTATAGCTTCTTGTTTATCTTTTTCAATTTGCGTTTTTAAAGCATCAATACCGTCAAATTTTCTTTCGCTTCGTATACGTTTATACCAAGCTACATGTACTTCTTCGCCATAAATATTCTTATCAAAATTTAAAATATGAACCTCAATGGACAATTGCTTATCGTTCGGATCTTTAAACGTTGGTTTGTAGCCTACATTACAGACACCATCATACCAAGCATTTTGGACTAACAGACGGACAGCATAGACCCCACTTGCAGGAATAAAAGTTCCTTCTAAAGCTTGGACATTTGCTGTTGGGAAGCCAATTGTTCGACCACGTTTATCTCCATGTACAACCATTCCGTTTATTTCAAATGGACGCCCTAATAATGTTCTCGCTGCTTCCATATCACCCTCTTGTAAAAGTTGACGAATACGGGTTGAGCTGATTTTCTCCACATCATCCGTCTTCTTCTCAACGATTGTCACACCATAATCCCCATTGCTTAATGCACGCATATCGTCCATTGTACCTTTACCAAATGCCCCAAATGAATAATCGAAGCCAGCTGTCACATGTTGTATATTTAATCCACGAATAAATGTATCAATAAATGCGGCTGGAGATAGTTTAGCAAAATCAGATGTGAAATGGACAACAAACACTGTATCCACGCCTTGTTCCTCAAAAAGCTGCAATTTCTGCTGTAAGAGTGTAATATAGAAAACCTTTTCGTTACGCCCTCCAAGGACTAATGATGGATGCGGGTCAAATGTCATTACTGCGCTTGGAATTTGCCGCTTCTCTCCCTCTTCCTTTGCTGCCTTGATAACTGCCTGATGCCCTCTATGTACACCATCGAAAAAGCCAAGCGCTAATGAATAGGGCTGCATGCTTTCTCTTTGCTGTAATTGATGTGGGTATTTTAAATGAATGACCTCCATTGAAAAATCCTCCTACTCTATCGTCGGAAACATCTTGTGTGGTTTCATCAAGCCTGCCTTTGAAGGGTGAGCTTGATAAACCGCAACTGCCTTTCCATTGATTCCAAAGACAATTTTATCATGTATCTTTAACAATGTATCTGCTGGAAGCACTTGTCCATTAAAAATTTCTTTTTCATTGGCAGAAGTAATCTCAATATATGGATAGTCTGTTAATGCATACTCGACAGGTAAAATACAAGTAGCCACCTGCTCTTCATCCATGAGCTCAGCCACCTGTGCCAGCGTAAAACAGTTATCGCGCGTAAAGGTACCTGAAGCAGTACGTACGAGCTCTTTCATATGGGCTGGATAACCAAGTTCCTCCCCAATTTGGACAGCTAATGTACGGATATAAGTTCCTTTACTACAAGCGATACGAACAGGGAATGTAATCTCCTGTCCCTCGTAGGATTCATTGTCATCGAGAAGTTCTAGAGCATAAATGGTAACTTGGCGAGTCGGTCTTTCAACTGTCTCACCTTTTCGAGCATATTCATAGAGGCGTTTACCATTTACCTTAACAGCAGAAAACATGGGTGGAGTTTGTTCAATAATTCCTGTTAATGAAGCTAAAACCTCTTGTAATTGCTCACGAGAAAACTTTTTAATAGTCTGATCCTGTGCAACCGTTTCGCCCTCTGCATCCTCCGTTGTCGTTGTACGACCAATGGATATAATAGCTTCATAGGTTTTACCTGCATCTGTTAAATATTCTGCAATTCGAGTGGCTTGGCCAATACAAATTGGTAGTACACCCTCCACGCCTGGATCCAATGTCCCTGTATGTCCAACCTTTTTTGTACGTAAAATTTTGCGTAGTTTAAAGACACAATCGTGGCTTGTCATGCCTCTTTCTTTCCAAAGCGGTAAAATACCGTTCATATAAATCCTCCCAAATTGCCTTTAAAATAAATATTGCACCTAGCATAATTGCCAGGACAAAAAACTTCTTCATGAAGATAAAAAGCCTGCCTGCATGAACATGCAAATGGCAGACTTTTATTAGCTTATTCTTTGTGTAAATCTCTTAGCAAAGTATCAATACGATTTCCGTACTCAATCGATGAATCGAATTCAAAGATTAACTCTGGTGTACGTCGTAAACGGATACGTGAACCAATTTCTGATCGAATAAAACCAGAAGCCTTTACTAAAGCTTTAAGCGTTTCCTCGCGTTCACGTTCATTGCCTAAAGATGTGATATAAATAGTCGCTTGCTGTAAATCACCAGTTACCTCAACACCTGTAACAGTAACAAAACCAACACGCGGATCTTTAATTTTACGGCCAAGAATATCACCAAGCTCTTTTTTCATTTGCTCAGCAACACGGTTTGAACGTAGAGACATAATTTGTCACCTCTATTTCAGTACAGATAGTTGGTCTTTTTATGCTATAGTATCCCAACTACCTACTATTCCTTATAAATAGTCTCGCCACACATTAAGCTGTTCCCATGATGGATTTGACTCTAAATAATGGAGCGCGTGATTAATTTCCCGTTCAGCTGCTTCTTTCGATGATGAAACAGCTACAAGTGCTAATTTTGTGCGCTGCCATACATTTTGATGGTCAATTTCCGCAATAGAAACATTAAATTTCTGCTTTGTGCGGGTAATCATACGCTGTAAGACAGCACGTTTCTCTTTTAACGAATGGGCAGTTTGAATGATAAATTCAACCTCTGCGTATACAATCATTATACTCGTTTAACTTCTTCCATAATGTAGGCTTCAATAATGTCGCCTTCTTTAATATCGTTGAAGTTTGTAATAGTAATACCACATTCGTATCCTCTTGCTACTTCTTTTACTTCGTCTTTGAAGCGCTTAAGCGTATCTAATTCACCTTCAAAAATAACTACGTTATCACGGATTACACGTACGCCTGAATCACGCGTTACTTTTCCTTCAGTTACATACGAACCAGCAATTGTACCAACTTTTGATACTTTAATTGTTTGGCGAACTTCTGCTTGCCCAATAATTTTTTCTTCAAATTCAGGATCAAGCATACCTTTCATCGCTTGCTCAATTTCTTCAATTACTTTGTAAATGATACGGTGTAAACGAATATCTACGCCTTCTTCTTCTGCAGCACGTTTTGCATTGACATCTGGACGTACATTGAAACCAATAACAATAGCATTGGAAGCAGCAGCTAGAGAAATATCAGATTCCGTAATGGCACCTGCACCAGTGTGAATAATTTTCACATTTACGCCTTCTACATCAATTTTCATTAATGAAGCAGCCATTGCTTCTACAGTACCTTGTACGTCTGCCTTAACGATTAAGTTCAGCTCTTTCATTTCGCCTTGGCTCATTTGCTCAAATAAGTTATCAAGCGTTACACGTTGTTTTTCAGAACGTTGTGCTTGGATAGCTGACATCGCACGAGTTTCCCCAACTTGACGAGCTGTTTTTTCGTCTTCAAAGACAACAAAACGGTCCCCTGCTTGAGGTACATCATTTAAACCAGTAATTTCTACTGGTGTTGATGGTCCAGCTTCTTTCACACGACGGCCTTTGTCGTTCACCATTGCACGAACTCGACCAAATGTATGACCAACAACGATTGGGTCACCCACTTTTAATGTACCATCTTGCACTAACAGCGTAGCAACTGAACCGCGTCCTTTGTCTAGCTGAGCTTCAATGACTGTTCCAAGTGCTAAACGGTCAGGGTTTGCTTTCAATTCTCCTACTTCGGCAACAAGTAAAATCATTTCTAGTAATGTGTCAATGCCTTCACCTTTTAATGCAGAAATTGGTACGAAAATTGTTTCTCCGCCCCATGCTTCAGGAACTAAGCCATGTTCAGTTAATTCTTGCATTACACGATCTGGATTGGCTGATGGTTTATCCATTTTATTCACAGCTACAATGATTGGTACTTCCGCTGCTTTTGCGTGATTGATTGCTTCTACTGTTTGTGGCATTACACCATCATCAGCAGCTACTACTAAAATGGTTAAATCTGTTACTTTTGCACCACGTGCACGCATTGTTGTGAAAGCAGCGTGTCCAGGTGTATCAAGGAAGGTAATTTTCTTGTCACCTTCTGTTACTTGGTAGGCACCAATATGCTGCGTAATGCCCCCCGCTTCACCTGCAGTTACTTTAGTATTACGAATTGAATCTAATAATGTTGTTTTACCGTGGTCAACGTGACCCATGATTGTTACAACTGGCGGACGTTCTGATAATTCAGCTTCATTTACTTCTTCTGTTTGCTCGAAGTGTGTCTCTAAGTCCGTGATATCTACACGAATCTCCTCTTCCACTTCTACACCATAGTCTGCGCAAATTAATTCAATTGCATCCTTATCTAATTCTTGGTTAATTGTTGCCATTACCCCAAGCATAAATAATTTTTTAATAATTTCTGATGGCTCACGGTGTAATTTTTTTGCTAATTCTGCCACTGATAATGATTCAACAAAAGTAATTTTTTCTGGAAGTTCCTTTTGTTTAACTGGTATTGATGGTTGATGCGTTTTTGGATGGCGACGTTTGCCTCCATGAATCCCTGGTTTTGGACGTTGGTTGTAACCACCGCCACCTCTACGATTATTATTATTGTTATTATTATTATTTTGTGTCATATTTCTATTTTGATTACCTTTTGTATTCTTAGATTTTTCGTTAGACGAATTTGAGTGTTGCTGATTATTTACTTTAGGCTTAGAAGTAGCAGATTGCTGCCTTTGACCTTCTTGCTTTTTCACCGAATGGTTTTGTTGACCATTCGATTGAGATTTTTGTGAAATGTTTTGAGTTGCTTGTTTTCCTACATTTTTCTCAGGTGTTGCTTTAAATGTTTGGTTTAACTTTGACACGATGTCTTTCTCTAACATAGACATATGATTAGTTACACTCACATTTAATTTACTAAGTGCTTCAATAACCTCTTTACTCGTTTTATTCACTTGTTTCGCATATTCATGAACTCTGATTTTGGTCATCTGCTCACCCCCGATTATTTTTCGTTGAGTAGACTAGACAATTTACTTGCAAAACCTTTATCGGTAATCGCTAAAGCCACTCGGGCCTCCTTACCTGTAGCATGTCCTAGATCATAACGATCTCCAATTACATGATACTCAACGTTGTAGTACGTGCACTTATCTTGAATTTTCTTACTTGAGTTTTTAGAAGCATCGTTTGCAAGCAGTACTAACTTAGCATTGCCATTGCGGACTTCCTTTACTACTAACTCTTCTCCTGAAATCACTTTACGGGCTCTTGCCGCAATTCCAAGCAAATTAAATATTGCTTGATTGATCATAAAATTGACTCCCTACGAATTAGCAAAATAAGCTCCTCGTAAATTTCTTCAGGTATTTTCACATCAAGTTGGTGCCCCAATACATTTTTCTTACGAGCGATATCGATTGCCTTCTCTGATTTAGAGACATAGGCACCACGCCCAGGTTTTTTCCCGGAGACATCTACACTTACTTCGCCCTCTTTCGAACGAACAACACGTATCATTTCTTTCTTAGGTAGCATTTCTCCAGTTGCTACACATTTACGAAGAGGTACTTTTTTGTTAACAGCCATAAGAATCACCATTCCTCTCTGAAGCTTGTCGTAAGAGGTGGACAAGTCATGCTCTACTTGACGCTCTGACAGTATTCAGTCGGCGTAGGGGGCCCACTGAATACTGTCAGTTAACTCGTCACACGGGCTTTCTTACTTATTCTTCGTCGTCCTGATATAAGTCTACTGCCACTTCTTCAAAATCACTTTCTTCATCCACAGCAGGTACGAAAGTGCTTGTAGCAGACGGATAGATACCTAATTCACGTGCATCTGTCTCACTCTTAATATCAATTTTCCAGCCAGTAAGCTTTGCAGCTAATCGTGCATTTTGTCCACGTTTACCAATAGCTAGTGATAATTGATAATCTGGTACAACAACCGTTGTAGATTTTTCTTCTTCGTTTACTTGTACATCTAAAACTTTTGATGGACTAAGCGCATTGGCAACGAATACAACAGGATCTTCCGACCATTCTACGATATCGATTTTTTCACCGTTTAGTTCGTTAACAATCGTTTGTACACGAGCACCTTTAGCTCCCACACAAGAGCCTACTGGATCTACTTCTTCATTGTGTGCATAGACAGAAATTTTTGAGCGATCTCCTGCTTCACGAGCAATCGATTTAATCTCTACAATTCCTTCATAAATTTCTGGTACTTCCATCTCAAATAATCGGCGTAATAAGCCAGGATGTGTTCGAGATACAATCACTTGCGGACCGCGTGTTGTACGTTCAACCTTTGTAATATACACTTTAATGCGATCATGTGGATGGTAAGTTTCGCCTTGGATTTGTTCATTGACTGGCAATGCAGCCTCAACTTTTCCTAAACCTACATAAATATTTCGCGCATCTAAACGTTCCACAACACCAGTTACGATATCATCTTCACGATCGACATATTGCTCGTAGATTAAACCACGTTCCGCTTCACGTACACGTTGTGTTACTACCTGTTTGGCTGTTTGTGCAGCAATACGACCGAAGTTACGTGGCGTTACTTCTTGTTCCACGATATCTTCTAATTGATAAGCAGGGTTAATAACCTTTGCGTCTTCTAAAGAAATTTGTAGACGATCGTCCTCTACTTCTTCCACAACATCTTTACGTGAAAACACACGAATAGAGCCCTTATCTAAATTTAAGTCCACACGAACATTTTGTGCTTGGTTAAAGTTGCGTTTGTAAGCTGTAACTAATGCCGCTTCAATTGCTTCAATCAACACATCTCTTGAAATTCCTTTTTGTTCTTCTAGCGCATTCAGCGCATCTAACAAATCACTACTCATTTTGTTTTCACTCCTAAATATGCATTATGCTTAAAAATCGATGGCTAGTCGTGCCAATGCGATTTTTTCTTGTTCTATTGTTACTGTAATTTTACGCGTTTTAATGCGTACTTCCATCACTAATGTATGTTCCTCGTAGGATGTTAAGTAGCCTTGGAATTCCTTCATGTCCTTAATGGGCTTATAGGTTTTTACATAAATAAACTTACCAATTGCTTTTTCAAAATCAGCATCCTTTTTTAATGGACGCTCCGCTCCAGGTGATGAAACTTCTAAATAATAGTTTTGTGTAATTGGGTCTTTTTCATCCAATAACAAACTTAGTCGTTCGCTTACTTGAGCACATTGGTCAATGTCGATGCCACCTTCTGGTGTATCAACATAGACGCGTAAAAACCAGTTACGTCCTTCTTTTACGAACTCAATATCCACTAACTCCAGATTTAACTCATCTACTATTGGTTTAGCGAGCTCTTCAATTAAAGATGGTACTTTGCTCATTATTTCCTCCTGTATCTATTCTAGCGTGTCAATCATTCATTACAGTATTGGTGGTGTAATGAACCATAATAAAACAGAAATTCCACCAGTTGCTTTGGTGAAATTTTACGGTCTTACCTGCTGTTAGTCAAAATTTGTTTTGCTACGGTATAACAACAGAAAAGAGCGGGTAAGCCCCACTCTTTTGCTGGAAAAATATCAACAAATTATTACCATTAGAATAGCATAGTTCTTGGTATAATGCAAATTTCCTTCATGAAAGATAACCATATTGTGACAGGATTTTGAAATGACTAGATTTTACAGATCAAACTTTGAATGATTAGCAGCTCATTGATCCTTAAAAGAGTGATAGCTGATTAGCATCCGGCATTCCTTCCAAACAGCCCAACTGATCCATGTATTCGATTAGTGTTTTCGAAACACGACCGCGTTGCTGTAAATCTTCCTTCGATAAAAACTCTCCATCTTCTCGAGCAGCCACTATCGTTTTGGCTACGTTCGTACCAAGTCCTGGGATTGCATCAAAAGGTGGAATTAATGAATTGCCTTCAATGACAAATTCACTTGCCTGTGAGCGGTACAAGTCAACTTTTTGGAAGCTCATGCCTCGCTCACACATTTCCAGTGCTAGCTCCATCACTGTTAATAAGTTCTTTTCTTTTGTAGAGGCATCTAGACCTTTTAAATTGATTTCGTCAATACGGGCCCGAATCATTTGTGAACCTTGAACCATAGCAATTAAATCAAAGTCATCTGCACGTACCGTGAAATATGCTGCATAGTACAGGATTGGAAAATGGACCTTAAACCAAGCAATACGAACCGCCATTAATACGTATGCGGCAGCATGGGCTTTCGGGAACATATATTTTATCTTTTTACATGACTCGATATACCATCCTGGTACTTTATTGGCGAGCATCTCTGCTTCAAATTCCTCTGATAAGCCTTTCCCTTTACGTACAGACTCCATGATTTTAAATGCTAACGATGGCTCTAGACCTTGGTAAATTAAATACACCATAATATCGTCACGACAACCAATTACTTCTTTCAAGACACATGTCCCGTTATGAATTAATTCTTGTGCGTTACCTAGCCATACGTCTGTTCCATGAGATAATCCGGAAATTTGCACAAGCTCTGAGAATGTAGAAGGCTTTGTATCCTCTAACATTTGCCGTACGAAGCGAGTACCGAATTCAGGAATACCTAATGTTCCCGTCTTACAGCCAATTTGTTTTTCAGTTACACCTAACGATTCAGGTGAACTAAAAATTTGCATAACGACAGGATCATCAGTAGGAATCGTTTTCGGATCTATTCCTGATAAATCCTGTAGCATTCTAATAACTGTCGGATCATCGTGTCCAAGTATATCTAGTTTTAAAATATTATCATGAATCGAGTGGAAGTCGAAATGGGTTGTGCGCCATTCTGCATCCTGAGCATCTGCTGGGAACTGTACTGGAGTGAAATCAAAAATATCCATATAATCAGGTACTACGATAATTCCCCCTGGGTGTTGCCCACTAGTTCGCTTAACCCCTGTACATCCTTGCACTAAACGATCCACCTCAGCTCCGCGGAAATGTAAGTTGTGATCATTCGCATAGCCTTTGACATAACCATATGCTGTTTTCTCCGCCACCGTACCGATTGTTCCTGCACGGTACACATAATCCTCACCAAATAATACCTTGGTATAATTATGGGCCTTCGGCTGGTATTCACCAGAAAAGTTTAAATCGATATCGGGTACCTTATCCCCTTTAAAGCCAAGGAAGGTTTCGAATGGGATATCTTGTCCATCTTTTTTATAAGGTGTTCCGCATTCTGAGCAGTCTTTATTGGGTAAATCAAAGCCTGAGCTAACCGAACCATCATCAAAAAACTCGGAATGCTTACAATTTGGACAAACATAATGCGGAGGCAATGGGTTAACCTCCGTAATTTCCATAAAGGTTGCCACTAATGAAGAGCCTACGGAACCACGAGAACCTACTAAATAACCGTCAGCTAAAGATTTCTTAACCAGCTTCGCAGAAATTAAATAAATTACACCAAAACCATGTCCTAATATAGATTTTAGTTCTTTTTCAATTCGAGCTTTTACAATTTCGGGTAGCTCCTCACCGTAAATATGATGAGCCATTTCATACGTTAAATTGGTTACTTCATCATCAGAGCCTTCAATTTTTGGTGTATATAAATCATCCTTAATCGGCTTAACATCTCCAATGCTATCAGCTACTTTTTGTGCATTCGTCACAACAACTTCTTTAGCTAGATCTGGTCCTAAGAAATCAAATTCTTTTAGCATTTCATCCGTTGTTCTAAAATGCACCTCAGGTAGTTTGGATCGATTTAAGATGTTTGCACCACCTTGAGAGCCAACAAGTATTTGTCTAAACATAGCATCAGTTGGGTCTAAATAATGAACATTTCCCGTTGCGACAACTGGTTTATCGAGCTTCTTCCCTAACTTAACAAGCTTTCGAATGATATCCTCTAATGTCCATTCATCACGAACGACATTCCGTTCAATTAATGGTGCATATACCGCCTTCGGTTGTACCTCAATATAATCATAGAATTTTGCCACCTGTTCGGCTTCTTCCGGTGATTTATTCATCATCGTTTCAAATAATTCACCATTACTACAACCAGAACCGACTAATAAACCTTCTCGATATTGCTCTAGAACAGCTCGTGTCACACGAGGAACTCGATAGAATGTCTTTGTATGGGAGTGTGAAACAATTTTAAATAAATTCTTTAAGCCCGCATTATCAACAGCTAAAATAGTACAATGCATCGGTCGACCTTTTTTATAGGCATCCCCACCACCGATATGTTTATTAAAATCATCATGGTATTTAATGACTAATTCATCGGCATCTTTTAATAATTGTAAAAGTAAATAGCCTGTCGCCTCTGTATCGTATATCGCTCGGTGATGTTGTGTTAATTCAATATTGAATTTTTTACAAAGTGTATTTAAACGGTGATTTTTCATTGTAGGGTAAAGTAATCTAGCTAATTCTAATGTATCAATGACTGGATGTGTTGTTCCTTCAAGACCAAATTTTTTATAGCCTGTATATAAGAAACCAATATCAAATGACGCATTATGAGCAACAACAATCCCATCCCCAATAAATGCATGAAACTCTTTAATGACTTGCTCTACTTCTGGGGCATGACGAACCATATCATCGGTTATACCTGTTAATTCAATGGTCGTTGCTGAAAGCGGATGATGTGGGTTTGCAAAGCTTTCATATTTATCGATGACATGGCCATCTTTAATCTTTACTGCCGCCAGCTCAATGATTGTATCGTAAGCAGTGGATAATCCGGTTGTTTCCACGTCAAAGACAACATAAGTGGCATCTGCTAATAAGCGATGCTCTGGGGCATATGCAATAGGTACACCATCATCGACTAAATTAGCCTCCAAGCCATAAATTACTTTAATGCCATGTTTTTTCCCTGCTGCATAGGCTTCTGGGAAGGATTGTACAACAGCATGATCTGTAATAGCTACTGCTGGATGACCCCATTTTGCTGCCTGTGCAACAAGACGATCAACGGGCGTCACAGCGTCCATTTGACTCATCGGTGTATGCAAATGTAGCTCTACTCGCTTTTCACCCTCTGGTGCCAGATCCTGACGTGTTTCTTTTTTTATTTCATTAATATCATTCGCCATGACGATTAAATCACGAATAAATGTGTCTGTTTGGACGGAGCCTCGAACTTTAACCCACATTCCCTTTTTTAGGTGCTGCATCAATTCGGCATCGTCATTATCACGTGAGAACATTTTGACGATAATAGAGTCCGTATAGTCAGTAATTTTAATTTGTAATAAAGAACGGCCACTTTTCAGTACTTTAATTTCCGTATCAAAGACAAAGCCTTCCACAATAACACGGCGTTCTTCTTCAACAATGCGTTTAATTTCCATAATTTCATCATCTTTAATATGCATACCAAGCTGGAATGGACGATCACCAAGGTTCGCAATAGCTGGATTGTCCTTCTTCTCCTGCTCTCGTTTTTGGAAGTCCTGCATCGCTTGTTGAGATAAAGCCGCTTCTTCCATACGTTTTTGTTCCATAAACGCTTCCTGAGCAGCAATCATTTCTTCAGTTTGTTCTTGAAGTACAAAGTCTATCACCATTTTTGGAAAACCGAATTGACAATAGCTATCTGCTAGCTTGTCGGCATACTTCGTTTTTAACATCATAAATTCCATTTCCTGCATACAGGCCAATGTAATTTTCTGACCATTCCACATCGGCACTTGAGAGATGAGGCAATTTTTCAAAGTTGGTGCCATCTCATCAATTTGCTCGACAACATTTAGCCAATAAGCTTGAACAAGTTCCTCCGTTACACTTTTCTCTTGTGTCTCAATGGTTGTATAAACTTGTGCGATTGCTGAAAATTTATCTGTTAAATGGGTACGGAAAAGCTGGTAAAGCGGAAATGGCAGTATATCACGCAATTGAATAGTAAAATGCCATAGTCTATCCTTTTTATGGACTGTTAGCCGTGATAACTCACCTTCCTCGAAAAATGACATGTACACATCATCTGTTAACTCTAGTTGCTGCAAAAGCATTCGAAATCTCGTTCTTGCCTCTTGTTGCTGTTCCAATTTATCGACACCTACTTTCAGGAGGAGGCAGTCCATATAAGCCTCATATTCTAATTTATCTTCAACATAGGACAAGAATGCCAGAAAAAAATTCGCTCCCTCACTGCGGGCGCTCTTCAAGCTTAACAGAGAGTCTAAACTATCTGTTTTGTTTGCTTGGCTCACTGTCCCGCAGAATTGTCGCGAATTTATTTATCCCTATTTTATCAAAATTACATGAAAGCCTCTATTAGAAGCATTCACTTCCATTTAAAACCAATCATGACAGGTTATTAGTTTTTACGGAAAAATTCATTCAAGCGGTCAATCACTTCTTCCTTTTTCCATTCAAATGTTTCTCCAGTTTGTCTGAACTTCACTTCCACAATACCTTCTGTTGCTTTTTTACCAACTGTTACGCGAACAGGTAAACCAATTAAATCAGCATCCGCAAATTTAACGCCAGCACGCTCAGCACGGTCATCTAGTAGTACATCATAGCGATATGATTTTAGTAAGCCGTAAAGCTCATCTGCTAAAGCTACTTGCACTTCATCTTTAGTATTTACAGGTACAACATGGATATCGTATGGAGCTAATTGTGTTGGCCAAGTGAAGCCATTTTCATCTTGGAAATGCTCAGCTACCGCAGCTAGAATACGAGAAACACCAATACCATAGCAACCCATAATAAATGGTTGAGATTTCCCTTGCTCGTCTAAGAAAGTACCATTCATTTTAGCAGAATATGTAGTACCTAGTTTAAAAATATGACCAACCTCAATGCCTTCCGCAAATTTAATCGTACCTTGTCCATCTGGAGAAGGATCACCCTCTTGAATAAAACGAATATCTAAGTAGTCATTCACAGCAAAATCACGCTCAGGATTAACATTTACTAAATGGAATCCATCTTCATTCGCACCTGCAATACCATTACGAATAGATTTAATCGCATGATCAGCTACTACTTTTACGTCTACAGGTAACTTCACTGGCCCAATGGAGCCAACACCACAACCTAATAGCTCACGAATCGCTGCTTCACTTGCAAGCTCTACAGAACCCGCTTCAAGCGCATTTTTCAATTTAATATCATTGATTTCATGATCTCCACGCGCAAGAACAACTACAAGCTCTCCATCTACATCAAAAACAAGAGATTTTATAACATGGGCAGGTTTTACTTGTAGGAATGCTGAAACTTCCTCTATTGTTTTTTGATCTGGTGTCGCTACTTTTTCAACTTCTTTTAATGCTTCATCAGATGTCTGGTAATCTGCAATAACTTCAGCCATTTCAATATTTGCTGCATAGTCAGATGTATCTGAATAGGCAATTGTATCTTCTCCAATTTCTGAAAGGACCATGAACTCATGTGTACCTTTTCCGCCGATAGACCCTGCATCTGCGATAACAGCACGATAGTTTAAGCCAAGACGTGAGAAAATATTAGAATAAGCACGATACATATCATCATATGTTTCATCTAAGCTTTCACGAGACGCATGGAAAGAATACGCATCTTTCATAATAAATTCTCTTCCTCGTAGTAAACCAAAGCGAGGACGTTTTTCATCACGGAACTTCGTTTGAATTTGATAAAGTGTTAACGGTAATTTTTTATAAGATTTAATTTCATCACGTACTAACGTTGTAATTACTTCTTCATGTGTTGGCCCTAATGCAAAATCACGGTCATGACGGTCTTTCAAGCGCATTAATTCTGGACCGTATTTTTCCCAGCGACCTGACTCTTGCCAAAGCTCAGCAGATTGTAGAGATGGCATTAATAGCTCAATCGAATTGATGGCCTCCATCTCTTCTCGAATAATTGTTTCAATTTTTGATAACACACGTTTTGCAAGCGGTAAATACGAGTATACCCCACTTGTATTTTGACGAATAAACCCTGCACGTAGTAATTGCTTATGTGACTTTACCTCAGCATCAGCAGGTACTTCACGTAACGTTGGGATAAATGTTTTACTTTGCTTCATTCAGTGTTCCACCTTTTTTAATAGATAAGTTTATACTCTCAATAGCATAAACAAATTTAGCTTTGAGCGCAATGTTTCGTAGAAAATGCGCCCAAAGCTATAAATAAAATTCCTTTTAATTGTAAAGTTAGAATTTACTAGTCATTAATTAAAAGAAAAATCTCTGTATATCATTCCATGTGACAACTACCATTAAAATCATTAGTAGAACAATTCCTACAAAATGGACAATTCCTTCTTTTTGACGGTCAATTGGTTTCCCACGTAAAGCTTCAAAACCAAAGAATAATAAGCGACCACCGTCTAAAGCAGGTAATGGAAGTAAGTTCATAATTCCTAGATTTATACTTAACATTGCAGCCCAATTCATTAAGTTCATAATTCCATACTGAGCAACTTGCTCGGTTGCTTTATAAATACCTACAGGACCGGATAAAGCGTCTATTGTAAACTTACCAGTAATCAGCATACCTAGAAGCTCAAATATTTTGACAGTCATATTATAGGTTTCTTGTGCCCCATAGACAACAGCCTTTAGAGGATTAAATTCTCTCGGGCTATCGTAAAGCACTCCAATTTGACCATACTTTTCTCCATCCTGTTGGACTTCCTTCACAGTCATGTTTAAGTTGACAGATTGTCCATCTCGATCTACGGTCACCATAATCTCTTCGTTTGGATGATCCTGAATAATTGCAGCTAAATCCTGCCACTTTTCAACAGCCTGTCCATCAATGGCTGTCACTCTATCACCTGCAAGCATCCCAGCCTCCGCAGCTGGATTATTTTCTACAACTTCAGAGATAACTGGCTCATATGTTGGAACTCCGTGAATTAATCCAATAACTAAATAAATTACAAAAGCTAGAATAAAGTTAAAAAATGGACCTGCGAAAATAGTCATCGCTCGTTGGCCAACCGTTTTTGCATTAAATTGACGATCATGAGGTGCAATGACCAGCTCTCGTCCATTTTCCACAAGAATACAATCTCTCGCTACTTGATAACGAACTAATCTTTCTTCTTCATCATAGCCCTCTACAAACAAATCTTTTTCTAAATCAGCACGCTCAACTTCTAAAAATAACAAATCTGGTAATTGCTTATTATTTTGATTGAAAATAATTTTTTTAACAACATTATCTTCATTGACAACAAGCCCTATTCGATATCCTGGCTGTAATTCAGTGCCATCCATATCTTCGCCAGCCATTCGTACATATCCACCGATAGGCAATAAACGAATAGTATACATTGTTTCTCCATGTGTTCTACCATAAATCTTGGGTCCCATACCGATGGCAAATTCACGTACTAGAATACCTGCTCGTTTGGCGAATAAGAAGTGTCCAAGTTCATGGAAGAAGACGAGTAAACCAAATATTAAAATAAATGCAATGGCTGTTTGCATAATACCCCACCTTTAAAAGCGATTAGTTAACGATACATTGCTCTCGTTATTTTACCATGTCTAACACTATTTTTCTTGTTTCACTGTCCACCTGTAAAATCGTTTGTAAATCTGGTATTGCAATGTTTTGGTGTGCTTGCATCACACGTTCAATCGTCTCATCGATTTGAAGGAATGTTATTTTCCCTTGTAAAAAAGCTGCAACTGCTGCTTCATTTGCTGCATTCATTGCTGTTAGGATGGTTCCACCAGTACGGCCAGCCTCGTATGCTAAGCGCAATGCTGGGTAACGTTCAAAGTCCATTTCTTGAAAATGCAATTGACCAATTTGCGCTAAATTTAGTCTCTGACCATTATGTAACGGGATACGATCAGGGTAACTTAAAGCATATTGGATAGGAACGCGCATATCTGGTGTGCCTAATTGTGCAATCACACTAGTATCATGATACTCAACTAGAGAGTGAATAATACTTTCTCTATGCAAAAGTACATCTATTTTTTCATATGGCATATCGAATAAAACATGCGCCTCAATTACTTCTAAACCTTTATTCATCATTGTTGCAGAATCTATCGTAATCTTTGCGCCCATAGACCAATTCGGGTGATTCAGTGCGTCAGCCACAGTCACATGTTTTAATTGGTCCCGTGTTTTATCGCGGAAGCTACCACCTGAAGCAGTAATAATTAAACGTTCAATATCTTTGGGGTTTTCACCATTCATCGATTGGAAGATAGCAGAATGCTCACTATCAACTGGCAAAATAGTTGCGTTGTATTTTTTCGCTTCAGCCATTACTAAATGTCCAGCTGTCACAAGTGTTTCTTTATTTGCAATCGCAATTGTTTTTCCCATTCGAATGGCTGCTAAAGTGGATTCCAGCCCAACACTTCCAAGTACAGCATTAACAAGAACTGTCGAAGCCGGATGTGTAGCAACCTCAACTAAGCCTTGTGCGCCAAATGTGAAGTGAATAGTCGGATACTCCTTAGCAAGCAGTAGCGCATCTTCTTCTAGCTGCACAGAAACTAATTCGGGCTTTAAGTTATCAATCATTTCTCGTGTTTTCTCCATATTTTTCCCTGAAGAGAAAGCAACTAATTGAAAAGCTTCACGTTGTTCTTTTAAAATATCGTAGGTTTGCCAACCGATTGAACCAGTTGCACCTAATAAACTAATTTTTTTCACAACACATTGTCCCCTTTTTCTATCTAAGCAAATGTATGAATAGAAGTCCTTTATAGTTCGGATTAATTACCAAACAAATGTAAAAAATGAAGTAAAGGCACAACGAACAATAGACTATCGAAGCGATCTAATATCCCGCCATGCCCCGGTAAAATATTACCTGAATCCTTTACATCAAAATGACGCTTAATAGCAGATTCCACCAAATCGCCCATCTGACCAATAATGGAGGCGAAAATTGTTACGAATACAAGTGTTATATAACCATTTGCAAATGGGTAAATAAGTTGCATACCGACAGCGAAAATGACAGCAATGACAATTCCACCGATGAAGCCTTCAATCGTTTTCTTTGGTGAGATTTCAGGCCATAACTTGTTCTTACCAAATTTTCTTCCGACAAAATAGGCACCTGAATCCGTTGTCCAAACGACCAATAAACAATAGACAACATACTCTAAACCTACATTTCTTGTTTCAATTAAGTAATGGAACCCTAAGCCCACATAAAATGCGCCTAATAAAATAAAACCAACTTCATCAAAAGTTATTTTATTTTTTACCAAGACTACATAAATAAGGAGTAGCATCATCAGACCATAGACTACCATTAGAGTAGACGAATAGCCTATTAAGTCTACAACCTTTTCACTCCAGTCCTTCGGGATAACAAGCAAAATTAAAGTGACCAGCCCTAAAAAGCCAGGCACAGAAAAAATGGAAATACCTTTCATTTTAAGTATTTCATAAAAACCGACAATAGCCATTGCTAGCACAAGTATGGCAAATGGTACTTTTCCATAAATAACGAATGGTATGAAAAATGCTGCTGCAATTATTGCGGTAATAATTCGTTGTTTCAAGTTGTTTCTTCTCCCTTCAACCCACCATAACGGCGATTACGTTTTTGATAGTTTTCCACCGCTTCCAGTAAGGTTTCCTCACTAAAATCTGGCCACAATGTATCTGTAAACCAAAATTCTGTATAGGCAAGCTGCCAAAGCATAAAGTTACTTAAGCGCACTTCACCACTTGTACGAATTAATAAATCCGGTTCAGGCAAATGGGCCGTCATTAAATGAGATGTTAAGCATTCTTCTGTTAGGTCTTGCATTGTTAATTGACCGTCCTGTACTTTTTGAAGCATCATTTTCATGGCATTAACCATCTCAGAACGACTTCCATAATTCAGGGCGAAATTTAAAATAAGACCTGTATTATGCTTCGTTTCTTCCATTGCCTCATACAACGCTTTTTGTGTATGGGCAGGTAATAAAGATGGATCTCCAATCATTTCGACACGTACATTGCGTTCCATCATCTCGGGTAAAAAGGAACCTAAAAACTCGACTGGTAGCCGCATCAAAAAATCTACTTCAGGTTTTGGCCGTTTCCAGTTTTCAGTGGAAAACGCATATACGGTTAATACCTTAATGCCTAAATCTGACGCAAATCTCGTGACCTTACGTACGGTCTTCATTCCCTCATGATGACCAGCAACACGGGGCATAGCTCGTTTTTTTGCCCAACGTCCATTTCCGTCCATAATAATCGCTACATGGGCAGGAATCGGCTCGCTTTTAGTTAGGGCCACACGCTCCTCCAATGATAGTGTATCCATATTTATTTGTTTACCTAATAGCTTTTTAAACATGCTAACTCCCCCACTACAACTAATCGGACGTATACTAACCTATCATAACAAACAAAAGCGCTTTTTGTCTTTTTTTTCCCCTCTAAATTGACTATGTATGTACTAGCGTATTTTAGAACTATACACATTTTTAAAGAATAAGTTTGTTAAAAAATTAATCAATATTTATGTGATGCACAGCTTTGTATATTTCATCTATGCTTTTCTCTATGATTCAGCTCATATTCGAATGGTAAAGAGAAAAGACGTCCTGTTATGTATAGGACGCCTTCATCTCATCAAAAAGTTCCATCATAGACATGTAAAACGTTTGTTTTACACTTCTAAAATTTCTTTTTCTTTATCTTTCGTTACTTGATCCACTTTGACAATGAATTCATCTGTTAATTTTTGAATATCATCACCATAGCCACGTAGATCGTCTTCTGTGATTTCGCCAGCTTTTTCAAGTTTTTTCAAATCATCATTCGCATCACGACGTACATTACGTACAGCAATTTTTGCGTCTTCTGCTTCTTTTTTCACTTGCTTCACTAAATCTTTACGACGCTCTTCAGTAAGAGCAGGAATCATTAAGCGAATGATAGAGCCATCATTTGTTGGTGTGATACCGATATCTGATTTCATAATTGCTTTTTCAATTTCACCTAAAATTGTTTTATCATAAGGTGTAATCACTAATAAGCGAGCTTCTGGTACAGAAACACCCGCAAGCTGATTAATTGGTGTCGGGGCGCCATAATAATCAACCATAATACGATCTAATAACGATGCGTTAGCACGCCCTGCACGAATTGAAGATAGTTCACGTGTGAAAGCTGCAATTGTTTTGTTCATTTTTTCTTTTGCTTGTTCTAATACTTGTTTTGCCATTATGCATTCCTCCTAACAACTGTTCCGATTTTTTCGCCTAGTACAGCACGTTTAATGTTGCCTGGTTCCGTAATTGAGAAAACAATTAGTGGAATATCATTATCCATACATAGGGTAGAAGCTGTTGAATCCATTACTTGTAAGCCTTGTTGGATAACGTCTAAGTATGTGAGTGTATCATATTTAATGGCTGTTGTATCCACTTTTGGATCTGCTGAATAAACGCCGTCAACATTGTTTTTAGCCATTAAAATCGCATCTGCATCAATTTCTGCTGCACGTAATGCTGCCGTCGTATCGGTTGAGAAGAACGGATTACCTGTCCCTGCTGCAAAGATAACGACACGCTTTTTCTCAAGATGTCTAACTGCTTTACGACGAATGTATGGCTCCGCTACTTGAGTCATCACGATAGAAGATTGAACACGTGTTTCAATGCCTAATTTTTCAAGAGCATCTTGTAAAGCTAGGGAGTTCATTACAGTTGCAAGCATGCCCATATAGTCAGCTGCTGCACGATCCATCCCCATTTCACTACCTATTTTTCCACGCCATATATTACCGCCACCTACAACAACAGCAACTTCTACATCAAGATCCACTACTTCTTTTACTTCTTCTGCAACAGACTTGATTATTTTTGGTGATAAACCGAAGCCCGCTTCTCCAGCTAACGCTTCACCACTTAGTTTAATAACTACTCGTTTATATTGCGGTACACTCATTGTAAACCTCCGTAAGACTTTATTTAAAAAATCTCTATTCCCTTTTCCATTATAGTATATCTAACAATAATTGCTAGTTGAGAATAAGGCAGAATAGAAAATTCTATTACTATTTTCGTTCATTTCGGAAAAATAGGGAACACGCTATGTTGTGTTCCCCATTTTTTTCTAGAAAATCTAGATATTATTTGATTAGGATCAAATGCCCGCTAAATTAGTTACCTTTAACTTGGCTCATTACTTCTTCTGCAAAGTTATCTTCACGCTTTTCGATACCTTCACCTACAGCATAACGTACAAAGCCGTTTACTGAACCACCAGTAGAAGCTACGAAATCACGTACTTTTTGGTCAGAGTTTTTAACGAATGATTGATCAAGTAGGCACACGTCTTCGAAATATTTACCAAGACGACCTTCAACCATTTTAGCAACGATGTTTTCTGGTTTACCTTCGTTAAGAGCTTGCTCAGTTAATACTTTACGCTCACGTTCAACTTCTTCAGCAGAAACTTCATCGCGAGAAACATAAGTTGGGTTGATTGCAGCGATGTGCATTGCAACATCTTTCGCTGCTGATGCATCAGTAGAACCTTCTAAAGTTACTAATACGCCAATACGGCCTCCCATGTGTAAGTAAGCACCGAATGAATCTGCATCCGTTTTTGTTTTGATTTCAAAACGACGAAGTGTGATTTTTTCTCCAATTGTTGCAACAGCTGTAGAAATTTGATCTTCAATTTTTACACCTTCAGCATTTGTAAGCTCTAGAGCAGCTTCAACTGATGCTGGTTTCGCAGTAAGTAATTGCTCCGCTAAAGATGAAACCAATACTTGGAATTTGTCGTTTTTTGCAACGAAGTCAGTTTCAGCGTTAACTTCAAGGATGATTGCTTCGTTACCTTGTTCTAAAATGTAAGTAGTACCTTCCGCAGCGATACGGTCAGCTTTTTTAGCAGCTGAAGAAAGACCTTTTTCACGTAGGAAATCGATTGCAGCTTCTAGATCGCCATCAGTTTGTACTAGCGCTTTTTTACAATCCATCATACCAGCGCCAGTTTTTTCGCGTAATTCTTTTACTAATTGTGCAGTAATGTTTGCCATTTAGTGTTTCCTCCTCAAATTGGTTGAACAAAGTTTTAATGATAGGTTCTAAAAAAGGTGATAAGGGTTTTGAGCCACTTATCACCTTTTTGTAAACGTGAATTACTCAGCAGCAGCTTCTACAGCTGGAGCTTCTTCTTCACCTTGTTTTGACTCGATTAAAGCGTCAGCCATTTTAGCAGTTAAAAGTTTAACAGCGCGAATAGCATCATCGTTAGCAGGGATTACGTAGTCGATTTCATCTGGATCACAGTTTGTATCAACAATACCTACTAGAGGGATGTTTAATTTACGAGCTTCAGCAACCGCAATACGTTCTTTACGTGGGTCAACCACGAACATTACGTCTGGAAGATCGTGCATATCACGGATACCGCCTAAGAATTTGATTAGACGCTCGTGTTCTTTTTTAAGTTGGATTACTTCTTTTTTAGGAAGAACTTCGAAAGTACCTTCTTCTTCCATTTTTTCGATTTGTTTCATACGTGCAACACGTTTTTGAATTGTACCGAAGTTAGTAAGAGTACCACCTAACCAACGTTGGTTGATGTAGTAGTTGCCTGAACGTTCAGCTTCATCTTTGATCGCTTCTTGTGCTTGTTTTTTCGTACCAACGAAAAGAACTTTACCACCGTCTTGACCAACTTGACGCATGAAGTCATAAGCTTCCTCTAATTTTTTAACAGTTTTTTGTAAGTCGATGATGTAAATCCCGTTACGTTCTACGAAGATATATTTCTTCATTTTTGGGTTCCAACGACGAGTTTGGTGACCGAAATGTACACCAGCTTCAAGTAATTGTTTCATAGAAATTACTGACATGTGAATTTCCTCCTAGTATGTTTGGTTTTTATCCTCCGCATTTATCTTCTGCAACAAGCTACCCTAATCTTAGAGCACCACTTACTACATCAAAATGCGTGTGTAGTAATAACACCATTTGCAACTATATCATAGCTTTTCCCAGTTAGCAACAATTTAGTGATGAAATTTCAGTAAAAGCTCGATTTCTGTTTTTCCCTTTTGCAGCTGTTTCGCTATTTCTTCTGTTGATTTACCCTGCTTAGCTAAATTTAATGCCTGTTGCTCCATTGTTAGCTCTTTAACTTCTTCCTTTTGCTCTACTTTTAAAGGCATCGGTGAGGAAGCTATTGTTTCAGTTGTCTGTCTCTGACGGGAATAAGCATTGGCTACAATATTTTTAGGAACATAGAGCCTAGCATCTTTATCTAAGCTTAATGGACGGTCCTTTTTCAGCTCTTGCTCTGCTGCCGAATAAGCCTGCTCCTGCTGAGGTTCATAGCTTACGGTTTGCTGAACGCTAGTTGCTGCTAACTCTGAAGGTGAGACATTTTGTAGTTCTTTAATAAGACGGTCGTTTTCATCTTTCATTTCTGTTAAATAGACACTAATGGTATCGTCCATTTCACTCATTAAGCGTTCTTGCTTCTTTTCTAAATCCTTAAATTTTGCTAGCTTAGTATTTAAAATAATAAGGAAGTAAAATGTAAGTAGCTGTAAAAAGAATAGTACCGCTATTAGTATGGTTGTCATTGTAAACTCCTATCCACTAAAATCCACGAAATTACCTTTAAACGGATGTTGTGCCTGTTTTTCTTGTTGATCCTGTTGCTTTTTCTTCTTTTTGTAAATATCCGTTAAGTATTCGCCACCTGCATCTTCATCCTCATTTATTTCATCCATACCTTCTGATGTATTGACAATTTTTTGCTTGCGTTCTATTTCCTTTTTTAACGCTTCATTGGCATGTGCTTGTTGAGCTAAAGCTTGTTGTTGTACTTGATCAGCCATTTTCCCAGCTTCAAATGTTTTAGGAATCGCAATTTGCAATTCAACCCCTTTTAAACTCATCGGAATCTCTCCCTCAAGGATATTTACGCATTCATCATTTCGCTAGATAATAATTTACGTAACTTTAAAAGCGCTTTGGAATGGATTTGGGAAATACGTGATGTTGATAATTCAAGCATTTCACCAATTTCAGTCAAAGTTAGTTCCTCCGTATAAAATAAACTTAGAACCAATTGTTCTTTTTCATTAAGCTTCTGAATATTTTCTGCTAAATCATCTAATAACTCTGATTTAACCACCGATTGTTCAGGTGTTTTTGTCGTATCGTCTCGTATGACAAACGACTTTCCATCTACCTCTTCTTGGTCTTGTTGTTCATTAATGGAAAGAACATTAGAAAAAAAATGCTCTTGTACTGTCTGATAAACATCTTCCACAGGTACTTCCATATGCTTCGCAAGTTCCTCAGGTGTAACATGACGCATATATTTTTGCTCTAATTGCTCAATCTGAGCATCTAATTTTTTGGCTTTTTCTCGCGCTGAGCGTGGTAGCCAATCTTCCTTACGAAGCCCGTCTATAATGGCTCCCCTTACTCTAAATGAAGCATATGTATCAAATTTCAAATCTCTATTAATATCAAATTTATTTAATGCATCAAATAATCCTATCATTCCTAAGCTCGTTAAATCATCTCGAGATACACTCTTTGGTAAACCCGCACTAATACGTTGAACATGATAAGATACTAAAGAAATATATTTTTTTATGAGTAAATCACCAGCATCTGGATCACGCTCATGTATCCAGCGATTCCACAGTTTTTGCTCATCGTTCAGAATTGGTTGTGTCATGAAATCCACCTCTCTAAAAAACGCCTTTACGCGCCCGTTTGCCACTGACTACTTGCGCTCATAAAACTTTTCTTTCATAAGGATTTCTCCATTATTTTTTATAAAATCCATAACCGTTCTACTCTTAGCATCACGCAACAGAGTAAAAAAATGGATAAGCTATTGCCATCTTTCCTACTATTATAACAAAAATCGACTATAATTTCATTTGTTTCTCTTAGTCTCTCTTCGTTTTATACAAACAAATTATAATTGTCCCCCTGTTATACATTAACCTAGTATACAGTTTAAAAATATGTCTAAATTATTAAGCTTTTACTTTTCAATTTTGTTAGTTCTTTTTACATATATACTAATTCTTATAAGAAGTATTTTGACTCTTTATCTATTGATTTTTTCAGGTATAAATACCTTTAAAATTGCAATATACTCACCATTTGTCTATAACAGCCCAAAAAAGGATGGCTAGTTGACCGAAGCGTAATAGTACCACTTTTGACATTATTGCTTTCCATAAAATTAGATACGATATGACCATTAAAGATAATTATCTTACGTTGGGAGTTGCGGGCGATTGCTTCAGCAGCAAGAAGCATCCACTAAGACTATGTTTGCACTAGTAAATTTCACAAAAGTTTCCCCCTACCATACAGTTTTTCCTGAGCGATCAAATAAAAAAGAGCCGCTCATGGCGACTCTCTGTTTTAAGCATTCACTTGTTGTTCTTCTTCTCGATTCATCATCGTTCGAACCACTTGTGCAATCTCCTCTGAGTTCTCATCTTGAAATTCAACGGTTGAATTAGCGGAAGCAACTTCTTGATTTGTGCCTTCAGGAGTCGTTTGTTCATTGTCTCCTAGTTCACCTTCCACTGCTTCCTCATTTACCTCTGGCGTATACAATATGTATGCTATTAAAGTACGTACGATATACATCACAAGGAATACAATGATTGCTGTGATAAAAGATCCGATAATGACTCGAAGGGGAGTGTAAGGCTTTTGAAATGTACTAAAAAAATATATAGTAAAAGCTATTAATGCTCCCCATAGGTTATAAAATATGGAACCAAACATTAGATTTCGCTCACTCCTTGGTTAACTGTTCGAATATGTAATGACGATGTGGCAGGATTAAATTCAATCGTTCTACCACTGTTTCCACCAGTATCCTCGGCCACTAAAGGAATTCCATGTCTTTTCAATTCATTTTTAACAGCTTCTACATTACGAGGACCGATGCGCATCGAATCTTTGTCCGAAGTAAATTGAAACATCTGTGCGCCCCCAGCAATTTTTGCCTTTAGTTTAAATTTTTGAACGCCCTCTAATTTTAATAGATCAATCATTGCTGCTATTCCCGAATCTGCAAATTTTGCTACATTGATTGACTCAGATCTTCCCAAGCTTGAATCTGGTAACATCACATGGATTAAACCAGCAATTTTTTTTGACTCATCATATAAAATAACGCCAACACAAGAACCCAGACCAGAAGTTCGAATCGTGTTAGGTAGCTTTACTACATCCATTTGTGCAATTCCTACTTTAACCACTTGCCCACTATTACTGCTTAGCATCATCAGGAAACCCCTAATGCTTTAAAAATAGCATCAAATGAGTCGGGATCTGGTAATAGGAAGAAATGACCTCTCACAGTTTCATGGTCTTCTACACCTTCTTCAAAAATGGATGTATTTATAACAATGACATTATCACTTACATGTGATAATTCTATTAAACCAATACTTATAATTGCACCAAACATATCAACGCTTAGGCCTGGCACAGTTGGATAAATTTTCAAATTAGTGAAGTCCGATAAGGCAGATAAATAGGAACCTGATAAAATATTTCCCATTTCTTGCATAGCTGATAACCCTAGTTCAGAAACAGGTCGTTTTTTAAAATCAAATGTCTCATCATGAATGAGTCGACGAATAAAACGGTTTGCCTGTTCAATAGGGAGTATAAAGAACATACTTCCTTCAGCATCACCTTCAATGCGAAGGTAAATACCAACAACGACATTTTCTGATCCGCCAGCTAATTCCATCATATCGTTAAAGGACACCATTTCTACCTTTGGCACACGCATATCAATTTTTTTCCCAAGTAAATTGGAAAGTGCTGTCGCGGCATGCGCAGCACCAATATTGCCAATTTCCTTTAATACATCTAAATGTAGCGAGGTAATCTTTTGATTAAATGTCATGATCGATCCCTACTTTAGTGGATTTAATACTTTTTCTAAATGTAATAAGATTAATAATCGTTTTTCTACTTTAGCAACACCTGAAATAAATTCTTCCTCAAGTGAGCCAACAACTTCTGGTTGTGGTTCAATCGCACTTGCAGGAATATCAATTACATCGTTTGCTGAATCTACAACAAAGCCTACTTCCATATCTTCTAGTGAGATAATGATAATGCGAGTTGTTTCCTCATGTTCTGAAATAGGTAATTCAAAGCGTTCACGTAAATCCACTATTGGTGTTACGACTCCGCGAAGATTGATAACACCTTTTACATATTTCGCCGTTTTCGGTACACGCGTAATATGCATTAACTTTTCTATACCCTGAACATGGGACACTGGAATTGCATATTCTTTATTGGCTAGTTGAAATACAATTACTTTAATACTTTCTTGTTCCACTGCGTTTGTCATCTTTTACACCTCTCTTATTCATTCACCTTATTTTATTAATGCGTTACAATCCACAATTAAGGCTACTTTACCATTTCCTAAAATAGTCGCACCTGAAATAGCAAAAATATTTGTTAAGTAATTTCCTAAAGACTTCAAGACAATTTCTTGTTGTCCAATGAAGGAATCCACCACTAAACCAGCAAGTTTTTCACCTTTGCGAACAATCACTACTGAATGGAATTCTTCATCTTGCGGCTCTGTACGAGGTACTTCAAAGATTTCCTCTAAGAATACCAACGGTACAACCTTGCCACGGAAGTCGATTACTTTTTGATTATGCGCATTCATAATCTCCGATGAACGGATAATAGATGTTTCAATAATAGATGATAATGGAATTGCATAAATTTCTTTTTCAATTTCCACAAGCATGACAGAAATAATCGATAATGTTAGTGGTAATTGGATAGAAAAGATGGAACCAACATCTTGTGTCGATTCAATTGAAATATTACCGCCAAGAGATTCAATCGTCGTTTTAACAACATCTAACCCTACTCCACGACCAGATACATCAGAAATGACATCAGCAGTCGAGAAGCCTGAAGCTAAAATAAGCTCATTGATTTGATTATCAGACATTGAGTAAGATTGTTCTTGCGTCACAATACCTTTTGAAATAGCTTTCGCTAGTACTTTATCACGATTAATTCCTGCACCATCATCTTCAATTTCAATAAAGACATAGTTCCCACTATGGTAAGCTCGTAGGACAACCGTACCTTCTTCTGGCTTACCTTTTGCACGGCGCGATGTTGGGTTCTCAATGCCATGGTCTACAGAATTTCGGATTAAGTGAACAAGCGGGTCACCAATTTCATCGATAACTGTACGATCTAGCTCTGTTTCAGCACCAATAATTTCAAGATTAATTTTCTTATTTAAATCTCGTGATAGCTGACGAATCATTTTTGGGAAACGGTTGAACACTGTTTCAACTGGCACCATACGCATTGTTAAAATGATTGTTTGCAAATCACCCATAACACGGCTCATTCGCTCCACAGTTTCGTTTAGTTCACCATGGTTTACCTCTGTGGCAATAGATTGTAATCGACCACGGTCAATGACAAGTTCTTCAAACAAATTCATTAAAATATCAAGACGTTCAATATTTACACGAATCGTTTTATTCCCAACAGGTGCATGATTTTTTTCAGCCTTTGCTGGTGCTGCTGTTTTTACAGACTGCGCGACTGGTTCAGGTTTAGAAGGGTCAGGAGTAGATGTAGATTCTACTTCCGCTACAGCCAATGCAGTTGCAGCCACTTCTTGCTGTGATTCATATTCTCTTTCACTAAATTTCTTTTGGTCAATTGCTGTAACAATAACTTCTTCAACCTCTGAAACTTTCATGATCTTTTTCTGCATATCTTCTGCTGATTCTTTTGTCACAAAGGCTACATAAAACTGTTGATCAAATTGTTCATCTTCTAGCTTTTCAACAGATGGACTCGATTTAATAACCTCTCCATCTTTTTCTAAAATCTCAAAGACCATAAATACACGTGCAGCCTTTAATAGACAATCTTCTCGTAATTTTACTGAAATTTCATAGGCATGGAAACCTTGTTCAGCCGATTGTGTGATAACTGTTTGTTCAAAACTATCATATTCTAAAACACATTCCACAGATGCTGGTTCTGCAACGGTTGCAACCACCTCTGGTACTGCTTCCTCACCTAACTCTATTCGCTTAAGTTGAGCGACAGTTGCTGACACATCACGTTTACCATCACCGCCGTTCGCAATATCCATAACCATTTCTTCTAGATGGTCAACAGATTCAAAGACCACATCCAAAATTTCAGGTGTTACATGGATTTTTTCATTACGAATTGCATCTAAAACATTTTCCATTTTATGTGTTAAATCGGCTAAATCTTCAAAACCCATTGTGGCAGACATACCTTTTAAAGTATGGGCAGATCGGAATATTTCCCCAACAATTGCCAAATCATCTGGATTTTTTTCTAATGCTAATAAATGTTCACTACATGCTTGTAAATGCTCTTTACTTTCTTCGATAAACATCTCTAAATATTGATTGACTTCCATAAGAGGACACCCCTTTTAAGGCAAATATTTCATTATTGTTAGTGCTATATCATCTACATCGGCTACTTCATCAACTAGTTGCGTTTCTACCGCTGCTTTTGGCATACCATATACAATGCAAGTTTCTGCTGACTCAGCAATGGCAATAACATTACCGGTTTTTTTTAATGCTTTCAGTCCATTCGAACCATCATGCCCCATACCGGTCATAATCACTGCTACTTTATCAAAATCCTTATATTGACTAACATCTTCAAACATCACATCTACTGATGGTCTATGACCTGATCTTGGCGCTTCTTGATTATCAAGAACAATACCAAAGGTTGTCCCTACTTTCCTAAGCTTTAGGTGATAGCCACCTGGGGCAATATAAGCCACTCCATTTTGTAAAATATCTCCTTGCTCCGCCTCCTTAACAACTACTTCACTTAGCTGATCTAGACGCGTAGCGAGAGATTTTGTAAATCCAGCAGGCATATGCTGGACGATGAGGATAGGAGCTTGAATAGACTTAGGAATTTTTGTAATGACCTCCTGTAGCGCACGAGGTCCTCCTGTAGATGTACCGATTAGCACAATCTTTTTCCCCGCTTTATTCCATTCAGTATGCGACTTAGTTATAGCTACTTTAGAAGCAGTAGCATTCACAGGAATAGGTATTTGATGTTGTTGTAAATCTTTGTTTACGGTACTCACTTTTGTTACTGAATCTTGTTGTCGTTTACTACCAGAAGGTTTTTTCAATTTGGAAATTGGCACCATTGCTGCTTGTTCTACTTTGTGAACAAGCTCACTTTGGATTTTATGTAAATCAAGAGATATTGTTCCGCTTGGCTTTGCGACAAAATCTACAGCACCACTTTCAATAGCTGCTATAGCATTTTCTGTTCCACGCTGAGTGGTGCTAGAGAGCATGATTACAGGAACTGGACATTGTATCATTATTTCTTTTAATGCATCTAGCCCATTCATTTCAGGCATCTCAATATCCATTGTCACAACTGATGGCTTCAATGATTGTATCTTTTTGATTGCATCTTTTCCATTTCGTGCAGTTCCAACTACTTCCACCTTCGAGTTGCCAACAAAAAAGTCACTAATTAGCTTTCTCATAAAAGCAGAATCATCCACAACTAATAGCTTGCTTTTATGTAAAAAGTCCAATTAATCACGCCCTTTCGAAAAAATACTTCTTAGTTTCGTTAAAAATTTCTTTGCTGTCTGATCATGTGCATGTATTTCCTCCACACGGTGCTCCATAAAACGAATCACTATGAGTTGTAATGTCTTAGAAATCAGTGCGTCTGGATAAGCAAGTGAAAATGGGACTTGCTCACGCACAGCCTTCCGCACAATCGAATCTTCGGGTAATGAACCGAGAATCGTGACTTCTTTGTCTAAAAAACGTTTCATGGCTAATTTTAAACGTTCGTTTGTTTCGATGCCTTCTTCTTTACTAAATGCACGGTTACAGAGGACAAAAAACTGCTTATCAGCATCTCGCATATGAATATATTTCATCATAGAATAAGCGTCCGTAATTGCGGTCGGCTCTGCCGTTGAAATTACAATAATTTCGTCTATTGATGTGAGTAAATCTAGCGACCAATTTGTGGCACCTGCCCCCATATCAAATAAAATATAATCATAGTTTTTCTGAAGTTGTTCAAATGCTTGAATAAGCTGCTCAAACATCATTTCGGACCAATTAAAAATATTTGTCATGCCCGACCCACCTGATATATATCTTAAACCATGGGGTCCTTCAAATATTACCTCTTCTAGTAGCTTATTTCCTTCTAAGAAATCTTTCAAACTATTGGAAGCACTTTTCCCAATTAAAATATTGATATTTCCCATCCCAATATCCATATCTACAATGACAACTTTTTTCCCCTTTTGGGCCAAAGACAAGGCAAAATTCATCGTGAAGTTACTTTTACCAACCCCACCTTTGCCACTGACAACTGCAATTGCTCGACCTAAATCGCCTTGCTGCTTCATCATTTTCAAGCGTAATGTTTCAGCTTGGTCTCTCATTTCTCTTCACCTTGAAAAAACAAATTAAGTACTGCTTCTAAATCAGCTTCTTCAATATCTTCTGGTACTTCTTGACCATTCGTATAGTAAGCAAGTCCTTTATTATATTTAATCATTAAATTGAGCATTGTGCCAATAGAATTTGTTTCATCAATTTTTGTGAATATAAATTTTTCAATTGGCAGCTGATTAAATTGGTCGATAATGTTCGCCATATCCTTTTCTTTCGTGGTCATCGCCAGTACTAAAAAGGATTCTGCTTGATCATCAAATTTTATAAGACGTTGAAGATCATCCACATACTTGATCTCTTTATAATTTCGACCAGCTGTATCAATAAACACTAAGTCTAAATGTGATAACCTTTGAATAGCTTGTTCGAAATCTGTTGCATTGTAAGCAATTTCAACGGGTGCCTGTAAAAGGCCAGCATAGGTTTTTAGCTGTTCTATTGCTGCGATTCGATACGTATCTGTCGTAATAAATCCAATTTTCTTCTTCTTTTCTAAAACTGCTCTAGCTGCCATTTTGGCGATTGTCGTTGTTTTACCCACGCCTGTAGGACCTAATACGTTGATATATTTTCTTTCATAGGACAATCCTCCAATAGGCAGATCTTCTAATCTCTTACGTAGTAGATTTTTCGTTACCATTTTACATTGTGAGAAATTTATTTCTGACGCTTCTTTGAAATGCATAAAAAGCTCATCACCTATCGTTGTGATGAGCTCTTCATTTAGCTCTTGCTGTCTTAAGTATTCAATGAAGGGTAAGAGTTCATCGGGATATTGAGCTTGGGTAGTCTTTTTATGCATCGATTGCATTAAAGATTTTAAATCTGCAATTTCCTTCCTCAATTCTTCTGAAATGCCAGTGTCCTCGTTTTTAACTACATTTGGCGATGGTTGATCTTGATGAATTTTTGCTTGAATCGCATTTGTAATATCTTGTAGTCTCACATTTTCCTTAGTTGCGATAGGTAGTGCTACAGGCGTTGGTGCTGGAGCCACTTGACTTGGCTCCATCCCATCCACTCCTGCAACTACTTCGAAACTTTTTTGTTTAATCATACCGAAAAATTTCTTCGTGATGACAACTTTAGAATTCAAAATGACAGCGTCCTCACCAAGTTCTGCACGTACTTGCTTCATAGCCTCTGGTATGGAAGATGCATAATATTTTTTCATTTTCATTAAACATTCACCACCCCAACACTTTGAATTTCAATAGAAGCATCCAACTCATTATAAGAAAGAACTGGAATTTGCGGGAAATAACGCTCCGTTAGCTGTCGTAAATACATACGCACTGCGGGAGAACATAAAATAATAGCCGATTGTTCCATAAAGGACACACGCTCTATTTCTGCTGCAATTGTCTCTAGGACCGTTTGGGAATCTTGAGGATCCATTGCTAAATAATTTCCGTGATCTGTTTGCTGAATACTATCAGCAATCATTTTTTCTACTTTACCTGAAACTGTAATAACTTTTAATGCTGAACTATCTCCCACATACTGAGATGTAATTTGACGGGCCAATGATTGACGAACATACTCGGTTAAGATATCTGTATCACTAGTTACCTTTGCATAGTCTGCTAGAGTTTCAAAAATAATTGGTAAGTTCCGAACAGAAACATTTTCTCGCAGTAGTTTACCAAGTACTTTTTGGATTTCTCCAGTCGATAAAGGTGTCGGTGTTAGCTCTTCTACTAAAATAGGATGAGTTTCTCGTAAGTGATCTATTAACTGCTTCGTCTCTTGACGACCTAATAATTCGTGAGCATTCGCACGAATTATTTCGGTTAAATGCGTGGATACCACACTTGGTGGGTCCACAACCGTGTAGCCATAAATTTCAGCATCTTCCTTCACTTGCTCTGTAATCCACTTAGCTGGCAATCCAAATGATGGCTCTACTGTATCAATACCTTCAATAGAATCATCATCACCTGGGCTCATAGCTAAATAATGATCCAGTAAAAGCTCACCTCGTGCCATTTCGTTTCCTTTAATTTTTATTCGATATTCATTTGGTTGAAGCTGAATATTATCTCGAATACGAACAACCGGGATGACAATCCCTAATTCTAGTGCTAACTGACGACGGATCATAATGACACGATCTAATAAATCCCCGCCTTGAGCAGCATCTACTAATGGAATTAATCCATAACCAAATTCAAATTCGATTGGGTCCACATTTAATAAATTCACAACATTTTCAGGGCTCTTCATGCCGTCTGTTGCCACTTCTTCTTCAATTTCAAGTAATTCCTCTTCATCCTCTGGTTTCTTACGTTCCATCATATAAGCTCCAGCAATGAGGGATAGACCTATTGGGAGCGTTACCCAGTTAGGAATTGGTGTAAATAATCCTAGTAATACTATGGTACCTCCAGCTACATAGAGTAACTTTGCTTGAGCAAATAATTGTCCTGTTATATCCTGACCAAGACTTCCTTTAGAAGAGGCGCGAGTTACCACAATCCCTGTTGCTGTTGAAATAAGCAAGGCAGGAATTTGGGAAACAATACCGTCCCCAACGGTTAGCTTAGAAAAATGAGTTGCAGCTTCTGCAAATGGGAGTCCCATTTGGACAACTCCGATGATGATTCCGAATAATAAGTTGATAATAACCATGACCATCGAGGCAATGGCATCCCCTTTTACGAATTTTGTGGCACCATCCATCGCTCCGTAGAAGTCCGCTTCGCCCGCTACTTTTTCACGTCGTTCGCGTGCTTCCTTTTCGGAAATTATTCCTGCATTTAAGTCAGCATCAATACTCATTTGTTTACCTGGCATTGCATCGAGTGTGAAACGAGCTGCTACTTCAGCTACCCGCTCTGCACCCTTTGTAATCACAATAAACTGAATTAATACTAGAATTAAAAAGACAACTAAACCTACGAGAATATTTCCCCCGACTACGAAATCACCAAATGTTTCTACGACAGATCCCGCGTCCCCATTTGCTAAGATCGCACGGGTTGTGGAAACACTCAGTCCTAATCGGAATAAGGTTAAAAGTAAAATAACCGAAGGAAAAATAGAGAAGTCTAATGCTTCCTTCATACTCATTGCTGTTAGCAGTACAATTAATCCTAATGTAATATTAATGACAATTAAGAAACTTAACATCCACGGAGGAAGAGGGATGATGAGCATCGCAACGATTAAAATAACCGCACCTAAAACCCCAATATCGCGAACTTTCATTTGTGTCCCTCCTACTAAAAAGCTTTAAATTTTACGTTTAATACGGTAAACATAAGCGAGTATTTCTGCTACTGCCTTGAAAAATTCTTCTGGTACGGGATCACCAATTTCAACTTGATCATACATGGCGCGAGCTAAAGGCCGATTTTCCACCATAATGACGTCATGCTCTTTGGCAATCAGCTTTATTTTTTGAGCGATAAAGTCTGTACCCTTTGCAATTACCCGAGGTGCATCCATGCTTTCCTCGTCATATTTGAGGGCAATCGCATAGTGAGTAGGGTTAGTAATAACCACATCTGCACTTGGAATCTCTGACATCATCCGACGCATCGCCATTTCGCGCTGACGTTGTTTGATTTTCGATTTAATCAGCGGGTCACCCTCACTATTTTTATATTCATCTTTAATATCTTGCTTAGACATTTTAAGATTTTTTTCATAATCAAATTTTTGATACAGCCAATCCAAAATGGATACACAAAGTAAAACTAATGATGCCGCTATGCCCATAATGCCGACAAGTTTTCCGACTGTAATGAGCGTTATCCATGGACTTTTAAAGGATAAAGCTAAAACCTCTGGCAGGTTTGTCCAGATAATAATTGTCGTTACACTACCGATAAAGCCAATCTTTAATACAGATTTCAGCAACTCTACGATTGCCTTTACCGAAAATATTCTTTTCAACCCTTTTATAGGGTCCATCTTTTTCAGATCAAATTTCATTGGCTCCAAAGTAAATAAAAAGCCAAATTGCAAAAAGTTACCTGCAAGTGCTCCAACAACAGCTATTGCCATAATCGGTACAATAATGAAAGCCATTTGAATTAATGTGTCTATAAATAAGTGCATCACACTGTCAATAGTCAGTGTTTCGATGCGTATGTTATGGATAAAGGTTTGTCTAAAAAACGCTAATAGCTCATCCCGTAAAGAACCTGCAAAGAAAAATAAGAAGATAAAGACCATCAGCATGACGATGGCACTTGTTACATCTTGACTCTTAACAACTTGTCCCTTTTTTCGAGCATCTTGGCGTTTCTTTGGCGTCGCCTTTTCAGTTTTTTCTCCTGAAAAAAACTGGATATCTAAATTGAGTAGTAGTTTCATGTTATCCACCACCTAAAATGGCCATTAAATCACGCATGCCGTAAATCATAATAGTGATTAACTTTTGAATAACTTGAATCATTACAGCCATCATTGTAAATAACACTAAAAAACTAACTCCTATTTTAATAGGAAAACCAACAACAAATATATTTAATTGTGGTACTGTTTTCGCAGTTATTCCTAAAGCTAAATCGACTAAAAATAGGGTAGCCACAACAGGTGCAGCCATCTGAAATGCAATGGCAAAAACGGCTGTAAATGTTGTGATGATAAATTGCGGAAAGCTATCATTTGTAAAACTAGGGAATTGATCCATAGGTAAAAATTGATAACTATAGTAAATTCCATCAAGAATCATATGATGGCCATTAATGGCTAATAATAAAAGGAATGCTAGCATATTAAAGAACTGTCCTATTAATGGACTTTGAGCACCTGTTTGCGGATCAATAATATTGGCAATGGCAAAACCCATTTGAAAATCAATAAAGCTCCCTGCAATTTGAATGGCAGACATAATAATATAACCTACTAGACCGAGTAACAGGCCAACAAGTGCTTCTTTCATCACTAATAATATGTAATCATCATTGAATGCAAATGGCTCAACATCAATTGTGTAATACATCATCCAAGCTAAAACCAATGCGAGAGTAATTTTGACTTGTGGTGGTATGGTTCTATAGGAAAAAAAAGGAACCGTAACAAAAAATGCTGAAACACGCACAAGCACCAATAAGAAAACCGTTAAATGCGGAATTAATTCATTCATGGACTCACCCTATATAACGTGTTAAATTCTCAAAAATGTCTCTCGCATAGCTAGTAACTTGAGATAGCATCCATGGGCCAAAGAACACGATGGCCACTAAGACGGCGACAATTTTCGGTACAAAAGCTAATGTTTGCTCTTGAATCGAAGTCGTAGCTTGAAAAATACTTACAGCCAAACCAGTGATTAAAGCTACTAATAGTAATGGACCGCTTGTTAGAAGGATAATCATAATGGCACGTTCTGCAACGGAAATAACCAATTCACCTGTCATACTGTATCATCCCCTAAAAACTTTGTAGTAGCGATTTCATGACGAGATACCAGCCATCGACCAGAACAAACAATAAGATTTTGAACGGCAATGAAATCATTACTGGCGGTAACATCATCATCCCCATCGACATTAATGTACTCGCAACAATCATATCGATCACTAGGAATGGAATAAAAATCATAAAACCTATTTGAAATGCTGTTTTAATTTCACTTAAAGCAAATGCTGGCACAAGCATTGTCAGTGGGATTTCTTCCACTGATGCTGGTTTTTCTGCTTGATTGTACGATAAAAACAAGTCTAGATCCTTTTGTCTAGTATGCTTACTCATAAATTCTTTAAATGGCAAGCTTGCCCGATCATAAGCTTCCTCTAAACCAATTTCTTCAGAAAATAGTGGTTGCAAAGCCTCTTTATTGACCTCTTGAAAGGTTGGCGCCATAATGAAGAACGTTAAAAATAAGGCTAAACCAACAATCACCTGATTAGGTGGCATTTGTTGTGTAGCCAGTGCCGTACGCACAAAGGATAAAACGATGACAATACGAGCAAAGGATGTCATTAAAATTAAAATACTTGGTGCCAGTGATAAAACAGTTAGTAGTAATAAGAGCTTAACAGATGTTGAGACGTTGGTTGGATCGCTATTGGAAAAAATATTGATTAAATCATTCATTTATCATCCTTCTCCTTTTGCTTCCATCTCTCAATCTCTTCACTGCGCTCCTGTTTAATTTCGGATATCTTTTTTTCAAAGAGCTTGCCAAATGTCTCTTGCTTTTGTTCATTTTGCAAATTCTCTCTATCTTTTTTCTTAAACTTAGAAAATACTTCTGCAATATAAGGTGATGTTGCTGCAAGTTCTTGCCTTTCGTTATATAGTGCTAACAGTGCTTCTATTTCTTCAGGATCAGTAATTTCACGTAATAGCTGAACGTCTTCACCGACCCCCACTAAATACATGGTTTTACCTACTTGTAAAAGCTGTACTGATTTTTGCGCACCTAACGATAAACCGCCTAAATTTTGTATCATTTGATTACGTTGAAAGTTTAAATTACGTTTATTTAAAAACTTCATTAAACCATAAAACAAAGCTACAACAAAAATAAGCGCTAAAACCATTTTTATGTATTCCCATGCAGATATATCTCCAGCTGCTGATACACTTGGTTCTTGTTTAGCAGCTGGATCAGTCGTATCTCCATAACAAGCTTCTGGGTCTTTAATGCAATCTGTCACACTATTCGTATCAGAGTCTGCATAAACAGAAGTTGGTGTCGGGTACAAAAACAGGAAGGATACAAGAAATGCAAAAATCATCGTTAAACGAAATGATTTTAACATTTTCATGCAATCATCCTAGCGCTTTTTGGATCGCTTCAATTACTCGGTCTGCTTGGAAAGGCTTAACAATAAAGTCTTTCGCACCAGCTTGAATTGCATCGATTACCATTGCTTGTTGTCCCATTGCAGAACACATGATTACAGTTGCACTTGGATCTGATCCCTTAATTGCTTTAAGAGCCGCAATACCATCCATTTCTGGCATTGTGATATCCATTGTTACTAAATCTGGCTTCAATTCGTTGTACTTTTCAACAGCTTGTAATCCATCTGCCGCCTCTCCAACAACCTCAAATCCATTTTTCGACAAAATATCCTTGATCATCATACGCATAAATGCAGCGTCGTCTACAATCAAAATTCTTTTAGACATGGTTAACTCCTCCAATTGAAACTATCTTAAATTATTTAAACGCTCTGCTTGACTTAAAACATCTGTAATACGTACACCAAAGTTTTCATCAATAACAACGACTTCACCTTTAGCGATTAAACGACTATTCACTAAAATATCAACAGGCTCCCCTGCTAATTTATCTAACTCAATAATCGAACCACTGGATAGTTCTAAAATCTCTTTAACAGAACGTTTCGTACGTCCTAACTCTACAGTAACTTGCAATGGAATATCAAGTAGCATATTTAAATTTCTAGCTTCAGATTGAGAGATTACATTTGAATCGAAGCTAGCAAATTGTGCTTGTTGAACATTCACTGGCTGTGCAGCTCTCGCTGGTTGAGCAAACTGCTGTGGCTCCTGATAAACAGGTTGTTGCATAGTTGCTTCCGGCTGCTGATAAACAGGCTGTGCAGGCGGTGGCATAACAGGCGCTTGTGTTTGAACAGGTGGTGCTGTAATTGGCGGTGCCTCAGGTGCTATCGTTGCAGCCACAGGTTCTTCAATAGACTCAGTTTCTCCTAATAGAGATTTTACGATGTTTTGACTAAATTTTAGCGGTAATAATTGCATTAAATTCGAATCAATTAAATTACCAATTTTTAATCTAAAGGATACTTTAACTAGCAAATCATCTTCAGGGATATTTTCTCGACCTTCATTTTGAGAAATATTCATTAAGTCAATTGTTGGTGGCGAAATATCTACTTTTTTGTTGAATACTGTTGACATAGATGTAGCCGCAGAGCCCATCATTTGATTCATTGCCTCTTGAACAGCACTTAACTGAATTTCTCCTAAGTCAGGTTTCGGATTTAATCCATCGCCACCTAACATTAGGTCTGCAATAATAGCTGCATCAGATTGTTTAATAACAAGTAAATTCATACCTGTTAAGCCAATCGTATATTCCACTTGTACAGCTACATAAGGATGTGGAAACTCCTCTTCTAATTTATTTCGATTAATCATTGATATACTTGGGGTAGTAATATCTACTTTTTGTCCTAATAACGCCGATAGTGCTGTGGCAGAACTACCGAAAGAAATATTGCCTACCTCACCTAATGCATCTTGTGCAAACGAATCAAGGTAATCCTCTACTCGTAAATCATTTGTTTCATCAATTGAAGAAGCTTCAGTGCCGCTGTTTTTATCTTCCAACGTCTCGCCCCTTAATAACGCTTCAATTTCTTCTTGGGAGAGCATTTCATCACTCATCTTCGTCTCCTCCTTTCAAAGGGTCGATAATCTGGATTGCTAATTTTTTGCCTTGCTTACCTGGTTGAACAGTGAATTTTGGTAATGTCCCTACCTTCAATAGAAGTGGGTCATTAATTTTTTGCTCTAACTGTATAACATCACCAATTTGCATTGTAAGGAAATCCTCTATCGTGATATCCGTTAGCCCTAATTCAACTGAAAGAGGTAATTTTGCTTGTTTTACGCGTGTTTCAAGCATTTTTGTTTGCTCTGGAGACATTTCTTTCGTATTTGTTTGCATCCAATAGCGAACAGAAAGATTTGGAACAATCGGCTCCAATACAACATGCGGAATACAAATATTTATCATACCGCTTGTTTCACCAATAATCGTATTTAACGAAATGACAACTACTGTTTCATTTGGTGAGATCATTTGTAAAAATTGTGGATTCACTTCAAGCTCCACTAAAATCGGATCTATTTCCGCAACATTTTCCCAAGCCTCGCGTAAATTGTCGAATGAGCGTTCAAAAAGGTTTGTCATAATTTTTGTTTCAATTTCAGTTAGATTATCCACATTACTATGACTCGCCCCACTACCGCCCATTATACGATCAAGCATGGAATAGGCAATGTTCGGATTTATTTCCATCAATATATTACCATCTAATGGTGGCACTTCAAATACATTTATGAGTGTCATATTCGGAATCGAACGGACGAACTCTTCAAATGGTATTTGGTCTACTGAAGCAACCGTAATTTGCACATAGCTTCTAAGCTGTGCAGAGAAGAAGGTTGTCAATAGTCGTGCAAAATTTTCGTGTATTCGGGTCAAACTTCGGATTTGATCTTTTGAGAAGCGGAGCGCACGTTTAAAGTCATAAACTTTAACCTTACGTCCCTCATCCTCCTTTTTTATGTCATCTGCTGACATTTCCCCAGTTGATATAGCGGAAAGCAGCGCATCTATCTCGGATTGAGATAACACATCTCCTGCCATTTGCCCACCTCCATTTCAAGCAGTTTCTGTTTTATTGAGTGATGAAGGAGGTAAAATATACTTCCTGGACTTCTCCCTCTTGCATCAATTCATTTACTCTAGTTTTTAATGATTTTTGGAAAATTTGCTTTCCTTGCTTACCTTCTAAATCTTTTTGCTCCATTTCAGAAAGCTCTTGAATGGCAATGTTTTGCACTTGGAAAACACGCTTTGTTAATTCTGCAGCAGCATCTTTGCTTGTCGTTTGAACTTTTAATGACAAGCGCACTACTCTTTTATCTGCAAGATTCGTCGTGATTTCTGGAATCTCCACGGTTGCCTCAACAATTTCATCAATGGTTGGTTCAATAGCTCCTGTCGGTTTATTAAATTGTGTAAGCAATACAAACAAGATAACCCCGATCAGTATGACTGCTACTAGCAAAATAATAATCATTGTTAACATTTTATTATTCTTCATCTTTTTCACCTCGTAGATGCGGGTTGGATAGTATTTGTATATTGTTATAAAAGGCAGTTACCTTTTGTCGCACCTCATCTTCACTCTCTAAAACAATAAATTTTGTTCCAGTTGTTAAAGTAATGGTCGTATCTGGAAATGATTCGACTGTTTCTATGTATAAAGCATTTAATGTAAATGCTTTGCCATTAAGACGTGTTAGTTCAATCATTGAATTAGGGCCGGGTCTAGCATGAGAGCCGGCCCGACCCTCCCTCATATGAAAATATGTTTATTAAAACGTCCATTATGAATTAAAGGACTTCTAATCAATCATTAACGTTTTAAGTTTACAAGCTCTTGTAACACTTCATCTGATGTTGTAATAATACGAGTATTCGCTTGGAAACCACGTTGAGCTACAATCATCTCTGTAAATTCTTCCGATAAGTCTACATTGGACATCTCAACTGTTCCAGGTACTACTTTACCCATCCCTGCAACAGTGGCTACTTGTGCATATGCAGCACCAGAGTTTGCCGTTTGTTGATAATAGTTTCCACCAACCTTAGCAAGACCACCAGCGTTAGGGAATTTAGCCATAATCAGCTGCCCAGCCCATTTGCGATTACCATTTAGATCCACATATTCGATCGTACCATTAGCTCCGATGCTAATCTCTTTAGCAGTCGTTGGAATACGGATTGGTCCTACCTCTCCATCTTCAGGGTCTAGGACACCATCATCATCAAATAAGTTGGCACCTTCATCTCCTGAAGCAATTGGTGCATCATCTGGATTAATACCATCGTCATCAGCTTCCATAACAATGTCTTCCCCAGCAGAAACACCTACTAAATATTTACCGTCAGCATTAACTAAATAGCCATTGCTATCCATATAGAAAACACCATTACGAGTAAATAGGGTATTGTTGAATCCTTCTTCACCAATGAATCCACTATCTGGGTCTGGAGCTCCATTTGCATCAGCAACCATGAAGAAGCCATCTCCTTCAATCCCTAAGTCCAGCCCACGCCCAGTACCTTGTAAAGAGCCGCCACCATGTATTGTGTCAATAGCTGCTAATTGTGAACCTAAACCAACTTGTTGTGGGTTCACACCACCTCGTGTTGCTGTTGCGGCAGATGCACCGGCTTGTGTTTGAGACATTAAATCTTTAAAAAGTACACGCCCTTTTTTAAAGCCAACAGTATTAACATTCGCAATGTTATTACCAATAACATCCAGCTTTGTTTGGAAGTTTTTAAGACCTGAAATACCTGAATACATAGAACGTAACATAAGTTTTCGTTCTCCCTTCAATTTTTATTTGTGTGCTTCTATCAATCAGCATCACGAAGGCTTCCTTTCATAAGAAGGTCCAGCCTTTAAAGCACGATCGTGCCATCAATATTTGTAAATAACTGTTGCTTTGCTTCCGTGCGATCCATTGCTGTAATGACAGTAGCGTTTTTAGCACTGACAATTAAAGCTGCTTGATCCATCAAGACTAATGGCTGTTTAACACCTTTTGAGTGAGCTTCAAATACCTTATCCGAGACAACCTGCCATTCTTGTTCAGAGATGTCAATTTTACGCTCCGTGATACGTTCATGCGCATGTTTGCTCACCTTCAGCTCTTGCTTTGAAGCTTCCTGTAAATGGGCTTTAAAGGATTGCTGTGAATGAATGGGTGTAGGTTGATTTGCACGAACAGATGGATGCAAGGGTACACGATGAATTGAAAATTTATCCATCACTTTTCCCCACCTTTATTCGCTTATAACTGTAAAATCTTTATCAGTTAGTTTTTTATCATTATCTAATAGGTAGTAAATGACGCCATCTTTATTGGAAACAGAAACGATTCTCCCTTGTAATTCCTGCTCACCATCTTGATATGTCACTTTTTTACCTATCAATTTACTAGCCTGAACAAGTGGAGATTCTGGCACAGGATTATTCCCATCTGGACTTGTTCCAGAGCCAAGGATTCCAGAAATATTACCAGGCGTTATTTCTTTCCCATCTGCTAATTTGAAGACAACACTGCCATCTACAAATTTCAAGGATTCAATTACACCTGAGCCTTCATTTACGATTGGCTCTCCTTTTTCATCTGTTTTATCTGAAATCTCATGCCATTTGACTTCTTTACCAACAAAGGTAGCATAATTCATCATTTGTGTTTGTTGCTGTGATGCTAATAAAGATTCTACTGCCTTTGTCATGTTCTGCATTTGTTCTAAAGAAGAAAACTGCGCCATTTGTGAAATGAATTCTCGGTCATTCATTGGATTTGTTGGATCCTGATGCTGTAATTGGGTAATTAACAGTTGAAGAAAGGCATCTTTGCCAAGTTCACTATTCCCTGTTTGTTTGGTTGGTTTTTTATAATTCGAATAGTAAAGATCGTCCGTTATGGATGCATTCTTTACTTTAGACGTTGAATCCGCCATCCATTACACCTCCTCGTTTAATAAATAGTCACTAAAGGATTTCTCTTCTTCATCATCCTCAGTTTTTTGCTGCTGTTCTTCGTCCTGTTGTTGTCTAAAGAAATTATTAAAGAAGTTTTGATCACGTTGCTGGCGATCTGCATCCTGTAATGATTGTGCAATATCCAGACGATCCACTTGAATGTTCTGCTGAACAAATGCCTGTTTTAGCTGATGTGCTTGACTATCAAGCATTTCACGTCCATGGGCTGTAGAAGCTAGTAGACGAGCTGTCAATACACCATCATTTTGCACAAGCTCTATACGAATTGTACCTAAATTTTCTGGATACAATTTGATTGTTAATCGTGTGATCCCTTGTGCATTGGAAATTTGGGCTCTATTGATAATGGCTTGCATTTCTTTTAATAAAGCCTCTGACTGTGCAGGCTTAGCAGTAGGTAAAGTTACCTGGAACGTATCTGGTTTGGTTTGTACCGTTTGCGGTGTCACCATTTCATGAGAATTTGTCTCACTTTGCTTGGTCATTTGGACTTGCTGGAAGCCTTGTAATGAAAATGTGCCTGTTGATTTGGTTGTTGTTGTTACTTGTATCGTTTCGACTTGCGTTTGTAACGTCGTTAAAAGACTTTTAACGGTTGTTAACAAATTTTCTTGCGGAGCTGTTAAGTCCGACTTTTGTCCTACTAATTGTACTAGCTTTAACACTTGAAGAATTTGCGTTGCCTCTTTTGGTGTTACTTGACCTTCACCTTGTAGTGCAGTACCTATCAGCGATTGTAGAATTGGCGCCTGAGCATCTACTAATGATAATAGCTCCCAAACGTCACTAGCTTCTTTTTCTTCACCTAATAGCTGCTGAACTATTTTTTGGAGCTGCTCATCATCAATACCTAATGCGTTTAGTATATTGTTTAATTCAAGCATTTCGTCCATAGACACTGCTTTACCTTCTTCTCCAAGCTGAAGTATTAATAATCCATCATCGTGTGAGACTCCTAATAAATCTAGTACCTCTTCCAATGAATCAGCGTTTAAAACCTGCTGTAAATCAGCCAGTTCATTGTTTGAAGTAGCTTGTGAAGATTGATTTGGTTGGGTTGAGGAAGATAGTACTTGTCCAAAAACAGAGCCGAATTTTGATAAATTATCCTGTTTCGATGTTCCATTAATCTTTCCATCAGAGCTACTAACTGTTGACGGTTTTGTTGCCGCATTTTTAGTAGGGGCTGATTGTGTTATCATTTTCAACATTGCTATATCCACTCTTTTCACCTCCTTTCGTGATTTCTACTGTTTAGCCATGAGCTCCGTATATTTCGCTGCATCCTTAGCGTCCATTTTCTCTAAAATTGCTGCTAGTTTATCAGGTTTTAAATTGGTTAAAATGCGCAGTGCTTCTGCATCGCTCATATTAATTAATACCGGTGCTGCAGATTTAGGAGACATTTTATCGAACGTCGATAATATATCATTGAAATCCCGCTTCACATCATCTTGTTGTCGATTTAATTTTTCAATTTCAAATTGAAGTTGCTCTTTTTCAATCGTGAGCTTCTCTTTTTCAGATGTCGTTGTATCCAACTTTTTTTGTAGTTGTGTAATTTCTGCTTCTTTTTCTTGAATCTCTGCCTGTAAATTAACTATTTTCGAATCATTGTTTACGACAGCATCTTTTGCTTGCTGTTCTTCTGAAGGAACAAAAGGTAAATTGCCAATTGCCTTTTTTCCTAAGTCAAAAACATTTGTATTCATTAACGTAGCCACAACAAGTAAAACAGCTACTACAAACATAAGTGGCAGTACGATCCAAGTAAAAAACTTTAGAAAGCCTCCAGCTTTTTTCTTAGGTGGCTGTTCTACTAATTCTGCTGTCAATCGATTGTCTTTTTTCACCATGAAATCACCTGATTTCTCTCTTGTTATACGTTAGCAATGAAATTTCATCTAAAAAAAGGCTTTCTATACGATCCTGCTCTTGTTGGAAAAGCTTAAAATCCTTTTCTTTCATTTTTTCAAATTTACGTACTTCCAAGTTTTTTTCTAATAATTTATCTTCGTGCCAATTCATCTTTGCACGAGCTTGTATCACTTTCTGCTGTACATCTGCAATTGTCTTTTCAAGACTATCAATAAAACGTGCATAGTGATGAATTTCATCAATAGATGAACCAACAGTTAAGCGATCCTGCTGGAAGGCAATTAAATCTTCCTTCTTTTTAAGCAAGTCATATAACTTAGTAGCTACTTCCTCAAAAGAACGGACAGATTCTTTATAGGCCATTTCAGTTTCGTTTTTTTCTTGCTCACGAATTGTTAGTACTTTTTCAAAACGATATACATAACTGACCATCTAGTTTACACCACCGTTCGATAAGGATAGTAGCTCATTCACACTTTCTTCCAAAGTCACTTTGTCCAAATAACCCTGTTTGAGATAGGTAGTTATAAGCGGTTCATAATGAATAGCTTCATCAATTTCTCTAGACGTCCCACGTTTATAAGCGCCAATATTGATCAAATCCTCAGATTTGTCGTATGTATAATAGAGTTCTCTTAATCGTTCAGCAGCTTTTTTATGCTCTGGCGCTGCCACATGATTCATCAAACGACTAACACTTTTTAAGACGTTTATAGCAGGGTATTGCCCTTTATTTGCTAGATTTCGATCAAGCACAATATGACCATCTAATATCCCTCGCACCGTATCAGCGATTGGTTCATTCATATCATCACCATCTACTAAGACCGTATAAAATGCAGTGATAGAACCCTTTTCATTAGTACCTGTACGTTCTAGTAATTTAGGTAATATCGCAAATACAGATGGGGTATATCCCTTCTGTGCCGGCGGCTCTCCTGTGGCAAGGCCAATTTCACGTTGAGCCATGGCAACACGTGTTACAGAGTCCATCATCAACATGACATTTAAACCACGATTTCTAAAATACTCGGCGATTGCTGTTGCAGTAAACGCCCCTTTTATCCTCATCAATGCCGGTTGGTCAGAAGTAGCAGCCACAACTATGGACCGACTTAGACCTTCGGGGCCTAAATCACGTTCAATAAATTCACGGACCTCACGTCCACGTTCTCCGATCAGAGCAATTACATTCAAATCTGCTTGTGTATTCCTCGCAATCATTCCAAGAAGTGTACTTTTTCCGACCCCTGAACCAGCGAAAATCCCGACACGTTGCCCATTACCAACTGTCAGCATACCATCAATAGCCTTTACGCCCACTTCAAGTCTTTCGTTAATAGGTGGACGTGTCAGTGGATTTGGTGGATCTTGCTCTGTCGGAACCGTCATTAGCCCTTTTGGTAGCAAGGTGCCATCAATAGGATTACCCATAGAATCTAACACTTTCCCTATTAGCTCTGGGCCCACTTTTACTTCTAGTGGAGCCCCCGTCCCTTCAACAAGACAACCAATAGATATTTCTCTTAAAGAAGTGAAAGGCATTAAAACAACAATTTCATCTTTAAAGCCCACAACTTCAGCTAAAATGATTTGGTGACCATTGTTTACAGTTTCCACATGAATTTTACAAACATCACCTATGGAACTATCTGGACCTTGCGACTCAATCATCAAGCCGACAACTCTAGTGACTCTACCAAATTTTTTAAATGTTGGCATATGAGGAATATGTTCGATTAATTGAGCCGTCTTCATCTAGATCATTCCTTACTTTCTAATATTTCATGAAGCTTTAATCTTAGTTCGTTCAATTGCTCATCGACGCTCACTACTATACGACCATGATTTGTTTCGATATAGCAATCCGTTTCATTGTTCAAATCTTCATTAACAAAAATCATAAATGGTACATCGACCGGGAACATTTCAGCTAATTCATCGCGATTAGCAGTAATTAAAGCGTGATAGGCTGGTGACACATAAATTTTAATTTCTTTCATTTCTCTTGCTTCTTTTAGCCCTCTACGGACAATTGACACAAACAGATCTGGATCACGTTCTAATGACGCGCCAATTATTCGTTCAGCTGTCGTTAAGCCAAGCTCTAAAATCACTGCTTCTTGATCATCAATATATTTTCTAGCATTTTCTTTTGCCTGATTAATCACTTCATTCGCAGTTTGAAGGGACTCGGCCATTGCTTCAGTAGATTTGTTCACACCGTCTTCATAGCCTTGGCCAAATCCTTCGTCATAGGCTTCTTGAACTCGATTCGGTCTTTCTTCTTCCCAACTTAGCTTCAAATGCTCAATCTCTTGAAAATGCATTTGCTTTTCTTGCTCAAACGCTTCGCGTTCGACTTGTAAGGAAGCTCTTGCTTCTGCAAGTAAACGATCTCGCTCAGCCATTATTTCTTCTATTGATAATTGATGTTGGGATGAACCATCTTCACCGTCTTCTAAATCAAGCACTTCAAACATATCCCGGATTTGTATCTCTTTTACATTATCGCTATCGGATTGAGTGTAAATTGAACGGATGATTCTAGACAATGACGTCATCTCCTCCACCACGTGCAATAATAATCTCACCAGCATCTTCTAGGCGACGAATAACAGCAACAATTCGAGATTGTGCCTCCTCTACGTCACGTAAACGTACAGGTCCCATAATTTCCATTTCTTCTTTAAATGTTTCAGCCATACGTTGAGACATATTGCGGAAAATAATATCTTTTACCTCTTCGCTTGATACTTTCATTGAAAGGAGTAAGTCTTCGTTTTCACAATCACGAATAACACGTTGAATGGAACGATTGTCGAGCGTAACGATATCTTCGAATACAAACATGCGTTTTTTGATTTCTTCTGCAAGCTCTGGATCTTGGATTTCAAGCGCATCAAGGATTGTTTTCTCAGTTTGTCGATCAACACCATTAAGAACTTCAACAACTGCATCAATACCACCGGTTTCAGTGTAGTCCTGAGTAACTGTAGATGATAATTTACGCTCTAACACCGATTCTATTTCACTAATGACCTCTGGTGAAGTCGATTCCATTACAGCGATACGTTTTGCAATGTCAGCCTGTACTTCCTGTGGTAACGAAGATAAAATCACTCCCGCTTGCCCCGCTTCTAAATATGAAAGAATCAGGGCAATCGTTTGTGGATGTTCATTTTGAATAAAGTTAAATATTTGTGCTGGATCAGCTCTCCGTGCAAAATCAAACGGTCTCACTTGTAACGATGATGTCAGACGATTAATAATGGTCTGAGCTTGTTCAACACCAAGTGCTTTTTCTAATACTGTTTTCGCATAACCAATACCACCTTGCGTGATATAGTCTTGAGCTAGGGCAATATTGTGGAATTCTTCTATAATCTCTTCCTTAACGTTTGATTCTACTTTTTTAACACTTGAAATTTCTAATGTTAAACGTTCAATTTCTTCCTCTGTTAAATGTTTATAGACTGAAGCTGAAACTTCAGGCCCTAATGAAATTAACAAGAGAGCGGCCTTTTGTTTTCCTGTTAATTCCTTATCTTTCTTGGACACAGCCGAACCTCCTAGTTAGTCTTCAGCAATCCAACTACGCAGTAACTTCGCAAAATCGTCTGGCTTATCTTTTGCCATTTTTTCTAGCTGCTTACGACGCATTGTAGCTTCCGTTTCAATTTCTTCATTAATATCGTCAATCATTAAATCTTCTTGTTCTTCTAGGATACTTAGCTCTTCTTCTTCCTGCGCACGTTTACGAGAGCGGATAATGAAGAATGCTAACAATAAAATAACAGCTAACAGGATACCGCCAATAACCCAAACCCACCAAGGAATTATTGGTTTCTCATCAGCAACTTGTGTGGCCTTACCATATAGAGGCTGAACAGATACCGCTACTTTCTCATCAATTTGCTCTTGAGTAAGCTCAGCTGCCACGTCTTTTGAAATGGTTGTACGTACAATCGTACTTAAAATTTTCTCAATATCTTCACGGACGCCATCTGGTAATGACGCTGCATCTGTTGCTGTTGGTGGTTCAACAATTACTTGAATCCCAATATCTTGCACCTTATAAGGAGCTTCTTGGATATCTTTACGTATACGGTTCACATCATTATTAATCGTCTCTTCTGTACGTTCATAATCACCGTTACCCGATGTACCTTCATTATAAGTAGTAAAGTTATCAGTAGTTGTTTCAGCTTCAGGTGTTCCAGTAGCTGCTCCCGCCCCTGTTCCAGAATATTGCTCAGTAATTCTTTGAGCACTAATGGCGATACCTTCCATGTTTTCTTCATCAACAGGTGTCACAAGATTTTCTTCACGATTTTCTTTCTTGAAGTCAATATCCGTAGTGACAGAAACCATTACTTTATCTTGTCCCATCAACGTACCAAGCATATTTTGTACTTGACGTTGTAAATCACGTTCAACCAACTTTTTCATTTGCAATTGACCTTCAGCAGTTGTTGTTGATGCTCCATCTGTTGTGGCTGCATTTAAGTCAAAGTACTCAGAGAATTGGTTTGAGATTACGATGTTTTCAGTTTTTAAATTCGGAATACTTTTTGACACCAAATTATACATAGTTGTAATTTGCTGCTCTGTAAATTTATATCCTGGATCTGTATTTAATACGATAGATGCAGTTGCATCCTCTTTCACATCTGTTACGAAGACTCCTTCTTCAGGAACAGTAATCATAACCTTTGCATCTTTAACACCTTCAAGGTTTCTAAAAAGCTTAGCGATTTCAGTTTCAGTAGCAGCTTTTTTTAATAGATTAAATTCATTATCTGTCATACCAAACCCTGAACTGTTTGCAAATGAGTAATCAATCGTACCCGTTTGTGGATATCCTTCTGATGCTAATTGCACTAATAAAGAGTCAACTTGCTCCTCAGGCACTAAAATAGATGTTCCGCCTGGCGCAATTTGATATGTTACACCTTGTGAATCCAGTGCTTCTTTTACTTGTCCAATTTCTCTTGTTGATAAATCTTTGTAAAGTGGAACATATGTAGTTTTTGAAGCGAAAAACGTTACAATTGCCGCAAGGGCAATGACGCCTACCAAGGAGCCAATCATAACTATTTTTTGCTTTTTACTTCGACTTTTCCAAAATTGACTGGTGTCGTTTTTTATTTTCGTCAATCGTTCATTCATTATGAATCCTCCGGTTATAGTGAATAACCTAGCCATCAATAAATTGCGAAATTTATGAGCCCACCATTTAGGTAGTCATTAATCTATATTGAGAGGGGTCTCCCCCTCAATAACAGATTAAACGCTCATTCGCATTATTTCTTGGTAAGCTTCAATCACCTTATTGCGAACTTCAATTGTTGCGTTTAATGTAATGCTCGCCTTTTGTGAAGCAATCATTACCTCATGCAATTCCACATTTTCACCTTTAATTAGCTTTTGAGTAAAATTATCGGATGTGATTTGCTGGTCATTAACTTTGGCTATTGCCTCTTTTAACGAGTTCGCGAAGCTTTGTTGAGCTTCATAAGGTGTCGTATTAAGTTTATTTGTTTCATTTACAACCTGAGTAGGTGTCATTAGCGAAACGGACGAAATAGTCATTATGTATCTTCCTTTCTTCTTATTTATTTACCAATCTCTAATGCCTTTGTAAGCATAGATTTATTTGCGTTAAATACTGTTACGTTTGCCTCGTAGGAACGAGTAGCTGACATTAAATCTACCATTTCTTTTAATGGGTCGACATTCGGCAAATTGACATAACCATCTGCATTTGCATCTGGATGAGTTGGATCATAAACAAGTTTGAAAGGTGTTTCTCGGTCTTCTGAAATACGAGTTACTTTCACACCATTACCAACACCGCTTTTGGCGTCTTTCCCAAGTGCCACATTCATAAACTTTGAAAATTGTCCTTCTTGTGCTGTAAACGTTACTGACTTTCGTCGATATGGCTCCCACTCTCCATTAACTTGACGAGCTCGAGTTGTATCCATGTTAGCCATATTAGAAGAGATAACATCCATACGTAATCGTTGGGCAGTTAAAGCTGAGGCAGTGGTATTCATCCCATGGAAAATAGACATCTATTACTTACCTCCTTTAATAACTGTGTTTAATGTGTTTAATTTCCCGTTTACACGATCAATTAAAGCATTGTAGTAAATTTGATTCTCTGCTAATTTCGCTTGTTCAGCATCCATATCTACTGCGTTGCCATTATTTCGGTATCGTAGGTTTTCTATATTATTGACACCAGGTGTAGATTGTCGAATTGTGAAATCATAATGTCTATTGTCAGTTCGATAGGCAGAAATAGCGATACCCTTTTGTTCCGCCAACATTTCCTTAAAACTAACATTTTTCGCCTTATAATTAGGTGTATCGACATTCGCAATATTGTTTGCGATTGTTTTATGATTCAAAGTTGCATAGGAAAGTCCATTTTCCAAGCTACTAATAGTTCCTCCAAATAAATTCAAAACTGTTCACCTCATTTTATTAAATTCTATGTACTTGTTAATATATTCAATAATACAATTGTAATTAAGATGCTACCTAGTGTCTATTGTCTTTTGTCACTTTTTAATAGTATATACGCCCTATTTTTTTATCGCCACAACCGGGACAATACTTCCGCATCCCTTGTAGCTGTAGGCTTTACAAAAGGTTGGTTAACATCTAGTTATTTTACACTATTTCGACAGTGTTTACGATTTTAGTATTAAATTTGCCTTTTTATGAGCTTTATCGCCTTTTAAAATGAAATTAATTTAAGGTCCCATTTTACTAGTTCGACAAATACCTGAATATTCTAATATAAATAACCAACAGTTTATTTACCATTATTCTAAAGTATCACATATTTCATTTTTGTATGCTAATTGTAGTGACAATTTTATGAACGACTTTAGGATAAAAGAAACAAAAAACATCAATATTCTCCAAACTTGTATTTATACAAAAAATAACAAGCTAATGTACGGATAAATTTTCAGTGTAGTGCACAAGAAAAGGCGCCTAGTTTTACCTAGACGCCTTCATTATCTTCTTCAAGAAGTATTATTTCATTTTAATTTCAGCTAATGCATTTAAGAACTTGTCATTTAACACTTTAATATAAGTTCCTTTCATACCTAGAGAGCGAGACTCAATAACACCTGCTGATTCAAGTTTACGTAATGCATTGACGATCACTGAGCGTGTAATGCCAACTCGGTCTGCAATTTTAGAAGCTACAAGTAAACCTTCGTTACCATCAAGCTCTTCAAAAATATGCTCAATAGCTTCTAATTCACTGTACGAAAGTGAATTAATGGCCATTTGTACGACCGCTTTGCTACGAGCTTCCTCTTCAATTTCTTCAGATTTTTCACGTAAAATCTCCATACCAACTACTGTTGCACCATATTCTGCTAGGATTAAATCATCATCTTCAAATTGAGAAGATAAACGAGCAAGGATTAATGTTCCTAAACGTTCCCCACCACCAACAATTGGTACAATTGTTGTTAATGCGTTTTGGAAAAGATCTTTGTTTTCCACAGGGAAAGCAGTATGTTCGTTATGGATATCTAAATTAGAGGATGTTTCTGAAATTGTAAACAAGCTATGTGTGTATTCTTCTGGGAATTGTCTCTCTTCGAACATTTTTTTCATACGCTCATTTTCAATTTGTTGGTGAATTGAAATCCCTAATAATTTACCTTTACGACTTAAAATATAGACATTACTATCAATAATATCTCCTAGTGTGTCAGCCATTTCTTTAAAGTTTACAGGCTTACCAGCAGAAGCTTGAAGCATCGAGTTAATTTTACGTGTTTTTTCTAATAAATTCATTATATGTTCCTCCTATAAATAATCCGAAGAGTATTCACTTAATATTCTAAAGGTTTTTACTACTGAATGATACTGAACAGCTTTATCTTACAATATAAACTGTGACAAATCTTTGTTTTTTACGATACCTGCGAGTTTTTGATCTACATAGGCTGCATTGATCGGTATACTCGCTGGTGCAATTTCAGCTGCTTCAAACGACAGCTCTTCTAGTAAACGTTCTAAAATCGTGTGCAAACGACGGGCTCCGATATTATCTGTTTCCTGATTAACCTCTGTTGCTATTTCCGCAATACGTTCAATGGCATCAGATGTGAAATTGATTTCCACACCTTCTGTTTCTAGCAATGCCTTATACTGCAGAATGAGCGATTGGTCAGGCTCTTGTAAAATACGGACAAAATCTTGTTTTGTTAATTTTTCAAGCTCTACACGAATTGGGAAACGTCCTTGCAATTCCGGAATCAAATCTGAAGGCTTCGACATATGGAACGCACCAGCAGCTATAAATAGCATGTAATCAGTTTTCACAGCCCCGTACTTCGTTGTTACAGTTGAACCTTCTACTATTGGTAAAATATCTCGTTGTACACCCTCACGAGATACATTTGCAGAAGAATTCCCTTCTTTACTAGCTATTTTATCGATTTCATCAATAAAAATAATACCAGTTTGCTCCGCTCTAACAATTGACTCCTGTGCCACTTCATCTGCGTCTATCAACTTATTTGCTTCTTCTATTGTTAAAATACGACGCGCATCCTTTACCTGCACACGGCGTTTTTTCTGTTTTTTAGGCATTAAGCTAGATAGCATATCTTGCATACCATTGTTAGCAGACATATCCATTCCCGTGCCTTGTAATGCATCAAAAATGGATGGAGTTTGTTCTGTTACCTCTACCGTAACCCATTCATTTTCCAATTTGCCATTTCGTAAATCAATAGCAATTTGTGCACGTTTAGAGCGTACTTCCGTCTCATCAGACGACGTATCGTCCGTAGAAGTTTGTTCTTTCCCTCCAAATAACATTTCGAATGGATTTTGCATGCTCTGTTTCTTTCGCAATGATGGGACTAAAAGTTTCACAATAGCTTCATTTGCTAATTGCTCGGCTTGTTCCTTAACTGATTCCATCATTTCTTCTTTTACAAGACGGTGAGAAGCTTCTACTAAGTCACGTACCATTGATTCAACATCGCGACCTACATAACCTACTTCAGTAAATTTTGTCGCTTCCACTTTTACAAAAGGAGCATTTGTAAGCTTCGCAATTCTTCTGGCAATTTCCGTTTTTCCGACACCAGTTGGCCCAATCATCAAAATATTTTTTGGAATAACCTCTGCCTTCATATCCTCATTTAACAGCGAACGACGATAACGGTTGCGCAACGCAATAGCTACAGCTCGCTTAGCTTCATTTTGCCCAACAATATAACGATCTAAATGCTCAGTAATTTGTCTTGGCGTTAAATTTTTTTGCGTCATTAGCTCAGCGCCTCCACGATAATATTATGATTCGTAAATACACAGATCTCAGCAGCAGTTTCTAATGCTGCTTCAGCAATTTCACGAGCAGTCATCGTTTCACCTGCATATTTTTTCAATGCTCTACCCGCTGATAAAGCATAATTTCCACCTGAACCAATGGCCAAAATTCCATCATCGGGTTCAATGACCTCACCAGTACCAGAAACAAGTAGTAGTGTTGTTTTATCCATGACCAATAGCATCGCTTCTAGTTGACGTAGCATTTTATCTCCGCGCCATTGTTTGGCAACCTCTACTGCAGCACGTTGTAAATTACCGTTATATTCATTCAATTTGCCTTCGAACATCTCAAATAGTGTAAATGCATCTGCAACAGAGCCCGCAAATCCTGCCAGAACCTGCCCATTAAACAGACGTCTGACCTTCTTCGCTGTACCTTTCATCACAACTGCATTTCCTAATGTAACTTGACCATCACCAGCCATGGCACAGCCTCCGTTATGATGAACTGCAAATATCGTAGTCGCATGAATTTGTCCCATCTGCTTTCCTCCTTAACTCTATTATGCCCTTGGATGAGCATTCATATATGTTTGACGTAGGTGCTCTTTTGTTACATGTGTGTAAACTTGTGTAGAAGATAAATGCGAGTGGCCCAATAACTCCTGCACCGTTCGCAAATCCGCGCCATTGTTTAATAAATGTGTGGCAAAAGTATGGCGAAGCATGTGTGGGTAAATTTTCGTATGGAGCGAGGCCTTGTCAATCATTTCGTTTAAAACATGACGTACCCCTCGAGGAGTAAGTTCCCCACCTCGCATATTGACAAACAATTGCTGATGATTAGTCTTTTTCATCAATCTAGGACGAGCCTGCTCTATGTAGTCCAGCATTGCTAAACTTGCAAATTGACCAAATGGGATAATTCGTTCTTTTCGACCTTTTCCCATAACTCGTATGATGGAATAATGAAAATCTACATCCTTAACTTGAATGGAAGTCAGCTCACTTACACGAATACCTGTCGCATATAACAGCTCTAATATAGCCATATTTCTCAACGATTTCAAATCATCCCCGGTATTCGCATCAAATAACTGCATCAATTCTTCTTCATAGAAGAAATTTGGTAAACGAGATTCTTTTTTAGGATGATAAAGAGAACGAAATGCCCCATCATCAAATCCATACTGTCTATTTAGAAAGCGGAAGAAGGAGCGTATTGAGGATATTTTTCTAGAAATAGAAGCCCTTGCTCTTTTTTCGTCGTACAACTTTGTTACATAAAGACGTGCATGTATATATTCAACACTCGCTAAATCATTAATTCCTTCCCTTTGTAAGAAGGCCAAAAAATCCAGCAGGTCTGATTCATATTCTCGCACTGTATGAACAGAGAAGTTCTTTTCAACTTGGATGTAAAGCATGAACTGTTCGAGTGCATCTTGGGACGAAACTAACATAGAAAGATTCACCACCAATAATTTATTAATAATTTTCTCAAATGACTGACACTTGTAATATAACGGATAAATAATTCTTTGTCATCTCTTACAAGTTTGTATCGTATTCCATCATTAATAAACATACATATTGACACTATACCTATCTTTGTAAGATAGCAAGTGTAATTAGTTATATTTTGAGAAAATCTCCATACAAAATAATAAAACATGTCTAAGCAAGCATTTTGTCTACAAAAAGAAAAAGCCTCTAAGAGTATAACAACTTTTAGAGGCTTTTGGCAATTAAATTGTTTGTGAATTCACAAAATTATGAATTGTGCTTATTGCGCGTGTTGCATGCATTTCTGCACGCTCCGGCTTTGAACGTCTACCTGGTGGTAACTCAGGAAAAATTCCAAAGTTAACGTTCATTGGTTGGAAGTTTTTCGATTGCGCTTCTGTTATATAACGCGCCATGCTTCCTAACGCCGTTTCGAATGGGAAAATAATCGGTTCTTGTCCCAATGCTAAACGAGCTGCATTTATACCAGCTATTAATCCACTTCCAGCTGATTCCACATATCCTTCGACACCCGTCATTTGACCTGCAAAGAAAATATTCTTTTGTTCACGAAGTTGGTATGTTTTCTCTAACACTTTTGGTGAATTAATAAAAGTATTTCGGTGCATAACACCGTAACGTACAATTTCCACGTTTTCTAATCCTGGGATTAATTGTAATACTTCTTTTTGAGGGCCCCATTTAAGATGTGTTTGGAAGCCAACAATGTTATAAAGAGTACCAGCAGCATCATCTTGGCGTAGTTGTACTACGGCATAAGGACGTTTCCCTGTTTTCGGATCTTCAAGACCGACTGGCTTCATTGGTCCAAATAACATGGTTTTCTCTCCACGAGACGCCATAACTTCGATTGGCATACAGCCCTCAAAGTAAATCTCTTTCTCAAATTCTTTTAATGGGACTACTTCTGCTTCAATTAATGCTTGACGGAAACGATCAAATTCTTCCTTCGTCATCGGGCAGTTTAAATATGCTGCTTCACCCTTATCATAACGAGATTTTAAATAAACCTTATCCATATCTATACTATCTTTTTCAATAATTGGTGCAGCTGCATCATAAAAGTATAAATAATCTAGACCCGTTAAACCTTGAATTTTTTCAGCCAAAGCTTTCGAAGTTAAAGGACCTGTAGCAATAACTGTTATACCTTCAGGAATTTCTGTCACTTCTTCATGAATAACTTCCACAAGTGGATGATTTTTCACTGCCTCTGTCACATAACCTGCAAACTCATGACGGTCTACGGCTAATGCTCCTCCAGCAGGCACAGAACATTGGTCTGCTGCTTTTAAAATGACAGAATCTAAAATACGCATTTCTTCCTTAATAACACCTACAGCATTTGTTAATCCATTTGCGCGTAGTGAGTTAGAACAAACAAGCTCTGCAAATTTATCTGTATGGTGTGCAGGCGTTTGCTTTACTGGACGCATTTCATAGAGTCTTACTTTCACACCTCGTTTTGCTATTTGCCAAGCTGCTTCACTACCTGCTAGCCCCGCTCCTATTACATTTACTACTTGTTCAGTCATGATTTTACCATCTTCCTATCATTGTGTTGGTGCTTCTTCATAGTCACATTTTGTACATTGAATTTGGACACCTTTTTTAATCTTTTTCTCTACTAATAATGCACTACATTTCGGGCATGGTCTACTAATTGGTTTGTCCCAAGATACAAATTCACACTCCGGATATTGATTACAGCCGTAGAATAAACGCTTCGTTTTACTTTTACGCTCTACAATTTCGCCCGTTTCACATGACGGACATTTTACACCAATAGGTTTCATAATAGCTTTTGTATTTCTGCAGTCTGGGAAATTCGAGCAAGCCATAAACTTACCATATCTACCCAGCTTATAGACCATTGGTGATCCGCAAAGCTCACAATCTTCTCCAGCTGGCTCATCTTTTATTACTACTTTTTCCATAGCTTCATCTGCATGTTTAACATGGACTTCAAAGTCTTTATAAAACTCTTCCACAATATTCTTCCATTGACGACTACCTTCTTCAATATCATCTAAATCTTGTTCCATTTGTGCAGTGAATTCGATATTTATGATATCAGGGAAAAATTCTAGTACGAGTTGGTGTACGATTTCACCTAGCTCTGTTGGCATAAAGCGTTTTGCATCTAACACAACATAGCCACGGCGCTGAATTGTATCGAGGGTCGGTGCATATGTGGACGGGCGACCTATACCTAATTCTTCCATCGTTTTAACAAGTCGCGCCTCTGAATAGCGTGGTGGTGGCTGTGTAAAATGCTGCTTAGGTTCAATTTCAAGCGATTTTACTTGATCACCAATTTCCATCTCAGGTAAAAGCTTTGTCGTTTCCTCCGTTTGATCGTCTGTACCTTCGATGTATAGCTTCATAAAACCTGCAAATTTAACTTGTGAGCCGTTCGCACGGAATAAAACATCACCATTTTGAAGATCTACCGCCACAGTATCAAGTATAGCCGGAGCCATTTGGCTTGCAATAAAGCGCTCCCAAATCAAGCGATATAAACGCAACTGGTCACGACTAAGAACTGCCTTTAATTCCTCTGGTGTTCTCATCGTACTTGTTGGACGAATTGCCTCATGGGCGTCCTGCGCATTTGAAGCTTTCTTCGTCTGCTTTATTTCTGTTGCAATATATTCTTTTCCATACTTTGATTCGATGAAAGCAATCGCTTCCGTTTTTGCCGTTTCAGAAATACGTGTGGAATCGGTACGCATATAAGTGATTAACCCGACTGTACCCTCTTTTTTACCAATATCAATACCTTCATATAATTGCTGTGCAAGCATCATTGTTTTCTTTGCTCGGAAATTTAATTTTCGCGCTGCTTCTTGTTGTAACGAAGAGGTTGTAAAGGCTGGTGCAGCATTTCGTTTACGCTCTTTTTTAGAAACATTCACAACATGAAAGTCTGTCCCTTTGACACCCTTTAAAACTGTCTTTACTTGTTCCTCATTCGTTAGCTTAATTTTGTCTTTGCCATTTCCATAGTAAAGTGCATCAAATGATTTTTTACCTTTTTCAAAAGTACCCTCAATTGTCCAATACTCTTCTGGTTGGAAGTTTTTAATTTCATTTTCGCGATCAATAATCATACGCAGCGCTACAGATTGTACACGACCCGCTGATAAACCCTTTTTCACCTTTTTCCAAAGAATTGGGCTGATATTATAGCCAACAAGTCTATCTAATATTCGTCTTGTTTGCTGTGCATCTACTAAATCCATGTTAATAGGACGCGGATTCTTAAATGATTCAAGAATCGCATCTTTCGTAATTTCGTTAAATACAACTCGACAATCCGAGTTAATATCGATATTTAATGCAGTCGCAAGGTGCCAAGCAATTGCTTCTCCCTCGCGGTCTGGATCGGCCGCTAGATAGACTTTCTTTACTTTTTTAGCCGCAGATTTTAATTCCTGTAAAACAGGTCCTTTACCACGAATCGTAATATATTTAGGTTCAAAGTTATTTTCTGCACTCACACCCATTTGGCTACGTGGAAGATCCCTTACGTGTCCAACAGATGCTTTCACCTTATATTTTTTGCCTAAATAACGTTCAATTGTTTTTGCTTTTGCTGGTGATTCTACAATCACTAAATAATCCGCCATCTATGTCTCCCCCTTAGCGAGGTCTTTTACTAAATTTTTAAGTTACCTGTTGCAAAATGTATAACAGATTTTAAGATAATGCAACTTTTTTTCAATTTTTGTTAGAAAACAGGTCTAGTGTTTCAACGATTTGATGACCATTCATTACTGGAATTGCTCCTTCTACAAGTAATTGATTGGTCCCTTTGGACTGTGCTGCATCAATAGGTCCCGGTACCACAAATATATCCTTCCCCTGCTCTAATGCAAGCTCTGCTGTAATAAGCGTACCGCTTTTTATCGCTGCCTCTGTCACAACTAACGCTTGAGCTAAACCACTAATGATTCGATTACGCATCGGGAAATGCCATTTCTCGGGCTTCATATATGGAGGATACTCAGTTATTAATAACTGTTGATCGGCCATATCCATCGCAAGTACTTGATTTTCTCTCGGATAGAGATAATTAAAACCATGTCCAAGCACAGCCATTGTGTGCCCTCCCATATCGATTGTTGCCCTATGTGCCATTGTATCAGCGCCTCTAGCAAGCCCACTTACGACCGTATACCCACATTGAACAAGAGGTGGGACAATTAGGTCTAACGCTCTTTTCGAATACGCTGTAGCCTTCCTAGAGCCTATAATTGCTATCTGTTTCTTGTTTGTTAACAGGGAATATCGACCTTTCACATACAATACAGTAGGAGGACTGGATATTTCAAATAATTGCGCCGGGAAATAAGGATGATAAAAAGGTATGGGGAAAATATTGGCCCGTGTATAGGCCTCTTCAAATGGGATTGTCATAATTTGTCGAAAGCTTCGGGAAATTTGTAATGCTTTATGTGCCGATATTTGTAAAATATTCGCGATTTCACCATAATGAGCTTCTTCAAAAGTGTTTAAAACGTTCACTGGGGACAATAATCGTTGAAGTTTTTGAAGAGGTAAAGGATATACATAATGCAAAGCTAGTAATCTCTGTGTATCTACTGCAAGAATCATTTTACAAACCTCCTTTATAATAGAAGAAAGTAAATGACCGAATGGTGTTTTGAACACAACTTTGTGTGTAATTTTCAATACAGGAAATAGGAAATTGATAATGAAGGAAGATAAACAGTGTATAAATAAGGAAAAAGATGTAGCCACTATGTGCTACATCTTCCATTTTAATGGGTTTTACACTTTTCGTATAGCCCTTTTTCTTTAATTACTTTAATAAGTGTTTCACCAATAACAGATGGTGTTTCTGCTACCTCAATGCCTGCCGCATTCATAGCTTTAATTTTCTCTGCAGCTGTTCCTTTACCGCCAGAAATGATAGCACCTGCGTGCCCCATACGTTTACCTGGAGGTGCAGTTTGTCCACCAATAAAGCCAACGACAGGTTTCGTCATATTGGCTTGAATCCATGCAGCCGCTTCTTCCTCAGCTGTACCACCGATTTCACCAATCATAACTACTGCATATGTTTCTGGGTCATTATTAAACGCATCAAGTACATCGATGAAGTTTGTACCATTTACAGGGTCTCCACCAATCCCAACAGCTGTTGTTTGACCAATACCAGCTTGTGTTAATTGATGTACTGCTTCATACGTTAATGTACCAGAACGAGATACAACTCCTACATGACCTTTTGTATGGATATAGCCAGGCATGATACCGATTTTACATTCATCAGCTGTAATAACACCCGGACAGTTCGGACCTACTAGGCGAGTCTTTTTACCTTCCATGTAACGTTTAACTTTCACCATATCAAGAACCGGAATATGTTCTGTAATACAGATTGTTAATTCTAATTCAGCATCAACAGCTTCTAAGATTGCATCTGCTGCAAACGGAGCAGGAACGTAGATAACTGAAGTTGTCGCGCCTGTTGCAGCTACAGCTTCTGCCACTGTATTGAAAACAGGAACTCCTTCGATTTCAAGTCCACCTTTACCTGGTGTTACACCTGCTACGATCTTAGTACCATACTCAAGCATTTGCTTCGTATGGAAAAGAGCTGTTTCGCCCGTAATCCCTTGTACAATTACCTTCGTATCTTTGTTAATAAATACAGCCATTGTTCTCCCTGCCTTCCTTAGCCTACTAGTCCCACAATTTTTTGTGCACCGTCAGCCATTGAATCCGCTGCAACGATGTTTAAACCAGATGCATTTAAAATTTCTTTTCCAAGTTCTACATTCGTACCTTCTAAACGTACAACTAGTGGCACAGCTAAACCGATTTCTTTAGCAGCTGTCACAACACCCTCAGCGATAATGTTACATTTCATAATTCCGCCAAAAATGTTTACAAAAATGCCTTTTACGTGTGGATCAGAAAGGATAATTTTGAAAGCTTCAGTTACTTTTTCAGCTGTTGCACCGCCCCCTACATCAAGGAAGTTGGCCGGGCTACCGCCGTAGTAGCTAATTGTGTCCATAGTCGCCATAGCAAGACCAGCACCATTAACCATACAGCCAATGTTACCATCTAATGAAATATAGCTTAAATCATATTTTGATGCTTCGATTTCTTTTGGATCTTCTTCATCGAAATCGCGTAATTCGACAATATCTTTATGTCGGTATAATGCATTGGCATCAAAATTGAACTTAGCATCTAGTGCTACTACCTCGCCTTGTCCAGTTACAACAAGTGGATTAATTTCAACAATTGATGCATCTTTGTCGATAAATGCTTGATATAAACCTAACATTAATTTAACAGCTTTCCCTACAAGGTTTGCTGGAATATTCATATTAAACGCCATACGACGTGCTTGGAAACTTGTTAATCCAACCACTGGATCAACTACTTCTTTGAAGATTTTTTCCGGATTTGTTTCCGCTACTTCTTCAATATCCATACCGCCTTCTTCGGATCCCATCATTGTAACGCGGGAAGTTGCACGGTCTAAAACTAAACTTAAATAGTATTCTTTTTGGATATCAGAACCTTCTTCAATATATAAGCGTTTTACTTCTTTTCCCTCAGGACCTGTTTGATGAGTCACTAAAATTTTCCCTAATAATTCTTTTGCGTACGTACGTACCTCATCAAGGTTTTTAGCGATTTTTACACCACCTGCTTTACCGCGTCCACCTGCATGAATTTGCGCCTTGACTACAGTTACATTAGAGCCAAGTTCCTTCGCTACTTTCACTGCTTCATCAGGGGAAAAAGCAACTTTTCCGTTTGGTACAGCTACACCATATTTTCTCAGAATCTCTTTCCCTTGATATTCATGGATATTCATAATACATCCTCCCATCAAACATTTGCATAGAATTGTTTTACTAACATAGTCTATTCTAACGAAACATTCTGATAAAGTCTACACTTTGTCTTTTGTTCGAATTTTCTCTATTATTATGACGCATTCTTCTATTTTGTGTACTAAAACAGCTTGCAAAAATAATCAGAATACTTCATTTTTTCTATATTTTCGCGCATGTTCTTGATCCAAACGATAAATAAAAGCAAAAACCTCTGCCACAGCCTGATATAATTCCTCAGGAATAGACTCGTTTAAATCTAATTGACCAAGCAGTTGAACTAGGTTAGGATCCTCATAAATCGGCACATTATGCTCATTAGCCCTTGCCAAAATGTTCTCGGCAATTTTCCCTTTTCCCTTTGCTACAACAGTTGGACTATCGAATTGACCAAGTTTATACGTTAACGCAATTGCCTCTTTACGGGTGAATTTTTCTTCGCTCATACGCGGATATCCACCCCACTCTGTTCCTCTTGCTGTTCTATTACAGGACTACTTTTGACCACTTGCCCCTTGTCAAATTGCTTCATAAAAACGCCTGATAATTGATAATTTTTCTCTGCCAGCCCATTTTTTAATGCTGCCTTTAGTGGTTCTGCAAGAGATTGAATCTCCAAATATTCATTAAAGACCGTTACTGTAACCACTCGATTTTGAACCTGCATATCAATGACCGTTTCTTGCATGGAGGCCATTTGTAAATAAAATAATACCCTTGCATAGTTGGCATCAATCTTACCATCATCCTTCATGCGACCATTCCATTGCAATGTTGCATCCATTCTCTTACCGAAAAACTCAAGCGGTACTTGCATAATTAATTGATGTTGGTGTCCATTTTCTCCTGAAGATAGTTGCATCCCATTCATTCGTGTCATTAGCATTTCTGCCGCTTCCTTCAATTGCGGTGTCATATTAGTTTCCTGCAATAATGTATGAAGCTGTGGTTTTAATTGATGTGCAATCATTTGTAAATCCGCTGATTTATTTCCGAGTGTCGCCTCATAGCTTACCCCTAAATTTTTCAATACCGTTTTCATAGCATGCTCCATTGCCTTACTATCCATCGAATTTTGAACAAGAGCGTCTGCTTGTGTCACTATTTGTTGAACAAAGGGCTGTGAAGAAGCGATGCTATTTTTTACGAGATTACGCATCAGGGCTTCATTTTGTAATGGAGAAGCTACCTCTTGCTTTACTAAAGACAGTAGATGATCTTTTACTGACAGTCCTTTTATGTCCTGTGTAAATAAATGATTAGACATATTTTGCGAAAAGGCTTTTAATAATTGATCTTGCATTTGCTTAGCAAAAATATCTAATGTTTGCTTGGTAACAGGCAATTGATTAAAACGATCAATTAGTTGATTAATCTGTTGCTTTTGATCATTTGTTAAAAAGTGCTGATTGGTTGTCCATGATTTAAGCTGTTCAATCAGCTGAGCAGCATTTTCAGGCTTCGTTGTTAGGATAGCTTGAACGACTTGACCCGCTTGCTGCATTTGCTGAGAAGCTTTTGCATCGTTCATACTTGACCAATTTTGCAATGTAGCCTGATTCGGTATTATCCCAGACTCCTTTAAGATCGACAGAGCTTGCATTTTTTCACTGGTTGTAGCGGTATTATTTGTTAAATTTTCGAGAACTTTCGCAAGAACCACGCTACCCGTTTCTACTTCAAATGGCTTTGCAATAGCTTGTACTTGTTGCATTAAATTTTGCTTAAGCTGTTCAGGTAAGGCTGTATCTCTTGCTAGAAGCTGTGCAAAGTTTTCCATAATAGCCGCCATGCCAGAAGTCTTCTGTCCACTAATTAGCGCTTGAAAGACCTCATTAGTCATGGGCATTTTAAGCTCTATCATTTTTTGAATCGTTTGCAAAGCATCCATTTTAGATATACCTTCTGGTAATGCCTTTAACCACATTTCAGCTTGTAATAGCTGATCTTTTGAAATAGGTAGCTCCGCCTTCATAAAATGTCCTAATAATTGCTGCATCTCTGCTGTCTTAGGTAAATTCATGGATTCTAATAGCTGATTAATTTGCTGGCTTGGTGAAGTGGTGGGCGTCATCGGTCCTGACACCACTTTTAATTCTGCTTGTGGGTCTGTTCCTGTTACCTGGAAAAAATGGGCATCCCCAGCTTTTAATGGAACTTCAAGTTTAGCTATAAATTTTTGATTTCCTACTTGTATCTCTGCCATTTGATCAGGGTATAATTTCTTAATCGTTCCATGAAATACTTGCCCTTGTTTTAAGGCAAGTGGTTGATTACTTGCAGTTATTTGATTTTGTTGCATCTGGATTGGATTAAATGATGTGGCTGTCATATAAGATACTCCTTTCATCAATTACTCCTTCGGTAATTGGTACTAACGTATTATTCAAACATGGATTTGATCGGCTCGAACGATTTACGATGGTGTATCGTTGGTCCGTATTCTTCTAGTGCCTTTAAATGCTGCTTTGTACCATAGCCTGCATGTTGTGCAAAACCATACATAGGAAAATCTTTATCTAATTGTTCCATGTAATCATCTCGGGCTGTTTTAGCTAGAATGGAGGCTGCTGCTATTGCTAAGCTTTTGGCATCTCCTTTAATGATGGAATCCTGAGGGATAGCCATAGGTAATGTCATGGCATCTACTAAAACGTAATCAGGTTTTCTCGATAACGATTCCACACTTGCCTTCATAGATTGTTTGGTCGCCTCATAAATATTAAGCTCGTCTATTTGTTGAGCCGATTGGAAGTGAATAAAATAACTAATAGCATGTTTTTTAATTAAAGCGGCAAAGGCATTTCGTTTATCCTTCGATAATTGCTTAGAATCATTCAAACCAACTAGAGCCTCACTATTTGTTGGCAAAATTACAGCTGCTGTAACGACGGGCCCCGCTAGAGGACCACGCCCCGCCTCATCTACACCTGCAATTAATGCATCTATTCCCCCATAGCTTAAATCGAATGCCACTTTTTCTTGATGTTCCTGAATCAATTGCCGCTTTTTGTCTTGCTTCTTCTGCCAAGTAAGCCAAGCCTTTTGGACACCTACTCGTTCATCTTCCGCAATACCCGACATCCACTCTTGCCATTCTTCCGCATCTTTTAGTGCAACTGTAATTTCTTTAATACTTTTCACTTTCTTACTCCTTCTTGCCTCTACGCATTAAACCTAAATCCATTTCAGTCATTATGTAGCTCAGATTTTTCCTCTATATAATTATTATCGGTAGAAAAATTCATTCCTAAAAGAAAAACTGCCACAAAGAGGGTGTGACAGTTTCCAAAACTTTTTATTGTTCCGATTCTTTTTCTAGTTGTTCATTAACAAAATCAAATGTTAATTTGCCTAATTGCAAGCCACGAATATCTCGCACGATTAGTTGAGCTACTTGATCATAATCAATTTCTCCACCTGCACCAAACACACGTCGAAGTTTCCCAATATGGTCAAAAGTTTCAACCAAGTCTTCATGGATGAACCCAAAGCCGTAACGCTCCTCCATACGCTTTGGATAATGAACGGATAAGAAGCGTAAGCCATATACTGCTAAGTCTTCCATGTTTGTTATGGTGTCTTTAATAGCACCCGTTAAAGCTAATTTAAAGCCTACTTCTTGATCTTCGAATTTTGGCCATAAAATCCCTGGCGTATCTAATAGCTCAAGTTCTTTCCCAACCTTAATCCATTGCTGCGCCTTTGTTACACCTGGGGTATTCCCCGTTTTAGCAATATTTTTTTTCGCCAAGCGATTAATCAATGTGGACTTCCCAACATTCGGTATTCCAACAATCATTGCACGAATAGCTCTAGGCTTCATCCCTTTTGCTTTCATGCGATCAAACTTTTCTTTTAATATTTCCTGTGCTGCTTTCGTTACTTGTTGTAAGCCTTTACCCTCAAGCGAGTTAATAGCGACTGCTTTATGACCACGCTGTGCAAAATATTCTACCCATTTACGTGTTTCTTGCTCGTCTGCCATATCTGCCTTATTCAAAACTAATAAACGAGGTTTTTGATTGATGACTTCGTCAATCATTGGATTACGAGACGATAAAGGTAAACGTGCGTCTATTAACTCAAATATAATATCAACAAGCTTTAATTTTTCCGTTACTTCACGTCGGGCCTTTGCCATATGCCCTGGAAACCATTGAATTGTCACTGCTGTGCCTCCTAAACTAAAAGAAAAAGGGAGTTCCTAAACGCTCCCTTTCTTGCATTACTTTACAATTTTTATGTCATTAAACGGCCAGAAAATCAAACTTGTGTTGCCGATGATTTCCTTTTGATCTACTAGACCAATATGTCGACTGTCTTTACTATTTCGACGATTATCCCCCATGACAAAAACATACCCTTTTGGAATCTCATCTAATGAAACATCGATGTCTTTTAAGGTAAAGTCTTCTGTTAATGTTCCCCCTGTAATTTGAGCTTTATAAGCATCTAAATAGGGCTCATCAATTGGCTCACCGTTGATATATAATTGATCATCTTTATATTCCAGTGAATCTCCTGGCAATCCAATTACACGTTTAATGTAATTTTTTTGTTCAGGTGCATGAAACACAACAATATCAAAGCGTTTCGGTTCACCAATTTTATAACCAATTTTATTCACAATCATGCGGTCGCCATCTTCAAGGGTTGGCATCATGGACTCACCATCAACTGCAATTGGTGTAAATAAAAAATATCGTATAATTGCAGCAATCGCAAATGCAATTAATAGCGCTTTTGTCCATTCCCATAATTCATTCTTTTCTTTCACCTGTTTTTCCATTGAGAAATGCCCCCTTGTCTAACACTATTTTAGTTGATAGGGAATTAAGATGACAAGCAAAAAGAAAAGGAGCTTGCGTACAAGCCCCTCACTTTTAAGTCATAATTATCGAATTTCTTTAATACGAGCAGCTTTACCACGTAGGTTACGTAGGTAGTAAAGTTTAGCACGACGTACTTTACCACGACGTACAACTTCTAAGTTAGCGATTTTTGGTGTGTGTACAGGGAATGTACGCTCAACACCTACACCGTAAGAAATTTTACGAACTGTGAAAGTTTCGCTAATACCGCCACCACGACGTTTAATTACTACACCTTCGAAAAGCTGGATACGTTCACGAGTACCCTCTACTACTTTCACGTGTACCTTAACAGTATCACCAGGACGGAAAGCAGGTAGATCCGTGCGAAGTTGAGATTTTGTAATTTCTGTAATAATGTTTGACATTGTTTTCTCTCCTTAGACAGATGCTCTTGCACGCAATCTAATGCCACAGCGGAACACCGTAATTCAGTACTTCACATAGAAGTACAGATTAAATGTTATCATAAATATACTAGGCAATCAAGCATCTTGTTGATTGTTTTTAAGTTTTTCTAAATACAATTTTTGCTTGTCAGTTAAAGGATATAGATCAAGTAAATCAGGACGACGTTCAAAGGTTCTTTTCAACGATTGCTCCTCACGCCATTGCTCAATTTTTGCGTGATTGCCCGATAATAAAACATCTGGCACCTTCATTCCTCGAAATTCTGCTGGTCGAGTATAATGAGGATGCTCTAAGAGACCAGTTGAAAAGGAATCTTGTATATGTGAATCTTCTTGGCCTAATACACCTGGTAATAGGCGTACAACACTATCGATAACCGTCATGGCTCCTAGTTCTCCACCTGTTAAAACGAAATCCCCAATAGAAATTTCATCTGTTACAAGGTGCTGGCGTATACGTTCATCATAGCCTTCATAGTGACCACATAAAAAGACTAATTCCTTCTCTTGTGACAATTCTTCTGCTTTTTTTTGGGTGAATCGTTCTCCTTGAGGGCACATTAAAATGATGCGTGGTTGTTTTCCTGCACAAATTGCTTCTACAGCGCTAAACATCGGCTCAGGCTTTAAAACCATGCCTGCTCCGCCACCATATGGATAGTCGTCAACTTGATTGTGCTTATTCCCCGAAAATGTACGGATGTCGGTTACCTCTAGCTTGACCGCATTTTTTTCTTGAGCTTTCTTTAAAATAGAAGCCCCGAAAACACCTGAGAACATATCGGGAAAAAGGCTCAGCACATGAATATTCATCATAATAAACCTTCCATTACGTGAATGACAATTTTCTTCTCATCCACATCAATATCTTTCACGATATCTTCTATATAAGGGATATAATGCTCCTTCTTTGAGCCTTTAACCACCCATACATCATTAGCACCCGTTTGTAGAATATCGTTCACAACACCAATTGTTTCGCCTTCTTCAGAAACAACTGTACAACCTATAATCTCATGGAAAAAGAATTCATTTTCTTCCAGGAGATCATCAGTCATTTGATCTTTTGTCACTTTTAACAAACCTTCTTTAAACGGCTCGACCAAATTGATGTTATTCATGCCTTCGAATGTTAATAAAATAAAGTTTTTATGACGACGCACAGATTGAATCGTTACCCAAGTTGGCTTTTTATCGTCCTTTTTAAAGGCAGCAAGCTTATTCCCTACCGCAAAACGCTCTTTTTCAAAGTCTGTTGTCGATAATATACGCACCTCTCCTCGAATACCGTGTGTATTGACAATTCGACCTACATTAAACCATTCCATTCAACTATCACCTCATTAAAACGTACTACTCTCTCCAATTGCATTCGCTTTCTACCTTTTCCCGTAGTTAGCAAATTTACTTCGGAAAAATGTAGGTTCAGCTAAGACAATCAATTGTCTCGTCCATATTAATATAATCAATTGCCTCTAGCTGTAATCTTAGTTAAAACTTTATGCCCTGTTTTTCCTAAATAAAAAGAACAATTCTAGGCGAAATAAAGAAAAAAGGAAGGAACCTACAAGCTCCCTCCTTCTTAGTCCAGATATTACGCTTCATGCTAAAGGCCACTTCGAACTCCTAAGCGACATGTAAACACACCTATCAGGACTCAATTGTACTCGTTGCAAGAGCGCGAAAATCTTTTCTATTAATCCAATATATCGACGTAGGTCTTCTTTTGATGGTGACTACCTGCCGCTGAATAAACAATTGTACGAATTGCTTTCGCTACTCGCCCTTGCTTGCCTATGACTTTCCCTCGATCCTCTGGATGAACAAAAAGTTTATAAACAATTCGATTTGCATTTTCATCCGTCTCAATACGAACTTCTTCTGGATAATCGACTAACGGTAAAACGATTGCTTCAATCAGCTGCTTCAAAGACGTCGCCCCCGATTATTTACTGAATTTTTGGTTATGGAATTTCTCCATGATACCTTGTTCTGAGAACAGGTTACGTACTGTATCTGATGGTTTTGCACCGTCAGCTAACCATTTAAGAGCTTTCTCTTCATCAATGTTTACAGTAGCTGGTTGAGTTAGTGGGTTGTAAGTACCAACTGTTTCGATTTGACGGCCGTCACGTGGTGAACGAGCGTCTGCAACTACGATACGATAGAAAGGAGATTTTTTAGCTCCCATACGTTTTAAGCGAATTTTAACTGCCATTTTAATAGCACCTCCGAATAAGTTTCACACAAGATAGTATATTATCAATGTTTAGGTTGTTTGTAAAGTGTTTTTTCTTAACACCTAAAAATTATTATTTAAACAATGAATCAAAGCCTGGTAATTTCATTTTTTTCTTGCCCTTACCACTTGCCATTCCAGTCATTTGCTTCATCATTTTTTTCATTTCATCAAATTGCTTAATCAGACGATTCACCTCTTGAATAGAGGTCCCTGAACCTTTAGCAATGCGCTTTTTACGGCTGCCATTAATCAATTCAGGATTCGTCTTTTCAGCAGGCGTCATGGAGTAAATAATCGCCTCTACACGCCCCATTTGCTTATCATCAACTTTGACATTATCTAAGCCTTTGATTTTGTTTGCACCAGGGAGCATCTTTAAAATTTCATCTAGAGGTCCCATTTTTTTAACTTGCTGTAGTTGCTCCACGAAATCATCAAATGTAAAGGATTGAGTCTTGAATTTTTCTTCTAACTCTTTGGCTTTTGCCTCATCTACATTTGCTTGGGCCTTTTCGATCAGCGATAGAACATCTCCCATACCTAAAATACGAGACGCCATACGTTCAGGATGGAAAGGTTCTAGCGCATCCATTTTTTCGCCCATACCGACAAACTTAATCGGTTTCTGCGTTACAGAACGTATAGATAATGCCGCACCACCACGAGTATCACCATCAAGTTTCGTTAACACAACTCCTGTAATACCAATAGCCTCGTTAAAGCTTTCTGCTACGTTCACGGCATCTTGACCTGTCATTGCATCAACAACAAGAAAGACCTCATCTGGCTCTTTTAATGCGCGTATATCTTTTAATTCTTGCATCAAATCCTCATCGATGTGCAAACGGCCGGCCGTATCGATAATTACGACATCGTGATGGTCTTCTTTCGCCTTTTCAATTGCCTGACGCGCAATCTCTACAGGAGAAATATCAGTGCCTAACGAAAAAACTGGTAATGAAAGCTGTTTACCTAATGTTTCTAATTGTTGAACAGCTGCTGGACGATAAACGTCGGCTGCCACTAACAATGGTTTACGATTATATTTTTTTCGTAGAACATTAGCCAATTTACCTGTAGTTGTCGTTTTCCCTGCTCCTTGGAGACCGACCATCATAATAACAGTTGGAGGCTTCGTATTAAATTTAATTGGGCTTTGCTCGCCACCCATTAATTCGGTTAATTCATCTTGTACAATTTTAATGACTTGTTGACCTGGTGTTAAGCTTTGCATAACATCTACACCAACAGCACGTTCACTAACCTTTTTTACAAATTCCTTGACTACTTTTAAGTTAACATCCGCCTCAATTAAAGCAAATCGGACTTCACGCATCATTTCTTTGACGTCTTGCTCTGATACTTTCCCTTTGCCCTTAATTTTTTGGATCGTTCCTTGGAGTCGTTCCGCTAATCCTTCAAAAGCCATCGCTTTCGCCTCCTAATCCCATTCTTTCAGCTGTTCAATAAGCGCTAACTGCTCTTCAGCTGTCATACTTTGTTCTGTTATCCCCATTGTTAGCTGTGAAAGCATTTGGGTACGTTGTTGAAATTTTTCAAGTAAACATAATTTTTCTTCATATTCCTCAAGCATTGCTTCTGTTCGACGAATATTATCGTAGACAGCTTGGCGTGAAACCCCATACGATTCAGCGATTTCACCTAGTGAGTGATCATCCAAATAGTATAGTTCCATATAACTTCTTTGCTTATCTGTTAATAATGCTTGATAAAAGTCGAAGAGAAAGTTCATGCGTGTTGTTTTTTCAAGTAGCATCGAATATTTCTCCTCCTGCTATTTAGTCATTTGTATCATATCGAAAAGCGCCCGTCTGTGTCAAGGTAATCTCCTTGTCTAAAAGCCTCATTTACTTACTTTTGGGCATTTCTTGCCTTGAGCTAGTATTACTTTCCAACATGTCAATTCAATTTTTCATAGGCGAGCGTTTCTACACGATTACACCCTAGTGAATGAATGTCACATTTCTTATGGAGAGGTTAATCTAACATTAATGACCTATAAAAAAACAAACATTCATCCCCTCCGATACATGAAGGAGATGAATGCTAAATCAAGATAAAATGGCAAAGCCAATTTATCTGTTATTCTTCATTGTTTTGTAATTCTTTATCTAAACCATCAGCAAATAACCCATAGACATATCGTTCTGCATCAAATGGCTGTAAATCGTCCATTTTCTCTCCAAGACCTACAAATTTCACAGGAATGTGTAATTTATTACGGATTGCAAGCACAATACCACCCTTAGCTGTACCGTCCAGCTTTGTTAAAACGATACCTGTCACATTCGTTGCTTCTTTAAATGTTTGTGCTTGAACAAGGGCATTTTGACCAGTTGTTGCATCTAACGCTAATAATACTTCATGCGGAGCACTTGGGATTTCACGGGAAATGACACGATGTACTTTTTCAAGCTCGTTCATTAAATTCACTTTGTTTTGTAAGCGTCCAGCAGTATCACAAATTAACACATCTGCTTTTCTGTTTTTAGCAGCACGAATTGCATCATACATAACTGCTGCTGGATCAGAGCCCTCAGATTGTTTAATCACCTCACAGCCTACACGATCTCCCCACACTTGTAATTGATCAATAGCACCTGCACGGAATGTATCACCTGCAGCTAAAACGACTGTTTTGCCTTGGGACTTTAGACGATGAGCAAGTTTACCAATTGTCGTTGTTTTCCCTACACCATTCACCCCAACAAATAGAATGACTGTCAGTTCACCATCAGGCTGCATATTTAATTCAATTAAATCTTCTTCACCTTGCTCATATATTTCTACAAGCTTTTCAGAAATTAAAGTTTGTATACCATTTGTATCTTTTATATTTTTACGTTGCACTTCGAAACGTAATTTATCCATAAGTTCCATGACCGTTTCAAAACCAACATCGGCCTGTAATAAAAGGTCTTCTAATTCCTCAAAGAAATCCTCATCTACTTTACGATAACGCGCAACAAGGTCGTTGACTTTCGATGTAAAGGAATTACGTGTTTTTTCAAGGCCGGCTTTAAATTTTTGCGTAATAGACCAAGCAGAAGGTTTTTTCTCCTCAGCTGGTTGTTCCTCAATAACTTGTAGTTCTAGCTGCTCTTCTTCCTCGCTTGGAGAAGGCTCTAAATCTTTTGTACCTTCGATGTCTGAAGATTGTTCGGATTCTTTTGTCTCTTCAATTTGTGAAGATTGTTCGGATTCTTTTGTCTCTTCAATTTGTGAGGGTTGCTCGAATTGCTCAGAAGGTTCTTCAATCACAGTCATTGGTGACTCACTGTCTCCTTCTGATTCCTGTTGATGAGAATCCACATCATGTTCAAGAGCCTCTAGTTTTTCTTCCTCCGCTGGATTCCCCATCAATTTATCTTTTAAACGCTTAAAAAAGCTCATCCTTATTTGCTCCTTTGCTCCGCAAGTACGGGTTCGTCTTCTAATTTTACTGATACGAGTTTCGATACACCTGACTCCTGCATAGTTATACCATACAGGACATCCGCTCCCTCCATCGTTCCTTTACGATGGGTAATGACAATGAATTGTGTTTCACCACTAAACTTTTTCAAATATTGGCTGTATCTCACAACATTTGCTTCATCTAAAGCAGCCTCGACTTCATCGAGAATACAAAATGGGACTGGTCTTATGTTTAAGATGGAGAATAATAAAGCGATCGCCGTTAGCGCACGTTCACCACCAGAAAGTAAACTTAAATTTTGTAATTTTTTCCCTGGAGGTTGAGCAACGATTTCAATGCCTGTTTCTAGTAAATTTTGCGGGTCAATAAGCACTAAATCGGCTTGCCCCCCACCAAACAATTCACGGAACACAAGTCTAAATTGTTCTCGAATTGCAAAGAACGTTTCGCTAAAGCGCATTGTCATTTCTTCATCCATTTCTTTAATGGCTTCATGCAATGTTTCTTGCGCCGCAAGCAAATCCTCTCGCTGTTCAGTTAAGAACGTATGTCGTTCGAGTACTCTTTCATATTCTTCAATCGCACCTAAATTAACAGGTCCAAGCTCTTCAATTGATTTTTTAAGCAATTTAACACGTCGGCGTATAAATTCCTCATCTTCTATAGCCCGTGCTTCTTCTTGTGCTTCTTCGAAGGTTAGCTGATAGTTTTCCTCAAGCTGTTCTGTGAAATTGTCCATCTCAAATTCAACACGGTTTCGTTTCAACTCATTTCCACGTATCGCTTCAAGATATCCTTTATGGATTCGTTGTAATTCCTTCAGCTGCGCTTCTAGCGTTGAAAGTTCATTCTGTTGCCCTACTTTTTCTTCTTTTTTCTGAGAAATTGCCTGTTGTAGCTCATCTCTTCTAGCCTTCCAAGTCATCACCTGTTCATCGACCTCTTCATCACTTAAATAATTTGTCGATTCATCAGATTGAAGCCATAATATTTCCTGAGAAATATTTTCAACTTTTTGTTGAGCTTTGTTTAATTGTAGGGCTAAATCAGCTGTAGCTATTTGAACTTGTGACATTTGTTCCTGTATTACAGCTAATTGTGAGCGTTTTTCTGCCAATTGCTCTCGTAATACATCTTTTTCTGTCTCACTTTGTAGTTTAACCTTACTTAATTGCTCAACCGTTTCGTTGATTTCGATTAATTCTACTGCAAGCGCGCTTAAACGTTCCTCTGCTACTTGCTTTTGAGCCAATAATGCCTCTTCTCGTGTTTTTACATCTTGTGTTTCAGTCGAGGCAAAAGTTACTCTAGCCGACAAGCTTTTCTCCACAGCTTCTAACTCACGTAAACGACCCGCCTGCTGCATCTCATCTTTTCGTAATTGCTCCCCTTCAAGCTTCAGCAGCTCTACTTGATCACGAATTGTTGCTAGCTTTTCCTTTTCCGCTGCAACAGCCTGTTCGGCACCATAAATGGAAGCTTGTAGAGACTCTAGCTTTAGAACTAAACCATCTAATTCCGCTTTTCTTGTAAAGAGTGAAGATTGCTGTTTCAAAGCACCACCCGTTAACGAGCCCCCTGCATTAACAATATCTCCATCAAGCGTAACAACTCGATAACGGAACCCACATAATCTAGCAATTTGACTTGCCCCTTCAAGATTTGCTGCAACGATGACATTCCCTAGAAGGTTTTCAACAATTGTTCGATTATCTTCATTGAAAGTCACTAACGCATCCGCCATTCGAACAAATGCTGGGTGCTCAGTGGCCAATTGGATAGTCGCTAGATTAATTTTGCGTGATTTCATTACTGTTTTCGGTAAGAAGGTCGCACGTCCAGCTCGCTTTTGTTTTAGCCAATGAATAGCCTGTTGGGCATGGCGTTCATTAGTTGTGACAATGTGCTGAGAGGCAGCTCCTAAAGCGGTTTCTATTGCTTGTGAATATTTCCCCTCAACTTGAATTAACTCAGCTACGGCACCCTCAATACCTTGTAATTCCCCTTTATCTCGTGCCAGTAGTACTTCTTTAACACCTTGGAAAAACCCTGAAAAGTCAGCTTCAAGCTCCGCTAACGTGTCTTTTCTAGCTTTAAGTTGCTGCTGATGCTGATAAGCTTTATACAGCATATCTTGCTTCTCAGTAAAGGTTGAATTAACATTTTTCAACTGTATTTGCAAAGCATCATATTGGTCTAGCTTTTCTTGCAAATCATTTGTTGTTGTAGTATGTACTGCTACTAGCTGTTCTTTTTCAGCAATAATTTGCATAAGCTCTTGCCCAATTTCATCAGTTTGGTCGGACATTCGTGTTGCCATAGCTTTTTGTTGAGCCAACTGCTGATCGATATTTTTTAACTCATTTTTGATGGTCGCTTCTTCATTCAACGAATCGATATATCGATTTTTTTGCTCCTCAATTTCTTGTTCAATTTCTGTTACCGAGCGATTTAATGATTGCTCTAACTGTTTAATGCTCTGTTTTAGCACCGACACGGCTTGTTGTTTTTCTGAGAATACAGCTTTTTTCTCTTGCTCCTGAATAAGCAATGCCTCTACTTCTGCTTTTGCTTCTTGTAATGACGTATTCAGTTGCTGTAATTGATTGGACGCATTTTGACGCTTTTCAGCCATTAGCGCCTTTCGTCCATCCCATCGTTCTACCTCCATTGTGGCATTAACTAGGTCAGCTTGTGAAACATCCAAATATTCATCAAGTTCTTTTAATAGCTTACGAATATGAATTGTCTGTTTATCGAAAGCTGCAATATCTTGAGCTTGCTTTTGCTCTATCTCAGATAGGTTTGTGTATTCTTCTTTTAGCGCACGCAAAGACTGTGCACAATTTTTAAAATCATGCACAAGAATGGCAATATCAAAATCTTTTAGCTCAGTAGACATTTGTACATAGTCTCTTGCACTAGATGCTTGCATTTCGAGAGGTCCTAGACGACTGTCTAATTCATGAAGAATATCTAATACACGATACAAATTTTCATCTGTCTCAACAAGTTTATGCTCTGCTTTTTTCTTTCTTATTTTATACTTTAGTACGCCAGCTGCCTCTTCAAAAATCGAACGACGGTCATCAGGTCGGCTATTTAAAATTTCATCGACACGCCCCTGTGAAATTATAGAAAAAGCCTCTTTTCCAAGGCCTGAATCCATAAACAAGTCCGTAATATCCTTCAGGCGACACTGCTGGTTATTTAATAAATATTCACTATCACCTGAACGGTATACGCGTCTTGTTACGCTGACTTCTGTATAGGAAAAAGCAAGTTGCTCGTCGGTATTATCTAATATTAGTGTTACCTCTGCAAAGTTGAGCGGCTTCCGAGAGTCACTCCCTGCAAAAATTACATCTTCCATCTTTGATCCACGTAACGACTTTGCCGATTGCTCTCCAAGTACCCAACGTATTGCATCTGTGACATTACTTTTTCCACTGCCATTTGGTCCGACAACCGCTGTAACACCGGGTACAAAGTCAATACCAATGCGCTCCGCAAATGATTTAAAGCCAATCACTTCTAGTCGTTTTAGGAACATCTTTTAAGCCTCCTCTTTTGCAGCTTCTTCTCGCATCATACGCATAGCACATTGTGCAGCTTGCTGCTCGGCTTCTTTTTTCGATTTTCCTCGACCAATACCAAGCTCTTGTCCGTTCAGTAAGACGCTTGATACAAAGGTACGATTATGTGCAGGACCTTTTTCATCAATGATTTCATAATGAAGAAGTCCATTATTTGTTTGCTGTACCATTTCTTGCAATTGGCTTTTAAAATCCATCACATGCGAAAAAGCACCGACTTCTACTTTTGGGAACACGATACGTTCTAAAAATGACACGACCGTTTGTAAATCTTGATCTAAATATAAGGCACCTACAAATGACTCAAACACATCTGCAAGTAGTGCTGGGCGTTCCCGTCCACCTGTTAATTCTTCACCTTTTCCAAGTAAAACAAAGCGACCAAAGCCTAGTTCATTTGCAAAAATAACTAGAGATGGTTCACAAACAATGGATGCTCGTAACTTTGTTAACTCACCCTCGCTCATATTGGGGTATTTCTCAAAAAGATATTTAGAAACAGACAGTTCAAGTACTGCGTCCCCTAAAAATTCAAGACGCTCATTATCCGTAAATAGCTTACGGCGATGCTCATTCACATAAGATGAATGCGTGAATGCTTGATACAATAAATTTTTATTAATAAATGTGATATTTAATTCATGCTGTAGCAGCTCGAATTGATTGCGTACTTTTTCAGGAAGTACGCCAGATTTCTGCATAGTTCCTTTTCTTTTCATAGCCATTGAACAAATCTGCCTTCCTAATAGTTTCTACCGTTTTAGTGTACCTTTTTCAAAGCGTTTATGCAAAAGTATTTCGGCATAAACACAATATTTTGGAAAATTTTTAGCAAATTTATTTCCAAAATCAATTAAGCCTTGGCACATTTGTGTCCCAATCGATCTTCGGGATGTAAATCCACTATATAATTGAAACAAAAAGAGGACGTCTATAGATCGAAAACCGATCTATTTCGTCCCCTTTGAATACATCTTGTCTATTAGATCTGCTTCCCTGTAAAGAAAAGCAGGAAACTATTTCTCCTTTATTCAACCAATCATAAATACCATTTGTATAATTACGATAACCATTACACCAATAAGGGTGATAAATTTCTGCTAAATAAAGTACAAACGAAATTAGTTTATTTTACTTTCGATGTATGAAATTGCAGAACCTACTGTTGAGATTTTTTCAGCATCTTCATCAGAAATTTCCATATCGAATTCGTCTTCAAGCTCCATTACAAGCTCAACTACGTCTAATGAGTCAGCACCTAAATCATCACGGAAAGAAGCTTCAAGTGTTACTTCGCTTTCTTCAACACCTAAACGGTCCACGATTACTTTTGTTACGCGTTCTAATACTGTAGACAAATGATTCACCTCCCCTCAAATGATTATACAAAAAATTAGCGCTCATGCCTAATTGAAATTACATGACCATACCACCGTCTATATGAAGCGTTTGTCCAGTCATATAGTTTGCGTCATCGGATGCAAGGAAAACAACTGCCTTTGCAATATCCTCTGGTTGCCCTAGTTTTGCAAGCGGAATTTGAGTTAGCATCCCTTGTTTAATATCTTCTGGTAACTGATCTGTCATTTCAGTTTCGATAAAACCAGGTGCAATAGCATTAACTAAAATATTGCGAGACGCTAATTCCTTCGCAGTTGTTTTTGTTAACCCAATAACACCCGCTTTAGCAGCTACATAGTTTGCTTGGCCCGCATTTCCAGCTACGCCAACAATCGATGAAATATTAATAATTCGACCAGCACGTTGCTTCATCATTTGACGTGTTACCGCTTTGGTACATAGGAAAACACCCTTAAGATTCGTATCTAAGACATCATCCCATTCATTTTCCTTCATGCGCATAAGTAAATTATCTCTTGTAATACCAGCATTATTCACTAAAATATCAAGGGAGCCAAATGTTTTCACAGCTGTATCCATTAATGCTGTCACTTCTTCTGTTTGAGAGACGCTAGCTTGTACAGCAATTGCCTCACCACCACCTTCTTGAATTATAGCAACCACTTCTTCAGCTTTTGCTTGCGAGCCACTATAATTCACGACAACTTTCGCACCTTCGTCAGCAAGCTTTAATGCAATAGCACGACCTATTCCTCGTGAAGCTCCTGTTACAACAACTACTTTTCCCTCAAGTTTACGCATTGATTGACCACTCCTTTGACGCTTCTAGAACCGCTTCTAATGATGCCTCATCATAGACACAATAGGCAGCAACAGAGCGATCGATTTTTTTCAATAGACCACTTAATACTTTACCCGGGCCACATTCAATAAAGACATCCACACCTTGTGCAATCATTTCGCGCATAGATGCCTCCCATTGAACAGCACTATAAACCTGTTCAACAAGCTCTTGTTGAATAGCCGGAACATCCGTTAACTCCTTAGCCATCACGTTCCCTACAACAGGAATTTGCGGAGCCGCTAAAGTAACATCAACCAACGCAGCTTTCAGCATCTCTGACGATGGTCGCATCAGTTCAGAATGGAATGGACCACTTACAACTAATGGTATTGCACGCTTAGCCCCTGCATCTTTTGCAGCGCTTGATGCCTTCTCAACACCCTCTTTTGTTCCTGAAATAACAATTTGCCCCGGGCAATTAACATTGGCGACCTGCACAGGATGACCTGTTGCAGACACTTGCTCAGTTACTTCATTTAATGCTTCTAATTCCATGCCTAAAATCGCTGCCATAGCACCTTGTCCAGCAGGTACAGCTTCGTTCATATAGAGACCACGTTTATGCACAATCTTCACGGCATCTTCAAAGGACATGACGCCCGCAATAACCAATGCACCATATTCTCCAAGGGAGTGACCTGCTGCATAATGAGGGTGAATTCCGGCTGCACGTAGCTTCTCTGCTACCATTACACCTGTAGTTAATAGCGCTGGCTGAGCATGATATGTTAAAGTTAATTCCTCCGCTGGACCTTCTAACATTAGCTTAGATAGCTCCAAATCGAGAGCTTGGTCTGCACGATCATAGAAGGCTTTACTTTCCGCTGCATTTTCAACAAACTCTTGCCCCATTCCCACTACTTGCGAACCTTGTCCCGGAAAAATAAATGCTATTTTCGTCATTTGAAAAATCCCCTTTGTTAATCAATTTCTATGTGGCGTACTGTTTCTGTAATTGTCGAAATAACAGTATGTTCAACCATTGTGTTTGCTTGGCGGATAGCACTAAAGATCGCTTTCGCATTAGATGATCCATGAGCCTTTATTACAGGTGCCTGTAAGCCAAACAATCCAGCACCACCGTATTCTGTATAGTCCATTTTATGTTTTAAGTCACGTAAATTATTTTTCATAAGGACCGCCGAAATCTTCGTTTTTGTTGAGGACATAAACGCCTCTTTTAACATTGAAAATAAAGCGCCCGCCGTACCTTCAATTGACTTCAACACCATATTCCCCGTAAAGCCATCCGTAACAACAACATCAGCTACTCCTTCAAGTAAATCACGTGCCTCTACATTACCAATAAAATTCAAATTCGCTTCTTTTAATAAATCAAAGGTTGCTTTCGTTAATTCATTTCCTTTTTTATCTTCAGTACCGATATTTAATAAGCCGATTCGAGGTTTTTGTAACCCGCCAACTTTCTTCGCATAAATATCGCCCATAATCGCATATTGTACTAGATGTTCTGGACGGGCATCTGCGTTAGCACCTAAATCAAGCATTAAAAAGCCCTTACCATCAAGTGTTGGTAATGTCGTCGCTAAAGCTGGTCGGGCAATTCCTTCAATACGACCTACTTTAAATAAACCACCTGCCATTAAAGCACCTGTATTTCCTGCTGAGAGACAAGCATCTGCTCTACCCTCATCCACTGCATCCATCATGCGCGCCATGGAAGAATCTTTTTTTCTACGAACAGCACGTGCTGGATCGTCGGTTCCTTCAACTACTTCCTCACAATGTACGATCGTTAATCGATCATGCTGCTTTAAAAATGGCTCAAGCTTCTCTTGCTGTCCATATAATTGAATTTCTAAATTTGGAATTTGCTCTAATGCCAAGAGTGCACCTTCAATTACTGATTTTGGTGCATTGTCTCCACCCATTCCATCTAGCGCTAATTTCATTATTACTCACCTTTACCTTTCGTACGGTACATATCAAATTCACCAACAAAAACGGTTTCGCCATTAACAGTAGATGTTACCTCAACTTTTGTCCGATGATTTTTATCATCTCGTCCGATAACAATCGCTTTTGTAATAACACGATTTCCAGCACGAACAGGTTTCACAAACGTAATAGTAGAATGTACTGTCAATGCTAGTTCATCGTTAATAACGGCAACCGCTAAAGAGTTTGCTTGTGCGAACAAATGATGTCCACGTGCGATGCCGTTGCGCTGGAAAACATGCTCTTCTTTCACATCAAAAATCGAAAGTGCTCGATTATCTAATTCAATATCAACAATTTCTCCGATGACCTCATCAATCGGTAGAGATTTCACTTCATTTTCATAGTTTTTTGAAGCGACATCTTTAATACGCTCTCGTAATTCTGGTATGGATAATTCCATACGGTCTAAGCGAATTGTTTGAACACTTACCTGAAACTGTGTTGCTAGCTGTTCATCTGTGACGAATGGATTTTCAGCTATCGTTTCAGTTAGTAGTCGCTGTCGTTCTTTTTTTGTTCGTCTCAACATCATTCGCCACCTTTTGAGTTGTTATTAGCACTTGGTACTAATATCAGTATATAGAGGTTAAAAAAAGAATGCAAGACTTGTTTTAAAATCAAGTGCCTGCATTCTAGCGTGAATCATATTACTATATTAATCGAAGCGCTCCCCTTGCATAACGCCAGAATCTTCTAACATTTTGCGTAAGTACTGATAGTCGTCATCATGCCAAAAGGCATCGGTTTCCAGCATCATAGTTGCATCTTTGCGAGCGGTTTCAAGAATCCGATAATCATGGACTAAATCAGCTACTTTGAAATCTGGTAAACCACTTTGCTTGCGTCCAAAAAAATCCCCTGGCCCTCGCAACTCTAAATCTTTTTCAGCTAAGCGGAAACCATCATTTGTTTCTGTCATAGACTGCATTCGCTCTTTTCCTTCGTCAGATTTAGGATCAGCAAGTAAAATACAATAGGATTGATGCTCACCTCGTCCAACACGTCCACGTAACTGATGCAATTGCGCTAAACCAAATCGTTCAGCGTCATAGACAATCATAAATGTCGCATTCGGTACATTCACCCCTACCTCAACGACTGTCGTTGAAACTAAAACCTGTATGGAACCATCACTAAAAGCACGCATGACAGCATCCTTTTCATCTGCTGATAAACGTCCATGCATTAATCCCACTTGATAGCGGCCATTAAAATAAGTCGCTAGCTGTTCATAAATTTCAACTGCATTTTGAACATCAAGCTTATCGGATTCCTCAATGAGAGGACAAATGGCATAGGCCTGTCTTCCAGCGGCTAGCTCTCCTTCTAGTTTTGACATGACCGATCCGAATTGCTCTTTTTTCATCCAATGTGTTTCAATTTGTTTACGCCCTGCCGGCATTTCATCAATCATCGACACATCCATTTCTCCAAATGCTGTAATGGCAAGTGTTCTTGGAATAGGAGTCGCTGTCATAAAGAGCACATCTGGGTTTTCCCCTTTATCTCTCAGTATACGTCGTTGTTCAACACCAAAGCGATGTTGTTCATCGGTAATAACAAAACCAAGCTTTTTAAAAATAACATCTGGCTGGATTAAGGCATGTGTACCAATCACAATATCAAGCTCTCCATTCGCCAAATCTGCTAGTATTACACGTCGCTCCTTCATTTTGGTTGACCCAGATAACAAAGCTACACGTACGCCAAATGGTTGGAACCATTCTTGCAAGTTCTCCAAGTGTTGCTCTGCTAAAATTTCCGTTGGTGCCATTAATGCCCCTTGATAACCCGCTGATACTGCAGCATATAGACCGATAGCTGCTACCACCGTTTTCCCTGAACCTACATCACCTTGTAATAAACGATTCATTCGATGTGGTTCCTTCAAATCTTTACAAATTTCATTGACAACGCGTTTTTGAGCATTGGTCAATTCATACGGTAACGCAGCGATAAATTCACGGAGCAAATGCACATCATATTGAATCACAGTTCCTTGTTCATTTTCCTTACGTACCTTACGTAATGCTTGCATACGTAGCTGGAAATTTAATAGCTCTTCATAGGCAAAACGTCTTCTTGCTTGTTTGGCATGTTGCGCATCTTGCGGAAAATGAATCCCCTCCAAGCCTTCTTGTATAGGCAAAAGCTTATAGGAATCCTGAAAATGTTGTGGAATAGCATCAGGCAAATTAGCGCCATATTCGTCCAATACTTGTCGCATATATTTTCGAAATCTTTTTTGTTGAATTAATCCTTTCAGACTGTATACAGGTTCAAAGTCTACTTGATCCGTTTTAGGTCCAAATGAGACCGATGTGCCATTGATGACCTGTCTACCACGATCCCATTTCCCAGTCACTGTAATAATGGAACCAGGTACAAGCTTTTGCTTTAAATAGCCCTGATTGAAAAATACGACTTTCACTAAATGTCTTCCAGCTAAAACGGTTACTTGGAGTCTTGATTTATTGCGGCCTAAAAATAAAATGGTAGGTTCCCGCTCCACCTTACACTCAACTGTAACCCGTTCGTTATGTGGTGTTTGCGCTAAATCCTTTAAACGAAAATCTTCATGTCGATGTGGGAACGTCCATAATAAATCAGCTATTGTATTGATTCCTAGTGATTCAAGATGTGCTGCTGTTTCTTTCCCGACGCCTTTTAATTCATTGACGGGTCCATATAATTCAGTCATCTTATCCCACACTCCCTTCATTGCTTGTTTATGTAGTGTTATAGCCTCTCTATCTTAATGTACCATAAATTATTTCCCTAACCCTACATATAAACAAAAACCCTACCATTGATTGATAGGGTTAGATTTTAATTATTTAATTTCACAGGAGAAACATGTAATTTCTTTCACATATTGCTCATCAACTTCTATTCCCAATCCAGCTTTATGGCTTAACTGCAGGATGTCTTTATCGTATGTAACATTTGCCACATCTTTTACAAACATTAAAGGCCCAACCATCTCGTTGGTATGGATAATCGACTTACTGATCGCTAGGTGTGCCCCAGCCATTGTTGCGATTGCTGATTCTACCATAGAGCCTACTTGACAAGGCATCTCTGCAGCCTCTGCCAGACTTGCAAGAGCTAGAGCTGGATAGATTCCACCTGATTTCATCAATTTTATATTTAGCATATCCGCAGCGCGCATTTCTATGACATCGACTAAATCATAAATATTATGAACACCTTCATCCACCATAATACTATAAGGTGAAAGGGCTCTAATTTCTTTTAATGCTCTTAAATCATGTGCTTTTACAGGTTGCTCGAACCAGTCTACATGACAAGCTGTTGTTTCCCTTATTACTTTTAGTGTCTCCATCCTATTCCAACCTTGATTGGCATCTACCCGGAGTTGCACCTCATCACCTATTGCTCCTCTTACCGCACGAATACGAGCAATATCTAATTCAGCATTTGTACCAACCTTAATTTTAATATTACGGAAACCCGATGCTACAAATTCACTTGCATCTTTAGCCATTTCCTCAGGACTCTTAATACTAATCACTCTTGGCACCTGTAATTCCTTATGTGCTTTTCCACCAATTAATTGATAAACTGGTTGTCCAGTTATTTTCCCCATCAAATCATAGAGCGCAATGTCCAATGCTGCTTTTGCTGAAGGAACTCCATCGATTTTTTCATTAAACTTTTTATGAATACGCTCTACTGCAAATGGGTCTTCATTAATCAATAGTGGTGCTAATTCATGTTTAATAACGTGATACGTACTCTCCCAAGTTTCACCAGTCACATTTTGATCAGGCACAGCTTCGCCCCAGCCAACTACCCCCTTATCCGTCTCGATTCTAGTAAGAATAGTAGGCATATCATCTAAATGAACATACGAAATAACGAATGGTTCCTTTAATTGTAAACGTGCTGCAAACACTTCAACCTTTTTTATCACGATGTAAAACTCCTTTTCGTATAAATAGTTTGATTATTTATGTTGCAAGATAATATTTATAAATAATTGAATCGCATTAGGAAAAACATCTTCATCTAAATCAAATCGTGGATGATGATGTGGATATTGGCTTTTTTCCCCCCCCATACCTAAAAAAACAAATGCTCCAGGCTTATGTTGTAAATAATAAGAAAAGTCTTCTCCACCCATGACTGGTTCGACTACCTTAAATGCGGTATCTCCAAATTGTTCACGTACAATCGATTCAATAAATCGCGATTGTGTCGAATCATTGACGAGCGGAGGTGTTCCTAAAATAAAATTGATTTTTCCCTCTGCTCCAAATGCTCGACAAATTCCTTCTGTTAAACTTACCATTTTCGTTTTTATAATTTTTACAGTGTTCGGTGTCAAAGCTCTGATTGTTCCGGTTAATTTTGCCGTATCAGGAATAATATTATAAGTGGTTCCAGCTTGAATATTACCTACTGTAATGACACCCGCATCAATAGGATTAACATTTCTACTTATGATACTTTGAAAAGCCTGCATTAAATGGCTCGCTATATAAATAGGATCAATTGTTTCATGTGGCATTGATCCATGACCACCATATCCTTGAATTATAATTTCAAAATCATCAATAGAAGCCATCATTGGTCCATGTGTTAGTCCCATCTTCCCTTTCTCTAAACCTTGCCATAAGTGAATGCCAAAAATAGCCTCTACATCTTCCAACACACCTTTTTGAATTAATAAATCAGCACCACTTGGGGTGATTTCCTCTGCTGATTGAAATATAAGCTTAATATTCGGTTCGATTTTTTCTCTATTCAAGCTTATCCATGCAGCAACTGCTAATAAAATTGCAGTATGACCATCATGGCCACACATATGAGCAACACCCTGCTTGTTGGAGATATATGGTTTATCCCCCTCTTCTACTATAGGTAATGCATCTATATCAGCACGTAATGCAATAGTTTTTGATCCATTTGTCCCTTTTATAAATGCCACTACACCTGGAGGTTCGTAATCTAGAATTTCTATATCTAATTCCTCTAGTCTTTGGCGAATAAACTCACTTGTTTCGTATTCCTGACCCGAAAGCTCTGGGTATTGGTGCAGATGACGGCGATCCTCTATTGCTTTTTCTGCTAATTTTTTTATATTCATTATTTCCATTGTTAAACTCCTTTAGAAAGGTCCGTATTGTATGACTTGTGCTATAATAAGAGATATAACAGCTACTGTTATTTGAATAAGCATAAACGGAAAAATCCATTTTATCCATTTCCCCCAAGGAATACCCGCTATTGATAATCCCGCCATTAAAAAACCTACAGTTGGGAATATAATATTCGACATACCATCTCCAAATTGATAGGCAAGTACTGCTGTTTGTCTTGTAACGCCAATCATATCTGATAAAGGCGCCATAATCGGCATTGTTAAGGCAGCCTGTCCACTACCGGATGGTACTAAAAAATTTAAAAATAACTGGAAGATAAACATCCCTACTGCATTTAGTGCAGGTGGAACTGAATCAAGCAATGCAGACGTGTAAAATAGGATTGTATCAATTAACCCTGAGTTATTGAAAATCACTAAAATAGACTGAGCTAACCCAATGATAAGAGCGCCACCCACTAAGTCTCCTGCACCCTTCATAAATGAATTAGCAATATGTGAAGGTGATAGTTTGCCAATAAGCCCCATTAAAATACCAAACAATAAAAATAAACCGGCTATTTCAGTAATGTACCAACCTAGTTTTACAACCCCATACATCAATACGATAAAATTCAAAAGAAATGTAGCCATAACAAGCTTATGTCTTATTTCCATTTTTGAATTCCCCTGCACAAAACCACTCTCATCATTTCTGAAATTTCCGTAAAATCCCATTTCAGGATTATTTTTCACTTTCTTTGCATATCGATAAACATATATTGTTGCTACTGTATATAAGACAATAAATATGACAATTCGAAAAGCAATCCCTGAAAATAAAGGCAAGCCCGCAATTTCTTGTGCTATTCCTACTGTAAACGGATTCATAACAGCTGCCGAAAATCCGACAGATGCACCTAAAATAACAATAGCAAAACCCGTAATTGCATCAAAACCTAAGGCAACAGCCAGCGGTGCAAGAATTCCTACGTACACAATCGTTTCATCAGACATCCCCATTAATGACCCAGCACAGGCGAAAAACAACATCAATACTGGTATTATTAACATTTCACGTTTAGCCATTTTTACAGATAGCATGGCGATAAAGGATTCCAATGCGCCTGTGGCTGAAAGTATTCCAAAGGTACCTCCTACAATCAGTACGAAGAAAATAATACTTGCTCCTTGCATCATGCCAGAATGTACGCTGCTAAAAATATCTAAAAATCCGATGGGGTTCATCTCTGTAAAACTAAATGTTCCCGGTTGAATCACTTGACGTCCATTAACTTCTTCCCGTTGAAATGAACCTGCTGGGATAAAATACGTTAAAATAGATGCTACAACAATAAGGCAAAAGATTAACACATAAACATTAATTCCTTTTTGTTGCTCAATTTCTTTATTAGCTATAAATTTACTCATCCACCATCCTCCTTCGTTGAATCATTGATTAAAAACAAATTTTTATTACCACTATCAATGCATATCGTATCTCTCCAACATAAAAAGCCATCCCCTTTTTTTGAAATTTCCGTCTTATTCATTGTAATAGATAAAAAAATAAATAAAAAATTACTATTTCGAATAGTTACTATTGATAAATTTACATATAAATTCATCGGGATACATCAAAAAAATTACAAATAAAAAAATGTTACATTCCTGCGATTTCACCAGGTTGCAACATTCTTTTCATATACAAATCATTTAAATTGTTTTCCATGTATCTTTAACTAAATCAATAAAAGTACTTACATTACTAAATGTTTTAGCATTTTGAGGATAGATTAAATAAGTAGGTAACTTTTTAGGGAATCGGTAAAGAACTTGAAGACTCCCTTTACTTACCTCTTTTTGTATAATGAGATCACTCAGCAAGGCTAGACCCACTTGTTCCATTACTGCTCTCTTTATCGCTTCCTCGCTTCCAAATTCCACTATCGTTTGGGGCTTACACTGAATTTCTTGAAGGCAACTGACAATACAGTCATCCATACCATAGGTTATAAAGGGATAATCATCGAATATTTCCTGAACAGTATGATCCTTTATAATAAAAGGATTTCCAACTAATACCAAATCCTCTTCCTCCAATAAAATCCCCTCTACGCCAGCGTAACTCGGGTATCCAGCTACAAAACCTATATCTGCTTGATTTGAACTCACAAGTTTCGCAGTTTCTTTACTATTGGCACAAAGAAGTTTTAGGTTTACCTGGGGATATTGTTTTAAATACGAGCCGATAATATGGGATAAATAATAGCCACAATAAAATTCTGGCGCAGCAATTGTCAAATGGCCAAATGGCTTTTCGAAATTCTTTAAATCCTGTTCCATTTCCTCTATAATCCCAAATAATTGATTTGTATGTTCCTTTACTATTTTTCCTACTTGAGAAAGAAACATTTTCTTGCCTATTCGATTAATTAAGATATGTCCTAATTCTTCCTCTAACGCTTTAATTTGTTGGCTAATTGTAGGCTGGCTATAATTTAAAATTTGAGCCGCTTTTGTAAAGTTGAGGTAAGTTGAAACAACATGAAACGTTTTCAAATTACGTAAATCCATCTCTATTCACGTCCCTGCTATAAATTAAGATACATACATTTCCCTTATTAAAATTTAATTATACTTAAATCGACTATGTACGTAAGAGGGTTTTTCTTTCCATTACGTTATCAACCAACATAAAAACATGCTACCTGTTGGGATAGCATGTTTTTCATGTTTTTATTGGATAGCTTTAATACTTTGTAATCCACCATTTTCGAGAATGGCTTTACTAATAGCCTTACCTGTTGGAGTTGCCGCTAAACCACCGCGTGCTGTCTCTTTCAGGTTTGGACTCATAGATTGTCCAATGCGATACATCGCTCCAATTACTTCATCACATGGAATTCGGCTTGTGACACCTGCTAGCGCCATATCTGCTGCTACAAGAGAATTGGCAGCGCCCATTGCATTACGTTTAACACAAGGTACTTCCACTAAACCTGCTACAGGATCACAAACAAGGCCCAGCATATTTTTTAACGTAATCGCAAATGCTTCTGAACATTGTTGTGGTGTTCCTCCAGCCATCTCAACAATAGCTGCCGCTGCCATACCTGCCGCTGAACCAACCTCTGCTTGGCAGCCACCTTCAGCACCTGAGATGGAAGCATTATTAGCCACAACAAAGCCAAATGCACCAGATGTAAATAAATAACGAATCATTTGCTCACGAGTTGGATTCAGTTTATTTTTCACCGCAAAAAGAGTACCTGGTACAACCCCTGCGGAACCTGCTGTTGGCGTTGCACAAATTGTTCCCATTGCTGCATTGACTTCATTGGTTGCAACTGCTTTACTTACTGCATCTAATAATAAATCCCCCGAAAGTGATTTTCCTTGTGCAATGTAATTTTGAAGTAACACGGCGTCCCCACCAGTTAAACCTGTAACGGATTGTACACCCTTTAATCCACGTTCAACCGCTTCTTCCATCACGGTTAGGTTTCGATCCATTTGTTGAATAATTTCTTCTCTTGTTCTGCCAGTTATCAATATTTCCTGCTCAATCATAATTTCTGATATTAATTTATCTTCCTGTTCTGCTCGTTCCACAAGCTCCCGAACATTATGAAATAAAACGTCCATTCTGGGACACCCCCTTAATTATTAATTTTAGATACTTTTGTAATATATGGAATTAACGAAATCTGCTGTAGTACTTTTTCCTCAATATTTTGATCGACTTCAATAACCATTAAAGCTGTTAAACCACGTTCTATACGTGATACTTCCATATGTCCAATATTAACCTCGTGCATCGCTAAGCAATTGGCTACGTTTGCTATGCAGCCAGCACGATCGTCATGTACAACAAGAATCGCCGGCATGCCACCTGTTAAACGTAATTTAAAGCCATTTACTTCACTTACTTCTATTTTACCGCCGCCAATAGAAATCCCGACAACAGACATTTCACCTTCATCGTCTCCAATAACTAGACGTGCCGTATTTGGATGCTCAGTATTAGCTGTTTCTGGAATAAATTCATATTCCAATCCTGCTTTTTCTGCATCTTCAAATGCCGTTTTAATACGATCATCAAATGTGTCGTAGTTCAATAAGCCCCCAACGATGGCAACATCTGTCCCATGCCCTCTATACGTTTCTGCGAACGAACCATATAAATGAATTTTCGCCCATTTAGGTTGTCTACCAAATAAATCCCTTGCAACTCGTCCGATACGAGCCGCACCTGCCGTATGAGAGGAGGAAGGCCCAATCATCACTGGTCCAATAATATCAAAAACCGAAGTAAATTTCATACAAACACCCCTCTATTCTATTCCTATAATAATATTTATATTTACTTATATCATGCTTGATAGTTACTACAAAAGTAAAGTATTTAATTTGTCAGCTTTCAGAAAATTACCACTACTATAATTTGTGGCCAAACTAGATATGTTATACTTTGTCCATACCCTGTGCACATACAACAAAAACCGTTGATATTCCAATATTTCCAATTTTTATATCTTCTAGATACGTACATTCAACTATGAATAGTACGTATGTTTCCGACTAAACAGAGACATCACTTTCTTTGTAGCATAAACAAAAGCAGTACACATTTTGTGCACTGCTTTCTTTACGGGATAGCAAAGTAGCATGTAATTATTCTACTGAAATAATATATGGATATAACCCTTGTTTTCCATCAAATAATTCAACTTCTACGTCTGGATAGTTCTTCTCAATGAATGCTACTAGCTCTGTAGCATCTTGTTCAGTTGTATCCTCTCCATAAATAACTGTGACAATTTCTGCATCCTCATCAACTAAATCGATGATTACTTTTTCAGCTGCATCTTTTAAAGCTGGTGTAGAAAGGACAATTTTCCCTTCTGCTAACGCCATAAAATCATCTTTATGGATTTCAACACCATCAATAGATGTATCACGCACAGCATAAGTTACTTGACCAGTCTTTACATTTGCAAATGCTTCAGTCATCGACTTCTTGTTTAGGTCAACGGCTGCTTCTGGATTAAATGCTAAAATCGCAGCCATACCTTGAGGAATTGTCTTCGTTGGGACAACTGCTGCTTCAATTTCTAACAGCTCTACAGCTTGCTCTGCAGCCATCACAATATTTTTATTATTTGGGAGGATTAAAACTTTTTCTGCACCAATTTCTTGTACCGCTTTCACGATATCTTCTGTTGAGGGGTTCATCGTTTGCCCGCCTTCAATGACATAAGACGCACCAATAGAACGCAATAATCCTGCAACACCCTCGCCCATCGCAATTGTTACAATAGCATATGGATGTTTCTCTATTTTTTTCGTTGTCATAGGTGCCTTATGCTCTTCACCAACGATAGCTGAGTGTTGCTCACGCATATTATCGACTTTTATCTTCATCAGACTACCATATTTTTGTCCAATTGATAAAACAGAACCTGGCTGCTCAGAATGGATATGAACCTTGGCAATTTCTTCATCAGAAATAACAAGTAACGAATCTCCTAAAGGACTTAATTCTTGACGGAATTGCTCCTCATTAAATGGCTCTTTCCCATCTTCTAAGCGCACCATTATTTCTGTACAATAGCCAAATTCAATATCTTCAGTGTTCATAAAGTCTTGAGCTCTATGATGCTCTGCATTGATTAGGTCATCTAATGTCGCATTATTTTTCTCTGGGAGAGGCTCACCTTTTAAAGAAGCTAAAAATCCTTCATAGACAAACAATAAGCCTTGGCCACCACTATCGACAACCCCTACCTCTTTTAAAACAGGTAATAAATCAGGTGTACGATCTAATGATGCCTTTGCCTCTGCAGTAAAAGCTTCCATAACTGCAATGATATCGGTTTCAGTTTCTGCCACTTCCACACCTTTTTTTGCCGCTTCTCGAGCAACTGTCAGTATTGTTCCTTCGACAGGTTTCATAACGGCTTTATATGCTGTATCTACACCAGCTTGGAAGGCACTAGCAAAACCTTTCGCATCAATTGTCGCTTCTTTTTCAATGAATTTTCCAAATCCACGGAATAATTGTGATAGGATTACACCAGAATTTCCACGGGCTCCCATTAATAAACCTTTTGATAAGGCCTGTGCCGTTTTACCGATATGCTCTGAAGCAGAAAGCTCCGTTTCCTTTGCTCCAGATGTCATCGATAAGTTCATATTTGTCCCTGTGTCACCATCTGGTACTGGGAAAACATTTAATGAATCTACATAATTTGCATTTTGGTATAGGTGATGCGCACCCATTTGTACCATTTCTGCAAACTTTATACCGTCTAAAGACTGCATTCGATTTAGTTCCTCCTCTTAATTCGCTACACGAACGCCCTGTACAAAGATATTGACAGATTTTACGCTCATACCCAATGTTTTATCTACTGTATATTTCACTTTCGACTGTACTTGGTAAGCAACTTCCGAAATTTTTGTCCCGTAACTAACAATAATGTACATATCAATATGTAAATCGTCGTCTTGTTGTCGAATCACAACACCTTTTGTGAAGTTTTCTTTACGTAAAATATCAGTTAGACCATCACGAATTTGATGTTTAGATGCCATGCCAACAATCCCGTAGCATTCTACAGCAGCACCACCAGCAATTTGTGCAAGTACATCTGTTGAAATATCAATTTGGCCGAATTCATTGTTTAACTCAATTGACATAGAAATGCCCCCTTGGCTCTTTTTGACTAAAGTATATTGTAACACTTTCGTTGTAATTTAAGCAACCTAAGGGGGTAAAGAAAGGCTATGTAGCAACGTTTTGTGACTTTAAATCAACGTATTTGTGGATTCATCGAAAATGGTCTTCTTCCAATTAAATTTATTTCCGCCAATTTGTTTTATGAAATATAACGCTCGATCAGCAAGTTCACAGCCTATTTATTTACCCTCATATCTCAAAATCTTACCATGACACATGCCTATGTGAGCATCTCCTTATATTTACTTCCAATATAGATTTTTTTCAGCATGAACATGACAAGTCAATACTAGAAATAAAAAAAGCTGATACTATAAAAGCATCAACTTTTTATTGTATTTAATTAAAATAAGCTTTTTATAAGAGTATCTATCATAATAGGCATTTCTTTAAAGGCACTATCTACATGTAATCTTTCTGTTTTTTGGTGTGCATCCTTTCCAAATGGTCCTACATTTAAAACCGGTCCTTGTAATGCGGTCATTTCTTTAAATGGAATATTATACGTATTCCCCCATACAGGTGTATTACGCTCGAAGGCTAACCATTCATCTGATTCATCTGTATAGTTCACATAGCTTAAATCACAAATCCCGTTAAAATAATGTATTTGCTGCACTTCAATGTCGAATGTTTGCGCTGTTTTCTTCATTAATTCAATCGATTTTACAACAAGTGGATGATTGGATGAATTAATAGCCGGGTAATAAGGTGGTGCATATAACAGAACAGTGGCTGGTGCTAATTCCTGACAACGTATCATGAGCTGATCAACGATACGAATTGACTTTTCACGGTCATCCCATGTACTTTGCTTAAGAACTTGTGATTTGATAGAATCGACTTCTTCAGCCCCCAGTTTCCGGACGGCATGTTCTAAGAGAGCTTCATATCGTAATACGTTGACTGTCCCCACACCTTGTACTTTTTCTCGTTTACAGATTTGCAAATACTGTTCGTTACAAGCCGACATTGCTTGGAATGCGACCTTTTCAAATATATCCATTACTTCTGCTGCTGTACGTTTTAATAAAAATACATTATAAAGAGCAGCAGCACGATATGGTGTTTGTGTAGAGTATTCCATTTTCAAGTCTTTTAGCTGTAAAGATACCGGAAGTGGTGTGCTCTCTCCTAAATCTGTTTCGCGGAAAAGAGGATTCCACTCCATATGCTGTGTCATATAAGAAGCAATAAAATTAGCTGTCATTCCCTTTAAAGGCTCACCGACATGTGTTTCTTTGCCATAAAATAGAGCAGCAGGCATAATCTTACCAATAGTGCCTGAATAAATATATTCATTTGTATCAGCGGGTCCTTGTGAAAAGGACGGTTCACTATTTAAAAATAATTGGTACGTTAAATCATACTGTTCACGTATTCTTACAAGCTCTACAACCGCGGCTCTCATTCCCGCTGAATTCACTTCTTCATCTGGGACCGCAGTTAAAATTAAATTAATGGGCCATTGCTCGAAGCTTGCCTTTTCAATTAGCTGCATGTGTAATGCCAGTCCCATTTTCATATCCATTGTGCCACGACCAAACAAATAATTACCTGATTCCAAATCAATTTTAGCGGCTTCTGGTAAATCCTTTTTGTATTTATGCTCCATTAGCTTTTTAGTCAATTCCTCAGGGAAAAAAGCTAGAGGCTCTAACTCACCATATTCCTCAGTATGCACTGTATCGAAATGACTTATTAGCACTACTGTATCGATTGCTGTAGGATGTTTATATAAAGCAGTTACAGCGTTTCTTCCAAGACCTGCCTCATGCAATTCGATAAACTCAGGGTGCTGAGTAAAATATGGAAGCGCTAACAGTTTATTTTTCAATTTATAGGCAAATTCATTTTCCCCCTCAGTCAATGTTCTACTATCCCAGCTAACAATTTCACATAGTAGTGCTCGCAGTTTTTCTGGGGTATTCCACATGTAATTTTCCATAAAAATTCTCCTTTAAATCGAACTCGTTAGAGGGTTTTTAACGAATATCTGATGACTCTTCATTTTTGGTGTCTGTAGTAGCATTAGATGCTTTTTTTAATTTCAATCGATAAAAAATCATACAGGCAATAAAAAAGCCAATGCCATACAATAGGCCAATTCTTTGGGTTGGATCAAATGCTAAAAAAATCAGAATTACTAAGCAAAAGAAAATACAAAATATAGGTATTAACGGAAATAATGGTGTTTTAAATTTTAAATCTGCCAAATTTCCACCAGACTTTATATAACGATAGCGGAACATTAATTGAGAAGCACAAATGCCCATCCATGAAATCGTGACAGATATTCCTGCAACCGACATTAATAAAACAAATACCGCATCTGCTTCCATCACACTTGTTAATAATGATAATAGTGAGAAAGCCATCGTAAAGATTAGTGCATTTAGAGGTACTTTATTTTTAGTAAGACGCCCAAATAATTTTGGTGCCATTCCCTCATGTGACATAGAGAACAGTAAACGAGTTGACGCATACAAACATGAATTACCGACAGATAGGATTGCGGTTAAAATAACAAAATTCATAATACCTGCTGCATAGGGAACACCAGCTATATGCATCAACGTCACAAATGGACTCTCCATTAGACCAAGCTCTGAGGATGGGAAGATGGCTGATAATACGATAATAGAAGCAATATAAAAAACTATAATTCTAAAAAGAATTGTCCGAATAGCTCTTGGTATATTTTTTTCAGGATTTTCGGTTTCACCAGCTGCAATTCCCACAAGCTCTGACCCTTGATAAGAAAAAATAACATTCATCATCGTGACAAAAATAATGGAAATACCCGCTGGGAATAAGCCAGACGGTGCTAAATTTGTCAAATGAGGTGTTGGACGATCTGCTAAAGGTATCAAGCCAAAAATAGCAGCCCCACCTATGATGATAAAGGCAATAACTGCGATTACTTTAATACTCGCAAACCAAAATTCTGCTTCAGCAAACCCCTTTGTAGTTAAAGCATTTAAGACAAATAAAAGAACCATAAATACAGCACACCATATCCAAATAGGTATATCTGGAAACCAATGCTGCATTAAAATTCCAGCAGCTGTAAACTCAACACCCGCTGTCGCCGCTGACCCGACAAAGTACATCCAGCCCAATGAAAATCCAGCTGAGGGGCTAATAAAACGTGTAGCATATGTTTGAAAGGAACCGGTAACAGGCATGTAAACAGCTAATTCCCCTAGACAATTCATGACCATAAATAAAATTAACCCACCGAATAAATAGCCAATTAGTGCTCCACCTGGGCCCGCTTGATTAATGGTATAGCCAACATTTAAAAATAACCCTGTTCCGATAACTCCCCCTAGAGAAAGCATTAATAAGTGACGACTTTTCATCGAACGGTTTAGTTGTTGATTGTGAAATTGATCCCCATTATCCAACATCCATTTAACCCTCCCATATATTGTGAATTTATAGAATATTCTGATATATAAACAACCAAAGTACCCAATCAATTTATCTCTTTTAAATTGATTGGGTTAAGCAGTCCTACTTAAAAACGTAATGATAGGCAGCTTAAGCCACCATCATGTTTTCTAAATTCGGACATCTCTAGTTCAATCGTTTGATAACCTAGGTCAAGTAATTTACGATTTGTTTCTGGGTATCCAGCTGGAATAATAATATAATCATTGACTTGGATACAGTTAGCAGAGTATTCATCTTCCTTTGGAATGATAATTTTTTCATAGGATTCAAATGCCGGATGATCCACGAACTCACCAGCTAGCACCATACGATTGTCTCCTACATAAGCAATACCAGTTTTTAAATGGAAGAATTCTTTTAATGGGATAATCGTCGCCTCATAGCCCTCTTGTTCAACGATTTCCTTAAATTGTTGAGCCCCTTCTTCATTTGTACGATCTGAAATTCCTACATAAAATTTCTTTTCAGCCTGTAATACATCTCCTCCATCAAGCGTTCCAGATCCTTTTATATAATAAATTTTATCGTAGAATTGCTTTACAGCAGGTTCGATATCTTCAATTTCACGGTTACGAGCAGCAGCCCCTGGATTTGAAATGATAGCAAATTCTGGTGTTAAAACAGCCGTATCCTCTACAAATGTTGAGTCAGGAAATGCCTCATTTACTGGTAATTGTGTTACCTCTACCCCACATTTTTTTAAAGCCTCTACATACTTTTCATGCTGTTCATATAATTTTTCTAAAATTGGTTTTCCTAAATCACTAGTTGTTAAACCGTTTACAAAACTATTTCCTGGATTTTTAACAATAACATTTTTAAACATATTCTTTTCTCTCCTTTTATGCTCTTATTACTGGACAAGTCAGACATGTAGGGCCGCCTGTTCCTAACACAGAAATTTGATGACCTTTATATTCAAAAACTGTTGCACCAGCTTGAATCAGTTGCTGTTTTGTGACCGTGTTTCCTTCAGGAATAACACAAACTCGTGGTGCAAGCGCTAACACATTACAGCCAAGTGTATCGTATTCATCCTTTGGAACTTCCACTAACTGAATACCTCTTTCCACTAGCAATTGGCGGAAAAATACAGGCATTAAACGGGAATGTACAACAGCTAAATCTTTATCAACCATACTAATGAAAGACATTAGATGTAAGCATTCAGCTTCACCTAAATCATGTGGTAGCTGGACAACAATAAATTCATCTACCATTTCAGCTGTCATTTCTTTTAGCTGACGAATGGCTTCATCATTTGTTCGATATCCCCTACCGACAGCAAGTGTTCGATCATCTAACCAAACAATGTCTCCACCATCTGCTACTGCATCGCCAGTGAGTTCTCCAATTATTGAAATACCCTTGTCCTGTAAAAATGCTTTGTAGATGGAAGCCTCTGGCTGTCTTAATTTTTTTCCAGACTTTAATAAAATGGCACCCTTTGGCGTGAATTTTACTGGATCATGGGCATAAAGCGAATCTAGCCCCACCTCGTCTGACAATGGTAGATAATCAATTGTGTCAACATACTTTTTAAGAATCTCAACAAACTCTGCATATTCCTTTAATGCTTCTTCAAAGTTGGGCTCAGATAAGTAGTTAAAAGTTTTCCATTCATCACTAAGATGTTTCTGGCTTCGGAAAGCATCTTTTGGATGTTTTACTATGACGTGTTTTAAAGGTGTATACATTGATGAGCAATAATGCATTCCCTTCACTCCTTTTCCGTTTAGTGGAAAACGTTTCCGTTAAGAGGAAAGTTTATATGAAAAATATATGCGTTTTATGTTATACTGTCAATATATTTAGAAAACTTTTATTTTTCACTTTCTTCTCAAACTACTAAGAAGGCTCTGCTGTATTTGGTCGGAATTTTCAATTCCCATTCTTTTTGCTTAAAATTATTTATTGAATGAAGTTTGACTTTTCATAGTACCTCAGGGGCCCAGTAAGATTGGAACTAGACGTAGATGGAGAATAAAAATAAAATAGGAGAAAAGGAGGTAGGACAAATGCAATTATTAGAGCGAGCTATGACTATTGCGAAGGTTTTAGCTTCTGAAGCAAATGACAGTAGCTTGTCCATTTCAGAGCTTTCAACAAAATGTGATTTACCTCTAAGTACTTTACATAGAATTTTAAAAGCGATGATTAACCAAGGAATGATTGAGCAAGATGAACAAACCAAACATTATCGACTCGGTACCATTTGGATGGAACTCGGTTTGCAAGTCTACGATACGATGGATTATATTAGCAAAATCCGACCAGAGTTAGAGCGATTAGCAAGAGATGTTGAGGAAAGTGTATATTTAAGTAAGCCAGCAGGTTTAGATACGATTATTATTGAAAGAATAGATAGTGCTGCTAATCCGATTCGTATTTATGACCAATTGGGTATTCGTATACCACTACATATCGGAGCAGCCAATAAAGCTATTCTTGCCTCTATGTCTCCCTCACACTCGAAAGAAATATTAGATCAGCTAGTAACACAAGATGAAATACCTGAGTTGGAGGAACAGCTTCGTCAAATTCGACAACAAGGTTATGCGATTAGTCACGGAGAACGAACAGCTGGTACTTCTTCCATTGCCGTTTCCGTTTTAGATGGTTTTGGTGAAGTCGTAGGAGCAGTTAGCATCGGTTTCGTTAGCTTCAATGTTTCGCAAGAGCACGTTCAAACACTCATTGAACGTTTAGTTAATACTGGAAAACGCGTCTCACTGAAACTTGGTTATCGAGGAAAAGATTAGAAGAACTGATTCTTTCAAAGAAAATCTATTTTTGTTCACCAATTTTGCCTGTAAAGGTTTTTTTCTTGAAAGGTTATGTGAAAACTGTTGCACTGAGCGCCATCGTATGTTAAATTATTATGGTATGTGAAATACCGAACTGAAATATAATAATCTTTCAGCATCAACAGTAAGGAGGGAATACAACATGCCAAAACAATGTGTAATCACAGGACGTAAAGCTCGTACTGGTAACAACCGTTCCCACGCTATGAACGCTAACAAACGTACTTGGGGTGCTAACCTTCAAAAAGTTCGTATCTTAGTTGACGGTAAACCAAAACGTGTATGGGTTTCTGCTCGTGCATTAAAATCAGGTAAAATCGAGCGCGTTTAATCGACGCTTCTAAAAAATCGATTTCGCTTTGAGCGTAAATCGATTTTTTTCTTTTGTTATAGAATGATTAACTGCATAAAAATCTACATATAGCAAAGAATGAAAAAATCCGACTACTTTTAGTCGGATTTTTTTACTTTCTTATCTTTTTTAAATAGGTTAATACATGTGCGCGTGATACTACTAACAAATTTCGGCAATTGGAACGTATATACTTTCAGGACTCTCTCCCCCTTACGCTAATCTATGCTTCTTATCATTAAACATATGCCTCTTGAGAAAGATATAGACCCTGAAGTTCCTATTATTTCATTACTTGTAAATCGCGATGTACCTAAAGTGATTTCTTCTTTCGTTGTTTCATATTTTACTTGCCTTAATGTCACATCTTTAATAGGCTCTTCATGTGCAAAGAAGGATAAGTAACGGTATCGGCTATCTGCATAAATAGCATGTGTACCCGGCAATAAAAATTGCAACATATTTGTATGATTAATAATCTTGAATACAATGTGTGGATGCTCTTTTTGTAAACGATAAATAGAGCGAACAGCTGCCTCGTAATGATCTAAACGCCCTCCAGTAACACCTGTCAAAATAATTTCTTGAGGTGCAAACGTAAATGCTTTAAGCAAGGCTAAATCTGTATCTGTTTCATTTTTCTCTTCCTTAAAACGTTGCTGATCATTTGTCTGTGCCAACACCAACTGATATTCTTCATCTGATAATGAATCAAAATCACCAACAATTGCATGTGGCGTAATACCCTGCTCTATTAAATACAAAGCCCCTCGATCTGCACCAATAAACACTACATCCCGTTGTGATTGAAGCGTTGTGAGCGAGCATAGTTCTTGTTTTGGACCACCTGCACAAACAACGACTGTCGTCATCCTTTAATCGCTGCCTCACCAGCCGCTAAAATTTCCTGAAGTGCAGCTGTTCGATCCTCTTTACTATAGATGGCTGACCCTGCCACAAAAATCGTCGCCCCTGCCTGTGCACATGGAACAATCGTTTCTGCTGTAATTCCACCGTCAATTTCAATAGCGATGTCCAACCCACGCTCTTTAATCAGTGTTGATAAAGCCTCAATTTTAGGCACAACCGAATGAATGAATTTTTGTCCGCCAAACCCTGGATTGACAGTCATTAATAATACCATATCGATATCTTCTAGGACATGCTGAATAGATTCGATTGGTGTATGTGGATTTAATACAACCCCCGCCTTTATACCATACGAACGGATTAATTGGATTGTTCGATGTAAATGACGACATGCTTCAGCATGCACCGTAATATAGTCTGCTCCAGCTTGAGCAAACTGTTCAATATACTGATCTGGGTTTTCAATCATTAAATGTACATCTAATGGTAAATCTGTTAATGGACGGATAGCATCTAATACGATTGAGCCAAATGAAATATTCGGCACAAAATGGCCATCCATCACATCTATATGAATTAGCTTTGCACCCGCTTGCTCTACTTCCTTTACTTCTTCTCCTAATTTCGCAAAATTAGCTGCTAAAATTGATGGTGCTATTTGTATCATCCTTAATACCTCGGCTTTCGATCCATAATTTCTTGCATAAATTGTTCGTAATGTTTATAGCGGTAGTCACGAATTTCTCCTGCTTCTACTGACGCTTTAACTGCACATTTAGGCTCTTTCATGTGTAAACAGCCTCTGAATTTACAATGATCCGCCATTCTAGCTATTTCAGGAAAACATGCGCCTAATTCTTCTTTCTCAATTTCATCAAAATCAAACGAACTGAATCCAGGAGTATCGGCCAATAAACCATCACAGACCTCAATCAATTCGACGTGACGTGTTGTATGTTTTCCTCGCCCTAGGCTCTGTGAGATAATACCTGTTTTTAAATTTAATTCGGGGATTAATGTATTCAGCAATGTTGATTTTCCAACACCAGATTGGCCTGCTAGGACAGTTGTTTTTCCCTTTAAAATAGGCTGCAATCTTTCCAACAATTCTTCTTCATCTTTGTAAGTTTGAAGAACTGTATAGCCCATATTTTCATAATCAGTTATATAACTCTGTAATTCCGTACGTTCGTCATTTTCTAGCAAATCCATTTTTGTTAGACAAATAATAGGGTGCACATGGAACGATTCTAAAACAACTAAAAAGCGATCGAGTAATATGGTATTGAAATTAGGCTCTTTTACAGAAAACACTAAAATACCTTGATCAATATTGGCAATTGGTGGCCGAACCAATTCATTTTGACGTTCTAAAATCTTTTGAATGGTCCCATCCGATCCTTCTGTTTCCAAAGAATATTCTACAATATCACCGACAAGCGGGGATTCTCCGCGATTGCGAAAGACCCCACGTCCTCGACATTGAATAAGCTGATGACCGTCATAAACATAATAATAACCACTTAATGCTTTTCTTATTTGGCCTTGCGCCATCCAATTCCTCCTTAATTGACATCATTATAGTTAACTTTTTCTTCTAAGATGATTTCTGAGTCACGGATAATTCTATAACTCGCATCTTTGCCTTCTTCAATAACAAGCTGTATATTGTAAGGCGTATCATTTAAAATTTCCAACTCTGTAACTGGTTCAGAAAATGTATGATTTTTATCTTGAATTTCAATGCGAACTTTTTGAGGTACACCCTCTTCTTTAGGTTTATACTCAATGACTACGGGCTTAAGCAAAAGTTTTTCAGGCTTTTTAGCTGGTCCTTTACTGATAACAACCGATATAACAGAGCCTTCCTCCACCATAGTACCAGCTTTTGTCAATTGTGAAATTACACTGCCAGCAGGAATCGTCTCATGATAATCTTCACGAGATACACGCCAATTGAGGCCCACTCTATTGACATAGTTATCCATATCCGCTTTCGTATAATTCACAACACTTTCCACCCTTACCATTCGAACTCCTTGACTTACTTTAAAGGTCATTGTTTCCTCTTTCGCTATCACTTCTGTATCAGCTGGAATACTTTGCTCGATAATTCTACCTTCAGGTTCACGAGAAGGAACTTCCTCTTTTCTAACTTCTTTATACTTTCCTTTTATTAAAGCCTCTACTTGACTATAATTTTGTCCCACATAATTATCAACGGTCGTTGTCTCCACGCCTAGACTAACAATTAGGTCGATCTCTGAGCCTTTTGCTCGCATCGAATTTTTTTCTGGGTCTGTTTCAATGACATGACCCTTTTCAATGTCTTCATGATTTCGCTCCTGGTGCTCCTCAGCAACCACAAATCCCTCTGCCACTAATTTTTTTGTAGCATCCTCTACAGTCAAATTTGTCACATCCGGGACAGCTATTTTTTTCGGGCTAAATAAATCTGCTGCGAATATGAAGAATAAGAAGATGATAATTACTGCTATCAATAATCCTGCCACAAACTTAGGCCACTTTTTCTTCTTTGCTTTAGCAGGAATAGGTTTTTCTACAGGTTTTTTAGGTTGCGCCTGAGCTGGAGATGTATAGTCCACAATAGGTTCAATGACCCTTGTTTTAGTTAAATCTTCATCTTTCTTTAAAACTTCCTCTTTAATAATTGGAATAGCTTTTGTCGCATCATTATCCACTGGTATGACAAACTTTGGTTCATTTATTCGGGAAGATGATAATACGGTTTCCAAATCTTCATACATTTCTTCCACTGTATTATAGCGATGGGAAGCTGCTTTGGCTGTTGCCTTAAGTACTACATTTTCTAAGCTTTGTGGAATGGTTCCATCAAAAGCACGAACAGAAGGTGTTTCTGCTTGTAAATGCTTAAGTGCAATAGAAACAGCTGACTCCCCAGAAAAAGGTAATTCACCTGTTAATAATTCATACAATACTATACCCAGTGCATATATGTCAGATTGATTTGTAGCTGTACCGCCCCTAGCTTGCTCTGGTGATAAGTAATGCACTGTCCCTAATACAGAATTCGTTTGTGTAAAGGATGTAGCACTTAACGTCATGGCAATTCCAAAATCAGTTATTTTTACATTACCCTCTGCATCCATCAAAATATTTTGTGGTTTAATATCACGATGAATAATATGATTTTCATGGGCATTAGCAATAGCAGACGTTAATTGCTTCATAATATGCACACTTCTAGCTGGTGAAATTGGTGCAAATTCTTGTATGTACTGCTTTAAAGTTTTTCCTTGAACATATTCCATCACAATATAGTGTAGATCACCATCGTCACCTACATCATAAACACTAACAATATTAGGATGTGTAAGACTTGTAGCAGACAGTGCCTCACGTTGAAAACGTCGATGTAATTCATCCTCATTGGAAAAATCATAGCGTAATATTTTTATGGCCACATCCCGATTTAATATCATATCATGAGCTAAATAGACATTGGACATACCCCCGCCACCAATGAGTTCTAAAATCTTATAACGGTCACTAATTCTTTTACCTACAAGCATTCTTACACCTCCTCATCCTTTTTAGTTAGCAGCACGAGGGAGATATTATCTTCTCCCCCGCTAGCATTTGCTAATTCTACAAGTTTACGTCCTTTTTCCATTATAGGTTCGGGATACGTAATGATTGAAGCCATTTCATAGACAGTTAGTTTATTACTTAATCCATCTGAACAAATGAGTAAATACGAATTTGATGCCAACTCTACTTCATAAAAATCTGGTTCAATTGCTTCCTCTGTACCAACAGCTTTTAAGATAAAATTTTTCTTTGGATGCGTCAAAGCTTCCTCTTCACTAATTTCTCCATTTTCAACCAGTACATTAACATAAGAATGATCCCTTGTTATTTGTTGTGCACCATCTTCAAAGAAATAATACACACGACTATCACCAACATGTGCAATGAAACAATGATGTTCTTCTATTAACACTGCAATAAACGTCGTGCCCATTCCTTTACAGTCTTCGTGTGATAAAGAATAGTCATAAATATTTTTATTCAATTGCTTTACTGTTTGTAATAACCATTCTTTCTTTGATGTTGTTGATTCAAAATGATGTGCGTCTGCCTGTAAAAAAAAGGTCTCCATCTGTTTTATTGCCATATCACTTGCTACATCTCCAGCATTATGACCACCCATGCCGTCCGCCACAAGTGCTAGTGCAAGCCCGTCAGGACGTTTAAATAATGCAGCACGGTCTTCATTAATGGATCGTTTTAAACCAATATCACTTTCGACTGTGTATTCCAACACCGGTCACCTCGTTTCTTCAGATCTCTCTTGCGCACGTAATTGACCACACGCTGCTGCAATATCAGAACCTTGCTCTCGGCGGATCGTTACGTTTATCCCATTTTTCTTTAAGGTTTTTTCAAACGCAAAAATTTGGCTACGAGACGTACGAACATAATCACGTTCTGGTACATAGTTAACAGGAATTAAGTTAACATGGCATTTAATTCCTTTAATTAAAGCAGATAGCTCCTCTGCAATTTCTACTGAATCATTTTCACCAGACATTAATCCATATTCAAAACTCACACGTCTACCAGTTTTTTTAGTATAGTATCGAACAGCTTCCATTAACTCATCTAATTTATAGGCACGCGCAATTGGCATAAGCTTTTGACGAGCCTCTTGATTTGGTGCATGTAAAGAAACCGCAAAGTTAATTTGTAATTGTTCATCAGCAAACTGATAAATTTTTGGAACGATTCCTGATGTGGATACCGTAATGTGACGTGCACCAATATTTAACCCTTTTTCATGATTGATCACTTTTAAGAAGTTCATCATAGCATCATAGTTATCGAAAGGTTCACCAATCCCCATAATAACAATATGTGATACTCGCTCATTTACCTCATCTAAAGTTTGCTGCACTTTTACAACTTGCTCTACAATTTCCCCAGCCAATAAATGTCGCTTCAAACCACCTAAGGTTGAGGCGCAAAATGTACAGCCAATACGGCATCCTACCTGTGTTGTCACACAAACAGAGTTTCCGTATTCATGACGCATTAATACCGTTTCTATAGAGTAACCATCCTGTAATTGAAATAAAAACTTAATGGTACCATCTTTAGACTCTTGCTTAATAATTGTTGACAAGGTAGATAATGCAAAATTTGCAGCTAGCTTGTCCCTTAATCCCTTCGAAAGGTTTGACATTTCTTCAAATGTCTTAACACGTTTATTATATAACCAATCAAAAATCTGTGCCGCACGGAAAGGTTTTTCTCCATTTTCCTTTAACCAATCCTCTAATTGATGTGGTTGGAAAGAATAAATGGATTCTTTTAAATTTGGTTTTTCCTTTTTCGCACGTCGAACGGGCTTTTCTTCTGCTTCTTCAACTAAATCGTTGATACGTTCATTAAATTTCTTTTGATCCACCATTAGTTGGATTCTCCTTTTTTACGAAAGGCGGCAACGAAGAAACCGTCACTGCCAAAGTCTTGTGGAAAGACTTGAAGCATGCCATTAGCTTGCTTTTCCGCTAATTTTGTTGGTAAAGATTCTAGTTGTATCGCTTCCATTTCTGGATGCGCTGCTAAAAAGGCATTTACTGTGCCCTCATTTTCTTGCTTATCGACTGTACATGTACTGTACACAAGCTTACCCTTTATCTTCAATACTTTTGTCGCTGCATCCAATAATGCTAGTTGGATTGTTTGAAGATTTTCTAAATCTTCTTCTCGCTTCGTATATTTAATATCAGGTTTACGTCGCATAACCCCTAGTCCACTACATGGTGCATCCACTAAAATGGCGTCATACGACTCAGCTTGTAAAAATTCAGGAGCTTTGCGTCCATCAATTGGAGCTGTTTCAATAATATCTAGCCCTAGACGTTCTGTATTATGGTCGATTAAATCTAATTTATGTGGATGAAGGTCTGTTGCTAAAATAGAGCCTTCATTTTTCATGATTTCAGCTAGATGTGTTGTTTTACCGCCTGGTGCCGCACACATATCCAAAACACGCATACCAGGGGAAGGTTTTAGAACATTGGCTGGTATCATTGAACTCTCATCTTGAATAGTAATATGCCCCTCTTTAAATGCATTGGTACGGGCAGGTTGACCATTTGTTACGTGTAGACATTCTGGGATAACGTCGCTTTGTTTCGCTGTTAAACCTTCTTCTTCGAGTTCCGCCACAGCTTGCTCAACAGTTACCTTCGTTGTATTGACACGAACAGTTTGTATAGGTGGTACATTATTTTCATGTAACATACCTGTAGCTACTTCTAAACCATAGTTATTAACAAAACGTTGTACTAGCCAAATAGGATGACTTGTTTCAATAGCCAGACGCTCAATAGGATTTTCTATATCATTTATAGAAGGGACACCTTGACGCAAGACAGATCTTAAAATACCATTGACTGTCGATGCAATACCGCGATGCCCTCGGCGCTTCGCAATTTCTACTGCCTCATTAACAGCAGCATGCGCTGGGATACGCGTTAAATATTGCATTTGATATAAAGATATTCGTAATAACCAACGAACCCAATGATCTATAGAGCCACGGATAAAAGGCTCTAAGTAATAATCAAGTGTCATTTTATGTTGCAATGTACCATATGTTAATTCTGTTAATAAAGCGCGATCCTTCGCCTCTATCTTATGTCGTTTAATGGTTTCATTGAGAAGTAAATTGCTATAGGCTTGATTTTTATCAACGGCTAACAGAATAGATAGTGCGGCGTCTCGCACATTTCCATCCCAAATAACTACACTTTTTTTACTCATTTAAATTGGTCCCCAATCTGTAATTTAGAACCTGTACCACGTAAATATTCCTCAGCTGTCATGCGCTTTTTACCTGCAGGTTGTACATCATATAATGCCAATGTTGTCCCATTGCCTGCCGCCACTTCAAAATGGTCTTTCGCAATTGCAACAACAGTACCAGGAATAGTATCATGCTTGCTTTTGCCTATAGTCGCCCACCATACTTTAAAATTACCATCTTCAAAAGTGGTATAAGCTACAGGCCATGGATGAAGCCCGCGTACTTGATTGTAAAGAGTTGTGGCGTCATTTGTCCAATCAATACGTTCCTGTTCTCTCGAAATATTGCTCGCAAAGGTAACTTGCGTTTCATCTTGTACAGTGCGGTTATTTGTTCTATTAATAATAGATGGAAGTGTGTCCTTTAATAAATCTCGACCAACCATACTTAGCTTATCAAAAACTCTACCCGTATGATCATCTAGTTCAATAGGGATAGCTCTTTGTGAAATAATATCACCGGCATCAAGCTTTTCTGCCATATACATGATTGTTACGCCAGTTTCTTTTTCACCATCTATAATAGCTTGGTGTATAGGAGCGCCTCCACGATATTTTGGTAATAATGAAGCATGGACATTAATACAGCCAAGTGAAGGAGCATCCAAAAGTTCTTTCGGTAATATTTGTCCAAATGCAGCGGTAATGACTATATCTGGCTGTAACGAAAGAATTTGTTGTAGTTCCTCAGATCCACGTAGTTTTTCTGGTTGTATAATAGGTAATCCTAGCTCTAATGCTGCGGCCTTAACAGGTGGTGGTGTCAATATACGTTTACGTCCTACAGGTCGATCAGGTTGTGTCACCACTGCTTTAATATCGTACCCCTCTTCATGTAGCATACGCAAAATGGGTGCGGAGAAGTCAGGTGTCCCCATAAAAATAATCGAAGTCATTTTATTCCTCCTCTTCTGCATACATTTCTTCAAGCTCTTCTGCTGTTAGAACGCGTTGGATTTTTGAATCAAATAGCACGCCATCTAAATGATCAATTTCATGTAAAATTGCTCTAGCATCAAAGCCCCCTGCTTCTAATTCATAGACACGTCCTTCACGGTCACAAGCTTCAATTTTTACATAGCTTGGGCGTTCAACCTCACCATATAATCCAGGGAAACTCAAGCAACCTTCAATATCTATTTCCGCTCCATCCGTTTCAATAACAGTTGGATTAATCATTTCTAAAATATCGCGTTCCTCACCTAATTCTACAATCGCTACTCGTAACCCTATATCAATTTGCGGTGCAGCAATGCCAACACCATCATATTCAACCATAGTGTCATATAAATCATCCAGTAATGTAATGAGTTCATCATTTATTTCGGTTACTTCTGCACATGGTGTTGAAAGTACTTGTGCTGGGTGTTCGATTACTTTTTTTATTGCCATTATTATATCCTCATTTCTGCTTTTAGCTAGAGCCATACCATTTTATTTATTTGTTAGACATATGCTCGTAAAACTGTGTTTATACTCTCTTATATAGTAGACGGATCTAAATCTACCGTCATTAATATTCCTTGTTTGATCCACTCTGCTCGATACATAGCAAGTAGACGCTGTAATACCGGAATAAGATTTGGTTCAATTTTATATTTTATCAAACATTGATAACGATATCTATTTTGGAGTCGAGCAATACTTGCCGTGGTTGGGCCAATAATAGCCACTTGATTCGATAAATTTCCACGGAGCCAATCAGCCATTCGTCCAGCATATTCAGCAGCCACCATAACATCCTCATGAGAAATCTGCACAAGCGCCACGTAATAATATGGTGGGTAACTGGAACGACGTCGTAAAAACATCTCACGCTCATAAAATGGCTCATAATCCTGCGTTTTAGCTAACTCGATAGCATAATGCTCTGGTGTATAGGTCTGAATAATTACCTCTCCGGGTTTATCATGTCTTCCTGCCCTCCCACTTACCTGTGTTAATAGTTGAAATGTACGTTCTGCTGCTCGATAATCTGGTAAATGTAGGGAGGTGTCAGCGCTAAGTACGCCTACCAGCGTAATATTTGGAAAATCAAGCCCTTTTGCAATCATCTGTGTGCCAAGTAAAATATCAGCTTGTCCCTCTCCAAATGCAGCTAATATTTCTTCATGTGCACCTTTATGCTTTGTCGTATCTACATCCATACGCAATACTCTTGCTTCTGGGAACAGCTTATATATTTCTTCCTCTACCTTTTGTGTGCCAGTACCAAAATAACGTATATGATCACTTTGACATTGTGGACAAATTTGAGGCACATGTTCTTCATAGCCGCAGTAATGGCATTTCAATTTTTCGGTTGTACGATGATAGGTTAAAGAAATATCACAGTTGGGACATTGGACAACTGTCCCGCAATCCCGACATAGCACAAAAGATGAGTAACCTCGTCGATTTAAAAACAACACCATTTGCTCTTTTTTCTCTAATCTTATACGAATTGCTTCTATAAGTGATTGCGAAAACATGGATCGATTTCCTTGTCGAAGCTCCTCACGCATATCTGAAATAAAAACGGTTGGTAAGGACTGATGCAAGGCTCTTAATTTTAATGAAAGTAAGGTATAAACACCCTTTTTAGCTCTTGCAAAAGATTCTAATCCTGGTGTAGCACTACCTAAAATAACAGGGCAATTATAATATTCACTACGCCAAATAGCTACATCTCTTGCATGATAACGTGGTGAGTCTTCTTGCTTATACGTTGACTCATGCTCTTCATCCAAAATAATAAGACCAATATTCGTAAAGGGAGCAAATATTGCTGAACGAGCCCCAACGACGACTCTCACCTTCCCTTGTTGAACTTTGCGCCATTCATCATACTTCTCGCCCACAGATAATCCACTATGCATCACCGCAACCATTTCTCCAAAACGACTACGGAATCGCTCTGTCATTTGAGGCGTTAAAGAGATTTCAGGAACGAGCATAATGGCTTCTTTGCCTTCGTTCAACACTTTTTGTATCGCCTGCAAATATACCTCTGTCTTGCCACTCCCTGTTACGCCATGCAATAAAAACGTTTGCGCTTGTTGCTGCTCCAAAGCTTCATTAATGGCTTGTAAAGCAATTTCCTGCTCATTTGTTAATTGTAAGGCTTGCGTACGTGAAACCTCTTTCGTAAACGGGTCACGATACACTTCTTCTTGAGTAAATTGCGCAGCACCCTTATCAATAACGCTCTCTAAAACTGAAGAAGAGACTCTTGCCTCCTCACAAATTTGCTGTGGTGACAAAACCTCCCCTAAATGGCGCTCCATCCATTCTAGTAATAGACGTTGTTTCATAGCTCTAGTTGATTGCTTTAACGCTTTATCAATAACGTTAGGCTCTTCAGTAATTTTCACCATCCGTATTTCTTTCACATGACCCTGTTGTTTCACAACATTATCAATAGTCACCTTATTTTGTGCAACTAATGGCTTTAATAAAGGAAGTAAACCTGCACGTTCAAACTCTTTAAAATTAGCTTTTTGTCGCTTACCAAAAATCGCCTGTACTTCATTGGGTATAGATTGATCTTCATGTAGCTTTACAATTTTTTCATATTTCGCACGTAATGCTGAAGGTAACATTACTTGTAAAGCATCTATTTCATAGCAAATCGTTTGATTCTTCAACCACTTTGCCATTTGAAGCATTTCCGCTGTTAATACTGGTTCCATATCTAAAATTTGAGCGATTGATTTTAATTTATTGAGGGGCACATCTGTTTCAGTTTTTATTCCCACTACAAAGCCTAAAACATTTCTAGGACCAAATGGCACTTTCACACGACAGCCCATTTCTATTACATTTTCCCATTCTGGCGGTACTTGATAATCGAAAGGACGATCGACATGGTAGGTTGAGACGTCAACAATGACTTCCGCTATCAATAAACTCATTGCTCCTCACCCTTTAAAATATGGGTCCATAATGTGCGGGCAAATTGCTGTGGATTAGTCGTAGCTATTATGCGCCCATTTAACTGAGCTTCCTCACTAAATTCTATCCAACGATCCGATCGAATGTTGAGCATGGGTTCACCAAGCACTTCTTGTCCAAACGTGACAGCCTTGATACCCTCTACTGAAATAAGCGGCGTTTTCTCCATTGTCGGTACATTAGCTGCATGTATCAAGATAATTTCTGGGTTCTGATTTTTAGAGGCTTCAAGCTGTTGCATCACATCATTCAAACTACCATTTTCTATTTGAATAACGTGCGCGCCTAATTCCCTCGCCTCATTAGCCAAAGCCTGTCCAATAAGACCATTGGCTTGTGGGCTAATCACATGCTTCTCATCTAACGGTACATGCAAGGCACCAACTGTCACTATAACTGTTTTATTTGTAAGTGGCTTTATTGTCGCTGGCGCTGCAAAAAAATCCAGTACAATAGCTGTTATTTTTTCAGGCTCCTCTAAGCGCCCCTTTCCAACATAGCCACATGCTAAAAATCCTTCCGAAGGCTCAATAAATTGGTAGCCATCTGCTGCTAATCTTTCTAGATTACGCTTTACTGCTGGATGGTCATACATATGTACATTCATCGCTGGTGCTATCCACACTGGCGCAGTAGTAGCTAGTAAGGTGGTTGATACCATATCATCCGCAATTCCATTGGCCATTTTCCCAATCATATTAGCAGTTGCAGGTGCAACTAAAATCAAATCAGCCCAATCCGCTAAATCAATATGGGCAATCACACTAGAATCTTTTTCATCAAACGTGTCAAAGTAAACATCATTTTTGGACATCACTTGAAAGCTTAATGGATTCACAAACTGTCTGGCAGAGGCTGTCATCATCACTTTTACGTTCGCCCCTGCTTGTGATAGCTTGCTAACAAGAGCAACAGCTTTATATACGGCAATCCCGCCTGAAACACATAGTAAAATATTTTTATTCATGCTAGGTGTCATCCCTTCAAATGATAAGCTCCCAAAGGAGGATTCCCTGGGAGCTCTCGGCATTCTGTATAATTAAATCAACTGCTGACTAACATAGAGGTTAGATTTCGTCTTCGTACACAGTTGACTCATCCTGTGATACTTTCGTAAGAACACCTGCCGCTACTTCTTCAAGTGCTTTTCCTACGTATTTATGAGATACGTACTTGTGTAAACGTTCTGTATTTTGCTCTTCCTGCATTTGACGAGCACGTTTTGAAGCAAGGCTCACTAGTGAATATTTTGAATCGATTTCTTTTTTTAAAGCATCTACTGATGGGTATAACATTGTTTATTCTCCTCTCAACATTGACAAATATCTTTTTTCAACACGTTCTCTACGGCAATGCTCTGCTTTAATAATCGCATTAATACGATCACAGGCATTTGTCACTTCATCATTCTCTACAACATAATCATATAAGCTCATCATTTCAAGCTCTTCACTTGCTGTAGCAATGCGTTTTGCTATGATATCCTCTGTTTCCGTCCCACGTCCAACTAAACGATCTTTTAATTCAGTTAAACTTGGAGGGGCTAAGAAAATAAATAAGGCATCTGGTGCTTTTTTACGAATCTGCGCTGCACCCTGCACTTCGATTTCTAAAAACACATCGCGACCTGCATCCAGTGTTTCATTCACGTAGGCTAATGGTGTACCATAGTAGTTTCCTACAAATTCAGCATGCTCTAATAAGCCACCCTGTTCAATTAACGTTTCAAAGTCTTCTCGTTTCTTGAAAAAATAGTCTACACCATCGATTTCTCCTTCGCGAGGATTTCGTGTCGTCATCGAGATGGAATACTCATAATTCGTATTCGGCTGAGAAAATAATTCTTTTCGCACTGTCCCTTTACCTACACCAGATGGGCCAGACAGAACAATTAATAATCCACGTTCTTTTATCATTTATTCTCTATATCTCCCTTAATTTATAACAGACACGTGCAAGTTATTCGATATTTTGAACTTGCTCACGCATCTTTTCTAAAATTGTTTTCGCCTGAACAACAGCAACCGCTGCTTCTGTAGATTGATTTTTTGAACCAATCGTATTGATTTCACGATGAATCTCCTGCATTAAAAAGTCTAATTTCCTTCCGACTGAAATCGTTTCATGTAACGTTTCTTCCAGTTGATTAAAATGACTATCCAATCTGTCTAATTCCTCGGAAATGTCAACGCGTTCTGCAAAAATCGCTACTTCTGCTAATAAACGGTCATCTAATAAAGTTCCATCTGCAACTTCTGCAATCCGTTCTACTAATCGTGTACGATATTTTTCAACAGCAAGAGATGAACAGGAACGTATTTGATTCACTTGTTCTTTTAACTGTTGCTTATATTGTACAACAACTTCCTGCAATTCTTGCCCCTCACGCTCACGCATAAGTACAAGCTGTTCTATCGCCTGTGAAATCGCTTGTTCAACAGCACTAAGTAAATCCTCAGGTGTTAGTTGTGGTTTTTGCTGTACGAGTGCTTGCTCTAACGATAAAAGCTCCTGCATCGTCCATTTTTCTTCTAGTGGTACTTTACTTGCTAATTGCTCTTTTGCCTTACGATACGCTTCAATTAATGACCAATTAATCTCAATAGATTGCTCTACATTTTCTAAGTCCTTCACATATACCATCACATCAATTTTTCCGCGTGACAAAGCTTGAGAAATAAATTTCTTTGCAAAAATTTCAGCTTCAAGCCATTCTTTCGGAAATTTAGCATTGATTTCTAAAAAGCGATGGTTGACCGAGCGCATTTCTACGGTTAATTGAAAGTCTCTAGTTGTTGTGACACCTCTGCCAAAACCAGTCATACTACGCACCAAGGTTCGTCACACCTTTCTTTGCATACTGGGAATATTATAACATAAGCTTTATCGAATATGACGAATCTCCAAAAAAAATTGGATCGAATAAGAGCTAATTCTACCACAATTGAAGCTATATTTTAATATTCGCCTAAAAAATGCTATGATAAACATACAATTAGTGCTTTGCGGAGGCTTAAAAAGCGAATGCAGATGCAACAAGAAAAAAATACGAAAGTACCAAGATGCTTGTTATCATTGGAAAGAGGAATTCATATGGCATTTGACGGTTTATTTACCTATTCAATAACAGCCGACCTACAACAACTTGTCACAGGTCGAATTACTAAAATACACCAACCTAACGCTCAAGAGGTTGTTTTACATGTTCGTGCAAACGGGAAAAATCATAAATTGCTTTTTTCTATTCATTCTTCTTATGCACGAGTGCATCTTACGGAACAAACGATTGAAAATCCAGCAGAACCCCCTATGTTTTGTATGCTGCTGCGCAAGCATTTAGAGGGTGGATTTATTTCCTCCGTTAAACAGCTTGGGTTTGACCGTATTATAATAGTAGAAATCGAAAGTAAAAATGAAATTGGTGACCCTATAGTTAGACAACTACATGCTGAAATTATGGGTAGACATAGTAATCTACTTTTAATTGATAAAGAGCAAGGTAAAATTGTTGATAGTTTAAAGCACTTGCCTCCATCTGTAAATAGTTTTCGTACCGTTTTACCAGGCCAGCCTTACTTAGCTCCACCAACGCAAAATAAATGGAATCCCATACTAGTAACAGAAGAAGAGCTAGCAATATTTTTTGCGGAAACAAAAAATGCCAAAGACGTCGTGACACAATTTGCTGGGTTTTCACCTCTTCATGCTGAAGAATTATTGTACCGCATGACATCATCATTAAATCGAGTACAATGTTTCAAAGAATTTATAGCAGGTTTTTCTAATGGTGGAACGAGCCCTATGTATGTATTGGCTAATCACAAAACTTACTTCTCACCAATTGAACTAACCCACTTACATGGGGATATTACAGTTTATCCGAATGTTCATGAGCTTCTTGATCGTGTATTCTTTGCACGTGCGGAACGGGACCGTGTTAAGCAGCAAGCAGGTGATTTAGAAAGATGGCTACAAAATGAAATTGATAAACTGTCTTTAAAAACGAAAAAGCTAACGAAGGACTTTGAACGCGCCTCAAAGCTCGATCAATTTCAGTTATATGGTGAGCTGTTAATGGCTAATATTTATGCTTTTGAAAAGGGTGTCAAGGAAGTTACAGTCATAAATTACTACAGCGAAAATAGTGAAGAGATTACGATACCAGTCAGTGAACGTAAAACACCTATAGAAAACGCTCAAAGCTATTATACGAAATACACCAAAGCCAAAAATGCATTAATCATGGTGCAACAACAGCTTGAAAAAACACAAGAAGAAATTACTTACTTTGAAATGCTAGCACAACAAGTTCAGCAAGCATCACCTGGCGATATTGAAGAAATTCGTGAAGAACTTGCCGAACAGGGCTATTTAAAGCTACGCCATTCTAAGAAAAAGAAAAAACCTGTGAAACCTGAACCCGAACGCTATATTTCTTCCACAGGTACAGCCATTTCAGTTGGCAAGAACAACAAGCAAAATGATATGTTGACTTTTAAAATTGCAAAACGCACAGATATCTGGTTACACACGAAGGATATTCCAGGTTCTCATGTTGTCATCCACTCTAGCGAGCCCGATGAAACAACTTTACGTGAAGCTGCCACATTAGCTGCTTATTTTTCGAAGGCAAGAGAATCTTCTTCTGTTCCAGTGGATTATACAGACATTCGTCAGGTTAAGAAACCCAATGGGGCAAAACCCGGTTTTGTAATTTACTTCGAACAAAAAACTTTGTATATCGATCCCGATGAAGCACTCATTTTACAATTAAAAAAGCAGTCGTAAAGATAGAGACCGAGATAAATTTTCTCGGTTTTTTCTTTTTTAAAGTTATGTACACGTAATCCGTCCTACAAAACAATGAAAACAGCCACATCTTGATTGTTTCTTACAGACAATCTTCCTTATTATATTAACAATAAAAAAACATATGAATCATCTGAACTGTTTCTTACTACAGTTATTGACTTCTACCTTTTAGCAAAGCAAAATCAAAATATAAAAGATTGACTAGCATTTTGGAAAGGGCGTATCAATATGTCTGTAGGCAAAAAATTAAGTTTCGGTTTCTTTACCATTATTCTCACGTTAATTATTTCGTTAATGATTATGTTCATACTATTTTCAAACATTGAAAAAAAGATTGAGAATGCATTGGAAGTTCACGTAGCCCTTGTGGAATTAGCAGATGATATTCAATTTGAAATGGCCATGCAAGGTCTTTTTATTCGCGCCATTATTATCGAAGACAACCCTGTAAATAAAAAAAATTTCACAGAACATGCAAATTTACTCGATAAGCATGTAGCTGAAATCAAAGAAAAATCAAATTCCTCTGAAATGGATACATATGCAAAAGAATTAAATACTTTTAATGATGCTTTTAATAAATCAGCTACTGACGCACTCACACTTTTTGAAGCTGGTGACCTAGAAGGAGCTTTGCTAAAGGTTAATGGTGAAGTCCAGCAGGCTAATAAAGGCATTCAGGATATATCCAATAAAATTGCGAACTATCAAAAGGGACAACTTGAAAAGGTTACACTAGAATCTAAACAAGCTGTTTTCAACTCTCAAATCATTTCAATTATTGCTATCATTATTGGTGTTGCCCTTGGTATTATCCTGATGGTTTATATACAGCGAACTATTTCTCGCCCTTTAAAATCGGTAGTCCATGCGGCAAACCAAATAGCTATCGGAGAATTACACCATCAAGATGTGACTCACCACACTAAAGATGAAATTGGTCAACTTTCAACGGCCTTTAATTCAATGAAAGGCAGCCTGAAAAATTTATTAACCCATATTCAAGACAATGCTGAGCATCTAACAGCATCAGTAGAAGAACTTTCGGCTTCTACCGAAGAAATTACTTCCTCAGCTGATGAAATAACGGTGCGTATTAATGAAACTGCCAATGTTGCTAAAGCAGCTACCGTCGCTGCCAATGAAAGTGCCCATGCTATGGATGAAACAGCTGTAGGTGTTCAACGTATAGCAGAAGCTACACAACAACTTCATCACAGTGCTGTAACAACAAATGAATTAGCTACAAACGGCAACAGCACCTTAGAGAATGCTCAACTACAAATGAATGTGATCCATGATTCAACGCAAATAATCAACAACCTTGTACAAAAATTAAGTAAACAATCCGAAGAGATTAGCCAGATTACAACTGTCATTACAGCCATTACTGATCAAACTAATTTATTGGCACTCAACGCTGCCATTGAAGCAGCACGTGCGGGTGAGCATGGAAAAGGATTTGCTGTTGTCGCAGATGAGGTCCGTAAGTTAGCTGAAGAATCCAAACAATCGGCTAATCAAATCGTTGTCTTAACGCAGGAGATTCAAGAGGATACACAAAATGTAGAAAAAGCTGTTTTAGATGGCCTCCATTCAGTTGCAGATGGTGTCAAAATCATTGGACATGCAGGACAAGCATTTGAGGCAATCGTAAAAGCCATCAATGCAATGACAGACCAAATAGAAGATATATCAGCAACTTCTGAAGAAATTTCAGCTAGCGCAGAACAAGTAGCGGCCTCTGTCGCAGAAATTGCTCACGGCGCTTCGACTAGCTCAGATAGTACTCAAATAGTAGCCGCTGCTAGCAAAGAACAGACCATCACTATGCAACAAATCAATCAGGTTGCCTCGCATCTAAGCGAAAAGTCCTTAGATTTACAGCAACAAATTAATCAGTTTAAACTTTAATGAAGCAAATGGTGCATTCTTTATACTGGAATGCACTATTTTTTATTTATTATGTTATATAAATCTTCAGAACAACAAAGCACACTGCCTCAATCAGGAAATTTATAAAGAACTTAAACATTGAAAAATCAGATTTTTAGTAATTATTTGCATAATCAATCCTCGCCAGTAAGACAAATGACATCCTCAAAAAAACAGTACAAATAAAATGGATTAAATTAGTAAAGAGTGTACAGTAATCAAGGTTTATATAGACTTTATCTTGCATGAATAAAACTTAATCTGAGTGCATATATAATATCTAACTTCTCTCCAAGGAAATTATTTCAATAGAATATATTTGGTATAACTGATTTATCATATAATCCATTTTTTTCTTAGTATGGGTACATTTTTTCATAGATTAGCTCTATTCTTTCTTTTTCAACTTAATAGATGGATAATCCTAGAAAATTACAAAATAAGTTTCTTATATATCATTAATAGATAGAAATATTCATATTTCGAGATCACAAATTACAAGAAATTACCTGCAAACGAAACTAATTCACTTAGTTTTGCTTAGATTTTCTACAAATCTATTCAATTCCCTCAAAGTATTACATCTATGACTTTTGTATCATTTTTCAAAATTTAATATTATTATCGAAAAAATAGGAATTTTCTATATAGTAAATCATTTTTTTGTTTTTACTCTATTTTTGATATTCAGAATAGATAAATATCAAATTTTTATTATACATACACTCTATTTCATTAGCATGTTAAATCGGAAAAATTTATTATTCTCTTACTTGTCAGATAATACTATATAAATTTGAATCTTTTTTATTTTGTGCACAATGATTTTTTTGGTATATTAAATAGGAGCTTCACAAAAGGCTTAAAAATTGTATAAGGGGGATTCACATGAATAAAAACAAAAAGTTTTTATTACTAACAGTTCTTGCAGTATTTTCTTTAGTACTTGCTGCATGTGGCTTCGGTGGAGATTCGTCTGAAAAATCAAAAGACGATGGAAAAGATTCTGGTTCATCTGAAACAGCTTCAGGTGGCGAATTAAATGTAGTGGTAGCTTCTGAACCACCATCACTTCATCCTGCATTAGCAACAGATACAACTTCTGGAGTTATTCTTACAAATACTTTTGAAGGATTAACAACGCTTGATGCAGACGCTCGTCCCGTTGCAGCTGCAGCTGAAAGCTGGGAAGTTAGCGAAGACTTAAAAACATACACGTTTAAATTACGTGATGCTAAATGGTCAAACGGAGATCCAGTAGTTGCTGGTGACTTCGAATATGCTTGGAAATGGGCATTAAACCCAGACAATCTTTCTGAATATGCTTCAATCCTTTACCCAATTAAAGGTGCTACAGCATACAATAATGGTGAAGGTTCTGCTGATGACGTAGGCGTTAAAGCTGAAGATGAAAAAACATTAGTAGTAACTTTAGAAAACCCAACACCTTACTTCTTAGAATTAACAGCATTCAAAACATACGCACCATTAAACCAAAAAGTAGTTGAAGGTAATGATGAGTGGTATACAGATGCTGGTGAAAACTTTGTAACAAACGGACCATTCACATTAGGTGAGTGGAGACACAACGATACAATCGTATTAAAGAAAAACCCAGAGTACTGGGATGCTGATAAAGTGGCTTTAGACACTGTTAATATCGGTATGGTTGAATCTGAAGCAACAGCAGTAACAATGTTCAAAGGTGGAGAAATTGACTATCTTGGAGCACCATTCCAATCTGTAGCACTTGATGCTATCGATGGATTTAAAGCTGATAAATCTTTAAATATTAATGACCAAGCTTCTGTATATTGGTACAAGCTAAATACAAAAGATAAAATCACTGGAAACGCTAACATTCGTAAAGCATTAGCATTAGCAGTTGATCGACAAGGTTTAATTGATAATGTTACTAAAGGTGAGCAAAAACCTGCATTAGGTATGGTTCCTATCGCAGTTCATGGTTTTGAAGAAGACCGTGGTTACTACAAAGATAACGATATCGAAGGTGCTAAAGCAGCACTTGAAGCTGGTATGAAAGAACTTGGTATTACAAACCCAGCAGATGTAAAAATTAATCTTTCTTACAACACTAGTGAATCACACGCTGCTATCGCTCAATTCGTACAAGAAAACTGGACTAAAAACCTAGGAATCACTGTAGGTCTAGATAACTCTGAATGGCAAGTTTACCTAGAAAAACTTAACCAATTAGACTACCAAGTTGGCCGTATGGGCTGGGTTGGTGACTACAACGATGCTTATACATTCTTAGAAATGTATGACACTGCTGCAAACGGTAACAATGATACAGGTTGGGAAAATGCAGAATACAAAAAATTATTAGATCAATCTAATACAGAAGCAGATCCAGCGAAACGTCTTGAGCTTTTAAAACAAGCTGAAGCAATTGCTGTTTCTGAGTTCCCAGTTGTTCCAATTTACTACTACACGAACCTATCTGTAGTACAAGATTATGTGAAAGACATGAAGGCAGACATCCTTGGTAACATCTCTCTTAAAGAGGTTAAAGTAGAGAAATAATCAACAACATTTCGCTTATTTAGCTCTACAGCGAAGAGCTGCCTCGTAGCCCCTACGGCGCGAGTCAGCTCTTTTTAAAATACGAAGGCATATATTTGTCAGACAATTGACAAATAGAAGGAGGAGTTTTATGTGATTAAATATATTTTGAAAAGGCTGATGTATATACTTCTCGCGCTTTTCGTCATCGTAACTGTTACGTTTTTCTTAATGCGTCTCGCTCCTGGTAGTCCTTTTGCGAGTGAACGTAATTTCCCCCCTCAAATCGAGGAGAAGTTAAACGAAACGTATGGATTAAATAACCCTTGGTATATACAATATAAAGATTATTTAATCGATACGGCCACTTTCAATTTCGGTGAGTCAATGAAATATAAAGCGCGTTCTACAAATGATATGATTTCTGAAAGTTTCCCTGTTTCTTTAACATTGGGGATTGAGGCTATGCTATTAGCAATTGGATTCGGTGTTTTAATTGGCGTAGTTTCCGCGCTATATCATAATAAGTTCCCGGATTATTTGGCAACGTCCTTTGCGGTGCTCGGTATATCAGTACCTTCATTTATCTTAGCAGGTTTAATGCAGTATTTCTTAGCCTTTAAGCTTGGTTGGTTCCCTATCAGTGGATGGAAAGGCTTTGTTTATAGTATATTACCAGCCTTTGCAATTGCGCTCTCTCACATGGGCTTTATTGCAAAGTTAACTCGTTCAAGTATGCTTGAACAAAACAATAGTGAATATGTAAAAATGGCTCGTGCGAAAGGTATTGGTAAATGGACAATCGTTTTCCGCCATACATTACGAAATGCCCTACTACCAGTCGTAACGTATATTGGTCCCTTAACAGCTGGGGTTGTTACAGGTAGTTTCATTGTAGAGCAAATTTTCGCTATTCCTGGACTTGGTAAACACTTCGTTCAAAGTATTACAAACCGTGACTATACGGTCATTATGGGTACGACAGTGTTCTATTCCATCATCCTTTTATTTGCGGTATTAATCGTTGATATTCTATATAGTGTGATTGATCCGCGTATTAAACTGAAAGGAGCGAAAAAATAATGACACAGCAACAAATTGAAAAAGATAAGTTTAAAATTGTTGGTGGTAATCATGAAGCAACGGAAAAATTAGCTGACAAATCAGTCTCCTTTTGGAAAGAAGTATTTCTCCGTTTCTCTCATAATAAAATGGCCATTGTTGGGATCATTATTTTAATTATTGTTATTTTAATGGCTATATTCGCACCAATGCTATCTCAATATAAAGCAAGTGATCAGCTAGGTGTTTACAATGCACCACCATCTGCACAATTTTGGTTTGGGACGGATGACCTTGGTCGTGATATTTTCGTTCGTATTTGGGAAGGAGCTCGTATCTCCCTATTTATCGGAATTGCTGCGGCGGTTATTGACTTAATTATCGGTGTTATTTGGGGAAGTATTTCAGGTTTATCAGGCGGTCGCGTTGATAATATTATGATGCGTATTGCTGACGTTTTAACAGCTGTCCCTTACCTTTTAGTAGTAATCGTACTTTTAGTTGTTATGCAACCAGGTTTATTCCCTATGATTATTGCCTTGTCTATCACTGGATGGATTAACATGGCACGTATCGTTCGTGGTGAAGTATTATCTATTAAAAATCAAGAATACGTTCTTGCTGCTCGCACATTAGGTGCAAGTACAGGACATTTAATTATTAAACACTTAGTGCCGAATGCTCTTGGTGCCATTTTAGTAACGATGACTTTAACAATTCCATCTGCTATCTTCACTGAGTCATTCCTAAGTTACCTTGGTCTTGGGGTTCCTGCTCCAACTGCTTCATGGGGTACAATGGCTTCCGACGGTAATAAAGCTATAGCAAATGCACCATGGCGCTTGATTTTCCCAGCAGTATTTATCTCACTAACAATCTTTGCGTTTAACGCTGTTGGTGACGGCTTACGTGATGCTCTAGATCCAAAACTACGTAAATAAGGAGGTGGCCGAAATGAGTAAAACAATTCTAGAAGTAAAAGATTTAAAAATTAACTTTAAAACTTATGCAGGGCTTGTTCATGCTGTACGTGGTGTTAACTTTGATTTAAAGGAAGGTGAAACACTAGCTATAGTTGGTGAATCAGGTTCTGGAAAAAGTGTTACGAGTAATGCGTTAATGAAACTAATTCCACAGCCACCTGGTATTTATGAGTCAGGGCAAATTTTATTTAATGGTCGTGATTTAGTTCCGTTAACTGATAAAGAAATGTCTAAAGTACGCGGAAATGAAATTGCAATGATTTTCCAAGATCCAATGACAAGTTTGAATCCAACTATGAAGGTCGGACGTCAAATAACTGAAGTAATTTTGCAACATAGAAAAGTTTCTAAAGTAGATGCAAAAAAACGTGCCATTGAGCTTTTAACACAGGTAGGTATCCCCTTCCCTGAGAAACGTTATAATCAATACCCACATGAATTTTCAGGTGGTATGCGTCAACGTGTTGTTATTGCGATCGCCCTTGCAGCTGATCCTAAGCTACTGATTGCCGATGAGCCAACAACAGCCCTAGACGTAACTATTCAAGCACAGATTTTAGAGCTAATGAAGGAAATCCAAAAGAACTCGAAAACATCTATCATTTTCATTACACACGATTTAGGTGTTGTAGCGAACATCGCAGATCGTGTAGCCGTAATGTACGCTGGACAAATTGTAGAATATGGTACTGTTAATGATATTTTCTATAATCCAAAGCACCCATACACATGGGGTCTACTAGGTTCCATGCCTGATTTGGATAATGATACAGATGAGTTATTACGCACGATTCCTGGATCACCACCAGATCTTACGAACCCACCTAAAGGGGATGCATTTGCAGCACGTAACGAGTTCGCAATGGCCATTGATTATGAACAAGAACCACCAATGTTCCAAGTAAGTGAAACACATTTTGCAAAAACTTGGTTATTGCATCCTGATGCACCAAAGATTCCTCTTCCTGAAGCGGTTGCTAAACGTATAGAAGGGTATTTAGCAAAGGAGGCACAAGAAAATGACTAAAACTGGTGCTAAAAAAATTCTTGAAATTAAAAACCTAAAGCAGCATTTTGGTTCACCAAGTAATCCAATCAAAGCCGTAGATGGTATTAGCTTCGATGTTTATGAAGGTGAAACACTTGGTCTTGTAGGTGAATCAGGTTGTGGAAAGTCAACAACTGGTCGTTCAATCATTCGATTATATGATATTACAGGTGGCGAGATTGTTTTCGATGGGGAAAATGTTCATGGAAAAAAATCTAAAAATGAGTTAAAGAATTTTAACCGCCAAATGCAAATGATCTTCCAAGATCCTTACGCTTCTTTAAATCCTCGTATGACAGCTGGTGAAATCATTGGTGAAGCCTTTGATATCCATGGCCTTTACAAGGATAAAAATGTACGTCGTGGGAAAATTCAAGAGTTACTTGAAGCTGTAGGTTTAAACAAAGAGCACGCGAATCGATACGCACATGAATTCTCTGGCGGTCAACGTCAACGTATTGGGATTGCCCGTGCACTAAGCTTAGATCCTAAGTTTATCATTGCCGATGAGCCAATCTCTGCGCTTGACGTATCGATCCAAGCTCAGGTTGTTAACTTACTAAAACAACTTCAAAAAGAACGTGGCTTAACATATCTGTTCATTGCCCATGACCTTTCGATGGTAAAATACATCAGTGATCGTATTGCTGTAATGTACCGCGGTAAAATCATGGAAATCGGTAAAGCAGATGACATTTACAATCATCCTGTTCACCCGTATACAAAATCTTTATTATCAGCAATCCCACTTCCTGATCCAATGTCTGAGAAACGTCGTCAACGTATTCCGTACAAGCATACGGAGGTTGACGAAAGTGCATCGTATCATGAAGTAGGCGACCAACACTATGTATATGGAACTGCTGATTTAGTTAAAACTTGGGTTAATAATCGATAAGACTCGAACTCCTGTCTACAGTTTTACTACTGTGGCGGGAGTTTTTTCTTTACATTTCTCCATTTTGTTCTATAACTAATAAGTTTGTACATAAATTTATATGTATGCAGCATTGAAAATATTACTTATATTTTATCAGGTTACATATTCCTGATATTAATAAAGAACGATAAAACAAATTAAAACTATTATTTCTTTCTTGTTTGGTTTAATTATGGATCTAGCCCGAATTCACCTTTTGCAGGCAGTGTCCGCCTCCTAAATGTGGCTAAAAGCTTTACTTAAAAGGCCTCAACCTATCAGCCAGCTTATTTGGCTGCCGTTTTACTTTACATGTTTTTTCCAACGTAATATACGTATACCCTTTTTTATGAGATGTATTATTAAAAAAGCAGCTTTTCTTCTTTGTAGAAAAGCTGCTTTTTTGATTAATAATAAACTATTTAATAGGTTGATCAGCTAATAATTCAATTGTTTGAAGATTACTAGAAGTTCCATTATCATAAGATGCATTCCAGTTTTTTACGCGTTTATTAACAGGAATTATTTCTGTACGGAAGAAAGTTGGTACTACCATTGCTTTTTCACTCATATATTCTTGCCACTCTCTGAAAGCCTTTGTACGTGTATCTTGGTCCATAGCCTCTTCTGAGTCAATAGCGTCTAATAATTTTGTTAATTCAGGAGATACATAGCGGCTAAAGTTAAATTCAGCACCTTCACCATATAAACCTTTAGGAGATGGATTTGTTCCAGTTCCCCATGCAGCTTGATACATATCGATTTCTGGATCATCTGCTTGAACTTTATCGTAGAAAGCATTGAATTCAATAAGACGACCTGTTGTTAATTGCACGTCTAATCCCACTTCTTTCCAGTTCTGACGGAAGTATTCAACAATCGCTTCATCTGTTTCTGAACCAGCCATTGAAGCTAATCGAATAGAGAATTTTTTACCATCTTTATCTTCACGAATACCGTCACCATCTACATCTTTAAAGCCCGCTTTATCTAATAATTCTTTTGCTTTTTCAGGATCATAATTATAGCCTTCTAATGTTGCATCATAATAGGATGCAAATACTGGTGGAATTAAAGAATTTCCGCGCTCACGTAATCCTTGATAGAATTTTTCTGCAACACCTTCAACATCCATTGCAAACGCAACAGCCTGACGTAATTCAATACTATTCATTTTTGACTTTTCATCAAATACGTTTACTTTATTTGTTGTATCGTATTTTCCTAATTTAAAGCCGATATAAGAATATGATAATTCTGGACGACCTAATAATGCTATGTTTTGTAAATCCTTAATACTATCATACTGATTAGTTGGGTATGATGTAGCAATATCATATTTTCCAGTACGTAATGCTTCACCAATTGAAGTTGGTGGAACAACCTCAAGTACTACTTTATCCACTTTTGGCTTGCCTTTAAAATAATGTTCGTTTGCTACAAACTGTACAGACTCACCATTTACGACTTTATCAATTTTAAATGCACCAAGTGTTACTGGATTTTTACGTACTGCATCTGAAGCAAGTAAGTCTTTCACTGGAATAGATTCTAATTGATGTTTAGGCTCTGCATATGCCCATAAGCCATCACCAATGGAGTAAATAGCTGGTGATACTTTTTTAAGTTGGATTTTAATACTCTTATCATCAACTTTTGTAATACCAGAAATTGTATCCGCTTTACCATTATGGTATTCTTCTGCTCCTACAATGTTTTTAAAATCATCATCATAACGAACACCTGTATAATCTGGATGACCAATTAGCTCATATGGAAAAATTAGATCATCAGCTGTTAAAGGTGTACCATCTGACCATTTATAATCACCTTGAATTGTGACAGTTGCTGTTTTTGCTTCAGCATCAACGTCTAACTTTGCAATACCTTTGTCTGTAACAAGGAAGTTTCCATCTTGTTCAAAAAGCACATTAGACGCAAAGGCTAAAATTTCTGAATCATAAGCATCTTCGTATAGTTCCCAGTTGAAAATACCTTGGAACGGAGAGCTTGTTACAAGTCCTACGCGTAATGTACCACCTTGGATTGCGTCTCCTTCATTTGTTACTTCCATTGGTAATAATGAATCACTAGTACCTTCAGACTCGCCGGATTTTTCTGTTTCACCCGACTTTTCTTTGTTATCAGTTTCTGCGCCTTTTTCAGACCCATTGCCTCCACCACTGCAGGCTGCTAAAACTAGCATGAATGCAAATAAAATGGACAAGAATAACCAATTTTTCTTCATGTGTAAATCCTCCCCTTTATCCTAATCGTTGTTTTGCGTCAGCTGCACGTCTTAACGCTTGACCGACATAATTTATACCAAGCATCAAAACTAAAATTAATAATGATGCGGGCAACCAAATCCACCATTTTGAAGATAATACTACCGGATTTGTTGCATAGCTTACTAATGTCCCTAAGCTAGGTGTTGACGGCGGTAAACCAAAGCCTAAGAACGATAGACCCGTTTCAATACCAACATTCCCTGCAAAGTTTAACGTTAATTCTACTATTAGCAACGAGCTTAAATTTGGTAGTATCCCTTTAAACATAATGGCAAAATCACTAGTCCCCATTGTTTTCGAGGCACTCACATAATCTCTACGCCCTTCGGATAAAGCTTTACTTCGAACGAGGCGCGCAGTGCTTATCCATTGAAAGGCACTTAAAATCAAAATCAACTCAAAAACACCATATTTCGGAATAATTGTAACTAATACAATGATGATCATTAATGTCGGTAATGTCATAAGGAAATCAATGATACGCATAAATAAATTATCGATAAAGCCGCCGTAATAGCCCATTATAATGCCGAGGGCAATCCCTAAGGCATTCGCAATAAGCGTAATAGCAACTGCAATTAAAATAGAATTTTTCGCACCGATAATAAGCTGTCCATACATATCACGACCCGCTTCATCAGCCCCAAGAATATATCCATTAACACCAGGCTCTGTAAAACGCTCTAATAATTTTATTCGTAATATTTCATCCTGATTCATAAATACGGACATAATTAATATTACAATTATAAGCAAAGTAATTCCAATAAATGACAATAACGCTAATTTATCTTTTCTGAATTCACGAATAACGACTTGAATCCCTGTTGGTGGCATATTTTCAACTTTTACTACATCATTTTTTTGCTCCATTTTATTCACCTCTCCTTATGCGTTCAATGTAACTGTTAGTCTATGCGGATACGTGGATCAACAATGCTCATAATTATATCTGACAATAGACTACCTAATAACGCCAAGAAGCCATAAAGCATAACAAGAGCTGTAATAACACTATAATCACGACTTGTTACGGAATGGATGAATAATTGCCCCATGCCCGGGAAGCCAAAAATTGTCTCTATGAAAATCGAGCCGCCTAATAAGCCTGTAATTGTAAAGCCAAGGAAGGCCGCAATAGGTAATAAAGAGTTACGGAAAATATGTCTTCTGTAGATGATTTTCATTGGTACACCTTTACTACGTGCTGTCTTAACATAATCCTGTGTCTTGGCATCAATAATTTCTGAACGTAAGTATTGAATAATCGTCGTTGTCGCTAAAATGGCATACGTCATTGCAGGTAATATTAAATGATACAAGCGATTCCAATAATACTCGAGCGTTCCGGGTTCTATCCCTACATCGACTGTTCCACTCGTCGGAAACCACATTAAACGATATCCAAAGATATATAAGAAAATTAAGCCCAATACAAAAGTTGGTATTGCATAGCTTATAAAGCTATACAGAGTAATCGACTTATCATACAATGTATCCTGCTTACGTCCAGCTATCATTCCTAATGGAATAGCAATTAAATAAACAAGAATGGTGCTAAGTAGGGCAAGCCAAAAAGTGTTTAATGCACGCTCGCCAATCAATGAGGACACTGCAAGTTTATATGTATAGCTTTGTCCAAAATCTCCCTGAAAGGCATTGATCACCCAATGGTAATATTGTACATACCATGGATCATAATAACCCGCTTGAATTCTAAGTTCTTCAATACGTGCAGGGTCTGTTTCTGGTGTAATTAACCCTGTAAAAGGATCACCTGGCATTTGTTTCGCTAAGATAAAAATAATTAAGCTTAGCACAAACATTTGAGGAATCATTAAAACTATTCTTCTAGCAATTGTTTTCCACATTTCACATTCCTCCTGACATTGCAACCATATGTGTGTCTGAAATGGATTTCAGTGGATAGACTTTTCCATGCTCATCATAGTATTTATGTTGCTCTTGTTGATAATTTCCTTCTACCTGCTGTCGAATTAATTTACGCTCATTCCTAGTCTCTGGTTCGATATTTGGAATGGCTGATAAAAGGCGGTTCGTGTATATATGCTGCGGATTCTTATAAATATCATGTCTTGTACCAGTTTCCACAAAGCGTCCTTTGTACATAATAGAAATATGATCACACATATGTTTAACAACGCCTAAATCATGGGAAATGAATAAGTATGTAAGTCCATACTCATTTTGAATATCTTTCATGAAATTCAATACTTGTGCCTGTACTGATAGATCTAGCGCTGAAACAGGTTCGTCTGCAATAATCATTTTAGGGTTACAAGCAACCGCTCGCGCAATGCCCAGACGTTGCTTTTGGCCACCCGAAAATTCATGGGGATATTTTAGTAAAACATCTTCCGACATCCCAACAATAGCAAGTAGCTCTTTAATACGTTTGCGTTCCTCTTGATCACTGAGCTTCATAAAATTCCGAATAGGCTCTGCTAGAATATCGAGAACACGTTTTCTAGGATTCATACTAGAATGAGAGTCTTGGAAAATCATTTGTATGTCTCTGTTATAGGCAGAATCACGTTTTCTCTGTTGGTTTGTCACATTTTCACCCTCATAAAAAATTTGACCAGAGGTGATCTTTTCTAGACCTATGATTGCTTTTCCTGTTGTTGATTTACCTGATCCTGATTCTCCTACTAGCCCATACGTCTTGCCCTTTTCGAACTCCATTGTTACACCGTCCACTGCATATACGCGATCAACAACGGTATTAAAAAATCCTCCACGTATTGGGTAATGAACACTTAAATCTTTTATTTGCATAAAGCTCATACAGTCCCGCCCCCTTCTTCACCTTCGAAATGAAAGTGTTTCCAGCAGGTACATCTCACAAAATGTCCTGGTGCAATTTCATGTAATTGTGGTTTTGCTTCGTGTGAAGATGCATCAATCCACGGAATACGTCCTGAAAAACGACAACCTTCTCGAGGTAAATTGATTAAAGATGGTACCATCCCTTGAATAACCTCGAGTCTTTCATTTTCGCTATGTGTTTGTGGAATTGAATTTAATAGTGAACGCGTGTAAGGGTGCCTTGGATTATTGAATAATTCCTGAACCGGTGCCTCCTCCACTACTTCACCTGCATACATAACTACAACACGATCAGCCATCTCTGCTACAACGCCTAAATCATGCGTAATGAGAATAATGCCTGTCTCTGTCTCAGTCTGTAATGCTTTTAACAGGTCCAAAATTTGGGCCTGAATGGTAACATCTAATGCTGTTGTTGGTTCATCAGCAATTAATATAGCTGGCTTACATGATAGGGCAATCGCAATCATGACACGCTGACGCATCCCCCCCGATAGCTGATGAGGAAATTGTCTAGCTACGCGTTCTGGATTTGCAATTCCAACTTGATTGAGTAGTTCTAATACTCTTTCACTTCGCTGTTGTTTTGAAAGCTTTGTATGATAGATTAACCCTTCTTCAATTTGTTCGCTTATTCTCATTAAAGGGTTAAGTGCTGATAGCGGGTCCTGAAAAATAAACCCAATGTCATTACCACGTAAGTTATTAAATTGTTGGTCATTCAATTTTGCTAAATTTTGATTATTATAAAAGATATCACCAGTAACCTTTGTATTAACCTCATTGTGCAAACCTACAATAGTAGTCGCTAACGTACTTTTACCACAACCTGATTCTCCAACTATTGCTAATACCTCATTTTTTTGAAGCGAAAGTGAGACATCATCTACAGCAGCGTGGTATGTATCTTTTATGCGAAAACTTGTAGTCAAATTTGTTATTGTTAGTAAGTCTTTTGCTGTATTCAAACAATCTCTCCTCTATAATTCAATATTCTGAAAATACAAACGATACTTTATATCAGAATCATATTTAGTTTTTCTCTCTTCTCCCCTCATTTTTATATTGGCAAGTATGATTTTAATAATTTTTTCGCCTTCAACTCGTCAGCTGCTGATAGAATTATCTGAAAATTAAACTGTGCTATTATTTTAGCTAGAAAACATGTATAAACGCAAGTCCCTTTTTCAAATTATTTCAATCCAGCTTATAAATTTCCACCAGACATCTCCCTCTAAAAAATGCTCGTTTTATATTTTCGTTTTAAGAAATATTTTACTTTATCTTTACAAAGTTATAATTTATACAAAAATAAATTATTCAAATATAACAAAAAAATTCACACCACAAATTTACTTTTACAAATAAAACACAGTTAAACTCAAATAAATGAGTGTTTTATAGCAAAAAATAACAAATTAACTTTTATAGAAAAATTATATTTCACACATTTTTATTTTCAATGAATAATTTTGGACGTTGAAGTGCTAATATTTCAAATTACTTTAAGAAAACAATTTAAAGCTTTTAGTTTATAGCTATCTACCATACTTCTTAATTATTCCTAATTGCCGAATTTTTCTTTAATATTCAATATAGAAATACTATTTAGAATATTTTAAAAGGAAATTACATGATTTTATGTTAAAATTTCCAATGACAAAGTTTTATTATATTATTTTTCATTTCAACATAAGGAAAGGTTGGCTGTCATGGCAAAAATTAATGATGCATGGTTTACTGTAGAGGAAATCAATAATGAAACGTATGCTATAAGTGAATATGGTCATTGGGAAAAGGTGCATTCCTTTTTATTGCTTGGGGAGAAACAAGCTGTTCTTATTGATACAGGTCTTGGGATTGATAATATTCAAAGGATTAGTAAACAATTAACCTCTTTGCCCATTTCTGTGATTACAACACATGTTCATTGGGATCATATTGGCAGTCACGGAGCGTTTGATGATATTTATGTTCATAAAGATGAGGTTGATTGGCTAATCCATGGTATCCCTAAATTATCTATCGAACAGATTAGAACGGATGTTGGCCGTAATATTACGATACCTACACCTAAAACGTTTAATCCTTCGGACTACAAGCCTTTTCAGGGACAGCCTTCTGGTGTTTTAGAAGATGGTGATATTATAGATATAGGGAACCGAAAATTATCTATACTCCACACACCAGGGCATTCTCCTGGCCATATTGCTCTTTTGGATCATAAATATGGCTATTTGTTTACTGGGGACTTACTATATGATCAAGCACCTATTTATGCATTTTTTCCAACTACTAGCCCCGAGGATTTAGTCCAATCTTTAGAAAAAATAGCTAACTTATCTTCGCTTACGAAAATTTTTGGTTCTCATCACACATTAGGTCTTGACCCTTCTATCTTATTAGAGGTAAAAAAGGCAGTTATTACACTTCGAGAAAATAATCTAGTACATTTTGGGACAGGTATACATCGTTTTAATGGCTTTAGTATTCAATTTTAAATACCCTCTCCCTATTTAAATAGGAAGAAAAAAGCTGTTCTACAGGTCAAATAACCAGTAGAACAGCTTTTTATTATAGCTCTCCTGCCTTTAATTTCGCATGCCACTCTTTTAAGAATGGAATATCTTCTTCTCTAATAGCACCTGATTCATTTGCTGCCTCAATCAGATAATCGAAATTAGTTAAGGAGACATATTGGATGCCAGCTTCATCAAATGCTTGTTCAGCTCGTGGAAGATTATATGTGTAGACACAAACAACTCCTAGTACTTCACAGCCTGCTGCACGCAATGCTTCAACTGCTGTAATGGAAGAGCCACCAGTAGAAACGATATCCTCCACCACAACTACTTTTTGGCCCGCTGCGTATTTTCCTTCAATTTGATTGCCACGGCCATGTTCTTTCGCTTTAGAGCGTACATAGACCATTGGTAATTCTAAAATATCACTTACCCATGCTGCATGTGGGATACCTGCTGTTGCTGTACCAGCTACTATTTCAGTCGCTCCAAAATGCTCTTTAATTACAGCTGCTAAGCCAGTCGCAAGTTGTTTACGAATAACAGGGTCAGAGATTGTTAAACGTGTATCACAGTAAATAGGTGATTTTATACCAGATGCCCATGTAAATAATTCTGTTGGATTTAATTCTACAGCACCCACCTTTAGCATAGCGTGTGCAATTTCATTCTGTAATGTCATCATTTATGCCTCCCATAAATCACTTACGATTTTATATGCCGCTACTGGATCCTGTGCACCTGTTACAGCACGTCCAACAACGATGAGTGACGAACCTTCACGTTTTGCTCCATCCGGTGTGGCAATACGTTTTTGATCGTGTGCAGCGCCACCGGTTAGACGAATTCCTGGTGTTACCCGAAGAAAATCCTCTCCACACACTTCAGCTATTGCCTTAGCCTCATGTACCGAACAAACGACACCCTGTAAGGCAGCTTGTTTTGTTAGACGTGCATAATGTAGAACAGACTCCTGTAAGGATAAAGCAATTCTTTGCTCCGTCTGCATTTGCTCCTCTGTTGTGGATGTTAATTGTGTTACAGCAATTAATGCTGGACGTTCTTTGCCTACAGGTGTTCCTGCTTCTAGACCCTCTAGGGCAGCCTCCATCATTGGACGTCCACCTGCCGCATGGACATTTACTAAATTCACTCCTAGTTTGGCTAAGCCCTTCATAGCAGAGCCTACTGTATTCGGGATATCATGTAGTTTTAAATCAAGGAAAACATCATGACCTAACTCTTTTACTTTGCGTACAATATCAGGCCCTTCTTGCATATATAATTCCATTCCAATTTTCACGAAAAGAGGCTCATGGAAGTGCTTTAAGAAATCGAATACTTCTTTTTCTCCTGGAAAATCTAATGCTAGTATAGGCTTAGTATTCATCAACGATGGCTCCTTCCAATAATATCTGTTATATGTTCTACCTCAAGTGCGTCAAGTTTTGCTGGTAAATCATCAATAATATTTGGGCAAACGAAGTGGTCCACAAAATTTGCAGTTCCTATTGCCACAGCTGAAGCACCTGCCGACATAAAATCAATGACATCCTGTGCTTCTGTCACACCACCCATGCCAATTATCGGAATATTAACAGCCTTGTACACCTCATAAACCATTCGGATGGCAATGGGCTTTACAGCAGGACCAGATAAACCACCTGTGCCATTTGCGATGACTGGTTTCCCTGTCCGCTCATCTAAACGCATACCTACTAAAGTGTTAATCATTGTTATGCCATCCGCGCCACCCGCTTCGACAGCTAAAGCAATGTCTACGATATTTGTTACATTCGGTGATAGCTTCACATAAACAGGAACAGTGGATACAGCTTTAACCGCCTTGACAAGCTCACGTGCTGTGTCTGGATCTGTCCCAAATTGAATGCCACCACATTTAACATTTGGACATGAAATATTCAGCTCCAAAGCTTGGACATTAGGTGCTGCTGAAATACGTCTCGCTACTTCTACATAATCTGCAGTCTCTGTTCCAGCCACATTGGCGATAATTGGTACATCATAGCCCTCTAAAAATTTCAATTCCTCATTCATCACTTTTTCAATGCCAGGATTTTGTAGCCCAATTGCATTTAACATCCCTGCTGCTGTTTCAGCCACACGCGGCGTTGGATTACCTGCACGAGTTTCAACTGTTGTTGCTTTAATCATTATTGCCCCTAACTTGGATAGATCGTAAAGCTGTGCATATTCACGTCCAAAACCAAAGCAACCGGAAGCAGGCATAATAGGGTTTTTTAAATCTAAACCTGGTAATTGAATGTTTAAACGACTCATAATGCCACCGTACCTTTCGGGAAAACTGGACCATCAGAGCATACTTTGACATAGTCTTTTGCTATTTGATCGGTTGTTTTGCAGACACATGCAAAACAAGCACCAATACCACAGCCCATACGCTCTTCAAATGATAAATAACCTTCTTTTTCTGGATAGAAGCCTTCAAGTGCTTTTAACATTGGGAGAGGACCGCAAGAATAAAAGACATCAAATTCAGGTGCTCGAGACTCTAACACATTTGTCACAAAGCCTTTTGTCCCTTTAGAGCCGTCAACCGTTACATAATGCGTTTCCCCAAGGGCGCTGAATTCCTCTTCATAGAAGCATACATCTTCCGTTTGAAAGCCAAGCACATGTATTGTTTTAACACCACGTGCGTTTAATTGCTTGGAAAGCTCATGTAGTGGAGGCACTCCGATTCCCCCTCCGACTAGTAGAGCTGTTCCTCCCTCTTTTACTGCATCTACTGGGAAACCATTTCCAATTGGTCCGAGGACATTGACCTGTTGACCTTCACGATTTGTTGCTAATACTTTGGTACCACGACCCTCAGCACGATAAATCATTGTAAATTCATTGTTATCTTTATCTATATTTGCAATACTAATTGGTCGACGTAAAAGCGGCTCCAACGAATCCGACACCTTTACATGGACAAACTGGCCAGGAGTCATATCCTGAACCAGTTCACCATGAAGTGTCAGTTCGAAAATGTTTGTCGCAATTTGCTTTTGGGAGACGACCCTCATTTTCTCTTGACGTATCATATTAGTGTACTACCTCCGCTTTTGGCATTTCTTCTGCTGTAAATGTCATAGATTCAATGACACGTACCATTGCTTCTGCCGTATCTAAAGATGTGAGACAAGGTACGCCATTTTCTACAGACTCACGACGAATTCGGAAACCATCTCGAGCTGGTTGCTTACCTTTTGTTAATGTATTAACGACAAGCTGAGCTTCGCCATTTTGGATTAAATCAATCAGTGTTTGTCCCTTCGCACCAATCTTGCCAACAACATCCGTGCGCACTCCAGCAGCTTCAAATGCTTTTGCTGTTCCCTCAGTAGCTACAATGCGATAGCCTACTGTTGAGAAACGTTTTGCTAATGCGATTGCTTCTTCTTTATCCTTATCAGATACCGTAAACAATACTGTTCCTTCTGTGCGAATTTCCATTCCTGCTGCAACTAAGCCTTTGTAAAGTGCTTTTTCTAATGTTGCATCTTTGCCCATTACTTCCCCAGTAGATTTCATTTCAGGGCCTAATGTTATATCTACACGGCGTAGTTTGGCAAATGAGAACACTGGTACTTTCACAAATACACCTTTTTGCTCAGGGGCTAATCCTGTTGGATAGCCCTGCTCGACAATCGATTTCCCTAGAATTGCTTTCGTTGCAATATTAGCCATAGGGATATTTGTAATTTTACTTAAGAATGGTACTGTACGTGATGAACGTGGGTTAACCTCAATGACATATACCTCACCTTGGGAAATTACATATTGAATGTTCATTAAGCCTACGATTCCAAGACCTTTTGCAAGACGTGTTGTATAATCTACTAATGTATCTTTTTGATACTGTGTTAATTTCTGTGGTGGGTAAACTGATATAGAGTCACCAGAGTGAACCCCTGCGCGCTCAATATGCTCCATAATACCTGGGATTAATACATGTTCTCCATCACAGATAGCATCTACTTCAATTTCCTGCCCTGTTAGATAACGGTCCACTAATACCGGATGATCTGGAGATGCTTCCACTGCGTTCTCCATATAGTGCTGTAATTCTTCTTGGTTGTAAACAATTTCCATTGCACGTCCACCTAGAACATAGGAAGGACGGACAAGTACCGGGAAGCCCAGACGCTCACCAATGGCAAGTGCTTCAACTGTAGAAACCGCTGTTTCACCCTGTGGCTGTGGAATGTTTAAGTCACGTAAAGCCTGTTCGAATTTATCGCGGTTTTCTGCACGGTCGATATCCTCTAGAGAAGTTCCTAGGATTTTCACACCATTTGCAGCTAACTTATCAGCAAGGTTAATCGCAGTTTGACCACCGAATTGAACAACAACTCCAATTGGCTGTTCTAAGTCGATAATATGCATAACATCCTCGATTGTTAATGGCTCGAAGTATAATTTATCGGAAATTGAGAAGTCCGTAGACACTGTTTCTGGATTTGAGTTGATAATGATAGCTTCATAGCCTGCCTCTTGAATGGCCCATACTGAATGGACGGTAGCATAGTCGAATTCTACCCCCTGTCCAATGCGGATAGGTCCTGAACCTAGTACTACTACAGAAGGTTTTTCTGACTTAATGGATTCGTTTTCTTCCTCATATGTGCCGTAGAAGTAAGGTGTTTCAGATTCAAACTCTGCTGCACATGTATCAACCATTTTATAGACAGGAATAATACCTTGCTCTTTACGATATGCGTAGATGGCTGCTTCTGTCGTGTCCCAAAGCTCAGCAATTTTCTTATCTGCAAAGCCTAAACGTTTTGCTGTACGAAGCACTTCTTTATCATTTTTATGGTCAGCTAGCGTTTGTTCCATATCTACAATGTTTTTAAATTTGTTTAAGAAGAATAAGTCAATAGCTGACCATTCATGGATTTGTTCAATTGTCACACCACGGCGTAATGCTTCACCGATGAAGAATAAACGCTCATCCCCAGCCTTGCGGATACGTTTTTCAATCCAAGAATCCGAGTTGTCTTCAGCGTGCTTTAGCTCTAAGTGTACTTGACCTGTTTCAAGTGAACGAACCGCCTTTAACATGGCTTCCTCGAATGTACGGCCTAGTGCCATCACTTCACCAGTAGCTTTCATTTGCGTGCCAAGATTACGCTTTGCTGATTCGAATTTGTCGAATGGCCAGCGTGGGATTTTAGCGACAATATAGTCAAGAGCTGGCTCAAAGCAAGCATAGGTTGATCCTGTTACAGGGTTTTTAATTTCATCTAATGTTAAACCAACTGCAATTTTTGCTGCTAGCTTAGCAATTGGATAGCCTGTTGCTTTAGAAGCTAGCGCAGAAGAACGTGATACACGCGGATTTACTTCAATTACATAGTAGTTGAAGCTATATGGATCAAGTGCTAGTTGGACGTTACAGCCACCTTCAATTTTTAACGCACGAATAATATCTAATGAAATATTACGTAGCATTTGATTTTCACGATCCGAGAGAGTTTGAGTCGGTGCTACTACAATCGAATCCCCCGTGTGAATTCCTACTGGGTCAACATTTTCCATGTTACATACTACAATGGCATTGTCCACTGCATCGCGCATTACTTCATATTCTATCTCTTTATAGCCTGCAATAGATTTTTCTAGTAAACATTGTGTTACTGGTGAATATTTAAGACCGGATGTTACGATTTCCTCTAAATCCTGATCATTGTAGCAAATGCCGCCTCCTGTACCACCAAGCGTAAAGGCTGGACGAACAATAACAGGGTAACCAATTTTGACTACAAATCTTTTCGCTTCGTCTAAGGAATGAATAATATCAGACTCAGGTACTGGAGCACCTAATTCGTACATTAAGTTACGGAATAAATCTCGGTCCTCTGCTTTATGAATAGCATCTAGTTTTGTACCAAGGATTTCTATACCCAGCTCATCTAGAATGCCTGATTTATCTAATTCAATCGCCATGTTAAGACCAGTTTGACCACCAAGTGTTGGCAAAATAGCATCTGGGCGTTCTTTACGTAAAATACGAGATACAAAATCAAGAGAAATCGGTTCGATATAAACTTTGTCCGCAATTTCTGTATCTGTCATAATTGTGGCAGGGTTTGAGTTAATTAAGATAACACGGTAGCCCTCTTCTTTTAATGACAAACAAGCTTGTGTTCCTGCATAGTCAAATTCTGCTGCTTGCCCGATGACGATTGGGCCTGAGCCGATTACTAAAATTGTTTCAATATCTGTACGTTTAGGCATGTTGTTTCCCCTTCCCTGCTTCTTCTTCCATCATTTCAATAAATTCATCAAATAAGTGGTTTGAATCTTCTGGTCCTGGTGATGCTTCTGGATGGTATTGTACTGTAAAAATTGGATATTTTTTATGACGTACCCCTTCACACGTACCATCATTTAAGGCGATATGTGTTAATTCTAGATCAGTATCTTGTAATGATTCGATATCAATAGCGTAGCCGTGATTTTGAGATGTTAAATCTGTACGACCTGTGCGTAAATCTTTTACTGGATGATTGCCACCACGGTGTCCAAACGGTAGTTTAAAGGCTTTCGCTCCACTTGCTAAGGAAAAGATTTGATGACCTAAGCAAATCCCGAACATTGGCACTTTTCCAATTAAGTTACGTACTGTTTCTATTCCCTCTTGGACATCTTCTGGATTCCCTGGTCCGTTTGAGAGCATAATGCCATCTGGATGCCAAGCTAAAATTTGTTCAGCTGATGTATTGTAAGGAACTACTAGTACATCACAATCACGTTTATTTAATTCTCGAAGGATGCCATGTTTCATACCGTAGTCAATTAAGACCACTCGTTTACCTCGACCAGGTGATGGATAGGCTGCTTTTGGCGATACTTCACGTACATGGTGTGTTATAGCTGGTGTCGCTTGCAGTTGCGTCACAACTTCACTCACATTTACCTCTTCATTGGCCGCTGTTAAAATCGCCTTTACTGATCCTTTACTACGAATAATACGTGTTAATTTACGCGTATCAATCCCCTCTATACCCGGGATATCTTTTGATGTTAAATACTCATCTAACGTTAAATCGCAACGGAAGTTAGAAGGCGTTTTAGCAAGTTCGCGTACAACAAATCCACGTATAGCTGGCGTAATGGATTCAAAATCATCTCGGTTAATGCCGTAGTTTCCTACCATTGGATACGTCAATGTAACAATTTGACCATAGAACGAAGGGTCTGAAATAGTTTCTTGATATCCCGTCATACCTGTCGTAAATACAACCTCACCTTGTGAAGCGCGATCACTCCCAAATGCTGTACCTGTAAATACTGTGCCATCCTCTAAAACTAGTAAACGTTTTTTCATTACTCTGCCTCCTGATATACGATATTTCCTTCAAAAATTGTTAGGACCGGCCAACCTTTTGCAACCCAACCGTTAAATGGTGTATTACGTCCTTTTGATACAAAGCCTTCTGCATCAATTGTTTGTTCTTTTTGAATATCTATTAAAATCATATCCGCTGAAGCACCCACTGCTAATGTGCCATAGGGTAGATCAAAAATTTCAGCTGCCTTCACTGACATCCAGTCTATTAATTGTTTTAAAGTCCATTTCCCTGTTTCAACAAATTGTGTATATAGTAGTGGGAAGGCTGTTTCGAAACCTACAATACCAAACGGTGCCCCCACCATACCACAGCATTTTTCTTCCACTGTATGTGGTGCATGGTCTGTTGCAATACAATCGATAGTTCCATCTAGTAGTGCTGCATGCAGCGAATCTTTGTCATCAGCCCCACGCAATGGTGGATTCATTTTCCAGTTTGCATCATCGGATGGAATATCCATTTCTTCGAGTAATAAATGATGCGGACAAACCTCTGCTGTTACACGAATTCCGGCTGCCTTTGCATCTCTTACCGCACGAACGGATTCTTTTGTTGATACGTGACAAACATGGTAGCGTGCACCTGCAGCCTCAGCAAGCAGTACATCTCGTGCAATTTGAACGGATTCGCAAATGGATGGAATCCCCGGAAGATCAAGCTCCTTATTACGCTTTCCTTCATGCATAACCCCATCATAAATTAATGAATTATCCTCGCAATGGGCCACAACTACCATGTCGTGCTTGGCAGCATCCTTCATTTGCTCGTACATGGTTGAAGCAAGCTGAATTCCTACACCATCATCTGAGAACGCTACAGCTCCATATGCTTTTAACTCCTCCACATTTGTTCGAACTTCCCCAGAAATATCCTTTGTTAGTGAACCGTATGGAAGTACTCGAATCACAGCACTTTCTTTAATCAGCCCATTAATAAGCTGCATGTTTTCCACTGAATCTGGTACCGGCTTCGTATTTGGCATGGCACAAATTGTCGTAAAGCCACCCTTTGCTGCAGAGGCAGACCCTGTCGCTATTGTTTCTTTATGTTCAAAGCCTGGCTCTCGTAAATGTGTATGCACATCGACAAACCCTGGTGCTACAATAAAGCCATTTCCTTCAATGACCTCTGCATCTACTACCGTTACCTCTTGGCCAATTGCTGTAATTTTTCCTTCTGCCATGGCGATATTGACTGTTTGCAGCTCACCTTGTTCATTTAACATTTGTACATTTTGAAGAACTTTTTTCATGTTATTCTCTCCCCTTTAAAATTGTTTCCACAATTGCCATCCGTGTATAGACTCCATTTCGCACCTGCTCGAAAATTCGAGAGCGTCCACACTCTACAAGCTCAGAAGCAATTTCTACATCACGATTCACTGGTGCTGGATGCATAATAATAGCTGATTCTTTCATTTGCTTTTCTCGTTCTATTGTTAAGCCGTATTCTTGATGGTAGCCTTCTTTCGAAAAGCTTTTATTTACTTTATGACGTTCATGTTGCACACGTAATAGCATAATGACATCGCTAATTTCGATTAGATCATCCCAAGAATGATGCGCTTCAAATCCTCCTGCCCATTCTTCTGGACAAAGGAAGTGCACTTTTGCCCCTAAACGTTGCAATGCATGGGCGTTTGATTTTGCTACTCGACTATGTGAGATATCTCCAACTATCGTAATATTGAGCCCTTCAAAATACCCAAACTCTTTTTTTATTGTATATAGATCCAATAATGATTGGGATGGATGCTGTCCTGCACCGTCCCCTGCATTGATGATTGCTACATTAATACCATTTAGTAGCTCATTATAATATTCATCCTCTGATGCTCGAATAATGACTGCATCTAAACCTATCATTTCTAAAGTTTTGACCGTATCGTACATGGTCTCCCCTTTAGTAACACTCGAAAATCCCGCATCGAAAGGAATGATATGACAGCCAATTTTATGCTCAGCCATTTCGAAGCTTGATTTTGTCCGTGTACTTGGTTCAAAAAATAAGTTGGCAACGTTGTATGTCCGAGATAACGATGATGTTTCACCATTTTCAAAAGCTTGCGCAAGATCTAGGATGTGGTGAATCTCTTCTGTTGTTAAATGTTCCATCGATAATAAGTTCTTCATCATGTGACCCCCATAAGGTTGTGTGTCATGAACGTCTATGTATGACGTTCTTTTCATAAAGTAAAAGCCCCGTTGATGTCATCAACGAGGCATAAGGAGGCGTGACAAACTACAGCAGGGAATCATCCTTACTTTAGTCTATCCACAACTTCCCTTTTTTTGCCTCTCTGGACAATTCATTAAAAGGTACTACTATGAATTTTTATTTTGATTGTATGGTACAGGTTTTTCGGCTTCTTTCTTACCTGGTAATATGGCATTCAATAGGACACCGATGATGGCAGCTAGTGCCATTCCTTCAATACTCAATGATTCTGAAATGACGAACTTCGCTCCGCCAATCCCGATGACTAAAATCACTGAGGCAATTACTAGATTACGACTATTCCCGAAATCAATATGATTATCTACTAGCATACGTAAACCACTTGCTGCAATAATACCGAATAGCAAGATGGACACCCCACCTAGTACTGCGGTTGGAATAGTTGCAATCACTGCCATTGCTTTCCCGAAGAATGATAGTAAGATGGCTACTATTGCAGCACCCGCGATAACGTACACACTATAAACACGAGTAATTGCTAGAACCCCAATATTTTCACCGTAAGTTGTTTTAGGTGGACCACCGATTAGTGCACTTACGAATGTGCCAAGTCCATCACCTAGTAGGGAACGGTGTAAACCAGGTTCTTTAATGTAATCACGGTTAACTACTTTCCCTAATACAAGCTGATGACCAATATGTTCAGAAATCGTTACAATCACGATTGGTACCATGACAAGTAGAATTTTTGTTGTGATTTCAAATTCATAATGTACACCTGGTAGCAAGAAGTCCGGCATAGCAAAGAATTTTGCGTTGGCAATCGGTGTATAATCTACAATGTCGACAATCATGGAGTAAATATAACCTACGATTAAGCCCATCAAAATTGGCATTGTACTTAAAATTCCTTTAAAGAAAATCGTGAAGATAATTGCTGTAAAGACTGTGACTAAAGCGGCAGAGAAATGTAAAAAGCTATATTCCCCGTTAACATTCATCGCCATATTCACGGCCGTACCCGATAGTCCAAGTCCAATAACCATAATTACTGGTCCTACTACAATCGGTGGCAAAATTTTCATTATCCACTTATAACCACTTTTCCAAATGATTAAAGATACGATTCCGTACGTGATTCCGACAGCCATTGCGCCAATCATGGCATTTCCAGGGTTTACACTGGAGCCATCCTCATTCAAACCACCTGCCGCCAGTAATATTGGAGCAATAAAGGCAAAGGAGGAGCCTAAGTAAGCGGGTACCTGAAATTTTGTAATTAATAGGAAGAATATTGTTGCAATCCCACTTGTTAAAAGGGCAATTGCAGGGCTAAGACCTACTAACTGTGGCACTAAGATTGTTGACCCAAACATGGCAAACATATGCTGGAAGCTTAATGTCACTAGCTGAAGTGGGGTTGGCTTATCCTTAATATCTAATACTGCATTTGACATTTTGTTTCCTCACTTTATTGTTCGTCTTCTTTATAAATAATAACGCCATCTTCTCCATCTACATCTTGTAAATTGACAATGATGCGCTCAGAGCCAGAAGTCGGAACATTTTTCCCCACGTAGTCTGCTCTGATTGGTAACTCTCGATGTCCTCTATCAACTAGAACAGCTAATTGAATTTGAGCAGGTCTTCCTAAATCCATGATAGCGTCTAGTGCTGCACGAACTGTTCGTCCTGTATAAAGAACATCATCGACTAAAATAATCTTTTGATTTTTCACTTCATGCTCAATGTCAACTTGCTCAACATGTGCTTGTTCATTTTCATGTTTCGTTGTTAAATCATCCCGGTAAAGTGTAATATCAAGCTCCCCAGTACGAATTGGTTTACCTTCGATTTTTTCAATTCGTTGTGCTAAGCGTTTGGCTAGAAAAGCACCTCGTGTTTTAATGCCAACTAAAATACATTCATCGATTCCTTTGTTGCGTTCAATAATTTCATGAGCAATACGTGTTAATGCTCGTGCCATTGATGGGCCATCTAACAATTCATTTTGAGCCAAATTCGTTTCCCCCTCTCTACAATCTATTGTGAGCATGTGTCCATAAAAAAACCTCTCGAGGCGAATAGCCTGAGAGGGTTGTATACGTGTTTAAAAAGCATGTCGAAAAAAATTTGCAGCACAAATTTTTTGCAACACTATCACATGTCCCTTCTCAGCCTCTCTGGACTGCTATTAAAGGTGAATATTTAATTAGTTTGTTCATTCACTGTCGTTAGTATAGACTTTCTTTGCGTATACGTCAATGCCTATTTCGTAATTCATTTAATAATTGCTCATAATCAGCAGGAAGTGGCGTTTCAAACTCTAAGTATTCACCTGAAGAAGGATGATTGAAGCCTAGCGTTGCTGCATGAAGAACTTGTCCACCAAAATCAATTGTCTTTTTCGGTCCATACTTTGGATCCCCAACAAGCGGGAAACCGATATAATTCATATGCACACGAATTTGATGTGTTCGTCCTGTTTCTAGACGACATTCTACAAGCGTATAATCACCAAAGCGCTCTACCACATGAAAATGCGTAACAGCATGTTTACCATTATCGACAATAGCCTGCTTCTGACGGTCTTTCTGATCACGACCGATTGGCGCATCAATAGTCCCTTTATCATGTGCAATATGCCCATGTACAAGAGCAATATATTTACGAGTAACAGTTTTATTGACTAACTGATCCACTAACGATTCATGGGCTACATCGTTTTTGGCAACCATTAATAAGCCTGATGTATCTTTATCGATACGATGGACTATACCTGGACGCATAATCCCGTTGATACCCGATAAATCTTTACATTGATACATCAACCCATTTACTAGCGTGCCTGTCATATGCCCTGGTGCTGGATGAACGACCATACCCTTTGGTTTATTCACAACAAGAACATCAGCATCCTCATAAACAATATCAAGTGCTAGGTTTTCTGCGATTACATCAAGTGGTTCAGCTTCTGGTACATCAATAGCAATAACGTCCCCCGCTTTTACCTTATATTTTGCTTTCACAGCATCGCCATTTACCTTGATATTTCCGTCACTAATCCAGTTCCCAATCTGTGTGCGCGACCATTCAGATTGTAAGCTTGAAAGTGCTTTATCAATGCGCTCTCCTTGCTGTTGTTCTTCGATTGTATATGTTACTTCCGTCATTGTTTCACCTGTTTCTTCTCTTTTTTATCTTCCCTAATCAAGCCAATCATTAGTATAACAACAGCAATGGTCAACGCAGCATCTGCCACATTAAAAATTGGGAAATCATACTGAATAATCGGAATTAAAACATCTACAAAATCAACCACTTCTCCTCTAAATAAACGATCGATAAAATTCCCTATTGCTCCACCAAGTAATAGCATTAAGCCCACTTGAAAAATTGGCTTCCCTTTCGCTTCTTTATGATAAAAATAGACAATGGCACAGATAACGGCAATTGTCACGATGCTAAAGAGCCACATTTGCCCTTCTAGCATCCCCCATGCTGCACCTCTATTACGATGTGATAAAATGCCAAACCATGGATCTACTACAGCAATACGTTCACCATACTCCATATTTTTCACAATCAACCACTTTGTCCATTGATCCAATAATACGACAAAGGCAGCCAATCCATAATATTTATACACAAACATTCCTCCGTTCGCTCAACATCTAACCTATTCTACCATATCAGCACCATTCACAATAACTAATATCACATCAAAAATATGGCGATTCCAAATGTCTTGAAAATACAAAAAAGCTATCTCTATCACTTTTCGAGCAATAGAAATAGCCAAATTTATTGTCTTATACTGTTTCAGATTCTTTTGAATGGACTCGCTTCATAAATTCATTGACATCAGCAGGTACCTTTCGATCTAATAGTGACACAATAATAACGGATAAAAAGCCTACAGGAACCGTTACAATTCCTGGAATTTTAAACTGTAAGAAACTCGGTAAAGTTCCTGGTAAAAAAATCATCCACATAGATACGCCAAGTCCAATAAGTAATCCTGCAATGGCTCCTTTCTCTGTCATGCCTCTCCACCAAATCCCTAAAATAAATATTGGCGTAAATGTACTTGCTGCTACTGTAAAGGCGAGCGCCACTAAATGACCGATAGATGCATCCTTAACGAGGAGCCCAAGTGCCCCATATAAAATACCTAATAGTACGATAGCTACTTTTCCAGCAATGACACGCTGTTTTTGCGTAATGTCTTTTTTCATAATGTTCGCATATAAATCATGAGCGAGTGCCCCAGAGCTTGTAATAAAAAGACCTGAAAGATTAGAGAAAATAGCTGCAAATGCCCCCGCAATAACTAAGCCCAGCAACCATTTACCACCTAGAGCTAACGCTGTAGTTGGTATCACCATATTGTTTCCGCCAAGTACAAGATCACGCATAACCTCTTCACTAGCTGTTCCCGAAATGAAAATGGAACGACCAACAACTCCTAAATAAACGGCTAAAAAAAAGAATGTACTAGCAATTCCTATAGCCATCAGGGCAGATTTTCGTGCTGCTTTTGCACTTGGATTCGTATAAAAGCGCAATAAAATATGAGGGAGTCCAATGGTTCCTAAAGCTAAACCAATCGTCATGCTAATCGTTTGCCAAAATGTTGGGAAATAAAATCCTGTCCCTGTCCAAGCAGCACCATCAAAATTAACTTCATTCCCATCTAAAGCATATGGGGATGTGCCTGAAATAGGACCGCTAAAGGAATTAATAGCTGCAAGAATTTTATCGTAATGCAAACCACTATATACCGCTGCTACTAACATGACAATAAATGCACCAAGACGAATCCATAGCTCCAATGCTTGGTTAATGGTTGTTCCTTTCATTCCACCAATACCTACATAAAAAATCATGACTACACATGTAAAGATAATGCCAAATTCATAGGAAGTGCCAAAAAACATACTTAAAATTTGAGCAGCACCTAATAGTTGCGGAGCCGCATAAAAGCCTGAAATGGCTAATACTACCGCGACTGCTACTAGTCGTGCACGTTTACTATGAAAACGATACCCCAAAAAATCTGCTACCGTAAATGCACCAAATCGTCTCAAAGGACCCGCTACGAAAATAGCTAATAAGGTTAAACCAATGGAGAAACAAAAAGCGTAATAAGCCCCATCATATCCTAGTTGAAATGTTAAGCCTGCAATCCCAAGGAATGTGGCTGCACTTAAATAATCCCCGCCAATTGCAGAACCATTTGTAAACCACCCAAAGCTTCTTCCTCCTACAAAGAAATCCGATGCTGTTGCATTTCTTTTTGTTAAATACGTAATGTATACAATCGTTCCCATTAATGCAATGGTCATTAACATCTTTGGTTCTAAAAGAGCTTCTATCATTCACTTATCCCCCTTATTTCAACTACTTATTGGCTAGATCATATTTTTTTAGGCGCTTTTCGTACATGGAAGTATGCACATAAGCGATAATAAATGCCATTGCCATCATCACAACGGTTGTCACAAACCAGGTTACCGTCATTCCACCCCACATTTTCTTAAAGGCAAATTCCGGTGCAAACCAATTCATAACTGGGATACTAAAAATCAATATAAAATAAAATACCGATAAGCCTAAACCTGTTGTAAATTCATCTTTCATAATTTTATTTGTCGCCGCATCTAGAGGTGGAAGATCCTTTACATCAATGGTGCCTGCCTCCACATATTCGTAATCATGACTCCCGACTTCTGCCATAGCCAACTCCCCCTTTTTATTTCAGTAAATAATTATCTGAAATTTCAAATTATTATTCACTACAATTATTCTATTCTATTTCAACTTCAATATAGATATAAAATATTGCTGTATTAGTACAAAAAAATGCTATTTTAAGTTAAAATATTTCTATCAATTTTATTCTTAGGAGGCTGGTAGCATTTTAAAGGTGGTATGGTTTATGGAAAGCTCATTGGATAAGCAACAAATGAGAGATTGGTTAGAAGAAGTTTTACCAAGCGCTTTAATGGAGTGTAAAGAGCCTAAACCAGAAGATGACACTATTATTGTCTATGAAGTCAATCGGTTATTTGATTGGGTTAAGATTAAGCGACTAAAAAGAAATTATCCTAATAGTATAATTGTCCCAATTGTTACAGAACACCTCACCTACTCGACTGGTATAGCAATTGAATTAGTTTTACCTGCACTTCTCATTAAACCATTACAAAAATCAAAATTTTTACGTATTGTAAAAAAGTTACACACTGCCTATCTGGAAGAAAAGGCTAGTACACTTACCATGCTTGAACTGACACAACAAATATCCCATAACCAAACTTCTCCATTTCGAGAAGCATTTTTAAAACGTCTTATACGCGGTGAGATTGATAATGAACAGGAAATCATTCAATCTGCATCCTTTTTATCGCCTAACTGTATCCCTAATATGGTGTTCTTAATACAGGGCTATATCGATGTCAATGAAAAAAAAGCTCATCCACAAGATGCAAGTAGCCTCATTACAACTGTTATTCAACAGAAATTTGCAGATAAAGCGCCGTTGTCCTTTTTACATTTTGAACGCTATTTGCTTCTTCTTTTGCGAATTCCTAATGACTATAACTCATTCAAACATTGGCCAGAGGGCAAAGCATGTTTATTAGAGGTCATCGAGACACTAAAAAAGGACCATTGTATCCATCTTTTTATGGGGGTTGGAGGTGTATTTCAGGATGCTATGCAAGTGAAGGAATCCTATAGTCAGGCACGAAAAGCTCGTAGAAAACCGCCTATTGATAACATTCATATACGATATTATGAAGATTTAACGAAGCATCCACAGCTTCAAAAAGCTATTCAATTTATAGAAGAGCATTTTGACGAACAGCTTTCTATAAGTGAAGTTGCGAAATATATAAGCTTTAGCCCAACACATTTTAGCAGGCTATTTAAAAAAGAAACGGGTCGTAATTTTGTTGACTATGTTGCCTTTACACGTATTATCAAGACTTTACCCTTTTTACGAAAGTTTGATTACACGGTCGAAAAAATTTCCTCCACCTGTGGGTTTAATACACCGAATTATTACAGTCTAACCTTTAAAAAATATGTTGGAATATCGCCAACAGACTACCGCAATACGAAGGAAATTTTGTTTAAGTAGGATGTAGTTTTTCAAGAATCTGCAAAAACCACATGAAAAAAGCAAGCCCCCTAAAGGAGACTTGCTTATAAGCTACATAGAATGCAGATTCTTATTATTCACTGATTCCACTTATGCGTAATATTTTTCTACTACTTCTGCACAGCGAGCACATACTGTAGGATGTGCCGCATTCGCACCAACTGTTTCTGAAATAGACCAGCAACGTTCGCACTTCTCACCTGTAGCCTTCTCAACAACAATGGATACATGTTCAAGTACCAAAGCATCTGCTGGTACTTCTTCGATTGTAGCTACCTCAAAAGCAGAAACGATAGATAGTTGTGCAAAGTCAATGTTCGCATCGTTCAATAATGCCACAACATCTTCTTTTGCATATACTGTTACTTTTGCTTCAAGAGATTTACCAATCGTTTTAGCATTACGAGCCTCTTCTAATGCTTTTAAAATATCATCACGTACATCAATGATTTTTTCCCATTTTGCACGAAGATTTTCAAAATTCGCTTGTACATCTTCCTCTGGGAAATCCGTTAATTGAACAGAAGCTTCCTCTACAGTACCTTGAGCATGTAAGTATGACCACATTTCATCTGTAGTATGAGGGATAATTGGTGTCATAATTTTAACTAAAGTCATCAACGTATCATAAATAACTGTTTGCATAGCACGTCGATCTTTATTGTCAGAACCTTCAATGTAAACAACATCTTTTGCAATATCTAAATAGAATGAAGATAGTTCCACTGCTACAAAATTATTCACAACATGATATACAGCAGCGAAATCATAACGATCATATGCAGTACGAACAGTTTTTAAAACATCCTGTAAACGCATATATACATATTGATCCATTTCACGAAGCTCTGCATAGGCTACACGGTCTTTTGTTGGATCGAAATCAGCAATATTGCCATGTAGGAAACGGAAAGTGTTACGAATTTTACGATATACTTCTGATACTTGCTTCAACATATCCATAGAAATTCGCACGTCAGCAGTATAGTCTACAGAAGCAACCCATAGACGAAGAATATCTGCTCCATATTGATCCATTACTTTTTGCGGAATGATGACATTCCCTAAGGATTTACTCATTTTACGACCTTCTCCATCAAGAACGAAACCATGTGTTAAAAGTCCTTTATATGGTGCAAAACCGTTAATAGCTACTGATGTAATAAGAGAAGAGTTAAACCATCCACGGTGTTGGTCTGAGCCTTCTAAATATAAATCAGCAGGGTACTTCATGCCACGTTCTACAAGTACACCTTGGTGTGAAGAACCTGAGTCGAACCATACGTCCATAATATCATTTTCTTTTGTAAATTCACCGTTCGGACTACCTGGATGTGTAAAGCCTTCCGGTAATAATTCATTTGCTGTTTTTTTGAACCAAATATTTGAGCCATGCTCACGGAATAGTGCTGAAATATGGCTAATTGTTTCAGGTGTAATAATTGGCTCCCCATTTTCAGCGTAGAAAATTGGAATTGGTACACCCCAAGCACGTTGACGAGAAATTACCCAATCTCCTCGGTCACGAATCATATTGTAAAGACGTGTTTCTCCCCAAGCTGGTGTAAATGCAGTTGCTTTAACAGCCTCTAAGAGCTCCCCGCGGAACGCTTCAACAGACGCAAACCATTGCGGTGTGGCACGATAAATAACTGGTTTTTTTGTACGCCAATCATGTGGGTATGAGTGTGAAATAAACCCAAGACTTTCTAATGCATCTACTTCTTTTAGCTTTTCTGTTACTAGTTTATTGGCATCATTATAAAAGACGCCCTCAAACCCAGGTGCTTCATCCGTATAGCAGCCACTATTATCAAGCGGGCTCAGAATGTCTAAACCATATTGCTTACTAATATGATAATCGTCTTCCCCGTGTCCAGGAGCTGTGTGAACACAGCCAGTACCTGCGTCAGCAGTAACATGCTCGCCTACCATTACAAGTGAATCACGATCATAGAAAGGATGTTGAGCGACAATACGATCTAATACTTCACCCTTCACTTCTTGAATAACCTCATACGCTTCCCATTCAAGTGCAGTTGCCACAGTTTCTAATAAATCTTTTGCAATGATGAATTTTTTATTAGCTACTGCAACGACAACATACATAAACTCAGGATTTAAAGAAATCCCTAAGTTTGCTGGTAATGTCCAAGGAGTTGTTGTCCAAATAACAAATTTAGCATCTGCTGGTACAACACCTTTTGCATCTTTAATAGCAAAGCTTACATAAATAGAAGGCGATTTAATATCTTTATATTCAATTTCTGCTTCAGCAAGAGCAGATTCAGAAGACGGAGACCAATATACTGGTTTTAAGCCTTTATAGATATACCCTTTTTCCGCCATCTTTCCGAATACTTCAATTTGGCGAGCTTCAAACTCAGGTTTCAATGTAATATAAGGGTTTTCCCAATTACCACGGATACCTAAACGACGGAATTGATTTCGTTGATTGTCAATTTGCTCATATGCATATTCTTCACAAAGTTGACGGAAAGCTGCTACTGACATTTCTTTACGTTTAACACCTTTATTTGTCAATGCTTGTTCAATAGGTAGACCATGCGTATCCCAACCAGGAATATAATTAACATGGTAGCCAGTCATTGAACGATGACGGGTAATCATATCCTTTAATACTTTATTCAATGCATGCCCAATATGAATATCACCATTTGCATACGGAGGGCCATCATGAAGTACATATTCAGGACGTCCTTCTGTACGCTCCATCTGCAATTTATTAATATCCATTTCATTCCATTTTTCTTGCATTTTCGGCTCATTTGCTGGTAAATTTCCACGCATTGGGAAATCCGTTTTTGGCATTAATAACGTATCTTTGTATTCAACCATAAAAAATCCTCCTTTAATTTACATAAAGCATATCGACACTATTCTCTTACGACAGTTATAGGCTTACTTATCTGAAACGATTCGCGGACAAATAAAAAAAGCCCTCATCCCACTAAGGGACGAGAAGCTTCTACTCGCGGTACCACCCTACTTGTAGCACAATCCATTAGGCTGCACTACCTCTTTCAAGCACATTAACGTCGTGCACCACGAAATAACTTACTTTTTTCAGTTATTTAGCTCGGAAGTGATATTCATTGTTAGTTGCTTGTTTGGGCTTCCACTATCCCCAAATCGCTTCACCACGCCTAACAAATACTGTCTTCGTCTCTGCTTCTATGCATATGTCTGTACAAAATAATTACTATTACAAAGTATATGAAATTCAAACAATCGCGTCAAGTTTCATTTAAATTTGATCATCTCAATGAAAAGTAAAGCTACATATCTTCTGATTCTTGCGCTTCATCTACAGATGCTTGAATCTCTGTTAAATCGATATCATACTGAAGTAAATGATCCCAATCATCCGCATTTAATAAATCGAGCTGAGCTTCGACTAGCATCTTGAAACGATTACGGAAAACTTTTGACTGTTTTTTAAGCTCATCAATTTCAATCGTTACCTTACGCGCTTTCGTTAAAGCATCATTAACGATTCGATCAGCATTTTTCTCTGCCTCTTTGACAATAAGCTTTGCCTCTTTTTGAGAATTTCTTCGCACTTCATCTGCTGCTTCTTGCGCAACAACAATAGACTTCTGTAAGGTCTCTTCTAAAGTGCTAAAATGCCTCGCTTGTTCTAAGGCCATTTCTAGTTGCTTATCAACCTCTTTTTTTTCACGCAACAAAATTTCATAATCTTTAATGATTTGATCTAAAAATTCATTTACTTCATCTTCAGCATAGCCTCTGAAAGCTTTTGTAAACTCCTTATTATGTATATCAATAGGTGATAATGGCATACAATCCTTCTCTCCTTTTCGTGTACATTCGTATTTCCTATTATACAATTCTTCCGACAACTTAGCAGTATAAATTAATGAAATTTACTTTTCTTTTAGCTTTTTTGGGCCAATCGACCGACTTGTAGACGGATTTTATCTTTTTTTGTACGGCCTTCTGTCATAATTATTTTCATACGACCGCTTCCTCTTATCGATAGAATATCCCCTTCTTGTAATTCAAAAGCAACGGCATCACGCTCTGTCCAATTTACACGCACTTTTTTACCTGTAATTAAAGCTTGTGCCTTTTGACGAGACACTTTCAAAACTGTTGCAATAATAACGTCTAGTCGCATGGAGGTAACTGTGTAAGATTCCTCTAACCATTCCTCTTCATTGATAAGGAGTGGCTCCTGTTCTTTAAGAGATTCAACATGTACCTTTACTTTACCAATGCCAGTTAAATGTAGACGCACATATTCAGCCACTTCCTGTGCAACGACAAATTGAATCTGATGGTCATTAACGCGAATATCACCGAACTTACTACGATTTAACCCTAATGATAATAAGGCTCCTAAAACATCTGGATGGCGTAATTGTACAAATTTAACGGGATACTGAAGTGTAAAAGCTGTCAGTTGAAAGTCCTTCTCTGTAGGCTCATAGTAGGCTGGATAAATGAGCATACGTTGTCTCTCTGCTTCATTAAATAGCCCTGCACATAATGTATTCATTGAGTCATCCTGTCCAATAATAGATGTCACTATAAAGCGCTGTCTTGGATCAAGAAAATCAGTCAGCTTAGGTGCATAGCGATCCTCTACCTCCCGCTGCCAGCTTATTACCTGTTCAATAAAAGGTTGCTCATCTTTCCGAAAATGCTGAATCAAGTGCTCCATCTTGTTGTCTCCTCTTTCATCGTCCCTATTTGCTTCAATTATTAGATAAACATAGTATTCCCAATCATTGGTACTTTGACATCATTGCATCAAATTTTTTCTAGTTCACTCGAAATGGACCCTTTAAAATTTGTGACATCTGCTTAAAGCTTTAGGGCAACACTTCTTTGCTACGTTTTTTCTATACTCCATATAAATAAAAAACCCCCACTAAAACGTGAGGATTTTATATCTATACGAACATAAGAAATATTTTCTGAATGACTATAACAAGTCCTCTTTCAATAAAATTCAGCATAAAGATCGCCACAATTGGTGAAATATCAATCATACCAAGCGGAGGGATAAACTTTCGGAATATCCCCAAATAAGGCTCACACACTTTTTCAAGCATTCGTCCAATGGCTGAATTTTGAGCGGCAGGCACCCAAGACATTAAGATATATGCAATTAGCATAAACGAATAAATCCTAAATGCTAAAGATACATAACCAAGTATTATAAAAAAAGTCATATAAACTACAATCCTCGCTATTAATTATCGTCTAAAATAAAGTTTGTAATTTCACCAGTTACTTCTACATTATCTGGAGTGCAAAGGAAAATATCTTTCCCGATACGTTGAATATCCCCTGCAAGGGCATAGACTGTGCCACTTAAAAAATCAATAATGCGTTTACCTTGCTCTCGTTCAATACGTTGTAAATTGACGATAGCTGCACGTTTATTTTTTAAATGTTCCGCGATATCTTGTGCTTCTGCATAGACTCTAGGCTCTATTAAGACAACTTTTGCTCCCTTGGAACTCATCGCAGCTTGCAAGCTAACAATATTATTAGGAGTAGCTGTACTTTGCGGCACAATTTCATGGATCGATGCCTTACGTTCTTTAATTGTTTTTTTAGGCTTTACTGAATGAATCGGTTGCTGTTGTTGTACGGGTTGTTGCTGCTGAATAGGAGCTTGCGTGATTTCTTCTTCTAGTTCTTCTTCAAGGTAAAAGAAGTTTTTAATTTTATTTTTCATGCTCATCCTGTTCCCCTCTTTCATTTCCAACAAGAGCCGTTCCGACTCGAACAAAAGTAGCCCCTTCCTCTACCGCAATTTCAAAGTCATTAGACATGCCCATTGATAACTCGGTACAAGGTGCGTGTGCGAATCCTTGCTCGGCTATTTGCTGTTGACATTGTTTTAATTGCTTAAATACAGAACGAATAAGTGTTTCGTCTTCTGTGTTTGGTGCCATGGTCATTAAACCGACAACTTGGACTTTTGTAAAGCTTCTCAATGATTCTACAAAAGGTAATACTTCTTCCATGCTTAAACCATGTTTTGATTCTTCCCCAGAAACGTTTACTTGGATAAAACATTTAACGGGCTTTACTGCTCTTTTTTCAATTTCTTCTGCCAAACTCAAACGATCTAATGAATGTAAAAAATCAATGCTGTTAATCACTTGTTTTACTTTACGTGTTTGTAGGGACCCTATATAATGCCAATTGACATCAGCTTGAATCGCAGATATTTTACGATTTAAGCCTTCCGGTCGGTTTTCTCCTAAATGAGTCAATCCAGCTTCGATAGCTTCTTGCGTTCTTTCTACAGAAACCTCTTTCGTCACAGCTATTATTTGGACATTATTGGCTTCGCGATTGACTCTTGTTTCTGCTGCTGCTATTAAATCATTTAATTTGTTTAAATTTGCTAAGATTTTTGTCACTGTTTTTCCCAACTTTACAACATTAGTTTCTCTTATTGTAACAAGCAATGCTTGATTTATCAATGAATAGCCTAACCTATGTCAGCTATTTAGGAAAGTGCCTTGACTAGAATGACATCCTTGCCAACAACAAGCACATCTTTCATATACACTTTTCTTACAGATTCTTCTCCTTTAAAAAAACCAAGATATTTACGGGGCTCAGCAATTAAAAATGCTGTTACATAGCCCGTTTCTTTCGATACTTCAGCATCTACCACAAATCCTATAAATCGTCCATTTCCTGCTTCAATTACTTCCTTTTGCTGTAACATTGAGAACCGCAATAAATAACCTCCTCTATCCAGTACTCTTTCACCTAAATTATTTTTCTCTATCACCAAACTTTGCTGTCTCTTTATATTTATGTATCAACTGTTCATTGAATGAAGATAAAATGCGCACCGAATAATTCGATGCGCATTTTTTATTTGTAATCTTTTTGCATTGTTTCAATTGCATTCTTTTCAAGACGTGAAATTTGTGCTTGTGAAATCCCTAATTCCTTAGCGATTTCAGTTTGTGTCTCTCCATAATAAAATCGTTTTGCCACGATCATTTGCTGACGTTCATCTAGTTTCTGCAAGCTTTCCTTTACCGACACGTAGGCAACCCATTGATCTTCTGATACATCATCATCACGTAATTGGTCCATCATATAAACAGCGTCCCCACCATCTGAATAAATGGGCTCTTGTAATGACATTGGGTCTTGAATAGCATCTAAAGCAAATAAAACATCTTCTTTTTTCATGTCAATCATGTCAGCAATTTCTTCAATCGTTGGTTCGCGCAAATTTTCGGTTATCCACTGTTCTTTTGCCTGCATTGCCTTATAGGCAATATCCCTTAAAGAACGAGATACTCGTAATGCATGATGATCACGCAGATGGCGACGAATTTCACCAATGATCATTGGGACAGCATATGTTGAAAATCTTACATTATGCTTTAAATCAAAATGATCAATGGCTTTCATGAGGCCAATACAGCCTACTTGAAATAAATCATCTGCCTGTTCACCTCTATAGGCAAATCTACCAACAATACTTAGCACTAACCTTAAATTGCACATGACAAGCTCTTCTCTGATTTCAGTTTCACCGGCTTGTAAACGAATGAAGAGCTCCTTCATTTCTTCGTGCTTTAAAATTGGCAAAGTCGATGTATCTAAGCCGCAAAGATCTACTTTTGTTCGCATATTCGATTCCTCCGGATGTTATTCTCTGACTAAACCGTGACATCAGTTTGTCCGAGAGAAACAAGAATATGCACAAAAGCTATGACCAATTTTAGGTAGGATAATTTTCCCTTTCTAAGAAATTGGCTGATTTAAATTTTCACGTAAATCTTGAATAATTTTCTTTTCTAAACGGGAAATATATGATTGTGATATCCCTAAATGATCTGCTACTTCTTTTTGCGTCATTTCTACTTTTCCATTGAGACCAAAACGGCATTCCATAATATATCGTTCACGTGCACCTAATAAATTTATGGCATGGAACATATGCTGCCGTTCAATTTTTTTCTCCACATTATCAAGAATAATGTGCTCTTCCGTACCTAAAATATCTGACAGTAATAATTCATTTCCATCTGCATCAGAGTTTAAAGGTTCGTCTAATGATACTTCACCCTTCATACGACTTGTTTTTCGTAAATGCATTAAAATTTCATTTTCAATGCATCGAGATGCGTATGTTGCAAGCTTAATATTTTTATCTGTATTGAACGTTTCAATTGCCTTTATTAATCCGATAGAACCAATGCTGATTAAATCTTCGATTGGCGTTCCCGTATTGTCAAAACGTCTAGCAATATAAACAACAAGACGTAAATTACGTTCAATTAGTGTGTCTCTAGCTCGTAAATCACCTTTCATAAAGGATGCAATGACTGTAACTTCTTCTTCTCGACTTAGTGGCACTGGCAATGAATCATTTCCCCCTATATAGTACGTTTCACGACTACGAAACTTACTCCAAAATTTTTTCAAGCTAGCAAGTAGCCTAAGAAGCAATAGTTCTCCCCCTCTATGAGTTATTTGAAAGCGCTGAAAAATGTAAAATTGCTGCTGTGCTATGTGGAAAATTTTTTGCTTTTTTTGTTAAAACGATATATTCATTCGATTTCACCTGTGAAGGCTCCCCCTTTATCAACCACTCATCAAAGCGAAAACCAAGAACAACGGTTTGTTGTTGTACGGTATTGATATGAATAAATCGAATATAACGCTGATAATCTTCTGAAAACATAGATACATTGTACGGATCTGTTTCTTGCCATTCTACTAATGATTTGCAAAAATCGGCAGGTAAATGTGGGCTTAGAGCTGTATAAGAGACGAAATGAACAGGTTTCCCTGAAAGCGGCTCGATTGCTTGGTTTCCTGTGTCCACAAAAGCTGAAAGTGGTATTATCGAACCAAAGATTTTTAAAGTTGTATCAAATACAAATTGTCCACTTAAACGTTCTAGTTTAACAAAACCCCATTGCTTATAAAATGCAACAAGATTTAAAACTGCTAGTACAAAACAAATCATTATAAAATGGTTGGCAGAAAGATTTTTTAAATAGGGCTGTAGTGCTGTTAGCAATCCGCCGATAACGATCGTTGCTGTTAAAACGATCGGTCCTTGCTTTTGGAAGCTTCGAATCTTAAAGCGAAAAGCTATACCTATGAGCAATATAAAACTAAGTACCGTTGACCACAGCATTTGACCGCCAATTACAGCTACTAAACTACTACAAAATGAACTCATTAATAATCTTGAATTCTTGACCAAAACCCCTGTTACTCTTGCGGTAAACGTGAGTATTGCTAGATTGAAAAGCGTATTAATGAGCACCAGCCATTCTCCATACATAACAGCCGCCTCCTACTTACAAAGTTAGCATGTTACTCCCACAAATATTGTCAAACAATCGCACCATTTCCTTAAAATGTTTTGACAAAATACATGGTTTCCTTACACAAATGAACATCTCGACAACAAAAATAAAAAGCTCGTATTTTACATATGTAAAATACGAGCTTTTTAGAAGTTGTTTTTTCAATTAACCGCGATTTTTGCGATTGCGTAAAAATGCTGGGACTTCAAGCATGTCATCCTGTGCATAATGTTGCTGATTTTGGCGTGGCTGCTCTTGTTGAACATGCACTTCTTGTCGTTGTTCACGAATCGGTGCTTGTTGTTGTGGAGCAGATTGTCTATTTATATTGAGCGATGGTTTTGTTGTATTACGTTGTTGCTGTAAAGCTTCCTCTGAGAAACCAGTTGCGATAACTGTAACAATGATTTCATCTTTAAGGTTTTCATTAATAACAGAACCGAAAATCATATTTACTTCTTCGTCAGATGCAGAAGCTACGATATCTGCCGCTTCTTGTACTTCAAATAAGCTAAGATTAGAGCCACCTGTAATATTCATAAGAACACCTTTAGCACCATCGATAGATGATTCTAGTAATGGACTTGAAATGGCTTTCTTTGCTGCTTCTGAAGCACGGTTTTCACCAGTAGCAATACCGATACCCATTAATGCTGAGCCTTTGTTTGACATAATTGTTTTCACGTCTGCAAAGTCTAAGTTAATAAGACCAGGGGTTGCAATTAAATCTGAAATACCTTGAACACCTTGACGAAGTACGTTATCTGCTTCTCTGAAAGCTTCTAACATTGGTGTTGATTTATCGACAATTTGTAATAGCTTGTCGTTCGGGATAACAATTAGCGTATCCACAGCTTCTTTCATACTACCAATGCCGCCGATAGCTTGTGTTTGACGTTTACGCCCTTCAAACGTAAATGGACGTGTCACAACACCTACTGTTAGTGCTCCTAATTCACGAGCAATTTGTGCAATTACCGGCGCTGCACCCGTACCGGTTCCTCCACCCATACCAGCAGTGACGAATACCATGTCTGCACCACGTAGAACCTCTTCTAATTGCTCGCGGCTCTCTTCAGCAGCCTTTTTTCCTACTTCTGGATTTGCACCTGCACCTAAACCACGCGTCAGTTTCGCTCCAATTTGAAGCCTAACTTCTGCCTTTGATAAATTTAATGCCTGTGAATCAGTGTTAACTGCGATAAAGTCAACACCCTGTACACCATGTTCTATCATTCGATTGACAGCGTTGTTACCGCCGCCACCAACACCTATGACCTTTATTACTGCAAGTTCATCTACATTTGTATCAAATTCTAACATCTCTTTTTCCTCCCACGGTAACTCGACTCTGTATCAATCATTACGCATTCTAGTTAATCAAAAAACTTATCAAATAATTTTTTTGCTTTCCCAATTACGCTTTCTTTTGGTTCTGAAGGTGCAGAATACTCTTGCTTTTTAGGCATAGCTGCTTGAGCTCCTACAGCTGCATATTCAACAGGTTGCGTATTCGTACTTTTACCGTAAAAATCATCTTCTAAATAGGCGTAACGAATAAGTCCAACCGCTGTTGCAAATGAAGGCTCTCTAACGCCAATATAATCGGGTGTATAAATTCTTACACGCGTTTGTAGAATTTGACGCGCTAACTGGGCGATACCTTCAAGTTTAGCAACACCACCCGTTATAACAACGCCACCTGGTAAATCTCTAACACCTAGACGTGCTAACTCGTCAATCACTAATTCTAGTAATTCTTCTAGGCGTGCGCCAATAATTTCTGATATATAGCGTTGACTATATTGATCAGTAGAATCTGTTCCTACAATTGGTACTTCAAAGATTTCATCGTCAGATGCATCATCATAAAAGGCATGTCCAAATTGGTGTTTGATATTTTCAGCTTGTTCTGTTGGTGTCTTTAAGACGATAGAAATATCTTTCGTTATATGATCACCACCAACTGGTATGACACCTGTATGCGTTAGCAATCCCTCTTCAAATACTGCGATTGTAGTAGATCCGCCTCCTATATCGATAAAGGCAGTTCCTTGGTTTTTTTCATCTTCAGTTAATGCAAAGTAGCCTGATGCTAATGGTTGCAAATATATTTCTCGTATACTTAAACCGGCACGCTCAACACAACGAAGTACATTGTGTAAAAGCGTTTTGGATGTCGTTATCATGGTTGCATCCATTTCTAGACGAATGCCAATCATACCACGAGGATCTTTAATTTCATCAAGGTTGTCCACAATAAACTGTCTTGGAATGATGTTAACTAATTCACGTTCAGGAGGTATTGACATGACTTGTGCAGATTCTACCACTCTGTCTAAATCATCATCTGTAATTTCTCTGTTTTCACTATTTACAGCGACAACACCTTTAACTAGCTGTAACATCGTTTGGTTAGCAGGAACGCCTAGAACGACTTCGTGAATTTGATAACCTGTCATTCGTTCGGCTTGTTCTACTGCTTTTCGAATAGATTGAACTGTTGCATCTATATCAACAATTGCTCCTTTTCGAACCCCATTCGATTTTACATTTCCGACGCCAATTACATGTAATTGTCCGTCACTCATTTCACCTATTAATACCTTGATAGAGGAGGATCCAATATCAAGTGAAATGTATAAATCTTGCTGATTCAATTCGCTGCACCTCCTTGAAAAATGCTCTTATTTTCATTCTATTGTAAATTTGGCATAATGTCTAAGCAAATCGAGTATTTTGGTCAATTTTTCTCTTAATCTATGGAAGTTTTTTCTTTCTTGTGACGTTTCTCATCCAACCGTGTTAGTAATATACGCCTAATTATTGCTATATTTTGGAACAAACGTACCCCAAAAGCGAAAATAGCTGCTAAATACAAATCTATCCCTAAATTCACACCTATAAAAGCTAACCCTGCTGCGAGAACTATATTAAAAAAGAATCCTGATACAAAAACTTTATCGTCGTACACTTGCTGTAATTGAGCACGGATACCACCAAATAATGTATCTAAAGCTGCTAAAACAGCTATTGACAGATAATTTTCATACATAGAGGGGATTTGTATATTTGTTAACAAGCCAAGGGCAAGTCCAAATATCAAACCTAAAAATGGTAGCCACATAAATTAATCTCCTTTTTTTACCTCTGCTAAGTAATCATTTGTCAATCGCTGATCAAATGCTGGAATTTGTAATTGATCAATTGGCTCTTCAATCACTAAATTAAAATTATCTAAATAAAATGAATCTATAAACGTTGAGGCTTGAAGCGAATTATACATTTTTTGAGCTGCTTTAAAATCGCTTGTCCCAACATATATATCAAATTTAGGTGTCGACAATGGTACACTATTCACCGTTGTCTTCCCATTTATGTCCCGAATGGCTGTTGTTTGAACAACACGATTGCCATCTATTGAAACACTTGTTGCATCGTTTTTAAACAGCGTATTTAATAATTGGGTTAATAAATCAGGCGATATCTCTTTGATTTCATAACCCATCTCTATTAATTCAGGTGCGGGTTCAATACGAAGTCTGACACCCGGCCCTACCACTTCTGTTAGTCCAGCCTGTTGCTTTAAACGATTCAATGTTTCATGTAAAGCGGCTTGCTGATTTACTTTTTCAGATTGCTCATAGCGATCCACTACTTCATGAAGTGAGCGAATTTCTGCCAGTAATGCGGAATGTCTTTGCTTTTCTTGTGCTAATTCCTCTCTTATTGCCCAAATATCTCGTGTATCTCGCTCTGCTGGTTTTTGTATGGTATTGTATTGTACCGCTATCATCAAACCGATAATAAATAGCACGATCGTTATTCGGGTGTACATATTTCTTCGCAAAATAGCCCCTCCTAGACGTATCGTATGCCCCTCAGAATTCAATGTAAAACTTTCCTAGAGGCTAAAATTAGACTTTAAACATGAAATAGGTCTTGTCCTTAACTTTCTACTTTTACTCTTGGCATTGTAAGTTTTTGATGTTCTTCTAAAGACACTACAATATTGTCATTTAATAATTGATCAACGACACCGCCATTTAAATTTAAAGATGCTATTAAAGTATCGGAATCTCCAACAGCTTCTATCACAAAAGGAGCGGGATGCTGTGTACCATCAATAGTTATTACAGGACCATTACATCGGATATAGGAATTGGCCATGACACGTTGCCCATTAATAGCAATTGCCTGAGCACCCGATATCTTCAGTTCATTCAACAATTTAAAAACATGACTTTCATGAACAATATAGTCATTCGGATTCAAAGATTTTGGATCATAGTCACCATCCTGGAGAGTGATCCTTATTCCTTTTCCCTCACTCTTCAATTCACCAAGTAGAAGCCGTAAATCCTCTGCTTGTTCCACAAGTTCTTTATAATCCTTCTCATTAGAAGCAAATGATTTTTCATACTTTCGAATTTGTTCCTGTAGACTATTTAGCTCATCCGATAGCTCTTTATTACGTTCTTGTTGAGTGATCAATTCCTCACGATAAGAATCTTCTTGCTCAAATAGCTCTGAATTAATCGTGCCTGCTTCCCGGTTATCTTTTGCCTGATTATATGAATAGCCGATAATAAATCCTGTTGTCACACAAACAATCAGTAATTCAAATTGTTTTCTTGAAAAAAAACTTCCTTTGCTATTCATCTTTTTGTTGTTCATCGTCTGTCACTTCCTGGTCAACCATTTCCCCATCTGCATTAGCTTCCATATCGATGCTTATTTTGTTGTACTCCTCGTTAAAAGGGCGATAATAGGAACCGACCTCTAAATCAATCACGCCTTTTTCTAAATTTGCAATTTGTGCAACAATGGAGGGGTAATAATTTAACTTCTCCGCAAGCGTCTGAATAACAGCTCGTACCTCATATCCATCATTCATATAAAGCTTTACCGCGTTCGGATTTGTATCATTACTATTCGTGTTAACCTGAGAAATTAAAGCTAATACTTCTGGTTTTAATTGTGCTAACTGTTCAACAAGTTTTTTGATTGTTTTTTCGCCAGTAATACCAATAAAAACAGGTGCATCAATTGGCGTATCATTTCCTTTTTGTTCAAAACGTTCACCATTTTCAAGCAGTGGATAATAGGTGCCGTCCCCAGCCAAATACGCAACTTTTTTCCACTCTTTCACATCAATCGTTACGCCTCGAAGCCAGTTACGTTTAACATGTGCTTCTTTTACCCATTTATCCTTCAACAGAAGCTTCTCCACATCTTCTATTTTGAAACCCCACATTGATTTACCTAGCGCCAGGGTACTTGTCTCCACATAATGTTCATTATTTGCCAGCTTAGCACCATTGACTGTTATTTTATTGATGTTACTGTATGGAGATTGAAAATAAAGGAGTACTGCTAACACAATAAAGAAAAGTAATATTAGCACGATGAATTTACGATTTGTACGCTTTTTTCGTCGCTTTTTTAGCGTAGGTATACGATCTTCTATATCAATTACTTTCTCCAAAAAGTACTCCTCCTTTATATTTATTTCGCTAATTGATAAATAATACCTATTATTAACCACATTGTGACTAAAGATGTTCCTCCGTAGCTGATAAAAGGCAATGTAACACCCGTTACGGGTACTAAACCTATTACAACAGCTATATTAAGAAACGCTTGCACCATCAGCATTGTGACTAACCCTATAATCGCATAATAGGATGTTCGGCTTTTAGCCTGTACAGCAAATCTATAGCCTGCATAAATTGTCAGTACAAAAAGTGCTAAAATAACGAGACCACCAATCAAGCCGATCTCCTCCAAAATAATAGCGTAAATAAAGTCATTTTGTGGCTCAGGCAAATATAGAAACTTTTGCCGACTTTGTCCAAAACCATGACCAAAAATTCCAGCAGGACCTATCGCCATAAGTGATTGCACTGCTTGGAATCCACTTACTAAGGGATCAGCCCATGGATCGAGGAATGCTTCTATTCGCTTTAGTCGATATGGTGCAGTCGCAATTAGTCCTACTAGTCCAGCTATACCAGCTAACATAATCATGGCATATAGCTTTAACGGGTAGCCAGCGACAAAAAACAATAAAAATACAGCAACAACAAGAATAAATACTGAACCAAAGTCAGGCTGCAACATAATCAAAACAACAGGGATTAGGAGGATTAAAGCATGGCGCCAATTAACAACTGGCGTTCCTGTTTTATGCTGCGCTAAAATATGACTCAGGTAAACAATGACTGTTATTTTCGTTATCTCCGCTGGCTGGATTGTCAATGGACCAATCCCAATCCAGCTTTGCGAGCCATTTCGCACTAGCCCAATACCAGGTATTAACACTAGAACAAGTAAGACTAACGAAAATATATAGGCCATTTTCCAAAAGGACTGCTCTCTCAAAATATTTAATCGAATTGTGATTAAAAATACAATTATGGCTACCACAAAGTATACGCTTTGCTTCATATAAAACGGCATTTTTCCACTATAATGAATGGCACTCCAATAAGTCCCCGCAGAATAGACGAAAATAATGCCGATTACTGATAGCATCAAAGTTGTGACGAGCAATAAGTAGCTTTCTTTCCCTCTCAGTAATGCCATCCTTCCAAGTCAAGTATATTCTAAAATAGTTACAGGCTCATTACAGCTTCATTACAGCATCAATAAAAACATCTCCGCGTATTTCAAAGCTGTCATATTGATCCCAACTTGCACAAGCTGGTGATAGTAAAATAATATCTCCCTCTGCTGACATCGGTGCTGCATAGTGTACAGCGTCTTCCACATTTTGAGCGATTACTGTTTGTTGGACACCACATGATTTTGCAAATTCAACAAAACGTAATCCAGTTTCTCCAAATGCGACGACGCCTTTAACATGATTCATACTAGGTCGAAGCTCCTCAAAAGAATGTCCACGATCTAAACCACCTGCTAACAAAATAACGGGCGCCTGGAATGCATCTAAAGCACTTTTTGTTGCTAAACAGTTCGTTGCTTTGGAGTCATTATAAATCTTTCGACCATTCCATTCGCGTACGAATTGAGTACGGTGTCTCACCCCACCAAAAGTCGCTAAAACCTCTTCCATTTTCCCTTTGTCACAGCCAACTAAAATACAGGCCGCCACTGCTGCTAGGATGTTTTCTAAATTATGCTTACCAGGCAGTGCTATATTTGCTCGGTCCATATACGGATCCCCTTGCCAATAGATCGTTGTATCATCTGCACTGATTCCGTTGACAGTACGCCCATTTGAACTGAACGGAATTTTTTGCGCATTGGATTTTGCCGCATAGCCAACTACAATTGGTTGGTCCGCATTATAAATAAAATAATCACTTTCATCTTGATTACGTGTCACACCAAACTTCGCTTCAGCGTAATTATCAAATGTTCCATGGTAGTCAAGATGGGCATCATAAAGATTTGTAAGTATAGAAATTTTAGGCTTAAATGTTTTAGTCCCCATCAATTGGAAAGATGACAACTCCGTTACAATAACGTTATCTTTACTAGCTTCTTTAGCAACGCCACAAGCAACTGTACCAATATTTCCTGCAATTAATGGATTTTTACTTCCGTTGTTTAACATATCAAATATTAAAGTGGTCGTTGTTGTTTTTCCATTCGAGCCTGTAATACCAATAAATGGCGCGTCACTTATTAAATACGCAAGTTCAATCTCTGTCCATACAGGAATACCGCGCTGTATAGCATCCGCTACAATGCGATTGCTATAAGGTATACCTGGGTTTTTAACGACTAATTCAAAACCTTCATCCAGTAAGTCCTCAGGATGACGACCACAAATCACGGTAATCCCCTTTTGTAATAAACCCTGTGCATCTGGGCTTTCATCAAATGGTTTGGAATCATTGACTGTTACAAAGGCGCCGAGCTCATGTAAAATTTCAGCAGCGGCCACACCGCTTTTCGCTAGGCCTAACACAAGTACTTTTTTATGTTGTAAATCTGTATAGTTTTTCATTAAAACGCCTCCGATAAAACTGCAATCAATGCTACTGCTAGGGCAGTTGACCAGAAGACAAGCACTACCTTCCACTCTGACCAACCTGATAATTCAAAATGGTGATGGATTGGACTCATCTTAAAAATACGCTTTTTACGTAGCTTAAAGCTTCCTACCTGTAAAATAACGGATAATGTTTCGATGACAAATACCAAGCCAACTAGTAAAAGTAAAAATTCTTCTTTTACTAATACCGATACCATAGCTAATGCCCCACCTAATGCTAATGAACCCGTATCACCCATAAATACTTTTGCTGGATTCGCATTAAATAATAGAAACCCTAATAATGCTCCTGTAACAGCAAATGCAAATAAAGCGATATCTGCTTGGCTTTGGAAGAGTGCGATAACGCCAAAAGCCGCAAAAGCAATCGATGCAGTTCCTGCCACTAGTCCATCCAAACCATCTGTTAAATTCACCGCATTGGAGAACCCTACTAACCAAAAGATTAAAAAGGCAACATAGAATACACCAAGATCAACTGTCCAATCTGTAAATGGAATAGCGAGCGTTGTATCAAAAGATCCAACATACAGTAGAAAATATGCAAGGATGGCGATAACAATTTGACCAATTAATTTTTGAAGAGAGGTTAACCCTAAATTCCTTTTAAATACAACCTTCAAACCATCATCCAATAAACCTATTAAGCCAAATCCTGCTAATACTAATAAAAGTACTATGGTCTGTGTCGTTAATAAATCTAAAAAGCTTCCTACACCAACAGTTGTTAGGACGATAGAAATTAAGAAAATTATACCGCCCATTGTTGGTGTACCAGCTTTTTTCATATGTGATTTCGGTCCCTCTTCACGAATACTTTGCCCAAACTTTAGGCGTCGAAGAAGTGGAATACTAATTGGTGCCAGGATAACTGTTACTATAAAAGCAAGAGCTAAAATGGTAAGTGTTGTTGCGAGTTTCATTGAAAAATCTCCTTTAAATCTTGTTTCACTTTCTTCGTTAGGAAAAAAGCATAAACTTTCATTTATTTATTACTACCCTTCATAATAATAGTGGTTCTTTCCCATTTTTTAAAGGTAAAGTTATTTCAGTTCTCCAAATATAAATGAATGGTACCATCTTGTTTGATAACACTATCCACTTCAGGTAATTGGTTACCAATTTTAGTCCCTTCTCCATGCCATTCTATACGAAATGGATAAAACTGCTTGGCAATATCATCCTTTGTCTGACCAATAAAATTTGGTACCTTCACAGTAATTGGATCACCATATCGATAATCCTTTTCAAGCTGTTCCTTTGATTTTTCAATACCTACAAACGGTGCAACATCCTCTATTATTTGCCCAACAATAGGTGCTGCTACAACACCGCCAAACTGCGTCGTCTTTTTAGGGTTGTCGACTGCTACATAGACGACAATTTGCGGATTGTCAGCTGGCGCAAAGCCAATAAATGATACGATATATTCCCCACTCTTGTAACGGCCGTTTTCAACCTTTTGCGCTGTTCCTGTTTTACCGCCAATTCGTAAACCATCTCTAAAGGCTTGTCGACCTGAACCATTTGCTACAACTGACTCCAATGCGCCCCGAACCTTTGCAGAAGTCTCCTCACGAATCACCTGATTTTTGACAACAGGTTCAGTCTCCTGTATGACATCCCCTGTATTTGGATTAAATACTTTTTTCACAACATAAGGCGTATATAGCTTGCCTCCATTTATAGCTGCTGCTACCGCTTGAACTTGCTGAATTGGAGTTACCGCTACCCCTTGCCCAAATGAGGTTGTAGCCTGTTCAACGGGTCCGAAGGCTTTCTTAGAAAATAAAATTCCTGAGGCTTCACCAGCAATATTGGAACCAGTCTTTTGACCAAAGCCAAAATCTTTAATATATTGCAATAGTCGCTCGTTTCCTAACCGCTGCCCTAATTCAACAAAGCCAGGGTTACAGGAATTCTCCACAACTTCTAAGAAGGTTTCATGTCCATGCCCTTCACGCTTCCAACAACGTAGTCTTGCCCCAGCAACCATTGTATACCCTGGATCATAAAATGTATCATGCTCTAAATCCACTAAATTTTCTTCCAATGCAGCGCTCAGGGTAATAATTTTGAAAGTAGAACCTGGCTCATATGTCATCCATACAGGTAAATTTCGATTATAAATCGTTGGTTCGACTAATTGATATTCAGCCGGATTAAAAGTTGGATAAGAGGCTAATGCTAAAATTTCACCATTATTTGGATTCATAGCAATGGCCAATGCTTGGTCCGCTTCATAGCGCTTCATAGCCTGTGACAATTCACGCTCAACGACCTGCTGGACATCGACATCAATCGTTAGCTCAATAGTTGCTCCATCCTCACCAGCTTTCCAAGCACTCGCGACATTTGGTAGATTATTGCCTTTTGCATCTGTAAAGAGGCGAATTGCAGAAGAATTAGCCTGTAAAAACTTATCATATTCGTATTCAATACCAGCTAAACCTTGTGCATCATAGCCTGTAAATCCTAAAAATCGAGATAAAAGTGTCCCATATGGATAATCTCTAGAGTAGTCGACACCACTATATAGTCCTTCAATTTGTAAGCCTTGTAATTCAACTGCTTTTTCATAGGGGATATTTTTTCCCTCAGGCGCTAGCTTTACTAAATAGGCTTTTTTCTTCATCTTCTCTAACAGTTTCTCTTTATCCACTTCCAAAACTTGCGCAATTTTTTCAGCGGCCCCTTCAATATCTTTACTTTGAGAGGGCATAAAATATAAAGTTGGTGCAAGCTTATTAGTTACAATACTCTCCCCATCTCGATCAGTAATATGCCCTCGTTCATTAGCAAACGGTATTTCTCGGTCCCAGTTCTCTTCTGCCTTCGATGTCAGTTCTTTTTGATCTAACACTTGCAAAAAGAACAGCCTAATCACTATCGCCACTGCTGCACACATAAACAACACATATAAAATACGTAAACGCTTTTTAGAATGGATAGAAATCCACTTCATTCGACATCACACCTTGTTTTTTACAACGTATGAAATAAAGTGGACTTCTATTCAGTATTATTCATCCTCTACTTGTTCAATTTCACCCTCAGAGGCAGCTTCTACATCTTGCACAAAACTTTCAGCAGGTGTTTTGAGCTTAACAACAATCGGCGAACTATCCGTTATAACAGTCCCTGGAGATACACTTTGACTCGCTACAAAGCCCTCACCGAAAATCTCCATCTCTACCCCTGTCATGGATTTGAATACAAGTAAATTTCTTAATGACCAATTCGTAAAGTCTGGCAATATGATATCGCCATCTGTCTTTAAAAATACATAACTACCTTTTACTAGTTGTTTTGTATCTTTAGGATATTGATCTATGATTTTACCCCCGCTACCAACAATAACAGGCTGCAATCCATTGTTTCCTAGCTCTACTTCAATCGCTTCAGCACTTTGACCTGTATAATCCTTCATATCTACCTTATCCACATGCTGTACATCATCCGGATTAATATTAAGGTGCTTTAAGCTATTTAACATCACAGGATTAAACACTTTAGATACTGGCACTGATCCAAGCTCATTATTTAACTTAGGTTTTTTCACTGAGACATACATAATGAGCTGAGGATCATCAACGGGAGCCATTCCTAAAAATGAATATAGGAATTGGTTAGCGCCCCAAGCATACGTACCATCTGCTCTCGGAATTTGCGCTGTCCCTGTCTTCCCCGCAACCTCGTAATCCTCCAATATAAAATCCTTTGCCGTACCATATTTTGAAGTTAAAGTAGAAGCAAGGATTTCTCGTACTTGTTTCGCTGTATCTGCTTTGATTGGCTGTCCTTTTTCAACAGGTTCATGGTTTTGAATAACCTTCCCTGTTGATGAATCAACAATGCGGTCAATTACATAGGGCTGCATCATCTTGCCATCATTCGCAATAGCAGTCATGGCTTGAATCATTTGGATAGGTGTTACGGTTGACCCTTGCCCATATGTTGTTGTTACTCGTTGGATTGGGTATTGAGATAATATTGTTCCTGCCGCTTCATTCGGTAAATCAATTCCGGTTTTGTGGCCGAAACCAAAGCGGTCTAAATATTCCACAAAGACATCATCGCCAATCAATTTTAATAAGTGGGCCATGGCCGTATTCGAAGAGCGTTGGAAACCCTCTAAATAGCTAATTTGTCCCCATCCAACCTGATTATGGTCTCGAATTGTTCGGTCATGTACTGTATAAGAGCCAGATTGAAAATTTGCATTCGGAGCCCACGTATTTGTATCAATCGCTGAAGCGAGCGTGAATGTTTTCATCGTTGAACCAGGCTCAATTGTCTCCTCAATTACCTCGTTCAGCCATTTCATATTTTGGCTTTCGCGTGTTTCAGGATTGAACGTAGGTCGTTGGGACATCGCTAATATTTTCCCTGTTTTGGGGTCTGCTACAACCGCAGTCATAGATTCAGGATTGTATTCCTTTTCAACCTTTGACATTGCTTCCTCTAAAAAGCTTTGGATGGTTTTATCGAGGGTTAAATAAATGTCATCCCCATTTTTAGCAGGCGTCACCATCTTCTCGCTGTTGGGTAATAAATAGCTGAAAGCATCTGTTTCATATTTGATTTTCCCGTCGACGCCTGTCAGTTCTTTATCATACGTATATTCTAGGCCCATTTCGCCTTTTGTTGTAACAGTCCCGTCCTCGTTATCCTTCTTCAGTGCATAGCCAATTAAATGGGAGGCAAAGACACCATTTGGATAATATCGTTTTAAGTCGCTAACAAATAGAATCCCTGGTAATTTTTCTTCCTTTATTTTACTCATAACCTCGTGACTAATACCGCGTCCTGAACTACCAAACTCTACTTGATATAATGGTTTCCCATCGCTTCTATAGCGATTATTTAGCTTTTTAAGAATTTCGTCTTCTTTTCCTTGCATGGCTGGAATATACTTCGCTAAAACTTGAGCCGTTTTTTCAGCATCTACAACATGCCTCGGTTTCTTTGAATCCGTTGTAGCTGCTTCACTTACGACAGCTACTAGGCGATAGCTTAACGTATCCTCTGCAATCACTTGACCGTTTTGGTCATAAATCTTTCCTCGGTTTGCTGTGATAACACTTTCCTTACCATACTTAGCAGCTGCTCTTGCTGCAAGCTCCTGTCCTTCTACTTGCCCTGTCGCCTGAATGTTCACCATTCTTGTGAATAATAGAAAAAAGAGCCCTCCATAAAAAATCAATAATAGAAAGGCTCCCCATTGGAATCGAAATCTCTTTTTTTTCATTCTCCCGGCACTACCTTTACATTTTTCTCATTTTGAGTTAAACCGAGTTCTTTCGCTTTTTTCCATATGTTTTCGTATGTAGAAAGTTCACTTACACGAACCGTTAAGTCAACATTCTGTTTTGCAATCTCATCTGCTTCTGATTCGATGTTTTGAATGTCCATGTTTGTAGTTTGAATAGCTGCTTGTTTATTTAATACCAGGATACCTAATACAGCAATAATGCTAACTAAAACAATTAACATTGTCTTCTCAAACTTCTGGTTCGTTTTTTTACGACGTATGATAGTGGGTTGTGGACTAGGTGGTGTTATCGGTTGTTGCACTTGTTGATGTTGGTGCTGTTGCCTTACACGTACGGCTGCCATTTACTCACGCCCTTTGTCGTTAATTTTCTCCACCACTCTAAGCTTTGCTGAACGCGCCCGATTATTCACTTCTAATTCTTCATCTGAAGGAACAATTGGCTTTCGTGTAATAAGCTTTAAAGTTGGCTTCATGTCATCGGGAATTACAGGTAAATTTGGTGGTAATTCCGGTAATGATGACGCTTCCTTAAAGATTGTCTTGCATAGGCGGTCCTCCAATGAATGGAACGTAATGACACTAATGCGTCCACCTACGTTAATCATATCAATCGCATCGACTAATGAATCCTCTGCCGCGCCTAACTCGTCATTGACAGCAATTCTTATTGCTTGGAAAATGCGCTTTGCTGGATGCCCACCTTTTCGGCGTGCCGCTGCTGGAATACCCTCTTTAATAAGTTCTACAAGTTGTCCAGTTGTTTCAATCGGTGCTGATTTGCGCGCCTCTTCAATTTTACGAGCAACTTGCTTTGAAAACTTTTCTTCCCCATAACGGAAAAAAATACGTACTAAATCCTCATAAGCCCATTGATTGACAACTTCAAAAGCTGTAAGTGTTGCCGTTTGATCCATGCGCATATCTAGTGGTGCATCATGGTGATAGCTAAAGCCTCGCTCTGGTGTATCTAGCTGAGGTGAAGATACGCCTAAGTCATATAAAATGCCATCTACTTGTTCAAAACCATGAGCCAATAATTCTTCTTTTAAATACCGGAAATTCGAGTGGATAAACGTGACACGCTCAATATAGGGCGCTAATCGAATTTTCGCATTTTCAATAGCCGTCATATCTTGATCAAAACAAATTAATCGGCCTTTATCTGATAATTGCTGTACTAAATATTCACTATGGCCTGCACCACCTAACGTACAGTCCACATATACACCATCAGGATCGATGTTCAACCCATCAACAGTTTCTTTTAATAACACGGTTGTATGATCGAACATACCACTCGCTCCTTTCAGGCCTTAACCTCATGTCAACTTTGCATTGACATGCCTATCAAAAGTTAAAAATCAAAGCCAATCATATTTTCTGCAATTTCATTAAAAGATTGTTCAGACTCGCTGAAGTAAGCTTCCCATGCATCCTTAGCCCAAATCTCAATTCGATTTGAAACCCCCAACACTACACATTCCTTAACCAGATGTGCATGTTGCATAAGAGTAGCTGGAATATTGATTCGCCCCTGCTTGTCTATTTCTACCTCTGTTGCTCCAGAAAAGAAAAACCTTGCAAATGCACGTGTATCCTTTTTGGTCATCGGTAAATCTTTTAACTTTTCTTCGAGTTTTCGCCATTCATTCATAGGATAGCCAAATAGACAGTTATCGAGACCTCTTGTGACAACAAACGCTTCGCCTAAAGCTTCACGAAATTTTGCCGGCACGATTAATCGCCCTTTTGCATCAACGGAGTGTTGATATTCTCCCATGAACATACTACTCACCCCACTTTATTAAATAATGTACCACATCCCCCCACTTTCCTCCACTTTTTTTAAAAAAAACTTGACATTTTATCTCTTAATATGCAATTAGACCTTGATAGGAATTTTTGATATATGCTAAATGACATAAAGAAAGAGCTATCCTTAGTAGGATAGCTCTCTATATACGATTTTTATAGACATTATTCATCAAATCCCTATTGTATCAAAAAACTACCTAGGTATAAAGAACTTGATACTTAGGTTTTATAAATAAAGTAAATAGTGGTGTTTGCCAATACTATAGTTTTGCTTTAACATTTCAGCAATCAACATAGGTCCAAACTCATTAAAATATTGATACGGATTATACGTTCTTTCCTGGAAGCCCTCATTTGGATACAACTCATTTTGTAGCGTCGTAAATTTGCGTATAGTAGTCTCATGCTTATCGAGTACAGTTTGTTCAATTTTTTGCTGAAGGTAATCAAATTGTTTTGCATGATTTTCTTGATTCTTCACAAGGATTTTATCTAAAGTTAAATGTTGTTCCTCTAAATACGATGCAAGCTCACTGTACTTTTCTGCTAATAACTGCTCCATAGCCTGAATTTTGCGTTTAGCTTCAATATCTTGCACATCATGAATAAAACGCTCTTTCATTTCTAAGGCTTTGCCATTCCAAACATCTGTAACAGACAATTGATGTTCACGTAATAATTGTTCTACATGACGCGTCACAATCGTCATATGAAGGCGTGGAGCAAAAATAGGCATTTGTAGGTCTAGCACAGAAAATGCACTCTTTAATGTTGCCCAATAAGCTAATTCACCTGGACCACCGACGAATGCTAGTACAGGGAACGTCATTTCCTGCATTAATGGGCGAGACACTACATTATTACTCAAACGCTCTGGATATTTTTCAGCAATCTCTAATAGCTCTTCTCGAGTAAATTTAAGGTTTGCTGCTAAATTAATAAATAGATCATTTTTTCTTTCTAAAAGATGACGTTCTCCATCCTCTACATAGAATAAATTAGCTGCTTCTCGTGTGGCCAAAATAGGTTTTCCGTAGCCCGTTCGCTCTAGTTGCTCTTCCTTTTCTGTTACGACTCTAGCAATTTCTTCACTATGCTGAATGATATGCGTAAAATTGGTACTTTCATATTGACGGAAATTATAATCCGCTGCATCAATTAACAGTAACCCTTCATCTTTAAATAATTGGTTCATTAACCGCGCAAAGAAATCAGTAAATGTCTCACTTTCGTTCAGCACATCTACTAATTGTTTAATAAGCGCCTCTGTATACTCTGTTTCCCCAATATCCCTAACAACGGTATGGATGAATTGTGTCATTGACTCTTTATTGAGCATTGTTGCAGAAGCCATTGTTTTACGTCTAGAGCGCTCACTGTATGCACGTTTTTTTAATAGCTCACCATGCACCGTATAGGTATGATTAATTTCTTCCAAATCATGATCTTCTCCAGCTATCCAAAAAACAGGTACCACAGATCTTTGAAGCTTCACACTTTGCTCTTTTGCTAACACAATCACTGAAATCGCTTTATGAACGGAGTAAAGAGGGCCAGTTAAGATACCTGCTTGTTGGCCACCAATTATGACCATAGCTCCCTGTTCTAATTGTTGTAAATGCTCATTCGCTTTTTGTGATAGCCCTAGCGGCTCCATAAATTGACGGATGATGGCTGTCAGCTCTTTTTGATCTCTGGCATGTTGTGCTAAATGCTTCGCTCTTTTCTCAAAAGCCTGATCATTAAATTCGTATTCAAAAAACTGATGAATGGCAGTATTTGGCGACCAGTAATCGGCTAGCACATTATTTTTTATAGGTACTTGGATAGACTCCAGTTTCATTTAACATAAGCTCCTCTACTCACTCAATCATTAATTTACTTATAACGAGAAATTGATTCCTCACATATTATGCACATGATGCAGTAAATGTTTTAGCCCATATTGCATTTCTCCCACCATAAATATAGCACTGTGCAATATTACTGAACTATTCTTCTAGCTCTGGGCTTTATGGCCTTTAATCAGTTTCCCATCCATAAAGAATGATTTTTTATATCTACTTTATAATGCTATTATTTTAACCCTTATAGCTCCAACTTGAAAAGAAAATGCTTAGACAACCCGAAAATAGTCTACAAGGGACTGAATGACACCAATTATACAAATAACAGCATACGCGGTGCTCAATAATAAAAATAAAAAACGCCAAATTTTCTTTAATAAAGGCTTCACTTCTATTTCTTTTTTTGTCCGCCAATCAATATATGTAAAAATCATAGCCATCATTATTGCAAGTATGACTAAAAGTCCCCCTACATTTATTTGCCATAGTACCCCAATGCCTAAGGGTACCGAAAAGAACAAACAGAAGGTTGTCACATCAGAGGCTGCACCAAATGCATGCGTGCCCCGTATTTTAACTTTCCTGCTAATTAGATAGACTATAATAAAAAGAACAATTGGACAAAAAATAACGATACTAACAATTATATGTAAAATGTCTTTCAACTTTGTTCACCGCTCTCCTCTATCGCAAGTACTTGGAGATATAAGGTACGCAAAGTAGGCAAATGATGACCATTTGTTAAGGCTTTATTCAGTATGGCACCAACAATTGTTTCAATCTCACTTCTTCTTCCCTGCATACGATCTGCAAGCATAGAAGAGGTATTTTCGGCTGTTTGCCTACATAAGTCTACCACGTCTCCAAAAGATATAGTGCGCTCAATGCCTTCGAACGCCATTGTTAACTCCTCATATAAATTTTTCATAAGTACATACGCGTGTGTATTAGTCACTAGTTCCCCGTTCTTTATTTGTAATACATAAGTTAATGGATTGATTAAGCTATTGAATATAGCTTTTTCAAATAGCATCTTCTCCGCATTATCGACCAGTTCAACAGGAAACAATGGGTTTTGTAACTGTAACAACTTAAAAAAAACATGTTGTTCCCCTCGTTCAATAGCTATTTTACATGGACCAATTCCTCTATGTTGAACCGTTGTTTGATTCAGCAATTGTGCGCCAAAAGATACAGAGCAAAACGCGATATTTTTTTGAGGTAAATTTAGTGCCTCCTCAAAATGAGCTAAGCCATTTTGCAAAAAGAGCAAAGGTATTTCATTTGATAGTGACGCTAATTGGTCGTAGAGATTCTGTAAATGAACATATTTAACAGCAATGACCATTAAATCTTGAGGTGGTAAAGAAGTTAAATTTGTTGTAGAAACAATTTTTTGTACAGTTTTAGTTCCATCAACATTCAATCGCGTTAATTGATTGATAGTTAGCTCTTCTACCTGCTCCTGTTTTCTGGCAACCAATGACACTGACATTCCCGACTCTGCTAAAAAGCTTGCTGTTAATTGACCAACCGCACCAGCACCAATAACTGCTACCTTCATCATTTCATTTTACATCCTTTCCTCACTACTTTATAAAGCTATAAGAATAAGGTGCCTCAGAATAAATTCTAAGGCACCCCTAAGCAGGTTCTTCTATTATACAAGATTGGCTGATTATTGACGATATACTGAAAGGGTTTTATCTCTAGGAAAGATAAATATTGTATAATCTTCCGAAGCTACTGTAAATTTAATCTTTCATTAATGAATAACCTTGTTGCAGCCACTTCACTAATTTCTCATGTTCATTTTGCAACTCGCGATGTTTCATTTCAAGGGTTTGATAGGCATCTGTTAATTCGTCAAAACTTGTCAATGCCAATTTCAAGTGACTTCGCATAGATTGTTGTGGTTGATTTCTTACAGCTAATAATGACTGACTATATTGACCACGTAATGTTTTATTCCAACGGAAGCCACATGCCTGCTTTGTACGGCCCAATTCCACAGCCGCCATTTCAAAAGCCTCCAACTGCGTTTTGCCATTTTGCACATTATGCAAGACAATTTCTGCTAGTCTTTCATCGTCTTCCTTTGTCCATTGATCTTTTCTTTTTTTCAATTCCATAATCTATCACCCTCGCATTTTTTACTACTATATGCAGTAGCGAGCAAAATAGAATCATTGCATGAAAAAAGACAGTGATGATGTTTTACTTTCATCACTGCCTTTATACATCACTTTTTATTCTTCTTAGTTAAGAAATTATTAACAGCCAAATGATGCGCTTCGCTTTCCCACAATTTTGCACAAGTACGAACTTCCTCCATCACCCGCTCATACATATTTCGTTCGCGCCATTTACGAAGTTCGATTTCCTTATAAGCTTTATGAACAGACGGATGTATTTTTCGCATATGTTCAATAAAATCATTTAACGCCTCTTCTTTTGAGCCTTCAAAAACTCGCATTGCCCACCCTATTTCATAGAGCAAATGTGCAGGATATGGCTTTGCATCTACAAGCATTTTTAACGCACGATCATGACGTAACCCTCTTTCAAAAAGATATGTACCACCACCCCAGCCACTCGTAATGGCTAAGGTCCCTTGAATAAAACCGCACTTGGCATGTTCTGCCACTAAACGGAAATCACAAGCCGTGGCAATCTCACAACCGCCACCAACTGCAGTACCATTTATAAGCGCTATCGTCGGAACCGGGAGTGTCGCAAGGTCATATAATATGTTCCCCATTTTACTTAACATACCAAATGCCTCATCCTCCGTCTCCAGAGAATGAAACTCAGATAGATCTCCCCCAGAGCAAAATGATTTTTCTCCAGCACCCGTCACTACTAAAAAACGTACATCCTCATGTTTACGAATATACATAATGACTTCCTGAAGACCATTCATAACCTCATCATTGACAGCATTACGCTTCTCTTCTCGATTAATCGTAAAAGTCATAACACCATCACGATTGTCAATCGTATAACTCACATCACTACCCCCTTTGTCTCCATGAACAAATTGTATCATACAATTATTTCACTATTATATTAAACTTCACAAACGACGCAATATTCCGTTTTTAATCCATCAAAAAAAGGCTAGTAAAGAGCCATGGTCTCTCTACTAGCCTTTTAAGTGAGCAAACACTGTATTATTTGCTTACTACTTCTTTACCTTTGTATTGTCCGCAAGCTTTGCAAACACGGTGTGATAATTTAGCCTCACCACAGTTAGGGCAAGTTACCATACCAGGTACAGATAATTTGAAATGCGTACGACGCTTTCTTTTTGCAGTTTTAGAAGTTCTTCTAAATGGTACAGCCATTGATGGCACCTCCTTACAGATCGTCTATTCGTCTGTTTGATCAAAATACTTAGCTAAAGCAGCTAGTCTTGGATCCACTTTTTGTTCGTCAGCTTTTTTGTGTAGCTCTACGTCTTCGTCTGTTGCATAAGACCAGCTTTTACCGCCTTGCACTTGTCCTTCAGTATTTTCCTTGAACGCTTGCATAGGCACCTCGAGTAACACTAGTTCCTCAAGAACTGGTTTCATGTCGATGACTTCACCGTCAATATAGTGAATGTCTCCGTCATCGTCTCCTCGTTGATCTTCGTCAATCCAGCTAAAAATTTCAACTGTCTCAACATTGATAGGAAACTCAACATCCTCCCACGTGCGAGCACATGGTAGTGTTAACGTCGCTTTCACAGTTAACTGACATGTCATTTGCGATGCACCAAAAGTACATAGCCCTTTTACATGAACGGGCGAAATTGCTCGAATATCCTGGTTTCGCTCCATCACTTCGTCCAATTGGACAAAGGCATCGATTGGCATCCCGTTTTGGCGGTATTTAGATAATTGATGAATTGACCATTTCATTCGTTTAATCACCTCGAGACAACAATGTTGATTATATAATGTGTAAAAATAGATGTCAAGATAATTTCTTGTCACTACTCTAAAACCTACTTATAATTATATACTATAAGAAGTATATTTGCTCCTAACAGCTTACCATAAAAACATAAATGACCAGGAGGGAAAGCATGAAAGCAGTTGGAATTGTTGTTGAATATAATCCTTTTCACAACGGACATGCCTATCATTTGACACAGGCAAAAAAAGTAGCGAAAGCAGATATTGTCATCGCTGTTATGAGTGGAACATTTTTACAACGTGGTGAACCAGCTATGGTTGATAAATGGACACGTACAAAAATGGCACTCGCAGGTGGTGTAGATATTGTCATTGAGCTACCTTATGTCTATAGTACAGCTCCTGCTACTGATTTCGCAAAGGGGGCGATTTCAATATTAACTGCCGTTGGCTGCGACTCGTTTGCTTTTGGTAGTGAGGATGGCTCTATCCAACCATTCTTGAACACTTATGATTTGATTGACAATAACCGTACAGAATATGACGCACTCATAAAAGACAGCCTTAAAACGGGGGCGAGCTACCCTAAAAGCCTATATTACGCCTATGAACAGCTTACTCAGAAGTTCCCAGCCCCATACATTGATCTTGCACAACCCAATAATATTCTTGGCTTTCATTATCTAGAGGCGGCGAGAACGCTGGACAGTAACATCAAGCCGCTAACCATTCCCCGTATCGCAGCAGGTTATCATGATGCACTTAAACAGGACTCATCCATTGCAAGCGCCACTGGAATACGTAAAGCCCTAGCATCTACAAGTTCTTTACAAAGTGTGCAAAAGGTTGTCCCTGAGACATCTTTTGATTATTTGACAGACTGGCATAGACACTATAAAAAATTTGCCAGTTGGGAATCATTTTGGCCACTATTACAGTTCACTATCATGAGACACACGCCTTCAGAGCTCACTCGTTATGCAGAAGTAACTGAAGGAATTGAGAACGCTATTATGAAAGCTGCAAAAAATAGCTCATCCTTTAATAGCTTTATGGAAAAAATAAAATCTAAACGTTATACATGGACACGAATACAACGTATGATCACTCATATTTATACAGGGTTTACAAAGGAGCAGCTACAGAGCTTTGAAGCCCCATCATTTATCCGTTTACTTGGCATGAGCGCAAAGGGTCAAGCTTATTTAGGAAAGCGCAAAAAAGATATTGAATTACCTTTAATAAGTCGTGTTGCAGCTGCAAATGATGCTATGTTGGCCATAGATATTCATGCTGCAGAGCTATACAATTTAAGTATAGAACAAGGCGTTACAGCGCAGAGTCTCCCTAAAGATTATCAAACACCCCCAATTCGTAATTAAAGTCATAAAAAGAGATGCTAGATAGTCTAGCATCCCTTTATCGTCTTTATTTTGGTTGCAGCTGCTTTAAATATTTTATGGCATCATCTACATTTTTCACAGGTACAATTTTCATCTTTGTCCCAATCTCCTTCGCTGTTTTTACAGCAGTTGTATAATTCGACTCTAAATCTGGATATTTTGCCTTCATTTCTGTAGAAATTTCATCATCGGGGGCAAAAAAGATTTCCATACCATCACGATCAGCCGCTATGACCTTATAGTCAATCCCCCCAATTCGACCAACGGATCCATCCACTAGCATTTCTCCTGTACCTGCAATGGCATAACCTTTCGTTAAATCCTCATCCAGAAGTTGGTCTAATATTTCAAGTGTAAACATCAATCCTGCAGATGGACCACCAATATCCTCTGTTTTCATTGTTACTTGTGGATTGGTTTCAATTGATTTGCTTTCTGTATAAGAAATCCCTAAACCCGCTCTATGTTCTTGCGCATTTGGAATTTCCTTCAATGTAACCGTTGCCTTTTGCTGTTCTTCTTGTCGTATAAATTGAATCGTTACTTGATCCCCAAGCTGTTTAGGCTGTAAAAGCTCTACAAGCATTTGCTGATTAGTTATTTTGTGACCATCCACTTCAATTATTTCATCACCAGCTTTTAAGATGCCGTCTGAAGCACCACCATCTAATACATTTAAGATAAAAACACCGTTAAAATGAATTTTTGTCTCTAATCCAGCTCTTTGGAAAGCTACATATTTTGCATTAAATTGTGAATCTGACATTAATTTCAACTGTCGAACATTATATTCCTCATCATCCTCTAATGGATTTCGGACTTGTTCAATATCCATGAGTTTTTGATATTTTTGAGTTTTAGCCCATAAATATGAAAACGGTGTGGCTTGCTGCATGGCAACCGTCATGAGACTCATAGACCCTAAACTATCTGGCTCCTTGCTATCGACTGTAACAAATTTACTGACATCATAGGCACTACCAGGTTTCATAATATACGCGTCTAGTCGGTATAACATCATAGAACAAATCACGACTATTACCACCGCATAAATGCCAATTTTTTTCTTCACTTGAATACACCTCCTAGGACGCTTGCAAAACCATACGTTCATGTTTTTGCCTTTCTCACATATATTAATTTTAGCATTTGCCTATGTGAATGACAAAAAGTTGAAACGAGATGATAACATGTTTGCTACAATTCAAATAGCGCTCTGCGTAATTCTAATTCTCTTACTCTTGTTATTCCCACAAACCGCTCATAGTGGTACTGATTTAGGCTTATCTCTTTTCATGGAGGCGTTATTTCCGTATTTACTACCCTATTTGGTATTAACACAATGGCTTTTGCGTTTAACAGCGCCTATGCGTACGAAAACAAAGAGAGCTTCCTTATACGTACAAGCCTATATTATTAGCGCACTTGGGGGCTATCCAACTGGAGCAACCACTATTGTTTATTTAAAAAACAGCGGTCAGTTACATCCTAAAGAAGCAAATTTTCTACTAGCTGTTTGTCATGCACCAAGTCCATTATTCGTGTTAGGTTTTGTAAGTCTTGATTTACTACACAGTAATACGTTTGGATGGTTATTTTTATGTTTACTACATACGTTTAATATTTGTTGCTTAGTAACTGGTTACTTTTTATACCGCAAAACGGATTCACCTACCATATCTGTTCACAACACTACACTTTATACGGCTCCCTTTTCAGAAAGTATTAAAGAAACTGCCCCAACAATTTTACTAGTGGGCACAACTATTATCTTTTTCACAACCATCCAGACTATTGTGCAACAGGGCTTAGATCAATTAATACCAAAGCTGCCTTATACAATTGAACTTTCCTTAGCAGCTATTCTAGAAGTGACAAATGGTCTTAAAATGACTGTCACTGCCTTCCCAGATTTTCCGTATACTACTTTACTAGTCGTCATTTTGTTAACGATGCAAAGTATAAGTATTCATTTACAAATTTTTGTGATTGCTAAATCCGCCAAACTTTCTGTGAGACCTTATCTAAAATTCCGCCTCCTTAGCATAATCATTGTACCAACTATTTATGCTCTATTTTTTCTGAAATAATTAGTTTTCACAGATAAAAAAGAGGATGTTCAGCGTATATTACCGACATCCTCTTCAACCACTATTGGGAAAAACCATATTTTTCTTTTAAAGCTTGTACAACACAATCTGGAACTAGCTCATTTACATCACTTCCATATTTCGCAACCTCTTTTACAATACTGGAACTTAGGAATGAGTATTGATTCTTCGTCATAATGAAAAATGTTTCGATGGTTTCATCAAGAAAACGGTTCATAGAAGTAATTTGCATTTCATATTCAAAATCTGAAACTGCTCGTAAGCCACGTACAATGGCCTTGGCTTTTTTTTCTTTAGCATAGTCTATGAGAAGACCTGAAGAACTTTCTATCCGAACATTAGGTAACGCTTTTGTTACTTCAGCCATTAAAGCCATACGCTCCTCTACAGAAAACAACGGATTTTTTGCTGAATTGTTTAATACGGCGACATAGACGATATCGAACACATCGGCTGCACGTTTAATAATATCTAAATGGCCAAATGTCACAGGGTCAAAACTTCCAGGAACTACAGCAATTTTCTCTGACAACTTATTCTCCCTCTTCCTCTGTACAGCGATAAACAGAAATAATTGTTCCGCCATATGCTTCTTGTCTTTTTAAAACAAACTCACCAAAACTTTGAGGCAATGTTACTTCTTTTGCATGTTCACATAAAATAATACCATTTTGTTGAATTTTTTCATTATCAACGAGTAATTGTACTAAGTCATAGTATTCCTTTTGATGATAAGGTGGATCTAAAAAAACTAATGAAAACGTAATATCACGCTTTAATAGCGCTTTCACAGCACGCTTTGCATCAATGCGAAACAGCTCAGTATGCTCTTCGTAACGGCATTTTTTTATATTTTCTTGCAGCACCTGAAAGGCTTTTGCATCTTTTTCAATAAAAATAGCACGCTCTACACCACGACTTAGCGATTCAATACCTAAACCGCCGCTTCCTGCAAACAAATCAAGTGCAGTACCTCCATCAAAAAAAGGACCAATAATATTAAAAATCGATTCCTTCACTTTATCAGTTGTAGGCCTCGTCGTATTCCCAGCTATCGCCTTTAGCGGCATTCCTTTACGCTCTCCTGCTACAACTCTCATATAAGCTATCACCGTACTTTCATCCATATAAAGTATTTTTGCAGCGAAAGGAAAGCCCTCCGCTGCAAAATTTATTGTTGCTCTTGTGTTAATACTTGAATACGTTCCTCTTTCTTTTGTAATTCAACTAAGAATAAACGTTGTAACCAAGCTTCTTCCACATAATATTGATTAGCAATTTTAATAATTGGCTCTGAAATTGTTGAATATCTTCGCTGATTGAATACATAAAATCCAGGTTCTTTAGGGAATCGGAATGTGCGATGCTCGCTATTTACATAATAGCCGTTCTTTCCTTCTCCGACTGTATAACCAAGATAAGGTAATAACGTATCTGCCGTATATAACGCTTGTCCTTCATATAGAATAACATGAACGTCTTCCTTCAACACATCATTCACATATACATCTCGAGAATCCTCAAATAATAACGGATATGTTCCGTTTTTCTGTGCTGCATTTAACGTAAAGTATGATGTCTTAGCATCTAACACTTGCGATAAATACTCATCCATAGTGTTTGGAGAAATAGGGTCATCTCCAAGTTTTTTCAACTTATCTTGCCAACTCTGCTGTTGACTATCTGTCATATAATCATTCAATGTCTTCACAATTTTCTTTGCTTTGTCTCCACCAATTGAATCATTCACTAAATAGGATGCCACAACTTCTAGCAACCATTCTGGGGAGTCCACAAATGTATATTGCGATTTTATTTGGGACAAAATGACTTCCTGTTCAACAGCTTGAGCTGTAAGTGTTGGTAAAAATAACAACCTTTCATCATGAACCGGGACAGGACTTTTCTCTTGAATAATCGCGATATGTTCATCATTTAAAAACTGTAAACTCTCTAAAGATTTTAGGAAATCATTCGGAACAGCCTGTTGTGCATAGATTGATAATACAGGCGTTTGTTCTTGTACTTTGAGTTTTCCTGCTTGCCAATAAAGATCATGAACAGTTCCGTTGCCTCTAAACATCGTATAGTTAACAAGTGATAGCTGTTGTTGACCTACTAATGGCAAACCTGTAATCCATTGTCCATTAATTTTACTATCTGTAGAAATATGAACAATTGAATAGGACGCTTCACCATTAATTAGTGTAGCAAAAACGTCTTGAAGGAGCATCTTATTTTTCAAGCCACCCTCAATCGGAATTATGTATGACACAGATTGTGATTTTGTCTCCCCTTTTGCAAAATAAGAGACCTCATCTGATAATCGATCACAGCTTTTTTCATTCTCGATAAAGCAACTAGGATTTGTTGCCTTTTCAGGCCATTTTATTTTCACCTTTTGATTTGGCAAATTTTTAAAATGTTGGCGAATATCTAAGCTATTTTCACGATAAACAATCTCAATTTCCTGCGAGTAATGAAAATCCCCTATGCCGGTTTCTAAATCAGATGAGTATGCATGATACTGGAAAAATAACGTTCCTGAAATAATAAGTACTAAAATAGAAAAAAAGCTTAATGCAAATTTCATGTGCTTGACCTCCCGCAGCATGATACTATGAGTATTGGAAAGGATGTGCAATTATTATGCCACAACAATTTATAGAATTAGGAGAAGGCTATGGTGATGTATACGAGCTACTTGAAATTATTAAAACCAATCAGGAACGCTTTCATCAGGCCTTTATACTAACATCTACAAAAGAAGATAAAAAGGTAATCTCCTTAGCCGTTGCCCTCAAACCAGTGGGTGAAAGTAAATTCATGCCAATATATATTTGTCGCGAAGGCATCCCTTATCATGATGAACAACCAACTAAGCGACAAAAAATGTTTGAAGCACAAATAGAACAACTAGACCGAAAAGCAGTTGTTGTAGAAATAAAGCACTCATCTATATTTTCGGAATCAAAACTATTTTATCAATACTTAATCGGCATATTAAGACTAAATAACTATATACCAGCATTAGCCTAATATTATAGACCTACTTTATAGTCATATTCCTTGGCTTTATCCGGCTTTGCATTTTCGTATTCAGTTTTCACAAATGGACGGTAAGATTCCACAACGTCTTTCACAAATGGAAGGCGTTGTAGTTTTGTTGTCAACATTTCAATGTCCTCACGATCACAATACAGCACTACATATTTTTGTCTTCTAGAAATATAAAGAACATGACCATATTTCCGAAGAGACTTCGCATGTTTTAATTGATGGACGTAAACGATTAGCCCTTGTCGTTCGTTCATAATGGATTCCCTCATTTCTTACCTAAAAGCATACCATAGACCAGAAAATGATAGCAACAGAGTTTAGCTGACAGAACGCTCGATTTTCCGTTATAATGGAAAAGCATACTACGTTAGCATCGTAGAAATTCGAATCAGTTGTTTTAAATAGCTTACATGATTATTTTTTCCATGGAATGTATATTTTACTGAAGGATGAGATGTTTATGCCTCATTCTTTCATCACGGATGAAGGTAGAAGTCGACATGAAAAAATCATCATTCCCTTAACTACTTACTAGTTTTTTATAAAGCTCTTGGACGAACGTTGGGAGCTAGTCATTGAAACAATGAATTCACCATTACTTTAGAAAAAAATTGTTAAGGAGGACGAATATGGGGAAGAAAACTAAAATAGCAATTGCAATCGCAGCTGCAAGTGCGGCAGCTTGGGCGGGTAGTAAAGCTATTTCTAAACCACAGCAACGTGAAGGTAAACAAGCATTACAGTTTGATCGCACAATCATTCTTGCACACCGAGGCGGAGCTCATTTAGCACCCGAACATACTATGATCGCCTTTGACAAAGCAGCTCAGCTAGGCGTTGATGGATTTGAAATAGACGTACGATTAACAAAAGACGAAGAAATTATTGTTTTCCACGATGATACAGTTGAACGAACAACAGATGGCTACGGTCTTATAGCTGATATGACATTGGCAGAAATCAATGCCTTAAACCACGGCTATCAATTTGAAGATTTGGATGGAGCCTTCCCTTATCGTGAGGATAAATTACAAGTAGTAACATTACGTGAGTTACTTGAGACGTACCCACATATGTTAATCAATATCGATATTAAAGATGCCCCTGAAACTTATGAAGGAAGTCTAATGCCTTCTAAGCTCTGGCGTTTAATTGAAGAACTTGGCGCAGAGGATCGTGTTGTTGTAACAAGTTTTTATGGTGAGCAAATAGATCGTTTTAACTTATATGCTCAAAATCAGGTGGCGCTTGGTGCAGGTGAATCAGATGTAAGAAAAGCATTTGCTTCCTTCTCCAGTCAATTCGGACATTTATATCATCCAAAAGTAGATGTGTTCCAAATTCCTCCTAAATCAGGGGTTATCGCTTTAGATTCTCCAAAATTTATTCAGTTTTTAAATAATCTCAACATTCCAGTTCACTATTGGACAATCAATGACATAGAGACGATGAAAAAATTAATTACTAACGGCGCTAAAGGGATTATTACGGATCGTCCTGATATAGCCGTAGAATTATTGCAAACTCAAGAGTCTTAACAAGGAATTATCCTATGGAAAGCTAATATTTTAAATAAACGCCTTCCTTCTTACTATTGATAAAAGCCATCGAGATACACGATGGCTTTTGTTATATTAAGTAATGTCTTTCATTGATAGACTGATTCTTCATGTTGTAATACCGCATCCGTTCAGTAGCCCTCTTAAGAATATATGGTCTGGCACTAATTGCGGCATGCCCACTGCCCATAAGAAAATTTGGTCATATGACTCTAAAATCTCTATCCCATTTTCAGGTTTCATATTAGTCCTCTCTAAGTGATAATGCCCCTGGAAAGATGTCCACTCGTATTGAAAGTGACCATCTAATAGATCCCCCATATTAAGTGCATGTGCATCTATAACTGCTGGTACTACCTCTTTTCATATACCATCTTCTGGTACGACTGCAATCCTATGTTTTTCATGTATATTGCCTCCTGCCATAATTGTATAGAAAAAGACTGTAAACAAACTCAGTTTTACTTCGAGTTGTGTACAGTCTAGTAGAGATGTGTTTTAACACATCTTCATTTACGCTGAGCATGAGCATGAACCGCCCGAGCCACATCCTCCTCCGCAAGATGAACCAGATGCAAAGAATGGATTGCTTACAGGAACTTTTACCGCTTCAGAGACTGTTTTCCCTACAAGTAGGCTAATCTCATCAAGCAAGTCCTGAAAATCGTTTTCAGCAATTTTTAAGGCAGAAACCTTTTCATTTAAGTCAAGCGCCCTCTTCTGTTGGCGAATCGACTTCATAATTGTATGGTAGTCCGGATGATATTTTCCGAAACGTTGTACATCTTCGTACTGTTCTTTCATGCGATTAAACGCGTAAATAGCTTCTACAATTTGTGTATCACTATAAACGGCATCATACGCTTGTCGGAGCGCCATCGCAGGTTCTGAGGAAAGAATCATCTCACAAAGCGCTTCCGCCTCATCTAAAATGAATACCCAGTCAGAGGTCATCATCATTTTTAATTCCCCCAATCTCTTTCCCATCATAACAGATTTTATGGTAATTTTACATTAATGAGATTATTAATGAAAGAGGTTTTTCCAATTGATGACAACACCCAAAGAAAAAATCGATCTATTATTAGGGGCAATTTTACAAGATAGTACGGAGGAAGATGAAGAAGTTCTTTTACATCTTTTAACCGGGCTCCGAGAAAAACAGCAAGGCATTCATCGTCGCTTTATTAACGCTGCCTTACACATGGTTGGCAAGTTTGAGCCTGAAGTCAGTGAGGTTCGTATTCCCATTACACCAGTTATTCATAACACGATAAAGGTGCCACACGGCGGCATTATTGCGACTATAGCCGATGCGGCAATGGGTGGACTTGCTTCCCGTTCTGTACCAGAAGGATTTAATGTAGTAACTACAAATATGAATGTCACATATATTGCCACAACAACGAATAAAGAATTAATTGCGCGTGGTCGTTTTGTTCATAAAGGGCGGCAAACACTTGTAATGGAATGCGATATTGAAGATGAGACAGGGCGCAAGCTAGCCATTGCTACGGGATCATTCTTTGTTATTCAGCGTCGGTAAGTAAACCTGTAAAATAGTCTTTGATACACTGTTGATCGGAAAAAGGGAATTTTTGATTTTTAATTTGCTGTGTTTGTTCATGCCCTTTTCCGGCAACAAGGACAATGTCCCCTTTTTTTGCCTTCGCTAACGCTTGATGGATTGCCACTTTACGGTCTAAATAAATTTCATAGTATTGTTGCTCTGTAAAACCAGCAATAATACTTTCATTAATTATGATTGGATCTTCATCTCGAGGATTATCTGTTGTTAAATAGATAACGTCTGCATATTTGCTTGCTACAGCGCCCATAGCAAAGCGTTTCGCTTTATCTCGATTTCCTCCACAACTAAAGACAAGATAAATCGTTTTCGAACGATCGAAGGTTTGTAACACCGCTTGGAGCGCTTCAGCAGTATGAGCATAATCTACATAAACATCAATTCCAACTGGGTTATCGATCTTCTCGAGCCTACCTTCTGGAAGCTTTAAGGACCACATATGTTCGATTATATCATCTATTGGAATTCCTAAGCGCCATACTGCCATCAATGCTGCAACCGTATTTTGCACATGATACTTCCCTACAAATGGGATTTCTACAATATGCTCACTCGCAGATGTTTGTAAGCAAAGCACTGTTTTGCCAACTGTTTCACTGACAATTTGGATATGTAAATCATTGTGATTATCAAAGCCAAATGAGCAGGATTTTTTCTTATCATAAATTCCAACAGAACGGCAAAAGTTATCATCGCCGTTTAATACTAACTTTTTAGATAAGTCAGCTAATCTTTTTTTCGCACGTTTATAGGCTTCTAATCCCCCATGATCTTCTAAATGATCTTCTGATAAGTTTAAAAACACTCCACAATCAATATCACAATGATCAAGTCTATGTTGCTGTAATCCCATTGAAGATGCTTCTAACACTACATGTGAGACACCTTTGCGTACACATTGTTTTAATATCGGATGTAATTCTTTAGCCTGCAATGTGGTAAGCTGCTCATAAGATGTTTGTTGCTTTTCGCCATCAAGATAAAACCCAATCGTTCCTATAACCGCTGCTTTTTTATGTAGAGCGTTTAAAAGTTGACTGACAAAGTGACTCACTGTGGTCTTCCCATTTGTCCCCGTTATTGCAATAACACTTAATGCTTCTGCCGGAAAAGCCGCTAGCTTTGCACTTGCATACGATAGAAATAAGGCTGTATTAGGAACCCATACAAAAGGAATTTCTTTATCAATAATGGGTAAAGAAATACTTTCCTCGGAGACAATTGCGGCTGCTCCACGGGCCAATGCTTCTTTGACAAAACGACTTCCTGAAGTTTTTTTGCCTTTTCGTACTATAAAAATGTCGCCAGGTTGTACGGCCTGTGCATAATCCTCTACGCCTGTAATTTCTGTTCGAATTGAACCTCCCGTCACGCTACATGGCCAGTCTTTCAATAACTCTGCTAATTGCAAGCCTCTTCCCCCTTTCAGTTCTCTATCATATGACGGCCTTTGTAACGGTGTGACGAAAAATGTTGAAGCCAATCGGAGCACTAACAAGCACAAAAAAATGAAGACAAGTCCATTCAGCGAAGGCTTGTCTTCATGTAAATTTATTATTTTATGGTGATTGGTCCTTATTCTCTTCCTCTACAGGTTCCTCACTTTCAGTGTCTTCATTATTTGACTCCTCATGATCCACCTTCTGTGAAGCAGGTTCTAGATAAATTTGTGTATAATAATCAACGAAAACGCCTGAACCAACTTGTGAATATTTATCATTTAGAAGAACTTTTCGATGTTCTGGTGAATTTGTCCAGCCATGCATTGCCTCAATCGCATCAAAATAGGCAGTTGCTAGATTTTCATTAGCATCGCTATAGTCAATGTTCTGTGCTTGTAACCTCTTTTTAAGATCTCCATAAGTGGGGGATTCATGTGATAAAAAATTTTGTACCTTCATATCTTCGCTATGCATTCTCGCTGTATTTTCCAATGATTCATTCATTTCTACAGGCAGCAACCCATGATGCTTTCTCGTTACATTTAGTAAATCATCGAGCTGTTTGGCATTCGCCCTATCAATTTCTTGCTGTAAAAATGAAGAAGGCGGTGTACGTCTAACAAGCTCTCCTTGATAACTCATTTCATATGGCTGGTGAAGGACAAGTGTTTCACTATCGGTATATCGGATCCCCTGTAACTCACTTGTTTCTCGGTCAATATAAAGCTGAGCATAGAGTCCATCAAATTTGACCAGTAATCTTGTTTGCATATCTTCTTCATTCATCGAGAATATGTAAATATTATCACCAACATTGGCGGCTACCTCATAATCAATAATCGTCATGCGATAAATTTCATCGCGTTTTTGTCCTACTTTAAAAGGGAAAGCATTGATATCTTGCCCTGCTATGTAAACTTGTGTGACAACGTTATTTTCAACGCCAATCATAAAAAAGGTAGAAATATCTTTATTATAGACCCACCATTCATACCCAAACGAGGAGGGTTCCTTTCTTCCTGGTACCCCATATTGTTCCAAAACGGTTTGTGTGCCTTTCCCTATTAATGTTGAAATACCCGTTTGTGGACGTGTCATTGCTCCTATATCAGGCTGTTTTAGTTCTGTTTGAGGGATTATATTAGAATTGGTATTCGGGCCTTCTAGTGGTTCATTTTCCTTAGGGGTGTTAAAAAACATAAAGCCGATTAATGCTATCGCACCACAAATCATTAATATGCGGAATAAAGCTTTCATATAGGACTCCTTTCATCACCATTATTGTAAGTTATTATATCAATTGTAATTGGGTTGACACAATGTTGTCATTGCAACAATGTCGAATATGCTCTATTATAAAAATGAGCGTATACTTTGTACGAGAACCTAAAGGAGGATTATACATGTATTTTGAAAATACTAACCTTGAAAATTTAACAGCTGATCAAGAGCTACTTGTCAGCATTATGAAAAAACATGGTTTAGAATGTGATGGCGGTTGGGATTATGAACGTATGACATTCGATAAACGTTTCGATACTCGTGAAGGTCGCTATTACCTACGCGTTTTCGCATATGCCATTTCTGGTGATGTTGGTGCTCACGATGCCATCCTTACTTTAATGAAGCCAGCACTTGGTAAGTACTATTATCCACATGGTGTTGAATATGGGGATGATGAAGTTTACCCAGCACACCTAGTGAAAAAATGTGAAGAAATCTTAAAAAAGGTTAAATTAGAATTAGATCAATTCTCAATCGAGCCTACAAATAAAAATAACTTTGAACCTGTTAACGCACGCTAATCTTTATTAACTGAAAAAGTGATAGCAAGTATCGCATTAAATAGCTTCATTGTTACGAAAAGACTGGTAGCCCAGTCTTTTTTATTTTGAGTAAAAATTTGATTTCTTCTCATACTACCTATATCTATAAGAAGATGTAGGTGAGAAAAATGTTGTCCTTTTTTAATCGTCCTTTTTTTCGTCATCCCATAATCGTTATCGCAATTGGGGTCTTTCTTCTCTGGTTCATTTCAATATCATTGCCGATCTTACTTGCCTACTTAACCGCCTTACTTTTAGAACCTATTATAGTTCGGATGAGCAAACGTTTTCGAAAAAAGCGTAAAATAGTGGTCTCGATCTTTTTTATATTTTTTTTAAGTATATCTTTATTATTATGTACGCTTATTATTTATATAAGCTGGAAACAATTTTCATCTTTTATAATTCATATTCCAGATTATCTGAATCAACTTTCTGCACTATGGATTCAAATGCAATCTAAATTGAGTAACCATACCTACCATTTACCTGTAGAGCTAGTTTCACAAATTCAATATATGATTGCAAGAGCTTTAGTTTCCACTGAAAATTTTGCACTCTCTTTAACAAACATCGATGTCTGGTCAGCCTTATTAACGTATATCCCTACACGATTATTTGATATTTTTGTCTATTGGATCGTCTTATATATGTTACTTTTGGAATTGCCAACCATCAATCAAAAAATATTAATGCCCATCCCTTTCCATTACCATCAGAAAATTGTATTTATTGGGCAACGAGTAAAACTAGCCTTATTTGGATTTTTGAAAGCACAATTGCTAGTAGGATTAGGCATTTTTGCTTTAGCTATCGCTGCCTTTTATTTTCTTAAAACGCCATTCCCTCTATTGTTAGCATTGCTGCTTGTCGTCTTGGACTTTATTCCTTTTCTAGACTCCTTTATTTTATTAGTCCCTTGGGCAATCTATCAAGTTTTTGCTGGCGACTATCTTTATGCCGTTGTATTAATTGTATTAACAGTAGGTCAATTTTTAGTTCGTCGTATGATTGAGCCTAAAATAATAGGTGATAAAATTGGACTTTCTTCTCTTTCAACTTTTATTGCCATGTTTATTGGATTCAAAATTTTTGGATTTTTAGGTATTTTAATTGGTCCATTACTTTTTGTAGTGGTACTCTCATTACTTCAGCCAACGACAAAAAACCTCCCACCTATAGAAAAATGAGGTGGGAGATTTTTATTATAAGCCTAAAATAGCTTTAATAACGGATGTTGTTTCGCCTGGTTCAAATAAAACATACAATAATAAATAAACAAGGACACCTGTTATAGCGACGAAGAACCAAATAATACTTGTAATTGGTCCGATACGACGGTGTAATTTTAGGTTTGTTTTAAGACCTGAAATAATACTAACTATCCCAAACACGGCACCAGATGTTGCTAAAATAATATGGAATATCAAGAAGAACGTATAATATGGTTTTAAATGTTCTCCACCACCAAAGGCAGTATTTCCAATAAACACCGTACGTGAAGCATAAATAATAAAGAAGATAAGAGCAGCAACACCTGCAGCAAGCATTACCTTTTTATGCCCTTCTACATTTCTTTTTATAATTAAGCCCCATCCTATTGCTACTAGTACGGCACTAATGACGATAAACGATGTACTAATAGTAGGCAAAATTTGCAATTCCATTATCAAAACCCCTTATACAAAGTAAATTTCTATTTTATAATTAATGTTGCTGTTGACTTTCCCACTTTTTTTGATGGGCTGCTAATGCATCAGCTGTAATTTTATCTGGATCCTTTTGTTCAGCACGATACCATTTTGTAAAGATGGCACCAAGTAATACACCAAAAATAAGCTCTTGTATGATTTTCATTAGTACGCCACCTAACTGCTGGTCAGCAACAGGTTTCATGTCTGTAAATAACTCAGGTCCTGATAATGATAGCCCCGATAACGTAGAAGCTGGAACACAGAGCTCCATTGCCTTTAACCAAGCTTCACCATTCGTATACGTTTCATACATGGCATTAGGCGCAAATATGATTAATCCGCAGGCAGGAGTAATTAAAACGGCATTTGCAATAATATAGCCTAATTTATGCAAGGGCTTCATTTGAGCTCTACCTGGGATATTTTGAATTAAAGGCCAGTACATAAATACAGCAGATAGGAATAAGACAAATGTATAGGTACCATGTAGCGTTTCATTTAATTTAATATAATCTAATACATCTGGTAAATGATAGAAGGAAAATAGACCAATAAACACAAACACGGCAACAACTGGTAGTGTTAATACTTTAAATATAGTTCTAACAACAGGTGCTTCAATGGCAACCTTCCAAACCCACCAAGGTATTCCTTTAATTAAGAAAATCGGTACTAGTAATAATAAAATAGCCATTTGAACCATATGCATTGTAAACATAATATGAGCCATTAAATCAACTGGAGATCCTTTAATGATATAAATGGTAATCATGGCTAATACGAAATAGATTGCTTGTCCCTTTTTTAAAGGTTCACTTTCTTTAAAATCCTGACGCCACTTTACTGTGACTAAAAAATAGATGATTGTTATAAAAACAAGAACCCCTATTAAATATGGGCTCCATAATGCTTGGAAACCAAATATACTAAGTGGCATATAGAACGCACTCCTTTAAACTTCAGTACTCCTATTATAAAACGCTTACAGCTATACTGCAATGAACGAAAGGTGAACAAATGTTAAGATTGCCAGTGTTTGCTTCTTTTTGCATCTATCACTAAAATTTAAAATAAAAAAAGCACGTTCGTACAAAGTAACGAACGTGCTTTTTTTGGTGATTACCACCAAATAATTGTTAAGAATGCTAAGAAGAATGTAAATGCAATTAAAATCCCCATCCACATGAAGAAACCAATAACGCCACCGAAGTGTGTTTTTTTGTCTTCTAAGTGCATGAAAGAATACAGTTGAAGTACAACTTGAACACCCGCTAATAATAAAACGAATGGCATAATTAAGTATTTAGAAAAATCAGCTGCAACTACTGCGAAAGCGATAAAAGTAAAGAAAATCATAATCGCAAAGTTGAGTACTTGTTTACGCATATGAACGGCATTATGATGACGATCATACTCATATTGTGCCTGTGATTTAGCAACTATAGGTGTATCGTGTGAAGACATTATCCGATCACTCCCATCAAGTAAACTACTGTAAAGATGAATACCCAAACAACGTCGATAAAGTGCCAATATAAAGCAGCTACGAAGAATTTAGGTGCATTGTATAAGTTTAAACCACGCTTAGCATTACGAATCATTAAAGTTGCGATCCATACAAGTCCTAAAGTTACGTGGAAACCATGTGTACCAACTAAAGAATAGAACGCAGTTGCGAATGCAGACTGGTTAAATGTAAAACCAAGATGTACATAGTGTTGGAACTCATAAATTTCAAGAGCTAAGAAACCAAGACCTAAAGCTAAAGTAATTGCTAACCAAGTTTGCATTCCTTTAAAGTTAAAGTTACGCATATGGTAAATTGCATAAACAGATGTTAGTGAAGATGTTAAAAGTAACATCGTCATAGCAAATGCTAATGGTAATTCAAATAAACCTTGAGTTGTGAACTCCATGCCAGCTGGCCCTTTGTTCTTAAGCGCTAAATAAGTAGCGAATAAACTTGCGAAAAGTACAACTTCACAGGCAAGGAAAATCCAGAAACCAACGACTTTGTTTTTACCTTCCAGCGTTGCTTGTTCAGGATGATCTGGCCAAGTATGAGGAGTAAATTTAGTATTGAAATCCATTATTTATTTCCCCCTTTGCCATAAAGTTGTTCTTCAATTTCAAGAATTTCTTCTTTGTGTAAATGGAAGCCGTGATCATCTTTAACAGAGCGGACAATCATTGCGCCAAATGTAATTGCAAGACCTGCAATTAAAACATAAATTGACCAAGGTTTATCTGCATCAGGATTATAAAGTGCACCGAATGCTGCAATAAACATACCTAATGAAATAACGAATGGAATCGCTGAGTTATTTGGCATATGAATATCGCCTAGTGGCTCAGCAAATGTAACTTCTTTGTTACCTTCTTGTTTTTCAATCCACCATGGATCTAAACCACGAACAAGAGGTGTTTGACGGAAGTTGTAGAATGGAATTGGTTGTGGAATTGACCATTCTAATGTACGTCCATCGCCCCATGGATCGCGACCTGCTGGTTTGCCTTTGATAGACATTAAGCAGTTGATTACCATTAAGATAACCCCTACACCCATCATTAATGCACCGATTGTAGAGATATAGTTGAATTGATCCCAACCTTGACCTTCCATGTAAGTGAATACACGACGTGGCATACCCATTAAACCAAGGAAGTGTTGAACGAAGAACGTTAAATGGAATCCGATAAAGAATATCCAGAAAGTAATTTTACCAAGCGTTTCGTTTAACATACGGTTGAAGAAAATTGGCCAGTAGAAATGTGCTGAACCAAATAATGCAGTAACGATACCACCAACGATTACGTAGTGGAAGTGAGCTACGATAAAGTAAGAATCATGTAATTGGTAGTCAAGAGGTGCAGATGCTTGCATTACCCCTGTAACACCACCCGCAACGAATGACGGAATGAAACCAAGTGCATAAAGCATTGGTGTTGTAACTTTAATAGATCCACCCCAAATCGTTAGGATCCAGTTGAATACCTTCATACCTGTTGGAACGGCAATTGCCATTGTTGCAACGGCGAAGATAGCGTTTGCTGTTGGTCCAAGACCAACTGTAAACATATGGTGGGCCCAAACCATGAACCCTAAGAAACCGATTAAAATTGTTGCGAATACCATTGAAGAGTATCCGAATAAACGTTTACGAGAGAACGCTGGGATAATCTCAGAGAATAATCCGAACGCAGGTAATACTAAGATATATACTTCTGGGTGTCCGAAGATCCAGAATAAGTGTTCCCAAATAACTGTGTTACCACCCATTGTATGGTCAAAGAAGTTACCACCGAACATACGGTCAAATAACATCATTAATAAACCAATTGTTAATGGAGGGAATGCGAATAAAATTAATGCACTTGATACAAGAGCTGTCCATGTGAATAATGGCATACGCATGAATGTCATACCAGGAGCACGCATCGTGATAATCGTAACGATAAAGTTAAGACCCGAAATTAACGTACCTGCACCTGAAATCTGTAAACCAAGTACATAGAAGTCAATACCATGCCCTGGAGAATATAAAGATAGTGATGCATAAGAAGTCCAGCCCGCATCAGGAGCGCCACCCATAAAGAATGACAGGTGAAGGAATACTGCACCTAGGAAGAATAACCAGAACCCTAATGAGTTAAGGAACGGGAATGCAACGTCACGTGCACCAATTTGTAATGGTACAAGCATGTTCATAAATGCGAATAGTAATGGAGTAGCAGCTAGGAATAACATCGTTGTTCCGTGCATTGTTAATAATTCATTGAAAAAACCAGCTGACACGAAATCGTTATTTGGTTTCATTAACTGAATACGCATTAATAACGCTTCAAAACCAGCGATAGCGAAGAACAATGTACCGGCTAATAAATACATAACTGCTAACTTTTTATGGTCAACAGTAGTAATGTAATCCCAGACAGTTGCTCCAAAGCCCTTTTTCTGTGTGTATGAGCTCACAACTTTTACCTCCCTCAAAATTTGTTACATAGAACGGAAATTATTTTTCAACTGATAAGCCCATGATATAAGTTGCAAGAGCTTCAATTTCTTCGTCAGATAAATTGCCGTATATAGGTGCAGTACCATCAGCATTCATCATCAAGTTACCTGGTTTAAATTCCTCAGGGTTTTTAATCCAAGCTTTTAAGTTTTCTTCATTGTGTTCTAAGAAACCAGCAACACGGTTACGGTCACCAAACGTAGTTAAGTTTGGACCTGGTGTACCGCCTGCTCCTGAACCAGAGATAGCATGACAGCCTAAGCAGCTGTTAGCAAAAGTTGCTTCGCCAAGATCTGATGATGCTTTGTCAGCAGTCTGTCCTTCTGTTGCTTTCATTGCATCAACCCATGCGTCAAATGCATCTGGGCTTAAAGCTTTTACTTTAAAGTCCATTAAAGCATGTGAAGGTCCACATAATTCAGCACATTTACCATAAAATACGCCATCTTTTAGGTCTTTAGATTCTTTATCAAATACTAAATAGAATTTGTTTAAGTTTTCTACGTTTGTATCCATTTTACCGCCTACAGCAGGAATCCAGAATGAGTGCTTAACATCGGCAGCTTTTAAATTAAAGTAAACTTTTTCACCTGTTGGTACTACTAGCTCTTGAGCCGTTATAATACCTTGGTTAGGATATTCGAACTCCCACCAGTACAATTTTGCTGTTACATTGATTGTTAGGGCAGTTTTGTTCCCCTCTTCATCTACCTCATCCATTGCAGCAACATCTGCAAATTTATAAGTAGTTGTAACAACTGGTACAGCGATAATTAATAATAGAATAATTGGTATAACTGTCCAAATCACTTCTAACGTATGACTACCCTCTACTTGCTTAGGGATAACATTTTCACCAACGCGTGAACGACGGTATTTCAGGAATGCAAGTAAATAAATAACGGATACTATTACCACTACTAGCGTCATAATTACAGTAGTTAACAGTAATAAATTTAATTGTTGTTTACCTACTTCTCCAGATGGTTTTAGTGTAGAAAGATAATCTTCACCACAACCTGAAAGGAAAACCATCATCACTGCTAGAAGTGAAAAAAGACGCCATTTTTTAAGCCCTTTCATCATAGCTTAATTAAACCCCTCTTTCTTTGTTGTATTTTCATGTGTACATAGGACATTAGTTCTGTCTATATGAATTCTTTTAAAAAAGAAAGAATTCCTAAATTTAGCTAAACACCGCAAATATTATGATGGATACAAATAGTATGGTCATATGATTCAATGAATAAATAAACATTCTGTTTGCCCATTTCATATCATCTTTTGCTGTAAAGCCTTTCAGAGCTAGTATTAACCAACCCAAGTTCAATGCAGTAGCAAGAGTTAAAAAGCCAATTCCAAGCTCCGGTAAAAGGAAAGGTAACGGTAATAATAAAAGAATCCAGAATAACATTGAGTACTTTGTACGTTTAAATCCCTTTACAACTGGTAGCATTGGTATTTTAGCTGCACGATATTCCTCTGTACGTTTCATAGCAAGCGCGTAGAAATGTGGTGGTTGCCATGCAAACATAATTAGAAATAAGGCAAGTGCTCCTGGACCTAAAGCAGGCTCAACTGCTGCGAATCCAATAATAGGAGGAATAGCCCCTGAAATGCTTCCTACAACCGTGTTACTAACATGCTTTCTCTTTGACCACATTGAATACAGAACGACATAAGCAAATATTCCTGCTAGTCCCCACATGCCGGCTGCAAACGATGCCGCAAATAACAAAATTTCACCTACAATTAAAAATGAGAGGGCAATGGTCAATACAAAATTTGGCTTGAATCTGCCAGTCACTGTCGGTCTTGCCTTCGTTCTTTTCATGATCGGATCTATATCTTGATCAATAAAGTTATTCATTGCACCTGAGCCACCAATGATTAATGCCGCACCCAGCATGGTGAATAAGATGACATCCAGTTCTTGCAAGAAGTGTCTACTAGTAAATTGAAAAGCCAGCCACATCCCTGTAAACGTTGTGACAAGATTCGAGTTTACAATGCCAATTTTTATTAGTGCTAAGAAATCTTTTACAACTGATGTTGTTTCTGGACCAGTATTTCTAGTAGCCGCCAGCGTACGACCGTTTGACATACTACCTCTCCTTTCATTTTTGTAAGCATATTCCGCTAACAATAACTATAGCGAAATTTGCGATTGATTTCTAGACATTAAGTGAAATTTAGATGAAGTTGTAAAAATTAGTTTTGTCTAGAAATATAATTAAAAACAACATATCTATAGTAAATCATTTTCTAAAATGAATTGTGAAGGTTAAAGCACGAAATTATGAACAATTTGTGAAATGGAATCGACATCTAGTACTCCCTTCCCTTTACAAGTTGTTTTTTAAACGTATTTTCGATATTATCTAGTAGCAGAAACATTACGTTCTTGTAATGTTGATAGATAAAGTAGGTGACTCATTTTATGCAACACAATAGATATTTAAAGTGGTTTGCTGTTGCCGCTACGGTAGGGATGCTCCTTATTTTATTAGGTGGGGCTCTCGTTACGAAAACAGATAGTGGCTTAGGCTGTGGTCGAAACTGGCCTGATTGTAATGGATCTCTTATTCCAAAGGAGATTACACCGGAAGTCCTTATTGAATTCTCACATCGTCTTGTTACTGGAGTCGTATCTATTTCAATTCTTGTGTTAACAGTTTGGACATGGCGTAAGCTCGGACATATTCGTGAAGTAAAACTTTTAGGTTTTTTAGCAATGTTTTTCTTAATTGCGCAGGCTCTTATTGGAGCTGCTCAAGTACTATGGGGGCAAGGTGATTTCATCTTAGCACTTCATTTTGGTATTTCTCTTATTTCCTTTGCCGCGGTTCTGCTTCTCTCTATGATTGTATTTGAAGTCGATCGGAAATTTGATGCCGATAACGTATTTATTGGTAAAAAGTTACGTTGGCATACAATTGCTGTCACAATTTATTCTTATTTGGTCGTTTATACCGGTGCGTTAGTTCGACATACAGATTCGAGCTTAATTTGCCCAGACTGGCCATTTTGCTATAACGAAACACCATTAGCATCTCCAAATAACATGTACGAATGGGTGCAAATGGGACATCGTTTAGCTGTTCTTATTATTTTCATTTGGATTGCATACATAACTTGGCACGCTGTGAAAGAATATAAAAATCAACGTGTGGTTTACTATGGTTGGATCATTGCTTTTACTATAGTATTTTTACAAGTGATTGCTGGTATGTTAGTAGTCCTAACTAAACTGAACTTAACAGTCGCTTTAATGCATTCATTATTAATTTCTCTCTTGTTCGGTCTATTATGTTACATGATCATGCTCGTTGCTCGTAGTAACTACAATGAAAAAATGAAATAGTTTAATAAAAAAGATTCGTTACAGTATTTGTAACGAATCTTTTTTTATTCTTATCGTTGTTTCTTCATAGATTCAGTTCCAATAATCCCTACTATTAAAATAATCATAGATACTAGGGCGTAGTCTTTAAAGAATGATGTAAATGGAATGTCAAAATATCTACAAATCACTGTTACAAGACGACCACCTAATAGTATTAAACCAATGACAAACATCCAATTAAATAAAGCTTTAGGCATGGTTAGTGTCCTCTACTTTCATAGCTGTCCAGCTAATGTTGATAACCTCTTCGATGAGGTATCCTTCTTAACATGTACTCCCCAATCAATCCTTGAATAAGTTTTACCATAACATGGACAGATGTAATATATTCCCCTTGTTCCTTTAGTTAATATATTGCTCAAGGCTTGTAATAAAGATCTTCTCCATCACCTGGCAACTTATCAAAAGGAATGTTATTAGCAGTACTAGTAGCGCAGTATTACCTTCTGGGTGTATCTCTTGATATGACCTCCATAAAATGAGCTAATGAATCATCCGCAACATGTGTTTTTGCGAAATGATATGAAATTAAAGCTGTGCTAATGAAAGTACATTTGCAATTTGGGCTAAACTCGACTTCACATAGCCAATATCACTGAACGTCCTTATAGTTACATCAAATAATTTGCTGTTTCCTTGCTTCCTGAATAAAGGTATTTTTATTAATTTCCATAAAATCTCATTGATTACTCAAACATCTCTTAATCAATTAATCAAATTCTATATAATTGTTCTCATTTCTACAATTAAAAAAGGTATGCAGATATTAAAAAAGCATCTACATACCTTGTATTACTATCAGTTATTCAACTTCAATCAGCAAATCACCTGTTGAAATAGCATCTCCTGCACTTGCATAAACCTCTTTAACGATACCATCTTTTGGTGCTTGGACAGTTGTTTCCATTTTCATTGCCTCTGTAATCAATAGATGATCACCACGTTTTACAGGACTTCCTTTGGACACAACGACCTTCAATACAGTACCAGGCATTGTAGCACCAATTTGATTTGGATTACTTGGATCTGCCTTTAATGACAGATTGCCATCTACTTCCACGGTCATATCTTGAATGACCAATTCACGGGATTGACCATTTAGCTCAAAGTACAGGACACGCGTTCCATTATGTTGCGGTTCGCCGATAGAGACCAGTTTAATAATCAGCGTTTTTCCTTTTTCGATTTCAACTTCAATGATTTCACCAAGCTTTAAGCCGTAAAGGAATGTAGGCGTATCAAGAACTGAAATATTACCGAAAGATTCTGCCGTTTTCGCATACTCTTCAAAAACTTTTGGATAAAGGGCATATGCCAATACGTCCTTTTTCGAAACCGGACGATTCAATTTTTCTTCTAGCACTGCCTCCAATTGTTCAAATTGAATAGGCTCTAATAATTCACCAGGTCGAACTGTAATAGCTTTACGGTCTTTTAGCACTACTTGTTGCAATGCTTTAGGGAATCCGCCGTGTGGCTGTCCTAGATAGCCTTGGAATAATTCAATAACAGAGTCTGGGAAATCAATCGTTTGACCCCTTGTTAATACAGTATTTTCATCTAAGTCATTTTGTACCATAAAGAGTGCCATATCACCTACTACCTTCGAGGAAGGTGTTACTTTGACAATGTCCCCAAATAATAGGTTCACACGGGAATACATACGTTTAACTTCTTCCCAGCGATCGCCAAGGCCTACTGCTTTTGCCTGTTGTTGTAGATTACTATATTGTCCTCCAGGCATCTCATGTACATAGATTTCAGAGTGTGGGCTAATCATGCCACTTTCGAAATCCTTATAATATTTACGTACATCTTCCCAATAATAAGACAATCTTTCCAATGCATCGATGTCTGCACGGAGCTCACGTTTACTGCCCTTCATGGCATAGTAAAGTGAGTTTGCACTTGGCTGAGATGTGAGACCCGCCATTGACCCTAATGCTGTATCAATGATATCTACACCTGCCTCAATGGCTTTTGCATATAAGTAAATACCATTACCACTAGTGTCATGGGTATGCAAGTGGATTGGCAGACTTGTCGTCTCTTTTAATTCGGAAATTAAACGATATGCTGCTTCTGGCTTCAGTAAACCAGCCATATCTTTAATAGCTAAAATATGAGCACCAGATGCCTCAAGTTCCTTGGCCATGTCCTTATAATATTGCACAGAATATTTCGCACGAGTATCATCCAGAATATCGCCAGTATAGCAGATTGCCGCTTCCGCAATTTTCCCTGATTGTCGTGCTGCATCTATAGCTACTTCCATTCCCTTAATCCAGTTCAAGCTATCGAAAATACGGAACACATCAATACCCGATGCAGCTGATTCTGCGATAAATTCACGGATTAAATTGTCAGGATAGTTCGTGTAACCAACAGCATTGGCACCACGCAACAACATTTGGAATAATACGTTTGGAACTTGCTCACGTAGTTTTGCTAAACGCTCCCATGGGTCCTCCTTTAAGAAGCGATACGCCACATCAAACGTAGCACCGCCCCACATTTCCAAAGAGAATAATTGATGCATCATACGAGCTGTTGCATCTGCAATTTGATACATATCATGCGAGCGTACACGAGTAGCGAGAAGAGATTGATGAGCATCACGGAAAGTAGTATCCGTTAATAGCACATCATCTTGTGCTAAAATCCATTGCACTAAGCCATCTGCTCCCTGTGTATCTAAAATTTGTTTCGTACCGGTTGGTGGCACAATTAAACGATCTATTTTAGGAATGTTCGGTTGAACAAAAATGGGCTTTGATTGCTTTTCCACACCAGGGAATCCGTTTAACGTTACATTACCGATATAGCTTAACAGCTTTGTCCCCCGGTCTTGACGTACTGGGAAATGGAACAGCTCTGGTGTAGTGTCAATAAAGCTTGTATCAAAGGCACCGGATAAAAATTTCTCATGTGTCACAACATTATTTAAAAACGGAATATTCGTTTTGACGCCACGAATACGGAATTCTTTTAAATTTCGGTCCATTTTCGCAGCAGCTTCTTTAAAATTCATGCCAGATGTAGAGATTTTTACGAGTAAGGAATCATAGTATGGTGTGACAACAGCACCTTGGAAACCATTACCGGCATCTAAACGCACTCCAAAACCACCACTAGAGCGGTAAACCATTAACTTTCCTGTATCCGGCATAAAGTCGTTAGCAGGGTCCTCTGTTGTTACACGAGCCTGAATTGCATAGCCGATCATTGGCATATCTTCTTGCTTTGGCATATGAATTTCTTCGCTGAACAGGCTATAACCTGCTGCTACCTTAATTTGGGTATGAACAATATCTACACCTGTAATCATTTCTGTAATCGTATGTTCTACTTGAATGCGAGGGTTTACCTCGATGAAATAAAAATCGTCCCCTGCGACTAAAAATTCCACTGTCCCTGCATTTATGTACGAGACATTCTTCATTATTTTCACAGCAGCAGCACAAATACGATTTCTTAGCTCTTCGGAAATCGAGTTAGAAGGAGCAATCTCAACTACCTTTTGGTGACGACGTTGGATTGAACAATCGCGTTCATATAAATGCACAATATTGCCTTGCTGATCACCAATAATTTGTACTTCAATATGCTTTGGTTTTATAATGGCCTTTTCAACATACACCTCATCAGAGCCAAAAGCAGCTTTTGCTTCTGATTTTGCGCGTTCATAGGCAGAAGCAAGCTCCTCGGCTGCATGCACAAGACGCATGCCACGACCACCACCGCCAAGCGCTGCCTTAATCATAATTGGATAGCCAAAAGTGCTAGCAAATGCCTCTACCTCTGCTAAATTGGCTACAGGGCCATCTGTACCAGGAATAACAGGAATGTCAGCCGCAATGGCTTGCAAACGTGCTTTAACCTTATCCCCAAACATATCTAAATGTTCAGAAGTTGGTCCAATAAAGATAATACCCTCTTCTTCACAGCGACGTGCAAATTCCACGTTTTCTGATAAAAAACCATACCCAGGATGAATCGCATCAACATCTGCATCTTTTGCGATGGCAATAATACCTTCAATATCTAAATAGGCATCAATTGGTTTCTTGCCCGCTCCCACTAAATAAGCTTCATCAGCTTTAAAGCGATGAAAAGCACCACTATCTTCTCTTGAATAGATAGCAACAGTTTGGATATTCAGCTCCGTACAAGCACGGAAAATACGAATTGCAATTTCTCCTCGATTGGCTACAAGGATTTTGTTGATTGATTCCATAGATATCCCCCTTTATGATTGTGTTTTTTTCCTCTCTACCTTTTCAAACATAGAAACATTGATTAATATTCCCATTGCTAAAGATAGAATGATTATAGATGTACCGCCATAGCTTATAAAAGGTAACGTTACACCGGTTAACGGGATTAACCCAGTTACACCCCCAAGATTTATAAACGATTGCCAGCCTATCCAGCTCGCAATACCTGCCGCAATCATGCGTGCCATTGGATCCTTTGTTCGCAAAGCAATAGAAAAACCTTTATACACGATAAACCCTAAACCAGTCAGGACGATTAAAACTCCCCATATCCCTAATTCTTCCATAATTATAGCCATAATAAAATCTGTTTGTGGTTCAGGTAGGTACCCTAATTTTTGAATGGATTGACCAAGTCCTCTTCCTTCTAAGCCGCCTCCACCAATTGCATAATAGCTATTGGCCACTTGGTGACCACTACCATTTTCATATTCGAACGGATTTAAATAAGATAAAATTCGCCCTTTTCGGTTATCAGTTAATAGTTCACCCTTGAATAACAAAAGTATGCCAAGGATTGCAGCACCGAATGCCGCCAATACACCAAAAAATTTCCAAAAGGTCTTAAAGGGAATACCACTGGAAGCTACGACGGATACGGCAATACCACATAAAATAATAACTGCCCCTAAATCTGTTTCAAATGCAACACCAGCCACTACTAGAATCCATAGAAAAATGGGATAAAAGATTTCCGTCGGTTGAAGTTTTTCAAATGTATATTTTTGTGATTTGCGATAAAAAGCAGCTGCAAAATATAAAATTATAAATAGTTTTGCATATTCAGATGGCTGAAAGTTTCCTAAACCAGGCACACGTATCCAACTTTGTGACCCTACATCTTCTGCACCATGCCCTGCTACCTTTAGCCAAGTAAATAGAACAGCTAATATGATAGTAAGTATCATCATAATATTCTTATTCGCATAATGCTTATAAGGGAAAAATGCTGCCACAATAAAACCTAAAGAGGCAACTATTAAATTGGTGATTTGCTTTTGGTAAAAGTAATCAGGCGCTTCTCCTTCACGTACAATAGCTACCATCATACTTGAACTATAAATCATAATTAATCCAAATAAGCTCAATAATAGGACAGTAAAAAATAAGGGGTAATCAAAATTTTGTGCATATCGTTTTAAGTATTGTTTCATCTGAAAAACCTCGTTCTAGTAAAAAAACTCAAAGCGCAAAAAAGCGTTTGAGTTTTTTCTTTTTATTTGTCTGTATACGCATCGTGTAGTACAGAAAGTTCTTTCTCGAGTGAATCGAGAATTTCCTTGCCTTTTTCACGTTCAATCAGACCTAGCTTCACAGCAAAATCAATTTCACGAGACAGGCCGAACATTTGTGTATCTAATACTTCCTCATATAAAGGGCATTGTGGCATTGTTAAATGATCCATTTGTACTCGAATAAGGCGAGCAATCTTATCTGCATCAGCAATTAAAAGCTCCAAAGCCTTTTCTTGAAAAGAAGTTTGTGATTTCGTATCCATGAGGACGCCCCCATTATCTGATATTTCTTCGATTCTATCTTAATAAAGTTTATCTTTTAGTCGTTAAAAATGCAAGTGTCTTCATTGGAAAATACCGAATTCCAATTTTATTTCTTTATTATTTTTAGGCATTAGCGTTATACTATGTCATGGATATACAAGATTTGAGGAGGATTTCTATCATGGAAACAATAATTCCTATCAAGGGCGCAGTATCATATCAATTAACATTAGATCCCACTGTTTGGATTTTCGATGACCGTAAATTAGATTTAAAAACATATTTCACGACACAAGATGTTGAGGAAGATTCAGACATCAAATATATGCGTGAAGTTGGTGCTCACTGGTCTCGTGAGATTATGGAAGGAGCTACATTTCCACCTACATTAAAATCAGAGCGTAAATTTGACCGTAAAGGAATGGAAACAGGCACATTTGGTATTGAATTAGGTCATTTCTTGAAAAATGCTGAAATTAAACCTGAAGCAACAAAGATTATCTTTGAATGTGAAAATGGTCAGGAATATCCTTTTTCTATTGAAGAAGCCTATAAACTTATTTTAAAATATAGCCAAGATGGCAAACCACTCTTAGAGGATGGTCCTATCCATGTATTAATGAGAGATGGTTCAAATCTTGACAATCCTATTAAAAACGTATTAGCCATTCGCGCTGAATAGGGGGGAATGCAATGCGCGTAAAATGCGTAATTTGCGATACGATTCAAAATATAGACGATAATTTACCTTTAGCTAAAAAATTACGTAATCGTCCAATCCATACTTATATGTGTGACAATTGCCATGATCGTATTAAAGAAAATACGGTTGCACGTTTAGAAACAGGTAATTTCCGTTTTTATAGAACTTCACCACAAATGGATAAAGAATTTTAATGTATAAAACCAAAAAGAGGTGCCTCCCATAGGAGACACCTCTTTACTATATTAGCCATTATTTTTAATAACCGACTTTTCTATCAACTCAACCACCTGATACATAATCGTTGCAAAAAATGCAATGATAAGCAAGGACATGAGCACAAGGTTAAAATTAAACACTTGGAAGCCGTAGATAATTAAATAGCCAAGACCTTTAGAGGCAACTAAAAACTCACCAACAATAACCCCAACCCACGATAGTCCCACATTCACCTTCAAGGTTGAAATTATGGTCGGAAAGGATGCTGGTAAGATGACTTCTCGAAAGATTTGCCACCTAGTTGCACCGAATGTTTGTAGGACTTTACTGTAATTCGGATCAACACCTTTAAAGGCCGTATATACTACGATGGTCGTAATAATAATGGAAATTAAAGCCCCCATCGCAATGATGGAAAAATAACCCGGGCCTAGTGCAACAATAAGAATAGGTCCTAGCGCCACTTTTGGCATCGCATTTAAAATAACTAAATAAGGGTCGAGTACCTTCGATAGAAATGGTGACCACCACAATAGGATAGCTATGAGCGTCCCCAGTAAAGTCCCAGCAATAAAGCCAATAACCGTTTCCATTAATGTCACACCAACATGCAATGTTAAAGTTCCATCAATTACTTTTTCGATAAATGTATGCCAAACTTGTGTCGGTGAACTAAAAATTAAACGGTCAATCCATTCTAATCTAGAAAGCAGCTCCCAACCTCCAAAGAAAAGAAGCAGAATAATAAGCTGATATAGCCGTACAAAGCGTTTTTCTTTTTTCAGCATTTGCTGATATTGTTTAAATAATGTGTTATCCAAGGCTCTCCAGCTCCTTCCAAATGATTTGGAATACATCTGCATAGGTCGGATGCTGTCTTACCTCAAACGGTGACAATTCACGAAGTTCTTCAGGTATTTCAAACACTTTATGCAATGTCCCTGGATTGGCAGAAAATAAAAAGACACGCTCACTCATAGCTATTGCCTCTCCAATATCATGTGTCACAAGAATTGCTGTCTTTCTATAGGTCTTTAATGTTTCTACAACTAAATCCTCAAGCTTTAATTTTGATTGATAATCAAGAGCTGAAAATGGTTCATCTAACAATAAAATTTTAGGATTTACTGCTAAGGTGCGAGCAAGTGCCACACGTTGTCTCATACCCCCTGATAATTCTCGTGGATAATTGTTTCCCACATTTGGTAATCCTACTTCTTGCAAAAGAGCATTGGCCGTTACTTTATGCGTATTATTGCTTCGCTCCATAATTTTCAAACCAATAGTAACGTTTTCTTCAATCGTTTTCCACGGAAATAAATAGTCCTGCTGAAGCATATAGCCAATGCTTGATTGATTATATGCCGATAGTTCCTCACCATCTATATAGACCTTGCCTTCTGTTGCTGGAAACAAACCAGCGATTATTGATAATAACGTCGTTTTGCCACAGCCACTAGGCCCGATAAACGACACAAACTCTCCTTCACGAATGGCCAAGCTAATATCACGTAATACTTCCTTTGCCTGGGTGCTTGAAAAATAACTATGGTGAATATTCTCTAGCTGTAAAAATTCCATTACTCAGCAGCCTTTTTAGCAAAAGTTGTGTTCACAAGTTTTTCATACTCCACACGTTGAGGAAGTTCACCTGCTTCCTCCATTATTGTTTGCAAGTTATCCCACTCCCCCTCATCGAGGATTGGGTCTGTTGCATAAGAGCCTTGTGCTTTATAACGCTCGATTACTGTTTCAATAATCGCAACATCTACATTTTCAAAATAAGGTTGAATAATTTTTGCCACTTCAGCGGCACTCTCTTGCTGTACAAAATCCTGTGCTCGCTGCAAGGCATTTGTAAAGGCTTGAACTGTCTTCTTATCATCCTTTAAATAACTGCTTTTCGCCATAAAGGACGTATAAGGCAAATTACCAGACTCCGTGCCGAAAGATGCTACTATATAGCCTTTCCCCTCTTTTTCAAATACGCTAGCTGTTGGTTCAAATAGCTGCACATAATCACCAGTACCCGAGGCAAAAGCTGTAGCAATATTCGCAAAATCAATATTTTGTATAAGGGTTAAATCATTAACAGGGTCAATGCCATGCTTCTTCAACACGAATTCCCCTGCCATTTGCGGCATTCCCCCTTTACGCTGCCCTAAAAATGTAGAATCCTTCAATTGATCCCATGAAAAATTATTTATTTTTTCCCTTGCAACTAAAAAAGTACCGTCAGTTTGGGTTAACTGAGCAAAATTCTGAATGGGATCATTCGCCCCTTGTAATGTGACGTAAATGGAAGTTTCTGACCCGACTAAAGCAATATCAATACCATCTGACAGCAATGCCGTCATAGTTTTATCGCCACCAGCTATCGTTTGTAGCTCTACAGAAAGACCCTCATCCTTGAAGAATCCTTTTTCAAGCGCTACATATTGAGGTGCATAAAAAATCGAACGAGTTACTTCTCCAACTTTGACTTTTTCTAGCTCTGCTTTATTACATGCTGTCAAAGAAAGGAGTAACAAAGCAATGACACCTATTAGAAAACCTTTTGTAAGCCAACGCATTCCCTTTCCTCCTTGATGTGATGAAAATAAGCCTATCGACATTAACTTATTCACATCTGAAGAATTCGGTGCCAACCATTTTATATTGATTTTGTAATTGTGTAGCATTAGGTATGCAATAGGATTTTTTTGAAGAAGTTTTTAGTTATATAAAAAAAGCCTTAGCAACTACTGTGCTAAGGCTTTTTGATAAACGATTAAAGCTCTAAATACATAATACGTACTGCCTTTTATTGATTGGCAGCTTGTTGCTCTTCTCTTTTTTCACGCCATAATCTTGTTTTATAAACAATTAAAATTAAGGCGGCTACAATCAAGCCCTCAATCATTGGCAAGAATAGAGCGAAGAATGTTAGCATGATACAACCCAAAAAGAGGAACGCATAAATAATAATGTTTTGAGATAGTTTTAATTTCTTGGCAAAGCCAAGCTTATAGACAATGGCAGAAAGTGCAAATACAAGAAGAAATACAACATAGCCTGCAATTTCATAGCTTGGTAAATTTTCGTATAAAAATCTAGTTATACCCGCCATTCTTCCAAAAACTCTTGTTGTTTCCTCGGAACTTGTCTGTGCAGCAACTTGAATAACATTTAGTTCACCCAATAAAGCGGACTTAATATCCAAGACTCCTCTTCCTTTCATGTCAGCGAAAATTATTGTTCTGCGTTACGTAATTTTTTCGCTGCTTTCTCACGTTCATTTTTATCTAGAATTTTTTTACGCAGACGAATAGATTCTGGTGTAATTTCTAAATACTCATCATCACCTAAGTATTCAAGCGCTTCTTCTAAAGATAAAATACGTGGTTTTTTAATAACATTCGTTTGGTCTTTATTTGCTGAACGAATGTTTGTTTTTTGTTTCATTTTAGTGATGTTTACAGTGATATCAGCGTCACGAGTATTTTCTCCAACGATCATACCTTCGTAAATATCTGTACCTGGCTCCAAGAACAGTGTACCACGATCTTCAATTTGCATCATACCATAAGTTGTTGATTTACCAGTTTCCATAGAAACTAGCACACCTTGGTGACGTCCACCAATTTTACCTGGTAGTAATGGTTGGTAGCAATCAAACGTATGGTTGATAATACCAAAACCTTTTGTCATTGACATGAATTCAGTCGTATAACCGATCAAACCACGAGCCGGTACTAAGAACGTTAAACGAACTTGACCACTGCCGTTATTCACCATATCAAGCATTTCACCTTTACGTGTACCAATAGATTCAATAATTGAACCAACATTTTCTTCCGGTACATCGATTTGAACGCGCTCAAATGGTTCACATTTTACACCATCGATTTCACGCACGATTACTTGTGGTTTTGATACTTGTAATTCAAAACCTTCACGACGCATATTTTCGATAAGGATCGATAGGTGAAGCTCACCACGACCTGAAACTGTCCAAGCATCTGGAGAGTCAGTATCTTCAACTCGTAATGATACGTCCGTTTGTAATTGAGCACGTAAACGCTCTTCTACTTTACGAGATGTAACCCATTTCCCTTCACGACCTGCAAATGGAGAGTTGTTTACTAAGAATGTCATTTGTAAAGTTGGTTCATCGATACGTAATGGCGTAAGCGCTTCTTGGTGCTCAACAGGACAAACTGTTTCACCTACGTTGATATCTTCCATACCAGAAACGGCGATTAAATCACCAGCTTTTGCTGTCTCTACTTCTTCACGTTTTAAACCGAAGAAACCAAAGATCTTCGTTACACGGAAGTTTTTCACTGTACCATCTAATTTCATCAGTGCAACTTGTTGACCTACAGAAATTGTTCCACGGAATACGCGGCCAATTCCGATACGTCCAACGAAGTCATTATAGTCAAGTAAAGCTACTTGGAATTGTAATGGGTCTTCTGAGTTATCAACTGGTGCTGGGATAGATTCAATAACTTTTTCAAATAGACATTTCATATTTTCTTCTTGTTTAGATGGATCAGCGTCTAAAGAAGCTGTACCATTTACACCTGAAGCATAGACTACAGGGAAGTCTAATTGATCGTCATCTGCACCTAGCTCGATAAATAATTCAAGTACTTCATCTACTACTTCTAGTGGACGAGCTGAGTCTTTGTCTACTTTATTAACAACAACGATTGGTGTTAGACGTTGTTCTAATGCTTTTTTTAATACGAAACGTGTTTGAGGCATACAACCTTCATACGCATCGACAACTAGTAAAACGCCGTCTACCATTTTTAAAATACGTTCTACCTCACCACCAAAGTCAGCGTGTCCAGGCGTATCAAGGATGTTGATACGAGTTCCTTCATAGTTTACTGCTGTATTTTTAGCTAAAATCGTAATACCACGTTCGCGTTCAATATCATTAGAGTCCATTGCACGTTCTTCAACACGTTCGTTTGAACGGAATGTACCTGATTGTTTTAGTAATTGGTCGACTAAGGTAGTTTTACCATGGTCAACGTGGGCGATTATTGCGATATTGCGAAGATCTTGACGTAAGTTTGTCATTATTCCACTCCATATTCTTTTTTCGAATGTTTAACTGTGATATTATAGCACAAGAAGGATAGAAATGTCCTTATTAGAATTTCCATCATTCTAAAAAATATATTTGATCGATAAATTTTTTATATAGGAGGCTAGGCTATGAATCGTGCAAAATTCGTAATGGCTATTTATGCATTAGCAGCTGTTTTAGCAATGTGTTCAATTGGCTATTCAGTGGCGGCTAGTAGTGTACTTGGTGCAATAGCAGGTATTGTCGCTACTTGTGTCATTTTCATGACAGCCTTTAAAATGAAGCGTAAACTACGTATGCAAGGTTTACTTTAGTTAAAAAAAGGAGCTGTCTAGTAACTAGACGGCTCCTTTTTATTCATAAGGTACAATATATTTTTCCAATAATTCTCTATGAATGGAAGGATTAGCGATAATAAAAGTGTCTTGATGCAAGAAGTCAAAGCCCTCTCCATGCAAATTTGTGGCAATGGCCCCAACCTCTTGAGCAATAATGGTACCACCTGCTATATCCCACGGTGATAGGCGCATGGAAACGTAAGCATCCAACTTCCCACTAACAACAAATGCGATTTCCATACAAGCTGAGCCATAGGAACGCGTGCCCCTAACTTTGCGGACCATTTCAATGACCTTTTCATGATGAATATGTCGATTAGGTGCTACCCAATGTGCATTGATGCCGATGACTGATTCCTCCATCGTAACGGATTGAAGTTTCCGCAATGGAGAATCGTTATACCATGCGCCTTGGCCTTCAATCGCATAAAATAAATCTTCACGCATGACATCAAATATGTACCCTAACTTGCCTACCCCATTAATAAAAATACCTATTGAAATCATAAAGTGACGATGTTGTTTGACAAAATTCATTGTGCCATCTATTGGATCAATAATCCAAACTACACCATCTAATGACTCTACCTTTTCTCCCATTCCTTCTTCGCCTAAAATTTTGTGGGCTGGATTAAAAGCTTTAATTTGGTCGATAAAAAATAACTCAGTCTCTCGGTCAATATTTGTTACCAGGTCATTGGCACCTGATTTTGTCTCAATGACTAAATTATACGAGAAGGCTTTTCGAATACGCCTTCCAGCTTCAAAGATTATACTTTTCGCAAATTCATCTATTTGTTGTAAATCCAATTAAAACCCACCCTTCGAATATAAGAAAAAGCCTTTTCTTTCCTCACTCTTTATTCATTTAGTTTCATCTGTTCCATCTCTTTACAATGTCTTTATAGCGATATAAAACATGAATTTCGAGAATTACTGAAATTCATTTCGCTTAATATAGTATCTATTTTACCCTTTGTCACAATAAAAATCACCTGCTGTCGGAATATTCAGCAAGTGATTTTTTAAATGGGTATAAGATTTTGATTACGCATAGGCGTGCAAGCTTTCAAGTTCCATCTGGATTTCTCCAAGACGTTTTTTACTTTTTTCAATTTCAATTTCGTTTTTTTCATTCATCGCTGCAAACAGCGAAGCTAATTCATAATCTAATTCCAATTGTAAAATGTGTTCATATTGCTTTTCAATGTCAACTTTACGTATAATTTTTACGATTGGTTTCATAAAAACACTTCCTTTTTTAAATTTTTTTACAAAAACTTTTCTAATTCGATATAGTTCTTGTTATAAGATTTTTTCCCAAAATCAGCGTAAAATAAACCTTATAAAACGAAAGGAGTAAAATAAAATTGCCTAAAATAAAGTGGACAAACAAAGATTTTAATGTTTTTAAAATAGACGGTTTAGAACAAAGGATGAATGCATTAAACGATCATGTACGCCCAAAATTCCATCAGCTTGGTGATGATTTTGCCACCTATTTCTCAAGCCAGCTAGGTGAAGAATTCTTTCCTCATGTTGCCAAACACGCTCGAAGAACTGTCAACCCTCCACAAGATAGTTGGGTTGCCTTCGCCCCGTATAAAAGAGGTTATAAATCATTGCCTCACTTTCAGATTGGTCTATGGCACTCACATTTATTCATCGTCTTAGCTATTATTTATGAAGCTCCTCAAAAAAATGTAATGGCAGAACGTTTACTCGCTCATCCATCCTTATTTGAGCAGCTATCTGATGACTTTATTGTGTCTGGTGATCATATGTCCCCAGAGGCCATTTCACTTGAAGAGGCGAAAGAAGACAAGCTTAAGGAATTGCTCTTACGTCTGCGAGATGTAAAAAAAGGTGAGTTTTTAATTGGTCGCCATATTCCAAAAGACCAAGCAACAAAATTAACTGCCAGTGAATTCCACCAGTTAACGGAACAAACATTCAACAGCCTGCTACCTTTTTACAATGTCATCGTTGGGAAGGACCTAAAATAAGCTTTAACCTAATGTTATTTGTTGAAGTAGTGTATGCCAAATGTCGTTTTTTAACACCCTAAAATAAAAAGCGGATGTGAGTTTTTCTCACATCCGCTTTCTTATCGATTTTTTTTAGGGACTATTTTTATAATTGTACCATCTGCGGCTTCTTTTGTTTGTTTAACAACAGGATAGCTAATATAGCCACTCGCTTCTTCAAATTCACGAAAGATTGTTTTTTCCTCAGCCTGTGAAGGAACAATTTCCTTAAAGCGGCGATATTTAGCCATCATAACCTCACGCTTGATGCCCTTTTCATGAGCTTGTTCAATTCCTTCAAAAAATTGAACAACATCCACAATCTCCTCTGTAGACCAATCTGTTGAAAACGGATAAGAATATTCCATTCGACAAAACCACCTTTACATTATTGCCCCCATTTTAACCGGATACTTTCCGCTTCTGCAACCATTCGATTGATTAATTCCTCAACGGTTGGAATATCATGAATCATCCCTGTTACTTGTCCAGCCCAACCAAAGCCTTGCTTTTGTTCACCATCATAAATAAAACGCTTATTCGCTGAACCACTTATATATTCCTTTAACGCTTCATAGGTTGGCTCTTTTTTCTCAATATCTAAAATTTTTGCCGTAAACTCATTTCGTAAAGCACGAGCAGGTGCACCAATAGAACGTTTTATAATCGTTGTATCAGCCTCTGTGCTTGCTATTAGTGCCTCTTTATAAGCTGCAGAAGCATCAACACATTCTTTAGTTGCAATAAAGCGAGTACCCATTTCAATTCCTTCAGCTCCCAATGCATGGGCAGCCATCCAGCCTCGGCCATCGCCAATCCCCCCTGAAGCAATAACTGGGATTTTTACACTATCAACAACCTGTGGGACGAGCACCATCGTACCTACATCATCTCTTCCAAGATGTCCGCCACCCTCTTGTCCAACAACCATTACAGCATCTGCTCCAAGCTGCTCAGCTTTTTGTGCTTGTCTACGTGCAGCTACCAGTACCATTTTTTTTATATCTGTACCTGCTAATAAATCAAAAATGGGTGCAGGATTACCTCCAGTCATCGTCACAACAGGTACTTCTTCTTCCACTGCAACGAGAACCATTTCCTCATAGCCTGTACCATGCATACCAATAGCAAAGTTTACGCCAAAAGGCTTATCTGTTAATGTTCGTACTTTATGAATCTCTGCTCGCAATAAGTCAGGGCTTCGTAAACTCATTGCTGTTATTTGACCTAACCCTCCAGCATTCGACACTGCTGCAGCTAAATCAGCATAGGCTAAATACGCTAAACCACCTTGAATAATTGGGTATTTTACTTGTAAAAGCTCTGTCACCCGTGTATTCCAACTCATAATACCTCCCCTTTCATTCGGTATTAATTTCTCGATATCCTTAAAAAATCCTTTTATTTTTTATGAAAAGTCTATTTTTTCGTGTCGTTAGGTGCTATAATTCATTTGTTTTCTTAGATAATTAAAAGTGAGGTGGTACCTGCGTTGTCACAACTAGAGACTCCATTGTTCGACGTATTACTTAAACATCGGAACAGACATCCCATTCAGTTCCATATTCCAGGCCATAAGAAAGGGCAAGGGATGGACCCTGCTTTCCGAGAATTCGTCGGCGACAACGTTTTATCAATTGATTTAATTAATATTGCTCCACTAGACGATTTACATTCACCAAAGGGTGCTATTAAAGAAGCGCAAAATCTTGCAGCAGAAGCTTTTGGTGCTGATCATACATTCTTTTCCGTTCAAGGTACTAGTGGCGCCATCATGACGATGATTCTGACCGTCGTTGGTCCAGGCGATAAGATTCTAGTGCCACGGAATGTCCATAAATCTATTATGTCGGCGATCGTTTTCGCTGGTGCCATTCCTATTTTTATTCATCCTGAAGTCGATAGTGAATACGGGATTTCTCATGGCATATCCCCTGAAGCTGTCGAAAAAGCGTTAAATGCTTATCCTGATACAAAAGCTGTGCTAGTTATTAATCCAACTTATTATGGCTTCACAGCAGATTTAAAACGTATTGTCGAAATCACTCATAGCCGTGATATACCTGTAGTAGTAGATGAAGCCCATGGTGTACACATTAAATTCCATGATGACCTTCCTTATTCAGCAATGGAGGCAGGTGCTGATATGGCTGCTACAAGTGTTCATAAGCTTGGTGGTTCAATGACACAAACATCCATTTTGAATGTTCGAGAAGGACTCGTTTCAGCAAAACGTGTACAAGCTGTTTTTTCTATGCTAACAACGACATCAACATCCTATCCATTGCTCGCTTCCCTTGACACAGCTCGACGTCAATTAGCGATTCATGGATATGATTTAATTGACGATGCACTACGTTTAGCAAAGGATGCACGTAAACGAATTAACCAAATCCCACATTTAAAATGTGCAGGCAAGGAGAAATTACATTCATCTGCTACTTATGATATGGACCCTTTAAAGCTTCTTATAAGTGTCAAAGATTTGGGTATTTCTGGGCATCGAGCTGAGGAATGGTTACGTTATAATGCCAATATCGAAGTAGAATTGTCTGACCTTTATAATATTTTATGCTTAGTGACATTAGGAGATACGAAAAAAGAAATTAATCTTTTAGTAAATGCATTATCTCGTATGTCAAAAGCATTTGATTCGGAAGCTGCTATCACAGAGGCTGTAGTTAATGTCCCAGATATTCCAGCGCTTGCTATGTCACCCCGTGATGCTTTTTATGCTGATACTGAGGTAGTTCCACTTGCTGAAGCAGATAACTGTATTTGTGCAGAATTTATTATGGTATATCCTCCTGGAATTCCAATTTTTATTCCCGGGGAAATAATTACTCAAGAAAATATACTTTATATTCAAATGAATATTGAGGCGGGGTTACCAGTTCAAGGACCAGAGGATACAACATTAAAAACGATTCGTGTTATAAAAGAAAGAAAACCTATTATTTAATCTTAAAAGCTAGCTCTTCAAGGAGAGCTAGCTTTTTCATTATTTATAAAAAGCAGAGGTTGCGATCGCTAAAATCGGAAAGGCTAACCACCAAGAATGCCATAAAAAAGTCGCCAACTATTTTATTCAGTTCATCTAAGGAAATTTGAAACAGTTCACTTTACTTAATGAAATTATCTATATCAGGATAACCTTTTCCTAATTTCTATTTAGACACAACCTGCGGTGAAATCTGTCAGTACTCTGCCACTTCATCCTGAGTATAGTGATGTTGTTCCCTTAATTTCTGTAAACAATTTTCCAAATCACCCATAAAATTTACCTCCTAACTATTATTACATAATAGATCACAATTAACTTAGAAGCCAGAATTTATTATTAGCTTTTATAAGCTAAAAGTTAGAATAACGAATGCACATTATCTACAATATAGAAAAGGAGGAATGGATTCATGAATACATGGAATCGACGTTTTCTAGGATCCGAATACGTTTATGGTGAACAACCAAATGCCTTTATTAAAGATTATGTAAATTATTTAAAAGAATGCCCTAATATCGCAGCCTATGCAGAAGGTGAAGGACGCAATGCTGTTTTTTTAGCCTCAATGGGCCATACTGTCACTGCCTATGATTATGCACAAAGTGGTCTTACGAAAACAGAACAATTAGCACAGAAACATCATGTGTCAGTTCAAACTATGCTAACTGATCTACTACTGGATGACCTACCTGTGGAGAAATATGATGCGGCTATTATGATTTTTGGTCATTTTCAATTACAACAACAGCAGGCTGTCATCCAAAAGATTATCGATTCAGTCAAGCAAGGTGGGCGGATCATGATGGAATTATATTCTATTTATCAGCTCCCCTATGCGTCTGGTGGTCCACAGCAGCTCGATTTTTTATATGACCCCATTCATGTCCTGCAATGGTGTCAGTCTCACAAAATTATCCATTTTTTCACAGGAGAGCAAATACGCCATGAAGGGACGTTACACACTGGACTAGCCCATACTATTCAATTCATTATTGAGAAAAAATAAATGAGTTGTCTCAAACCATTTGAGACAACTCCTAAAATGAGAATTCTTTATAAAAATAAATACACAAATAATGGACAGAAAAAAGCCCCAATAATAGCCGTTAGGCCCATCGATAATGAACCAACTGATAATTCCTGTTCTCCATATTCCCTTAATTTCACAAGTCCTACACCATGAGAGGCACTCCCCACTGCGACCCCTCTACTAACCGCCGAGTCGATTTTGCCATATTTAATAACTAATGGGCCTATAATAGCCCCTACAAACCCTGCTATCATCACAAAAACAGCTGTTAATGGCGGGATACCACCGATTGTTTCGCTGACCTGCATCCCAACAGGCGTTGTTAGAGATTTAGGCAAGGCTGTCAGCATCCAGCTAGATTTTACACCAATCGATCTTAACAACAAAAAAATAGTTATTAATCCTGTCACCATGCCGATGATAAGTCCTGATAAAATAGAATATTTATATTTGATAATAATTGCCCGCTGATTATAAAGAGGATAGGCAAGTGCAACTACAGCTGGCCCAAGCATTTTCTGAAGCCATTCTCCACCTACCATATATGTAGCATAGGGGATTTTAAAAACTAGTAAAATCACTGCACTAACGACGGTAGTCGTAACTAAAGGAATCATAATAGGATGTGGATATCGCTGATAAAGCTTCGTAAATAATATGAACATAATAATAGTGCTCAGGACAACAATTGCTTCAATCAACCGTTAACTCACCCTTCCCTTCTTCAACAATAGATTCTGTTCCTTCTTTTTTCTTTAATTCTTTCTTCTCAATTATTTGCGTCAGTAAACCTGTGACATAAATAGAGATTAATGTACTAGCAATAACGGCTAGAATTATAAGCAAGCCAGTAATTGACATGAGTTCTGGGTAATCAATAACACCCACTGTTGCCGGTATGAAAAACAACGTTAAAACGCCAATTAAAAAACTTGCGCCATCTTGAATATATTCAACCTTAATGATTTTAAAAATGAGTGAAAGTACCAATAACAGTAATCCAATGACACTCCCTGGAAGCGGTATGTGTAAATAAGTAACAATCCCTACCCCCATATAATAAAAAATGGTCAGTATGCCAATTTGAAAAATGATTCGAGCAACTCGCAACAAAATTGTAGCAAAATTTTCGTTCAACATTTCGCCACTTTTCACCCCCTATATCGTTCATTCTACATCTGTAGGAATTTTCTGTCTATTGTAATTTTAGAAAAATAATAATCAGTTACAAAAAGACTAAAAATGATTCTAAGTTTTTACATATACAATTTTTAATCGATATTTAGGGTGAATTGTCACTAAGGACTATTCAAATAGCTTTTTTTACCAATGAAAAATCTCTATTCATCCCCTTTTCTTTAATCACTAGCTAGCAAATTCCAGAATTTTTATATATAATCTGAAATTACAAAAGATACTCATTTTTCAAACAATCATATAAGTCTCCAGAATACACAATAAGGTGGGATCTTCTATTATCTTTAAAACATTAAAACTTCAAACTCGCATTTCTTATTACAGCAGCTTTTTAATATTTCTTATTGTCACTTTAGCTGGTCTACTCTTCTACATAACAATTTCTGATGCACTGCAAACACAAATTGGTAATCGAGCGCTTTATTTGGCGGAAACAACTGCTAGTAGGGGCGACGTAATAGAAGCCTTTCACACCGACAACCCATCAGAAAGTCTGCAAAAAATTAGCAATGATATTATGGTTGCTGCAAAAGCTACTTATGTTGTAATCGGTGATAAAAATGGCATTCGCTACACCCACCCTCTCGCCGACCGTATTGGCAAATCCATGGTAGGTGATGATAATGACAAAGCATTGATCAACGGTGAATCTTATATTTCAATCGCCGATGGTTCAATGGGACAATCTATACGTGGGAAAGCGCCTATCTTTGATACGAATGGAGCGATTTTAGGCGTTGTGTCAATTGGCTATTTAACAAGTGAATTGGATAACTTATATTTTTTATACTTGGATAACATTTTTTATACAATCATTATTGCACTCACCATCGGTATTATTGGCTCTATTATTTTATCCCGTAATATTAAAAAGCAAATTTTTAATCTGGAGCCAAATGAAATTGCCAATCTATTAACAGAAAAAAATACTTTAATAGAATCAGTACGTGAAGCTATTATTACGATCAACGATAAAGGCAAAATTACAACATTAAACAATGCCGCCGCCAATATCTTAAATTTACCCGATTCTGCTTCGATTATTGGACATAATATTAAGCAACATATCCCAAATACACACCTACTAAATGTATTAATGAATGGTGAGAAACAGCTTGATAAATTAATGATTATCAACGGTGATGAAATTATCGTTAACCGTGTTCCTATGAGAGTGAATGGTAAAATTGTCGGTGCTGTAGCAAGTTTCCGGCTACAATCAGAAATTGAGCAAATGGCGATTGAATTATCACAAGTAAAACAATATACAGAAGCTTTACGTGCACAAACACATGAGTTTAATAATATCCTTTATACCATTTCTGGTCTTATTCAATTAAATGCATCCGATGAAGCTTTAACAATTATTCATAATGAGGTACAAGGACATTCATCGTTAACACAATTTATTACAAATCGTGTAAAAGACCCATTCTTAAATGGTTTAATTATCGGATTTTTTAATCGTGCTCGTGAATTAAAGATTCAACTAATATTTGATGAAGATAGTTATTTAGAAACCTTCCCTGAAAATATCGAAAAAGGCCTTATTATTTCGATTATGGGCAATTTACTAACCAATGCTTTTGAGGAGGTCGAAAGAAATAAGGAGCAACAGCCAATTGTAAGGCTTTTTATCTTTGATAATGGAGAGGAAATCATCTTTGAGGTCGAGGATTCTGGCAATGGCATAGCACAAGAAAAACTAGATGTATTATTTTCAGAAAATATCTCAACTAAAGATAGGAAGCATCGAGGCTATGGGTTAAAGAAAGTAATTTCTAGCATCCATGATTTAAACGGCACACTCGCTCTTGGGGAAGGCGATTTAGGAGGTGCCCTATTTATCATATCTATTAGTAAAAGGGGGACTATTAACAATGACTGATATTGAAGTGCTAGTAATTGAAGACGATGTACGTGTAGCAGACGTACATCGTCGTTTTTTAGAGAAAATTGAAGGATTTACAGTAATTGCGTGTGCAAATACTGGAGAAGAAGCTTTAGATTGGCTTCAATCATTTGCACCACAGCTAATATTACTCGATGTATTTTTACCAGATATACTTGGCGTAGATCTAATTGATAAAATCAAAAAAATTAGCCCAACCAGTAGCATTATTTTGATTACCGCAGCCACGGAGGCTCATATTGTACAAAAAGCGTATCGTAAAAATGTTACTGACTATATTTTAAAGCCATTTACATTCGATCAACTAAAAGAAAGTATAGAAAAATTCCGTTTCAAGCATCTACTCCTGCAAAATAATGAGAAATTTACACAAGAAAAAATTCAATGCCTTTGGCCCAAAACTGCTTCATCCATCCCAGAGGATACACAGCTACTATTACCAAAGGGCATTGATCTAACAACGATGAATCATGTCATCAACTATTTAAGCACAAGGAAAGATGGTAGTACAGCTGAACTGTTAGGAAAAAATATTGGTGTTAGTCGTTCCACTGCTCGCCGCTATTTAGAATTTTTAGTCACACAAAAGCAGGCCTATATCGAACTAACTTATGGCACAGTTGGTCGTCCTGAACGGCGATACTTTATTTTCTCATAAACTTTATGAACAAAATGACGTTAATCCACAATATCACCACAATATTTTCACAATTCTGATATAAGTTATAGTTATGATAGCGCTCGAATGATAGCGCTATCATTTTATTTTTAAGGGGGATTTTTATGTGGAGGAAGATTTCAAAAGTTATGATAGCTGGCTTACTATTTACTAGTTTAGTTGGCTGTTCATCATCAAATGGAGAAACAGCTGAAGGAAAAAAAGCAAATAATTATCCGAAAAGTAATATTACCATTGTTGCTCCATCAGGGGCGGGGGGTGGTTGGGATTTAACAGCTCGTGCAGTAGCAAAAACGATGAATGATACAGGTTTAATTAATAAATCCATTCAAGTTGAAAACAAGCCAGGCGGCGGTGGTGCTGCCTTTATGGCAACATTTGCTACAAAGGAAGCAAGCAATGATTATATGTTAATGGTTAAATCACCGCCAATTCTTATTAATCATGAAAAAGCTGAAGGAAATAGTAAATTTGGCTACAAGGACACTACACCCTTAGCACAATTAACGCGTGACTATGGTGCAATTGTTGTTAAGAAGGATTCTCCATTCCAAACGCTTGAAGATGTATTAAATGCTATAAAAGATTCGCCAAAAGATGTTACTTTAGCAGGTGGCTCTGCACCGGGCTCTATGGATCATCTAGTAGGAATTATTCCTGCCTATAAAGCTGGCTTAGACTTAAAAACAATTAAATACGTTTCTTACGATGGTGGTGGTGAAGCTGTAACCGCGTTACTAGGCGGCAACGCTGATGTCATTGCAACAGATGCTTCGACAATTGCTACTTATGTTAAATCAGGAGATGTGCGTGTATTAGCCGTAAGTTCCTCTGAACGTTTAGAAGGTGAGCTAGCAGAAGTTCCTACATTTAAAGAGGCTGGTATTGATGAAGAATTTACTATTTGGCGTGGTATTTTTGGTCCGAAAAATATGAGTGAAGATGCGGTTACCTACTGGTCTGAAAAATTACAAGCAATGGCTGAATCAGAAGAATGGCAAGCTGAGGTGTCACGTAATGGCTGGCAAGCTGAATACCGCAATGCTGAGGATTTTACAACTTACCTAGACAATCAGAATAAAATCATCGTAGAACTATTGACAGCTCTTGGTATGCAAAAGTAAAGAATAGCCTGTGTCGAAAAAGAGCACAAGTATTTCCATCCAATAAGATTTACTTGTGCAACCTTAAATTATTATCAACGGAGGTGTATAACGATTGAATTACACATTTGATAAAACATTTAGCATTATCCTCTTAGCTGTTAGCATTTTATTTATCTTTCAAGCAACGCAAATTTCTGATAGTGCTTATGGATCTACAGTCGGTCCTAAAATATTTCCACTAGGTTTAGGTATTATTTTAGGTTTATTAAGTCTTCAACTATTTTATGAATCATGGAAAAATGCTGTAAGGGAGAGAATTACAGGAGGACCAACTGCACCTTCTAAAACCTCATCTACTGAGCTCAAGAAATTTTTAATCATTTTTGTTAGTGCGATTGCCTATGTATTCTTCCTAGAAAAAATAGGCTATGTGATCACAACGTTTTTATTTTTATGTATTAGCTTCCAAACGATGGAACGAGCTAAGCTTATTTATTCCATTATTATTGCCGCTGGATTTTCATTGGGTGTCTATTATTTATTTACAAGTTTACTAGGAGGTTCATTGCCTAGTTTCCCAACTTTTTAATGTAAAGGAGTGAACATATGTCTACATTGCAATTTTTAGCTGATGGATTTGCTATTGCCCTTCAATGGCAAAATCTTTTATTCGCTCTTGTTGGTGTCATAATTGGAACAGCAGTTGGTGTCCTTCCTGGCATAGGTCCAATGAGCGGCGTTGCTTTATTAATCCCAGTAACCGCAACCATTACAGCGGGATTACCTACGGAGGCCGCCGCTACAAGCTCAATTATTTTACTTGCAGGGGTTTATTATGGAGCCATGTATGGTGGTTCTACCACTTCGATTTTATTAAATACACCTGGTGAATCCTCATCAGTTGTTACTACATTGGATGGCTACCAAATGGCTAAGCAAGGACGTGCTGGAAGTGCTCTTTCTATTGCAGCAATTGGTTCCTTTTGTGCTGGGGTTATAGCATTACTTGGTCTAATACTATTAGCGAATCCATTATCAAAATTAGCCCTTAAATTTGGACCAGCAGAATACTTTTCATTAATGTTACTAGGGCTTGCTGCAGTAAGTGGACTTGCAGGCCGCTCTATTACAAAAGCTTTAATTATGACTGCCTTAGGACTTATGCTCGGTACAGTTGGCATTGATGCTGTATCCGGAATCGAACGCTTTACATTTGGTCAACCTATGCTGTTCTCAGGTATTGAATTTTTAACAATTGCCGTTGGTTTATTTGCGTTAGGAGAAGTATTTAAAACGATACTTGAAAGAGATGAGGAAGATGGTCAATTAGCAAAAATTAATCGTGTATTACCAACAAAGCAGGATTTAAAAGAAAGCGCTATCCCTATCGCTCGCGGTTCACTACTAGGATTTTTCATTGGCGTTTTACCTGGCGCAGGCGCAACACTTGCCTCATTCTTTTCTTATATTACCGAAAAGAAATTCAGTAAAACACCTGAGAAGTTTGGAAAAGGCCATATTGCCGGTGTTGCTGGACCTGAATCAGCGAACAATGCTGCATCAGGAGGCGCAATGATTCCATTGCTAACATTAGGTATTCCTGGTTCTGGTACAACTGCTATTTTAATGGGTGCACTTATTATGTATAATATTCAGCCAGGTCCATTATTATTTGATGAGCATCCTCAAGTCGCTTGGGGATTAATTGCCAGTATGTTTATAGGAAACTTTATGTTATTAGCCTTAAACATGCCTCTCGTTCGTATTTTTGCAAAAATCATAGAAACTCCGAAAAAATATTTATTGCCCATTATTGTTGCGATTTCAATTTTTGGTGTGTATGCAGTACAATTCGCCACTTTTGATTTATTTTTATTATTAGCTTGTGGTGTGCTCGGTTATCTATTTGCTAAAAATGACTATCCAGTAGCACCTTTAGTACTAGCACTTGTCCTAGGACCGATGATTGAAAATAATATGCGCCGTGCATTAACTATTTCTAATGGTGATTTTTCTATTTTTATAGTAAAGCCTTTATCATTACTATTTTTAATAGCTGCTATTGCTTGGTTACTTATACCACTATTCATGAAAATGCGTGGTAAAAATGTTCTGATTAACGAAGAAGGATAATCCATAAAATCCACTACACATTCTATTAATGAAAGTATAGTGGATTTTTTCACTATAATGCGTGACCAGAACCACCATCAATATTCAATGAGGTCCCGGTAACATAGCTAGCTGCATCAGATACTAAAAACGTAATGACGTTAGCAGCTTCTTGTGTATCACCTACACGACCAAGTGGAATAGATTGTCCTACTTTACGAGAATAGTCTTCCCACGATAAACTAGGATCTTCCTTCTTCCATTTTTTTTCGATTTGATCACTGCGAATAAGCCCAATACATACAGAATTTACACGGATATTATCCTTACCTAAATCCTTACTCATCGCTTTTGTCAAGGCAAGTCCCGCAGCACGGCTAACAGTTGTAGGAAGCGAGCTTGCAGGGGGAGTCTTAGCCATCACCGCAGTCACATTAACGATTGCACCGCCACCAGCCTTACGCATATATGGCGCAGCATATTTTGAGCAATGAATAGCCCCAAATACCTTTAAATCTAAATCTGCTTGCCACAGCTCACTACTCACAGATTCAAAAGGATTTGCTGAAGCTGTCCCAGCATTATTAATGAGAATATCAACATGTCCAAAATGTTCAACTGTACGCTCAATTAGATTCTTACAATCTTTTTCTTTAGTAATATCCGTTGGAACAATTAAAACATCGATACCCGTTTCATTTTTAATACACCCAGCTGCCACCTGTAGCTGTTTTTCTCCACGTGCACAAAGGACAACCTGTGCACCCTCTTTTACAAGTTGCATGGCCGTATAATAGCCAATACCTTTACTCGATCCTGTTATAATTGCTACTTTCCCCTTTAAGCCTAGTTCCATTATATTCACCCCAAATATTTTCGAATATTCTTAACAATATATTTACTTTAACAAAATTATAGATAATATACAAAAAACGGCTACAAAGCATTTGCTTTATAGCCGTTTAAACGGTTTTACATTATTTTTTTGCTACAATGTGAATTGGGTTGCCAAGTAATACTTCAGCAGTTTCCATTGTAATTTCACCTAATGTTGGGTGAGCATGAATTGTTAATGCGATATCTTCAGCAGTCATTCCGCCTTCAATGGCTAAGCCCATTTCAGCGATCATATCAGATGCACCAGCACCTACGATTTGAGCACCGATTAATAAACCATCTTCTTTACGAGCAACAAGCTTCACGAAGCCTTCAGATTGGTTTAATGCAAGAGCACGACCATTTGCTGCGAATGGGAATTTCGCGGCAGTGTATTCGATACCTTCTGCTTTTGCCTGTTCTTCGTTGTAACCAACTGTCGCCATTTCTGGATCTGTGAAACATACAGCAGGTACAGCAAGATAGTCAACAACTGATTTTTCACCAGCAATTGCTTCAGCAGCAACTTTGCCTTCATAAGAAGCTTTATGTGCAAGCTGAGGTCCAGCAACGATATCACCGATTGCATAGATATTTGAAATATTTGTACGACATTGTTTATCTACATTGATTAGACCGCGTTCACCGAATTCAACGCCGATTTCAGCAAGGCCCATTTCATCAGTATTTGGACGACGACCTACAGTCACTAATACGTAATCAGCTTCAACTTTTTTCTCTTCTCCGCCAACTTCATAAGTTACTACTACGCCGTTTTCTGTTTCTTCAACGCCTTTTGCAGATGCGTTTACTTCGATTTCAACGCCTTTCTTTTTAAGGCCTTTTTTCACGATTTGAGTCATTTGTTTTTCGAAGCCAGCTAAAATATCTTTTCCGCCTTCAATAATTGTTACTTGTGAGCCAAGGTTTGCATATGCTGATCCTAACTCTGTACCAATGTAACCTCCACCGATTACCACTAATTTACCAGGAACTTCTTGTAAAGAAAGTGCACCAGTAGAATTTAGTACGCGCTCAGAGAATTTGAATGTAGGAATTTCAACTGGACGAGAACCTGTTGCAATAATGACATTGTTAAATGTGTAAGTTTGAGCAGATTCACCATTGATGATACGCACTGAATGAGCGTCAACGAAATAAGCTTCACCTTGTACAATTTCAACTTTGTTCCCTTTAAGTAAGCCTTCAACACCGCCAGTTAATTTTTTAACAACGCTGTCTTTAAATGCTTGTGCTTTTGAGAAGTCTAATTTCACATCAGAAGCGATGATTCCCATGTCATCTGAATGCTTAGCTTGCTCAAAACGGTGACCTACTGAAATTAATGCTTTTGATGGAATACAACCTACGTTTAAGCACACACCACCAAGTACATTTTTTTCAACGATTGTTACTTTTTGGCCAGTTTGAGCTGCACGAATTGCTGCTACATATCCTCCAGGACCTGAACCAATGACAAGAGTATCTGTTTCGATTGGGAAATCTCCTACTACCATTTTTGTTACGCCTCCATTAATAATAATTCTGGCTCACTTAACAAACGCTTCAAGTGATTTAAAGCATTTTGCGCAGTGGCTCCATCGATCATACGATGATCAAAGCTCAATGATAATGCTAACACAGGTGCGGCTACAATTTCACCATTTTTTATTACAGGTTTTTCTGAAATTCGACCAATACCTAGAATTGCTACTTCAGGATGATTAATTACTGGTGTAAACCATTGACCTCCCGCAGAGCCAATATTCGTAATAGACATAGATGCACCTTTCATTTCATGTGGTGCAAGTTTACCTTCACGGGCTTTAGTCGCTAAATCATTAATTTCATTTGACACTGCAAATACAGACTTGCGATCTGCATGCTTGATTACTGGGACAAGTAAACCTTTTTCAGTATCCGCTGCAATACCAATATTGTAGTAATGCTTTTGGATAATTTCTTGTGTTGCATCATCTAATGAGCGATTAAATTCTGGGAATTCGCGTAATGTTGAGATTAGTGCTTTCACTACATAAGGTAAGTATGTTAATTTAACACCTTTTTCAGCTGCGATATCTTTGAATTTTTTACGATGCGCTACAAGAGCTGTTACATCGACTTCATCCATTAGTGTAACATGTGGAGCTGTTTGTTTCGAGTGTACCATTGCTTTTGCAATCGCTTTTCGAATACCAGACATTTTCTCACGAGTTTCTGGGAATTCCCCTTCAAGAACAACTGGTGCTGTTGGAGTAGTTTCTTGTTGAACAGCTTCTTCAACTGTCACATCAGTTGCTGATTCTGTCTCAACAGTACCTCCACCATTTAAGAAGTTTGTAATATCCTCTTTCAAAATACGACCATTTTTGCCTGAACCTTTTACCTCATGGATGTTTACGTCGTTATCACGTGCAAATTTGCGAACAGAAGGCATCGCAATAACACGTTTTGTTTCATCAACAACTGTCTCGGCTTTTTCAGGAGCTTTCTCTGGTGCTTTCTCCTCTTTAGCAGGAGCTTTCTCTACGTTCTGACCAGATTCAGCAGTTGCTTGAACTTGTGCTTCTGTTTTCTCTTCAGCATGACTATCACCTTTTAGCTTTAAATCTTCATAGCCAGGTGCATCCAAACGGATTAAAACATCGCCTACAACGGCAACTGTTCCTTCTCCTACTAAAACTTCCTCTACTGTTCCTTCAACTGGTGAAGGAATTTCTACTACTGCTTTATCATTTTGTACTTCACAAAGAATATCGTCTTCTTTTACTGTATCTCCAGCCTTGACGAACCATTTCACGATTTCGCCTTCGTGAATTCCCTCGCCAATATCCGGTAATCTGAATTCAAATGCCATGTGTACCCATCCTTTCTATTTACTGATGTTCAAGTTTAGAAGCTTCATTAGAATGTTAAAACTTTTTTCGCTGTTTCCATTACATCTTTGTAGTTTGGTAACCAAACACCTTCAGCTTGTGGGAATGGGTACACAGTATCTGGTGCAGCCACACGAAGAACAGGCGCTTCTAAGCTTAGAATTGCGCGCTCAGTAATTTCTGCTACTACATTTGCCGCGATACCTGCTTGTTTTTGTGCTTCTTGTACAACGATTGCACGACCTGTTTTTTCTACAGACGCAATAATTGTTTCGATATCAATTGGTTGAATTGTACGTAAATCAATTACTTCAACAGAGTGGCCTTCTTTTTCAAGTTCTTCTGCAGCCTTTAAGCTTTCATGAACCATTAAACCGTAAGCAACAATTGTTAAATCTTTACCTTCACGTTTTACATCCGCTTTTCCTAGTGGAATTTCGTAAGCTTCTTCTGGTACTTCTTCACGGAATGAACGGTAAAGTTTTAAATGTTCTAAGAAAATAACTGGGTTGTCATTACGAATAGATGAAATAAGTAAACCTTTTGCATCGTAAGGTGTTGAAGGTACAACTACCGTTAAACCTGGTTGTGCAGTCATTAAGCTTTCTAAGCTATCTGAGTGCATCTCAGGAGTATGCACTCCACCACCAAATGGTGAACGAATTGTTACTGGTGCGTTATATACGCCGCCACTACGGTAGCTCATACGCGCTAACTGACCACTAATTGAATCCATTACTTCATAAACGAAGCCGAAGAACTGAATTTCAGGAACTGGACGGAATCCTTGTAGAGAAAGACCGACTGCTAAGCCACCAATACCTGATTCTGCTAACGGCGTATCAAAAACGCGGTCAACTCCGAATTCTTTTTGTAGGCCTTCTGTCGCGCGGAATACCCCACCGTTGACACCTACATCTTCCCCGAATACAAGAACGTTTTCATCATTCTTTAATTCTGTGCGAAGTGCATCTGTAATTGCTTGAATCATCGTCATTTGTGCCATAGGTTATTTCGACTCCTTCTCTTTATAGATTTCATACTGTTCTTTTAAATTAGATGGCATTTCGCCTTTATACATGTTTTCCATTAACTCTGTTACTTTTTGTTTTGGAGCAGCATCAGCTTTTTTAATGGCTTCTTTAATCTCTTCTTTTGCGCGCTCAATAACTGCTTCTTCCTTCTTCTCATCCCATAGACCTTTAGCTTCTAAGTATTTACGGAAGCGTACAAGTGGGTCTTTTTGAGCCCATTCATTATCTGTATCAGAAGTACGGTAACGCGTTGGGTCATCCCCAGCCATTGTATGTGGGCCATAACGATAACACATTGTTTCAATTAACGTTGGACCCTCACCATTAATAGCACGCTCACGTGCATCACGAGTTGCAACGTATACTGCAAGCGCATCCATTCCATCTACTAAAATACTTGGTAAACCTGCAGCCACACCTTTTTGAGCAATTGTTTTTGCAGCAGTTTGGAGTTCACGTGGTGTTGAAATTGCATATTGGTTATTTTGGACAATGAAGATTGCTGGAGATTTAAATGCACCTGCAAAGTTAATACCTTCATAGAAATCCCCTTGCGATGAACCACCATCACCTGTATATGTTACGGCAACAGCCTTTTTCCCACGCTTTTGAATACCTAGTGCAACACCAGCTGCTTGAATATATTGAGCACCGATAATAATTTGAGGTGCTAAAACATTTACACCCTCAGGAACCTGGTTCCCCATGAAATGACCACGAGAGAATAAAAACGCTTTATCTAAAGGTAAGCCATGCCACACGATTTGTGGAACATCGCGATATCCTGGTAAAATCCAATCCTCTTGTTCTAATGCAAAGTGTGAAGCAAGCTGAGAAGCTTCCTGACCTGCCGTTGGTGCATAGAAACCTAAACGGCCTTGACGGTTCAGTGAGATTGAACGTTGGTCTAAAATACGTGTGTAAACCATACGTGTCATTAGTTCAACTAATTCTTCATCCGATAATTTAGGATCTGCCTCATTATTTATAATTTCGCCTTCTTCATTCAAAATTTGAAACATTTCAAACTTATCTTCGATTTCAGTTAGCGTTTGTTTAGCATCAAAAATATTATTGTTTTTCTTGCTCATTTGTCACATCTCCCTTTCAGCTGTATTAAAATAAATCACCTTTTTGACTAGTACAACTTATTCTTGACACTCAGTATACTGAATAAAATACTGTCGGTCAATCATATATTACGGCTATAAACAAAGATTTTTTCTAGAATAACATTTAATTATCTCTGTCCTATACTGTATTACTAATAACGAAATCCTGTATTAGAACACCATATTTACACCTTGTAATTCTTAAGTTTTTCAACAGGTTTTCCAATAGTAGAATACCCCATTCTAGAAAATCTAATAGCATTCGAAAAATTTTTTGAGTATATTCAAATAAGGTCTTTTTTCATGTGATTGTTTTTAGACGTGATGTATACTAATTAATAGAGCACTACAAAGATGAAAGGAAGATTACTATATGATTTTAATGGATGATATTATCCGCGAAGGTCATCCGACTTTACGCACGAAAGCTGAGGAAGTTAAATTCCCTTTATCTGATGAAACAAGGCAGCTCGCCGAGGATATGCTGCAGTACTTAATCAATAGCCAAGACCCAGAAATGGCAGAAAAATATAATTTACGCAGCGGCATAGGCTTAGCTGCCAATCAAGTAAATAGTCTACAGCGTATGTTTGCACTTCATTTGCAAGATGATGCTGGTGAACAATTAAGCTTCGTAGCCATAAACCCCAAAATAGTCAGCCATTCAGTTGAAAATACATACCTTTCTGCTGGAGAAGGTTGTCTTTCAGTTGATCGTAATGTTCCTGGATACGTCCCACGCCATGCACGCATTACAGTAAAATTTAAAACTATAGATGGGGAAGAGAAGAAAATGCGCCTTAAAGGATTGCCTGCCATCGCCTTTCAGCATGAATTAGATCATTTGAACGGTGTCATGTTTTATGACCGTATTAATGAGAAAAATCCATTTGCTGAAATTCCAGATTCAATTCCTTATGAACGTGATTAAAAGCAAATCAACAAAACAAACCTCAGCAATTGTGCTGAGGTTTGTTTTTTCTTTGTTCTCAATTTCTATCGTTCGTTTCATTTGCTAGCTCTTCATTTATCGTATTAATTAATATAGGTAGGTCTTTCATCGTTTCAATGGTATAGTGTGCACCAGTCATCTCAAAAATACGTTTTGTTTTTTCAATGGCTTGTTGTTGTTCTTCAGCAGTTAAAGCTAGGAACTCTTCTTCAGACAGTCCCATTTCCGAACTTCCAATAATAACACCAACAGCCCAAACACCTGCATTCAGCGCCTCTTTTATATCTGATGTTGTATCGCCGACCTTTACTACTTGCTTGGTTGATTTCGCTCCTAATGCCTCCATATTTCTGAAAATCATATACGGATAGGGTCGCCCTTTATCACTAACCTGTGTCGGAGTTACTAAAAAATCTGGTTGATAGCCCTTCGTAGCAGCCTGTTTTGTTACGACTTCCATCATGAAATCTGTGTAGCCTGTAGTAGAACCAAATCGAATACCCGCTTCTCTTAATTGCTGTACAGTCGCGGTTACATGCTGAATAGGATCTGTGTAGGTCGCCAAAGATTCCATTAGCTTTGACTCAAATTGATTGTATAGAAGATGTACATCTTCCTCCGTAAAATGCTGCCGATGAACTCGTTTCCATTCCTCATTAATCCTTGGCATTTCAAGCATCGTACGAATATGATCAATTTTCAGCATGCCCATAGGTTTACGAGCTTCCTCAAGGGTTACTGTTACACCAGCATCTTCAAAAATCGTTAAAAAGACATTTACAGGGGCAAAGCAACCAAAATCAACTGCTGTACCTGCCCAATCCAAAATAACTGTTTCAATTTTCATTATTTTTCACCACCATATAGTTTTCAATGACTTCACATAAGGCCTGCATATCTTCCTCATATATATCCCCAATATTTCCAATACGGAATGTATCTACATCTGTCAGCTTACCAGGATAGATGACAAAGCCTGCCTTTTTCATTTCCTGATAAAAATGTTCAAAAGAAAATTCTTTATGTGGGAACAAATACGTTGTAATAATCGGTGATTGTAGCTCTTCAGAAATATATGCCTCGAACCCTAGTACCGATAAACGAGAACGCAGTAATAGATTATTATCAGCATAACGTTGGTAACGTGCGTTAACTCCTCCTTCTTCCACTAACTCTTCTAACGCCTTAGCAAATGCCGCTACTACATGTGTTGGGGAAGTAAAACGCCACTTCCCATCCTTTTTCATTACTTCCCATTGACTATATAAATCTAAGGCTACACTGCGCGCTTGTCCTTTGCATTTTTCTAATATATTTGTTTTAGCAATGACGAACCCAAACCCAGGAACACCTTGAATACATTTATTGGCACTACTAATACAAAAATCAATATGCAAGTCGGATAAATCCATTGGCACACCACCAAAGCTACTCATAGCATCTACGATAAATGTTTTGTTGAAAGAATGAACAACTTCTCCTATTTCTTTAATTGGATTTAAAATACCAGTAGTTGTTTCACAGTGTACAACCGCCACATGTGTAATACTTGCATCTTTTTCTAGTAACGCTTGAACTTCTAACGATGATGGCTGTTTATCATAAGGGACACTATAAACAACTAGTGCCAATCTTAACACTTTAGCCATTTCTACAATTCTTTCACCATAAGCGCCATTCGTTATAATTAGCAATTTATCATCTTCACCCACAGCAGTTGTTAGCACCGACTCTACAACAAAACTGCCACTACCTTGCATTAGTACTGCTGTATAATGTGGCTCATCGACTTGCGCTAAATTTAAGAGTTGCTTCCGTATCACTTGTGTCACATTTTTATAGTCGTCATCCCACGTACAGCGATCCTTTAACATTTCCTGTTTGACTGTCTTAGTAGTTGTTAATGGTCCTGGTGTTAATAATTTATAGTTGCTCATCTTCTACAACCCCTTATTTTTGCGCTTCTTTAAAGAAAGCTTGGTGTTTTTCTAGTAAATCTACTGTTAAGGTAGTATCCCACTTTTTAAGGTGTGCCGGCACATGCTCTGCCTTTACCTGCTCTCCTTCATAAAGCGCTACAGGGTATTGCTCTAATAAACCATTTCGAACCTCTGTTGCAATTACCTTTGCCATTTCTTTAGCTAAAGTTTCATCTCCTTCTTTATCTACCACAGCCACTGATTCTGTTAGCGTAAAGTTCCCTTCCACTGGGTCTATATATTCTATTGGTAGTCCTTCTTTTTTGGCATCAATAGCTTGAATACGTAAACCAAATCCAGCTGCTACTTCTCCTGTCTTCACTTTTTTTATTGGTCCTGATCCAGAGCTTTCAATATGAGGTCCAGCATTTTTAATTAAATCCGCCAAAATCCTTTGTCCCTCTTGCTCACCATATTCTTTAATAATGGCTTGTACTAATAGCCAACCGGTTGAAGAGTCCATAATATTAGGGAATGAGAGTAAATCCTTAAAGGCAGGGGCCGTCAAATCTTTTATCGTTATTGGAACCGGCAAGTCCTTTTGCTGCAAAACACCTGTATTAATAAAAATAGATCCAACATTTCCTAAAATCGGCAATGCATATGTAACACCGCCATCAAGAGGTTTTAAATCCGAAGAAATATCTGTAAACATGGATTTCGAGATTTGGGCGCTTTCTATAAAATAAGAAGCCATCGTTACGATATCCGCTTCAATATCTGTTCCTTCAGCCATCATTTTTCCACCCAACTCTGAAGTACCGAATGATTGAATTACATATTTTCCTTTATAGCCTTTTTCGTCTAATGTAGATTCCATTACTTCAATTGCCTCATCATCTGCATTTGAATAAATAATTATTTCATCTTTCGAACCTGCTTCCCCCCCTCCACATGCAGTTAATATTATTGCTGCCGCACTAACTGTCCCTAACATCATGATTGTTGATTTTTTCATTTTGAGATCTCCTCCACTTTTTCTTGATGTGCTGTTATATAATCACAACCTAATTTCACAATGAGGTTTGTACATAAAATGAATATTGATAGTACGAAAATATCTGTATATTTTGCAAAATGCTGAAGCTCTTTTATTCTTGTCGAAACAAGCATAGTCTTTGTGCTGACAAGGAAAATAACGCCACTGACCGTGACCATTGCATTTAAAAAATAGTAGCTAAACATTTGATAAATGGTCGGTTTAATATTTGGCAAGATAATGCGTATGACTGTTTTTAACCAAGAATCCTTTAATAGCTCCGCTGTCACTTCCCAGGTTGGGTCCATCTTTTGCAATGAATTTTTAGCCATTAAATAAGGAGTTGTAAAAAAATGCACAATATTACATGCGATAATGATAAGAAATGTACCCTTTAATGAACTTCCATTAAAGAAAAACAAATACGATAGACCAAGCACCATTCCAGGAACTGTGTTAGTAATCATTGAGGCAATATCTAAGCTTTTCCTTCCTTTCAATGGCGTCCTTGCATTAAGAAGAGCCGACATAAATGTAATCATTACACCTAAAACAGCTGTTAAAGCCGCAACGATAAGTGAATTAACATACACCTTTATTAAATCTTTCTCCGCTAACACATTTTGCACATGTTCAAATGTAAAGCTGAAATCATAGGGATAACCCTTCGTAAATGGAACGATAAACATGGTTGAAAAAATGATAAATACGACTGCAACAGAGGCAATTGAATAGGCAGTAAACAATGTGTCACGAAGACGATGTTTAACAAGTTCACTTCTCCCCGCCTGTTTATAATGAAAATTAAAACGTTCTAAAATGGTTAACATGAGGACACCCAATATAGCTGGGGCAAGCATTAACACTGAAATAACTGCCCCACGCTCAAAATGCACAATCGAACCTAGCATAGCTTGATAAAGTTCAGTGGCAATTACCCTGTAATTACCACCTACTGATGCAGGGATTCCGAAATCTGTAAAGCTTAAAATAAATGTTAAAATAAACGCACCACCAATCGTCCCAAGCATCGGACGTAATACCGTATGATAAAAACGACGGAGCGGACGATCATGCATTAACATAGACACTAGCAAAAATCGTTTATCGATATATTGCATAGAGTTTTGCATTAGAATAAAAGCGACTGGCAATGTGTATAAGATGTAACCTATCACCAAACCGTTATATCCATAAATCGTGAAAAGTGGTTGTCCAGCTAATCTTGTTAGAATTCCTTGATTACCAAATGTATAAATCAACACGAAGCCATAGGTGATAGTCGGCAATAGCATAGGCAACGTAATTCCTATTTGTACTAGCTTTTTTGTATGGCGATGCATCGTTGTAAAATGAACAGCATAGGCCAATAAAAAAGCTAAAATGGTTGTAATGACAGATGCCACAAAAGAAACTTTAAAGCTATTGAAGAAAGCATCACGGATTTCTACATTTTTTAAAGCATCTATATAATGTTGAACGGAAATATCATTTCCTACTTTTAAAGAGTGCCAAAACATATAAATCAATGGCACTATTAAAAAAAATAGGAGAAATAATAGAATCGGCAGAAAGATTAATTTCATCATTTTATTCGTTTTAAGCATATGTTTCTCCAAACAATTGATAGATATTATTTCGCTTAATATGAAGCTGCTTTAAAATAAAATCCTCAATAAATGAATTTTTCGGTGCTGCTACGATTTCATGTGGAGTACCGAATTGAGCGACTGTTCCTTCATTAATGATCAAAACTTTATCCGATAAAGTTAGCGCTTCTTCTGGATCATGTGTCACAATAATTGTCGTCAAATTAAATTCACGAGCAATTGATTTAATACGCTCCTTGATAGATTCCTTAATGACCCCATCAAGTGCGCTTAACGGCTCATCTAACAAAAGTATGTTGGGTTGCATAACAAGCGTTCTAGCAATAGATACACGTTGCTTTTGACCACCTGATAATTCATGAATCTTTTTTTGCAAATGCGGAGTCAGTTCTAAAAAATCAATATATTCCTGTACATCTTCTTTGGACATTTGCTTATTTTTATTTTTCAATCCATATACAATATTGTCGTAGGCATTTAAATGAGGGAATAACGCAAAATCCTGAAAAACAATATTGAATCCTCTTTCTTGCATGGATTTCTTCGATATATCTTGCCCATTGTAGAGCAGCTGACCACCCGTTTGCTCTGCAAGCCCTAAGATGATATTAAGCAAAGTAGTTTTACCGCAGCCACTCGGCCCTAATAAAGATATGATTTCACCTGATTCGATGGTTACATTGATATCTACTAAGACTTGCTTATTTTTATAGCTTTTTGAGATATTTTTCAGTTCTAACAAATTGGTCACCTCTCTCAGTTCTTAGCTTTAGTATAGGGGCCATTTGTAAAGGAAAATGCGCCTTTGTGTAAATGTTGAGTAAATTCTGACCAATTGTTGACAAAGTTATGTATACTTTGAGTAAATATCTATTAGAGGTGATGAAATGTATATGATTGAAAGACAACAACAAATATTACAATTTGTAAGACAGCATAAGGTTGTGAAATTGGTAACACTCACGAAAGAATTTAATGTCTCAATGGAAACAATTCGTCGCGATATTCAACAGCTAGTGCAAGACAAGAAAATTGAGAAGTTTTATGGAGGTATTAAATATATTGAACCTGTAGAGGGACTAATTGATCAACGACTACATGAACAGTTAACAGAAAAAATTGCCATCGCCAAAGCAAGTGCTTCTCTTGTTCAAGATGGAGAATGTATTTTTATCGATAGTGGAACAACTACATATCAAATGACACCATTTTTATTGGACAAGGAAAAATTAACAGTCGTGACAAACTCATTACCTGTAGCTTTCGATCTAATCGGCTCTAATATTGAAGTTATACTGCTCGGTGGAAAAGTGCGTCACTCTGAAAAATCCGTTACATCGAATGAATTTCTCTTCCACTTCGAACATCTAAATATTAATAGGGCTTTTATTTGCGCTAGTGGGGTATCTCTTGAAAAGGGGATTTCCGACTTTAATCTAGAAGAAGCTATTACGAGAAAAAAAATTATTTCGATTTCTCAAACCGTCTATGTCGCTACTGATTCTTCAAAATTTAACAAGGATGTAGCTATTCAAGTATGTCCTCTTGAAGAAGTAGATGTCATTATTACAGACGACACACTGTCTAAAAAAACGATTCAACATTTTTCCGATAAAGGGGTTGAAATAAAACTAGTGAACATTTCTGAAGAACACCAGTAATTTAACCAAAAAAACAACTAGTTGCTACGATTGTCAACTAGTTGTTTCTTTATTATATGATAGCAAGCTTGCGCATTATTTTAGCGAGACCATCTGCATCTACATGATCGGCAATATGATGTGCAATAGCCTTCACTCGTTCATGACCATTTCCCATTGCAACACCGGTCCCAACCGCTTGAAGCATTTCTATATCATTAATACCATCTCCAAAAGCAATGGCATCCTTTAATGTGATGCCCATTTTATCCAATACTTTTTCAATCCCTACCGCCTTCGAACCGCCCTTTGGCAAAATATCACAAGAATACTGATGCCAACGGACAAATTGGACATTCGGAAACATTTCACAATATAAAGGTTCATCTTTTTCTTCCATAAATATAAGTGTTTGATATACATCATTCTGCATATAATAGGATGAATCTAATTCTGGATACGGGTATTTAAGTGTATCCAAGCTTTCTGCTACCATCATATGGTCACTGACAGACGCAATCATACGTTTGTCATCTAAAAACACTACCGGTTCATTGCGAGCTTCACCAAAAGCAATAATTTTAGCTAATTCATCTTTTTCAATTCCGTTCGTATAGACAACCTCACCCTTATAAACAACATACTGTCCATTGAAAGTAACATACGTATTAATATCAAGTTCTTCTAATAATGATTCAATCATAAAAGGTGCACGACCTGTAGCAATCGCCAATTCATAGCCATTGCAGCGTGCTTCCAAAAGAGCATTTTTTGCAGATTCAGGTAATTTTTTTTCGCTGTTATAGAGAGTGCCATCAACATCAAAAAACAAAATTTTATTCATTTTATAATCCCTTTCTATAAATAGTACCCATCAAGGTGAATGACTTTACACAGACAATAATTTTGATTATAATGATCCTAAGGAGTGATGTGCCATGCTGAAGAAACTAAAACGGAAATTGTTGAAGCAACTTCGCGGCGTACTCGGAAAAAAATCAATTGCCTAACATTTGCCCTTCATTATTTGAAGGGCTTTTCTTTATTTTAGAGGAACTGCGTGATAATATAAAGGAAATGCATTTATTTGGCTATACGCAACCACTGTCTCACTACTTCCTATTCATTTTATAACATAGTGCACAACCGAAGTATTGAGATACAAGGACTACAAACGTACATTTCTTCTTATAAGAAATTCGTTGTTTTCTTGTAGCACGTGTGTGGTAGTAGTCAAAGGTGCAATAAAATTGTACGCAATTAAAGGAGAGCAAACTATGATTTACAAAGTTTATTATCAAGAAAATGCAAATGAGATTCCAGTTCGCGAAAATACTAAAAGTCTATATCTTGAAGCTGCTTCAGAACGAGAAGTACGTCAAAAGTTAAAAGACCGTAACTACAATATCGAGTTCGTCCAGCTGCTTGAAGGTAACTATTTGGAGTACGAACAAGCAAGCCCGAACTTCGTCTTGGAGGAAATTTAACAAACATGAAGTTTGTTAAAAATGACCAAGCAGCTGTTTTCGCGCTCGGCGGACTGGGCGAAATCGGCAAAAATACTTATGGCGTTCAATTTCAAGATGAAATTATTTTAATTGACGCTGGCATTAAATTTCCAGAAGATGACTTACTCGGCATTGACTATGTTATTCCAGACTATACGTATTTAGTACGTAACGTCGATAAAATCAAAGGACTATTTATTACACATGGACATGAGGATCATATTGGCGGTATTCCTTATCTTTTACGTCAAGTGAATGTTCCAGTCTATGGTGGTAAGCTCGCACTTGGCTTATTACGTAATAAATTAGAAGAACATGGCTTGCTACGTACAACTAAACTCATCGAAATTAAAGAAGAAGATGTTATTAAATTTAGAAAAACATCTGTTAGCTTCTTTAGAACAACTCATAGTATCCCTGATGCTTATGGAATTGTTGTTAAAACACCACCTGGTAATATCGTTCATACAGGTGACTTTAAATTCGACTTTACACCTGTTGGCGAACCAGCCAACCTAACAAAGATGGCCGAAATAGGACGAGATGGCGTACTTTGCTTACTATCAGATAGTACAAACGCTGAAAAGCCTAATTTTACAATGTCAGAGCGTACAGTTGGCAAAAGTATCGATGAAATTTTCCGTAAAGTGGATAGCCGAATTATTTTTGCTACATTTGCGTCAAATATTCACCGTTTACAACAAGCAACAGACGCTGCTATCAAATACGGAAGAAAAATTGCTGTCTTTGGTCGCTCTATGGATAATGCGATTACAATTGGGCGCGAGCTTGGTTATATCAACGCTCCAAAAGATACATTTATTGATGCTCAAAGCATTAATCGACTTCCAGCAAATGAAGTAATGATTTTATGTACAGGCTCACAGGGTGAACCAATGGCTGCATTATCACGTATTGCCAATGGTACTCATCGTCAAATCCAAATACAACCTGGTGATACAGTTATTTTCTCTTCTTCACCGGTTCCTGGTAATACTGTGAGTGTTAATAAAATCATCAATTTATTGTTCCGTGCGGGTGCAGAAGTTATTCATGGTGCATTAAACAATATCCATACTTCTGGTCACGGCTCACAAGAAGAACAAAAATTGATGCTACGTTTAATGAAACCTAAGTTTTTTATGCCTATCCATGGCGAATACCGTATGTTAAAAATGCATACACACTTAGCAGAAGATTGCGATGTACCACTTGAAAATACATTTGTTATGGAAAATGGCGATGTGTTAGCACTAAGTGCCAATGAGGCACATGTGGCTGGTCGTATCCCTTCTGGTGATGTTTATATCGATGGTAATGGTATTGGAGATATCGGTAATATTGTGTTGCGCGATCGTCGCATTCTTTCTGAAGAAGGCCTAGTTATCGTAGTCGTAAGCGTAGATATGGAAAATCAAAAAATTGTTTCAGGTCCTGATATCATTTCCCGTGGCTTTGTCTACATGCGCGAGTCAGGTACGATGATCAATGAAGCTCAAAAAATGCTTAATCGTCATCTGAATGAAACCATTCAAAGCAAAACCCCTCCTCAATGGACAGAGCTTAAAAACGAAATTACAGACGTTTTAGGTCCTTACCTATTTGAAAAAACAAAACGTCGTCCAATGATTCTACCGATTATTATGGAGGTTTAGCCTCATGGAAAGAAGCTATGTAATATGTACATAGCTTCTTTCTTTTTGCTAATTGTAAATTTACTTAATTTTTTTCTTTTTTTGAAACCTCCCTTTTTATTTTTGCGTATATAGTAATAACAACATCCAAAAGGAGCGTTTTATGCTAAATAAACTTCTTCAATCCCTACTCAATGGTAAATCCAAACGTCATTATTCTTCATCAAGCAGTCGTCGCAGATATTCCAAACGCCATAATTATTATGGCCATAAGCATTATAAACGTAGTTCTCGTAAAAGCTCACGTAGTTTTTTCAGCTCTTTGAGTTTTTTCAGTAGCTAATGTGGTGGAAACGACTTTCAGAAAAAAACTTTGATTATGCTGTAGAGCTTTTCATAGCTGAGCATCCAGATTTCACGTTTAAAAAATTTCTTGGCTTTGGCTCATATGGTCGTGCGTACTTAATTGAAAATTGCTCATCAACAGGTCTGTTCGTCTTAAAATGCCTGCGTCCCAAGCATCGTCATCACCAAAAGACCATACATAAATTCAGGCAGGAAATTCAAATTCTACAGCAATTATCATTGCCGAATATACCTAAAATCCATTCGACTGGAACTATCCAAGATATGCCTTATTTTATGATGGACTATATAAACGGCCAAACCTTTGAACAGCTTATTTTTCAAGAAGGTGTTAAATTTACTGTCGCTCAGTCACTTGAAATAACCAAACAGCTTTTAGAACAAATTATCCTGCTACACAATCACGGAATTGTCCATCGAGATTTACGTATACCTAATATCTTATTGGTTGATCAACAATTACACATTATAGATTTTGGTCTCGCAACGACATTACAAAAGGCAGTGGAACTTTCTTCTATACAAAACCCGAAGCGAGCTGAAAATCATATTAGCGATCTATATTTCGTGGGCCATTTTCTATTGTTCTTACTTTATTCAGACTTTAAGCCACGTAAAAAGAAAGAGGACACGTGGCAACAAGAATTGAATTTACCGATAGAAGTGAAGGATTTTCTCGAACGATTATTATGGATTCAAGACCCTTTTAGTAGTGCATTAGAGGCTTACCGAGCTCTGCCACATTTAATAAATATTTCCATGCATTTGAAAGAAAAATAAAAAAATAGAATTGTTCACCGATCTAAAGTGAGCAATTCTATCCTATAATTTAAATATTTAAGTATTTTGCACATACATAAGCAATCCAATGATACGCAGGGCTAAGTCGTAGATTTTCTATTAGCCCCTTTACGATGGCTTTACTGTATGTTGGCTTTTCTATTTCGAGTTTTAGCAGTTCCAATGATTCTTTTTCAATAGAATCCTCAGTATTATCAATATTTTGTTCAATTAACTGCAGTAACATTTCCTTTGAAATATCCTGTTCGCAAGGCTTCGCTATAAAAGTAACAAGCTCCTTCGTAATAAAAGGTATCGTTGTATGTCGTGCAATAATATCTGTTTTTTCTGCTAAAGATTTCGCAAGTTGTTCTAAATCGAGAGGCATATCTGAAAAGATAAAAAGTTCCGCATAGCTCTTCATAAAACCTTTAATACAATACATGACATCGTATTTTGTTTCTTGTAGCTTATCCTGATAAAGTTGCTCCAGCATATAAATGATAGATTTAGACATCTCTGCTTCATACGCTGTTATTTTATGAAATAGCTCTTTTTTTGTTAGAAAGACCTTCTCATTAAAAAATACTCTAGCAGATGCAGAGTGATTTTTGAATGCCTGAAAGATACTTTTATAAAATTCAACCAAAATCGTTTCTTTGTTATACGTCCCTCTGACTACTCGGTCAACATCTGTAATAAATTGTTGTAAGTAGTAGTCAACCATAGAGATAACAAGCTCGTCTTTTGTTTTGAAGGATAAGTAAAACGCACCCTTAGAAATCCCACAACGTTCTGTTATTTGCTGTACTGATGTAGCTTCAAAACCCTGTTCAGAAAACAGCTCTAATGCTTTCTCCATAATTAATTGCTTTTTTAACATATTTTTAACTCTCTCCTAATGCATTTCGTTGACAAATGACCGATTAGTCATTAGTATAAATAATTGAATTTAGTTAGTCAATAAAGGGTAGGTGTGAAGGTGAAAGGTTTAGTTAATTTCGTATTGAAAAACAAATTGGCAGTGTGGTTATTAACAATTATCATCACTGTCTCTGGTATTTATTCCGGCACAAGAATGAAAATGGAATCTATACCTGATATCTCGATCCCATACTTAATTGTCATGGGCGTATATCCAGGTGCAACGCCTGAACAAGTCATGAATGAGCTTTCCATCCCATTCGAAAAATCCATAGAAAGCTTAGAAGATGTGAAGGCAGTTTACTCAACATCCTCTTCCAACGTAGCACAAGTGCAGGTTGAATACGACTATGGCATTGATATGGATGAAAAAAAGCGTCAGTTAGAAGCAGCTTTAGATAATCTAAAATTGCCTGAAGGTGCTCAAGAGCCAACTATTATGGCTATCAGTATGAACATGATGCCAGTAGTAGCTTTATCCGTTAGTAGTTCTGAGGAAGATATTGTCGATCTTACTTCTACAGTAGAAGATGTTTTACTTCCTAAGATTGAAAAAATTGATGGTGTTGCCTCTGCAACCATTACAGGTCAGCATATTGAACAAGTATCCTTTAAATATGATGAAGAAAAAATGGCTGCATTAGGGTTAACAGAGGAATCAGTCAAGCAAATGATTCAAGCAAGCGATATGTCACTATCACTTGGTTTATATCAATTTACTGTTGGAGAACAAGCAGTTTCTGTAGACGGTAAAGTAAAGTCCGTAGATGAACTAAAAGATTTATTAATTCCAGTCACACCTTCAGCAACAAATCCTTCACCATTCGTTCGTCTGGGTGATATTGCAAAGATTGAAGTAGAAGGTAAAGTACAATCTGTGTCCCGTACAAACGGTCAAGATGCTATTGCCATTCAAATCGTTAAGGGTCAAGATGCTAACACTGTAACTGTTGTCAATGCCGTTAAAGACCTTATGAAAGATGAAGAAAAACGTTTAGATGGCCTAAACGTAGATATCTCTCTTGACCAAGGTGCCCCAATTGAAGATTCTGTCTTTACCATGATTGAAAAGGCCGTATTTGGTGGTGCAATTGCTGTATTAATCATCTTGTTATTCTTACGTGATTTCAAATCAACCATTATTTCGATTGTTTCGATCCCAGTTTCAGTTTTCATGGCATTACTACTACTAAACTGGATGGATATTACATTAAACATTATGACCCTTGGGGCGATTACCGTTGCCATTGGACGTGTTATCGATGACTCGATTGTAGTTGTTGAAAACATTTATCGACGTATCCATTTAAAACAAGAAAAATTAACAGGTCGAGCTTTAATTCGTGAAGCAACCATTGAAATGTTTAAACCGATTCTTTCGTCAACATTAGTTACAGTGGCTGTATTTGCTCCACTTATTTTTGTAGGTGGTATGGTTGGCGAACTATTCATGCCATTCGCACTAACAATGACGTTTGCATTAGGTGCATCATTATTAGTAGCCATTACCATTGTACCTGCATTATCCCATTTCCTATTCCGTAAAAAACTATACGGTGAGAAAAAAGAAAGCCAGCATAAAGAAGTTGGTAGACTAGCAACATGGTACAAAGGTGTTTTAGAAAAAGCGTTAAATCATAAAATTATTACGTCTCTAATTGCGATTTTCTTACTTGTAGGTTCACTAGCGTTAACTCCTTTAATTGGGTTTAGCTTTATGGGATCACAGGAAGAAAAAGTTATGTACCTCACATATACTCCTTCAACTGGAGAGCTTGCAGATGAAACTGCAGCAAATGTTGAAAAAGTAGAAAAAGAATTAATGAAGCGCAAAGACGTTGATATTTTACAAGTTTCCATTACAGATGCGAACAATGTCGATCCATCAGCAATGATGATGGGCGGAGGCGCTGGGGGAGCTTTAATGTACCTAATCTTTGATCCAGATATGAAAGACTTCCCTAAAGCTCGTGAAGAAGTAGAAGACTATGTATTTAATATAGGTCAATCAGGAGAATGGAAATCTCAGAACTTCTCTTCAATGTCTATGTCTTCAAACGAAGTAAGCTACACACTATATAGTGATGATTTAGATAAGCTACGAGATGCTGTAAATCAAGTAGAAGGTGCTTTAAAAGATGTGGATGGCCTAGAAGATATTAAATCAGATAACGAAGATCCATATGTTGAAAATGTACTTAAAGTAGAACAGAAGAATGTCCTTCAATATGGTTTAACAACTGCTCAAATCGTGATGGCTTTAAATGCAAATACATCACAAGAAGTTTTAACAACCGTGAAAAATGATGGAAAAGATATTGATGTCATTGTTCAACGTGATGCCAAAGCAGCTGCGACTTCACTTGAGGATGTTTTAGCAACTGAAGTTAAAACAGCATTAGGCACAACGATGACTATTGGTGAGCTAGTAGATGTTGAAGAAGGCACGACTCTTAACTCACTATCTCGTTCAAAAGGTGAATACTTCGCAACAGTATCTGGTACGATTATCGGCGATGATATTTCAAAAGCAACTTCTGCTGCCGATAAGAAAATTGACAAATTAGATTTACCAAAGGGTGTAACAACAGGTGTTGCTGGAGTTGCTGCAGATATGCAAGAAACATTCACGAAGCTGGGTGTTGCTATGCTAGCGGCAATAGCGATTGTATACTTCATTTTAGTTGTTACGTTCGGTGAAGGTTTAGCTCCATTCGCTATTCTCTTCTCGCTTCCATTCGCCGTAATCGGTGCATTTGTTGGTTTATTCGTAACAGGTCAAACGATTTCTGTTTCTGTTATGATGGGTCTACTGATGTTAATCGGTATCGTTGTGACGAACGCCATCGTATTAGTTGACCGTATTATTCATATGGAACATGCTGGTTTAGTCATGCGTGAAGCCATTCTAGAAGCTGGTGCTACACGTTTACGCCCAATATTGATGACAGCTATTGCAACAATCGGTGCGATGGTTCCTATGGCACTTGGTTCTGGTGGTAGTGGATTAATATCAAAAGACTTAGCCATTACTGTAATTGGTGGTTTATTATCATCCACTCTATTAACATTAGTGGTTGTACCAATTGTGTATGAAATGCTTTCAAAAATGTTAAAGAAAAATCGTAAAGATATCGAAGAAAATTAATAAAAAACAGCTACTCATGCGGTTCAATCGCTTGAGTAGCTGTTTTATTATTTATTGAACCTCTTTCACTACAAAAGCTTCCTTGCTTTCTACACCTGTAGCAGAAACGGCCGTAATGCCGTATGTATAGTTTTGCTTAGCAAGAGCTGACTTGTCCACAAATTGAGTGATGCCATCCTTATTATATACAACATCCACTATATTTTGAGGGTCATGGTAGGAACCTTCTTTGTTCCCTTTAAAACGATATATAACATACTTACGTGGCTGTGTTTCATTATCGTCAATAATTTCAATCTTACGACCTGCCGTTTCCTTTGTCACTTCTACATAAGTCGGTTTGTTCGGCACTGCGTCATCATTCCAAATTGTTTCTGGTGTCATTGCTGTATAATTATATAGCTGTTGACTAACAATTGTTGCATAGCCTAATTTATTGCTTTGAAAACTTCTTAACGAGAAATGCATTTGCCCATCGGCTGCTACTTTTTCTGAACGATTTTCTAGTATTTGACTGGGCAATTCCATTTTATTTTTCCATGCAGCATCACTGTCATTGCCAACTTTATAATCAGCCAATCCAATATATAGATGAACAGGATGCGTTTTTGCATATGTTTGTACTTCATGGCTCCACCAATCTAACAATGTCCCATATTTGGCAACAGATAATGTTCTTGACCAGTAAATTTGCGGGGTAATATAATCAATCGTGCCATTTTGAATCCATGTTCTGACGTCTGCATATAAATCATCGTAATTATTGACACCAGCTCGTGTATCACTTCCTGTTTTATCCAATGATTTATTACGCCATACACCAAATGGTGAAATACCAAATTGTACATATGGCTTTGTCTCTTTAATAGCTGTATAAAGATTTTCAACAAGCCTGTTCACATTATTTCTTCGCCAATCCTCTACCTTGTTAAAGGAAGCACCATATTTTTTGTAAGCTGCTTGATCTGGGAAAACCTCATTTGCAATTTTATATGGATAAAAATAATCATCCATATGAACGGCATCAACATCATAATTGGCTACTAGCTCTCTTACTATTTCAACTAAATAGTCTTGCACCTCAGGTAAACCAGGATTTAAATAATATTGTTTGCCATATTTAACAACCCAGTTTGGATGTGTTATAGCTACATTATCGGGAGCAAGGTCAGTTAGCTTTTGTCCAGACATTGTTACACGATAAGGATTCATCCAAGCATGCAGTTCCATCCCTCGTTTATGTGACTCCTCTACTAGTATCGTAAGAGGATCGTAACCGGGGTTTGTACCTTGTTTTTTCCCTGTTATGTAGGACGACCATGGGGCTAACTCAGATGCATACATTGCATCATTTGTTGGTCTTACTTGATAAATAACAGTATTGAATTTATTGGCTTTTAATTGATCCAATGTTTGGCGTGCCCAAGCCGTGTACTGCTCCTTATTCATACCTGCTTTCATATCAAGATTGAGAACCGTTGAAATCCAGACACCCCGCATTTCTCGTTTCGGCTGTGTCGTGCTTGCCTTCACTGTATTAGCAGGGATTGCTGATAGGCATAACATCAAAATCATAGCGACTAAAGCAATAAGTTTCCATTTACTATTTTTCTTTCTCATATTTCCTCCATTTGCTATTTTTCTATTTTAGTATATGATAAGTTCACGCTATATGCACGTTCCTGAAGCAACTTCACTAACTGGATCAAATAATAATCATGGAATTTGAATTACTACGTATGACTAAAACAAAATCATTTGTTTCTATAACCCTATTTAAAAAGCGCTTTAGTTAATGCCAAAATATGTATCATTATAATCCCTCCAAAAAACACAGATGACCTACACTTCATTATTATTCCGTTACAATTTCCTTATTTTATAATTTAACCTAATTTTTGTTTGATTCATTCTTTACGCAGTCATAAACTGTATGCTACAATCAACACAACTTATATAGAACGGAGGGTATTCCAAATGACAGCTTCAATTAGACTACGATTTCACATTACTAATTAAATATGTGTACACTTTGCCTGCTGTGCAAGGAAATGGAATTAGGTCTAGTCTGTTTTAGGAATACTGGAAAAGAGGGGACTTCTACTCCCCTCTTTTTTGTTGTCTTTTTACTTTCCACACAGGCATTACTGTTAGAAAGGGATGACGAAATTGGAACATTGGAAACGTAATACAATACTTTTTTTAAGTAGTCAGACGATTTCACTTTTTGGCTCTGCTCTTGTGCAATATGCCATTACATGGTATATCACGCTTACAACGCAATCAGGCAGCATGATGACCATTGCGATTATTTGTGGCTTTTTACCAACCTTCTTCCTAGCGCCTATTGCTGGTGTCTGGGCAGATCGTTATAACCGAAAATGGCTTATTATCTTGGCGGATGGCATGATCGCCTTATCTACGCTCTTTTTAGCCATTTTATTTTTAACCGGCTATGATGAACTCTGGCTATTGTTTGTCATATCGGCGGTACGTGCAGTTGGTGCAGGTATTCAAACACCAGCTGTGGGCGCTATTTTACCGCAATTTGTACCTGAAGAGCATTTAATGAAAGTTAATGGAGCGAATAGTAGTATTCAAGCTTTTATCATGATTCTTGCACCTATGGCAAGTGGAGCATTATTAACGATGGCTTCAATCGAGTCTATTTTCTTTATTGATGTGACAACAGCTGCTATTGCTATTGCTATTTTCTTATTATTTCTGCATATTCCTGCACATGCGAAAGCTAATCAGCCACAAACAACAAGTTATTTTAGTGATATGAAACAAGGCTTTATCTACATTAAAGAGCATGCTTTCTTGAAACATTTATTCTTGTTCTTTGCCTTTTTCATGTTGCTCGCTGCCCCTGCTGCCTTTTTAACACCTTTGCAAGTTACTCGTAGCTTTGGTAATGATGTCTGGCGCTTGACTGCTATCGAGATGGCCTTTGCCATTGGGATGTTAATTGGTGGTATCGCAATCGCAACATGGGGTGGCTTTAAAAATAAAGTGCATACGATGACATTATCTGCTTTATTATTTGGTCTTTGTACAATGGCTCTAGGAGTCATTCCTGTTTTTTGGCTGTATCTCATAATCATGACAGTTACTGGAATAGCTATGCCAATCTTTAATACACCCGCAACGGTATTATTACAAGAAAAAGTGAATAGTGATTATATGGGAAGAGTATTTGGCATTCTTAGTATGATATCTACCTCTATGATGCCTTTAGGTATGCTTATTTTCGGTCCGATTGCAGACATTATTGTTATCGAGTGGCTACTTATTGGTACAGGAATCCTCTTATTTATCCAAGGATTTTTCCTACTGGGCAGTAAAGTCTTATTACAGGCTGGAAGACCTACTGCTGAGCATAAAGATGTTTAAACATCCTTCTAGTTAATCAACTGACGTTTGCAAACCTGCTGCAAAGCACCTTCCTCGATGTTAAGAAAGTCCTGTCACCATGCAGGGCTTTTTTAATTATCATCATTTTTCTTCTAACAAAACTTATTGAAAAGGCTTTTGCCTGCTGAAAGTGAATAAACGACTAACAGATGAAAATAACAAAACAGCCAACACACAGCTGACTGTTTTGTTTCTGAAATTTTAAAGGGGCACTATTTTCTCTTGCTACCGATTAACAATGTGATTTGTGCCATCGTGAATGGTAATGATGATTTCTTCCGATACGCTACATATTTGGGTACCCAAAAATCTGCATATTTTAACTTGAAGTTTTTTAATCCTTTAAAATGATAAAAATGCTGTCCATGTAGAAAGATTTGCGCAGCTATTTTTTCACTTAAAAAGGAATATCTAGATTGTCCGACGTTGGATAAAGGAGACATCCCCATATTAAAGACACGATAACCTTCCGATTTTGCCCATTCAAATAGTGATAGGAAAATGAAATCCATTGTTCCAGATGGTGAGCCAGGCTTAAAGCGCATAAGATCAACAGAAACCCTTTCCCCTTGATCATACATGGGCATAATACTAGCAAAGCCAAACGTTCCTTGAGCACCACGTAAAACAGCAATATTTGAAGTACTTAAATAATGTTCATCAAAAAAACCAAGTGAAAAACCCTTCTCTGCCCTTCCCTGCAACCATTTTGCTGATACCTCTTTCAATTCCTTCATGACTTCCTGAGAATAAGGTGGACTCATTATTTCCACTATATAATTTTCACGTTCAAACTTATTTCTGATTGCTCGGCTACCCTTCATTTCTTTTCCTGTAAATGTAAATTTATCTAAATCTACAAAGGCTTCCTCACCAAGCTTAAAGAAACTATATCCATACTCGTGTAAGGCGGAGAAAATTTTATTGTTAATTTCGTAAAATACAGGTGTATAGCCATAACGATCAGCCATTTCCAAAAATTCCTGGATAGCAGATAAAAAATCAGATTCATTACCAACCGGATCTCCAAGAACGATAATCTTATCTGCATAAATTTGATAAGAGAATAAAACTGTTCCTTTTTCATTCCAATGTACAAATTTATCATGTAAAAAAATTAAATGTGAATACTCCGTCCCTTGATAGGACATCAAATGATTTTTAATAGCTTCCTCTTGTTCATGAGATAAAAGTTTGACCATTTTCTTAGGTGTACATATAAAATAGCCTATATAAAAAATAACAATGGCGATCAGAATACCGATAATCGCACTATTAAAGAGGTCCTGATAATCAGTTATCATATAGTCTTGTAGGGCACTAGGAAAATGAATTTTGGCAGAGGGCAAATTAACGTAGCCAATTACCACATACATCGCTGTAATAACAGTTACTACAGCAAAATCAATAATGACAATTCCCCATGTCAAAACATAACTTTCTCGATAAAACTGCTTTTTTGACACCATTAATAACACTGCGACAATGACTAAAAAAATGGCTTCCTCATAATCAAAACCTTTAAAAATTGAAAATAGCGCCGAACTACTTAGCACAACAATAGCGAGCTGGTAGGCCCTTTTTACCTTGTATTTGATTCCCCTACATAACCCTAACAGTATAAAGCCCGCTGCCACAGTCAATTGATGGGATACATTCATAATGGGCGAGGATAAAAACTCCTGAGCAATTTTTAGACGACTTAGTATCCCTGGCAAAGCTGCAGATAGCAATAAAATAATGCCAGATATAAACACCAATATGGTTAATAGCGTATGGCTTAGTTTCTGAAAAATAATATTAGGTAAGTCATCCCAAGATTGATTCCACCGCATCCAATATTCTTTAATAAATAAGAGTACAGAAACTAAAAATGGTAGAACAAAATAGCCCACTCGATACAATATTAATAGAAACAACACCTTTTCATCAGCAATTCCAATACTTTGTGTTCCCCATAAAAAAACGAGATCAAAGGAGCCAACACCGCCAGGTATCATACTGACTATTCCTGCGCTAGAAGCAATTAAAAAAATGGGAATTAATGTAGATAATTCTATTGGAATCTTCAAAATAAACGTTAAAGCCCAGATCACAAAAAATACGGCAAGCCACTCAGCTACTGAAGTGATCATCAATTGAACTGATATTTTTGGTGTTAAAGAACTTTCCTTTTTATAGCGAATTATATACATCGCCAAAAAAGCTGGTACATATAGGCTGACAAGAACTACGGCAATCGATAACCATCGTTCTTCTTTAAGCAACGGGAAATCCCAAAAGAATATATACATAATCCACGTTAACAAGGAAATTCCGGTTAAATAAAACAGTGTGACCGAAGCAATACTTCGCATCATGCCTTCTTGATCTTCTTTATATTTGGTATAAAAATAATCGCGTAAAAATATACCAACTAATCCCCCAAAGCCAATGAGGTTTGAAAAGGTATTAACAATAAATGAATGATTGAGCAGATTACGTTTATTAATCTTGATACGTAAGATGTTTGCTAAAATAACATCGTAAAAAATCATTGGGGTAATCGCTAAAAAGGTGATTAGAAAGATCAATAAAAGCTCCCATAGCTGAAGCTCATTCACTTCTTTTTGTAGTAAATGAACATCTATCCCACTCACTGTTTGTTGAATTTCATAAATAGCTATCCCCAAAAGTATTATTGGGAAAATAATTTTTAATAATTTCAACAGTGCCTCTTTTCGAACGGTAAACATATGCCAAACCTACTTCCCATAATCTAACTAAACTTTCTATTACCTATTTAAGGTAACAGACTATTTCCATATTGTAACGTATTCTTTGCTATATGTATTGTCAAAGTAAGGTACTACTATTCATTAATAAATAAACTATATAGAACAATTTTATACTCCTAACTAACCAACATCAAAAGGGCCATTTTCATCCCTCTATAATTAGAGACATAAAAATGACCATTATTGGCTCTAATTTTTTAGAGTCGCATACAGTAAAGTGAATGACCATACAACCGATAAATCTAACATAACTAATGATTAGATATAGTAACGATGAATAGGACGTCCTACACTTCCATATTGTATATCTACTTTTAATAGACTTTGCTTTTCTAAGAAATCAAGATAACGTCTAGCTGTAACACGTGCTGTACCTATATAAGTAGAAACCTCCTCGGCAGATACTGCCCCACCACTTGTTTGAATATAGGCAAACACTTTATCTAACGTAGCTCGATTAAACCCCTTTGGTAGCTCCTCTATAGTAATTGCCTCCGTTCCTGCTGTTGTAATAACAACTTGCTCAGGGAGACGTTGCTGCATTAAATGATCCACATCATGCTGGGTTAAATCCTGCATACCGCTTATTTTTTTTCTGTAGCTTCGATAATTTTTTAATGTTTGCTCAATCCGCTCAAATGTAAAAGGCTTCATAATATAATCATATACACCTAAGTGTAAAATACGCTGCACAGTGGGCATATCATTCGCAGCAGTTACAGCGATAACATCGACCGGAAGATGCTCCTCTCGAATTTTCCCTAACGTAATAATGCCATCTTGCTCTGGCATAAAAATGTCTATAAAGACAAGCTCTGGGGTTAATTGTTTAATTTTTTGAATTCCCTCAATACCATTACTAGCATAGCCGACTAAAGAAAAACCTTTGATTTGCTCAATAAATTGCCTGTTCACTTCTCGTACCATTGGATCATCTTCAATTAATAAGACATTTATTACATCCATCTATACTTCTCCTAACTCAAATAAAATTAAGAAACTTGTTCCTTTCATAAATTCACTCACTACTTCTATATCTCCGTTGCCTTTTCTTATAATTTCATAGACTAGATGCAAGCCAATGCCCCGATTTTCAGCAGCCTTTGAAGAAAATCCATTTTCAAACATACGATCCTGTACCTCTTTGGACATGCCAATCCCATTATCAGAAACTGCTATCGCTAAGACTCCATCATGCTCGTCTACAGAGATGGCTACATATTTATCTTCTTTAGAAAGGACATTCAAAGCCTCAAAAGCATTTTCAATTAAATTGCCGAGTAACACAACAAAATCATGATGATCTAATAGAGGAGGAAAGCGTTTAAAATGACTTTTCTGATCAATCTCAACCTCGATACCCAGTTCTTTTCCATAACTTACTTTACTTAATAACAAACCTGAAATATTTTCATTATGAAAGCGTTCGTTTAAGAACTTCGTCAATGATGCTTCATTTTCAGTGGTGACTGTAACATATTCAAGTGCTTGCTTTGTGTGTCCCAGTTGTAATAGTCCTGCAATCGTATGAATTTTATTTTTATGCTCATGGGTTTGCACACGTAATGCTTGAACAAAGGCCTTTACACCTGTCACTTCCTCTGCAAGCTTCTTCACAGCTGTTAAATCTTTAAACATAGCAACTGCCCCAACTAGCTCGCCATTCACAATAATGGGGACACGATTACTTAAGATACTATGATGATTAATGTAAAGCTCTTGATCATAAACAGGAGTTGCTGTTTCAACAATTTCAGGCAGGCGAGTATCCGGCAAAACATCATAAATCTTTTGTCCAATACAGTCCTCTATTTTCCGAGTAACACCTAAAATATCAGCTGCTTTCTCATTAAAAATCGTTATATTCATCTCCTTATCAACGGCTATTATTCCCTCATGCATAGCATTAAAGGTTTCTGTTCTTTCCACATACATTTTGGCAATTTCATGAGGTTCTAGCCCAAACATTTGTTTTTTTATATGCCGTCCAAGTGTATATGCACCAAAAATACTGAAAATCAGTGAGATAACAATAGTTATCATAATTTCTCGCTCATAGCTTTGTAGCATTTCTAGCAGTGTTGGTAATGAATAGCCAACTACTACAATGCCCACTTGCTCCCTTTTGTCATTAATAATGGGGACAAAAGCCCGTATCATGACACCTGATTCTCCACGTGCCTTCGAAACATAATAATGCTCACTAAATGCCGCATTTAAATCCTGCGACTCACTGCGCTGTCCTAATTCCTTACTTACTGGATGAGATAGTTTAATACGATCCATATTCATCACAACAATATACTCTGCCTTATTAATCACTCTAATGCCATCTACAATTTTATTAATATTTTTGGCGGATTCTTTTATATTGTCATTGTTCAAATGCACACTTAACTCTGGTACATTCGATACAGTTCGTGCTACAAGCATTGCTCGCTGACCGTAATCTTTTTCCTGTTCAGATAATAAGTTACCGAGTACAAAAATACCACCTAGTAAAAAGGAGAGTGCAATGATTAAAAATGTCATTAACAGTATTTTGCCGTTTACAGGCATTTTCATCATTCAATAAATCCTTCCTTTCAAATTCGCATTCTCATTAGTAGTGGCACACATATTTACGATATGGTTTTAAGATTATCTGCAAAAAATTCTTTTGACAACACCTTTAGTCTATATAAATAGCAGAAAATATTGAATTTAATGAACAATATTATAATTCGACCATTTACAATGAACTCTTTTTTTATTTTATGTTTTTGTATTATAACAATAATAGATTAACTTTAGCGTACCATAACAGAGATAGTTATTGATATTACTATATTTATATGTGAATGTAAGAAAATGTACTTAATGAACGTTATGTTTCTTATTTTCTAAATCTCTTTTTTTAAGAAGTATTCGCTATGATGATTCTAGTGAAAGCGATATCAAAGAGAAAATTTAGAAAAGAGGTAGCAAAAAATGAGGATACTGAAAAATTTAACTGTTCAGGTTATTGTGGCTATCATCCTTGGGATTATTGTTGGTGCCATTTTCCCCGAGTTCGGTGCTAGTTTAAAAATCTTAGCAGATCTATTCATTAAATTAATTAAAATGTTAATTGCCCCAATTATCTTCCTAACAGTTGTTATTGGAATTGGCAGTATGGGGGATATGAAAAAGGTTGGGAAAATCGGAGGTAAGGCATTACTTTACTTCGAGATAGTTTCCACAATTGCCTTAGCAATCGGAATTGCTGTTGCTTTAATTGTAAGTCCTGGTACTGGATTAGATACATCAGGTGCGTCTGATGCTGATATTTCGAAATATACAACTGCTGCGGCTGAATCTGAGCAAGGCTTGGGTGCATTTATTTCTAGTATTATTCCTGAAAATGTAGTGGGTGCATTGGCAACTGGTCAACTATTACCAGTCCTATTCTCTGCTATTTTATTTGGCTTAGCAGCTGCCTCAATCGGAGCACCTGCAAAACCAGTCATCACATTCTTTGAGCAAGTAGCAGAAATCTTCTTCAAGATTGTCAGTATGGTGATGAAAATATCACCAATTGGAGCTTTTGGTGCAATGGCCTATACAATTGGGAACTTTGGATTAAAATCCTTAGGTAATCTAGGTCTATTAATGGCTGCCGTATATATTACAATGTTTTTATTTGTTGTCTTTATTTTAGGTGGCATTGCAAAGTTTTTTGGATTCAATATTTTTAAATTTATTGCTTACATCAAAGATGAAATTTTCTTAGTAATTGGGACATCCTCCTCTGAATCAGCTCTACCATCTATGATGCGAAAGCTAGAGAATTATGGCTGCTCAAAGCAGGTTGTAGGTTTAGTCGTTCCTACTGGGTATTCATTCAATCTAGATGGGACTTCTATTTATCTATCAATGGCAGCCCTGTTTATTGCACAAGCATACGGGATGGACCTAACTTGGATTCAAATCATTACATTACTCGGAATTTTAATGATTACTTCTAAAGGTGCAGCGGGTGTAACCGGATCAGGATTTATTACATTAGCAGCGACTTTAGCTGCTTTCCCAATGATACCAGTGGAAGGAATAGCACTTTTAATTGGTGTCGATCGTTTTATGTCAGAGGCTCGTGCTGTTACAAATTTAATTGGTAATGGCGTTGCTTGTGTGGTAGTATCGAAATCCGAAAAAGAATTTGATGTCACGATGGAAGAACGTGCCCTTCAAGGAAAGGCCACTATAGTATCCTAAGAAAAAGGGTAGTGATGACAGCCACGGCTGTTTCACTGCCCTTCTTATGTTTTTTTTCAAGGGTAGACTATGGAAAACGATTATGTTTAAACTCTAGTAAAATGGTGAAAGTGTATAGTAAGAGGTGATTATAAATGACTAATAAAAAGCAATCAAAAACGCGCTATACAAACAATCCTGATGTGTTGGATACAGGGAAGGAAAGTATTTTTGATAAACATGAGGATATGAAAACCGTTGATCCTATACCTGTCGAAGAACTAAATGAAAAAGTCAAAGATGAACAGCATAAAACGAAAACAAAGGACTCCTCTGCAACCGATAAACGCTATCCGTAAAATGAGATTACGCATAGAAGATGTGTCCACAGATGATGTGTATGTGTATTCACCCATCTCCCCTTTATAAAAAGTTGGCCCCATTCATTCTGAGGTCAGCTTTTTTGTATACAATAATGTTAAAGGAGGGGATTACATGAAATATAATGTACCCATTTTGAAAACAGAAAGACTACTTTTAAGACCTGTTACACAGCAGGATGTCGAGGCTATGTTCGATTATACTTCTCGAGAAAGCGTAGCCCGTTATGTAACATGGCATGCCCATACAAGTATAGAGGATACTAAAGCTTTTTTGACGTTCATTTTAAATGGGTACGAGCAAGGCAATCATTTACTTTGGGGAATTGAATATTCAGGGACTCTAATTGGGACAATTGACTTTGTTACAGTTGATAACACCCATAAATGTGGGGAAATCGGTTTTGTTCTTTCGGAGGATTATTGGAATAAAGGAATGACAACGGAAGCCACAAAAAAGCTGATTGACTTTGGATTTCAGGAATTAAAGCTCGTACGTATTCAAGCGAGATGCTTTGAAGAAAACATAAGCTCTCAAAAGGTAATGGAGAAATCTGGAATGCAAATTGAAGGGCTGTTACGCAAAAGTATGTTCGTCAAGGGTCAATATAAAAATGTGAAAATGTACGCTATAACTGATGATGATGCAAGGAACCCATAACAAATAAAGCCTTGCCAAATTAGCAAGGCTTTGTACTATAACCATTGTTCGATACAATAAATCTTTCTAGCTGTAGCATCTAGCCTCACTCGTTTACCAATTGCTATCGGATGCATAGGCTGTGTATGACAAATATCCACTTCAGCCAAAATAGGCATCATTATACCGTCCAATTGTTCAAGTAATATATCGGAAGGCTGGCGTCCGGTCCCTAGATCATCATAACATTCATGCTTGCCCAAAATAATTCCACTGATTTTGTCCAAAATACCGTGCAATTTGAGCATCGCAAAATTCTTTTCCACAATCGCCGCATTTTTCATACAATCTTCTATTAATAAAATGTCGCCTTCAGCAATTACTGGGAAATAAGGCGTACCAATAAAACCATACATGGCATTAACATTTCCCCCAATTAGCCTCCCTTCTACAACTCCCTCTCGGACGGTTATCCATTCATTTATGATTAACTTTTTCTCCACTGTTTTCTCTAGCCAATTGACTGGCTCATCTGACCAGTAAGGGGGCTTTTGTATTTCATAAGGAAGCACTTGGGGTTGCAAGAAATACGCCTCAAAAAATTTGTATGTATCGTTGACTAATGGCTCAAACTCGCCAAAGGAAGGCACGAACGCTGGACCATAAAATGTTGAGATACCTGTCTTCGCATAAAGCGCCAGTAGAATAGCTGTTGCATCAGAGTAGCCTATAATGATTTTTGGGTTTCGTTGGAAAGCCTCATAATCAATATAAGGTAGCATACTATTGGAATTGGTACCTCCAATCGTAGACATAATAATATCCACCCTTGGATTGCAAAGTAATTCATTTAATTCTTCTGCTCGTTTTTTAGGTGAGCCCGAGCGATAATAATCGGATTTGCCAGTAAGAGAACCATCTACAATATGAAAATTTCTCTCTTCTAGAAATGCTTTCGCACGCTCAAAACGTTTTGACGCAGAAACCGTCGCTGGAGAGGACGGTGAAAAAATACCGATAGTAGTCATCTCCTACTCCTTTTCTTATACAAGTTTTGACATGTAATACTCATTGATATATTGTCCATCCACATACAAGGAATCCCGTTTCATTCCCTCAATATCAAAGCCCATTTTCTTATATAAAGCAATTCCAGCTTCATTATTTTCCATCACGGTTAACTCGAGACGATGAATACTATTATCTTTTGCCCATTTTTCTACATGATTAAATAAGGCTGTTCCAATTTTTCTGCCTCTATAATTACTTTGGATGCCAATGACAAGATAGGCACGATGAGCAATTCTGGATGCTTCATTACCTTGTGCAATTAAATATGCGACCACCGTATCATCTATTTCAGCTACGAATAAGGCTGAATGACGGCTATGATTTAGCTTTTCTAAATAATTTGCAAACGGCTCAGGCGCCATTTTTCGTTCGCCAGGACCAAATAACATCAAATTAGATGCTTCCGCATTTTTCATAACAGCTATAATTTGAGCACTATCATTTCTTGTTGCTTCTCGTATTAGCATGTCAAGAACCTCACTTCCTATTTTTTGTCTTTATCCATTAGAAAATAAATATATGTTTATCTAAAACCCCCTATCTCTGCTTTTAAAGCTTTAGCATGTTTGACCTGACCATAATTTCCTTCCCTTTTAATAGCATTGGATTTTAGCAACTAATTTTTCATTGTTAAAATGAAGCGTCTCTGCATCATTCAGCATATATGCCTGCAATGTTGCATTATTTTTTAGCCAGCTATTAAATAGCATGCTTCGTTCTGGATCATCATAATGTGGACAAAATGTTCCTGATAATATCCCTAGCCCGTTGTATTCCTCATAATGATTGTTTTGATTTTCACTAAAGCATTTGTCAAACCAACACATTGCCCCAGCACTAATGCCAGCTAAAATAACACCGCTTTTATAAGCTTCCTTCAATAACTCCCCGAACTGATAGGCATGCCATTTATCTAAAAGAAGCTTGGTATTTCCCCCACCTACATAGATAATATCCTGTGCCAATATTTTTTCTCGAATTTGTATGTCATTCATGTCCTTTTGCAAAATATGAGTAGCGTCACAATGTGTAAATGCTGAATAAAATTTGTCGATATACCCCTGTGCATCATTACTTGCTGTTGGAATAAAACAAATTTTGATACGTTCATTTGTCTTAATTTGACTCAAAATATAATGGTCAATAAAGGAAGGTATTTGCTGAGAAAATCCTCCGCCTGATATGGCAACGATTTGTCTAGTGACAGCACTCGTTTTTTTAAATTCATAGACTGCTTGCTCTCGACCAAATCTTTCAAGTACCTGTACTTTTTTCATCCCTAGCTTTTCGAGTAGGCGACAGGATGCATGATTAACAGTTTGTGTCTCTGCCACGATAGAAGAGATATTTAAATACTTCAAACCTTCCTCTATCACTTGTGTTAACACTTCGAATGCTAACCCCCTCCCCCAATACTGAGGTAAAAATTGATAGGAAAGTTCATACATCTCTTGCTCATGATACTCATCAATGGATACAAGGCCTATAAATTCCCCCGTCTTCTTTAATGAAATATAAAAATATGTATTAGGAAATGGTGCCTCTAGCATGCCTCGAAAAGAAGCTTCAATATAGTTTTTTTGTGGAACTCCTCCAAGATACTCTCTGACGCTTTCATTTGTGTAGAGCCCCTGAATATCTATGAAGTGTTCTGGTTGTATACGTTCGATCACACATCGATTAGACATAAACTTCATATATTTTTACCCCCTTCTTTATGTCAAAGTTTAATCGAACTACCATACTGAAATCAAACAATTTTTTCCAAACAACACATACATACAAATAAAAAAATAGTGACCAGCCGGACATGCTGTGTCACTACCTTCATTAATGTTGATATGTCTCCAGTAAACGCTGAGTATTGGTTGATTGTTCTAAAGCTTTTTTCTCTTGAGTCCAATAAATCATATAGTGACCGTCACCGATAGGAAAAACCATTTGTTGTAATTCTTCGCTTAGTTCAGAGCTAATCGCTACCTTTAAAATGTCCACTTCATAAAGCGGCTTGTCCTTTATTTTATAAACAATATGATAGGCTGGCTCTTCTTCAAAGAATGTTCGTTCTTTTTTAGAAAGCTTCTTTACATGACTTAATGGGTATTTCTCGACGAAGTTTTTCGCCTCGCCGTCGATTGCTCGAAATACAGGTTGTTCCCCTTGAAATATTTCAATTGAATCAATTTTGGCGGCTTGATCTAAAATAAGAGAAATCGATTCCTTCTCATTTTTTTCACGAGACTGCATAACAAAAATACCAATCAGTAAAATAGCTGCAAATATAATAAGTCTCCATCTTCGTTTAGTCATGGACAATTACCCATTCAATGCCTTTTTGACAAAACGATTTATATCAACGTCAGCACCGATTACAAGCATAATATCTCCCAATAAAATCTTATCACTTGCCTGTGGTGATACAATAATATCAGCACCACGCTTAAGCCCTACAATGTTAATACCATATTTTGCTCGAATATCTAAATCCATAATAGAATATCCCGCAATGGCATCATTCGCCTTTAATTCCATAATAGAGTGTTCATCTGAAAGCTCTAAGTAATCTAGTACTGTATTCGATAGCATATTATTAGCAATACGAATACCCATATCTCTTTCAGGATGGACTACAAAGTCAGCACCAATTTTACGCAATACTTTTTCATGGTAATCATTTTGAGCCTTTACTGTAATTTGCTCAACACCAATTTCTTTTAAAATAATGGTTGTTAAAATACTTGCTTGAATATCTTCCCCAATGGCTACAATCACATGTTCAAAATTACGGATACCTAATGAATTTAGGACCGATTCATCTGTTGAATCTGCAATGACAGCTTGTGTCGCAATAGAAGCAAATTCGTCTACACGCTCTGAGGAATGGTCAATTGCCATCACTTGAGCACCCTGACTCATTAATTCACGAACAATACTTCCCCCAAAACGTCCAAGCCCAATGACCGCAAACTCTTTTTTCATCATAAAAAATCCCTCCGAAAACTACTATACCATCATTGTAGCGTATTCTTTGTGATATGTATTGTCAAAACAAGACGCGATTCGTCATTGTTGGACAACCCTCCAAACATAAAAAAAGACGAGGACCTTCATCCCCGTCATCACCTACTATAATTATTCAGCGTTACGCATTTCATCTAGTACGCGATTTACACGTTTTTCTAACATTTTCATACCACTACCACCAGCTTGCATATGACGCAGTTGACCATCTTTATCAAACACAAAATAAGCAGGTACATATTGGTTTTCAAAAGCATCTGTTAATTTCATTTCGCTATCCACAAAGATTGGTTGCGAAATATCATGCTCAGCCGCTACTGCCTTAATTGTCTCTAAATCAGTATCAGCTTCAGAACGCGGCATATGTACTGCTACAACATTTAGTTCATCTTTATATTGATCACGGAAATTATTAACATCAGGCATAGCTTCTTTACATAAATGACAGCTTACTGACCAGAAATGAATTAATGTTGGTTTTTTGCCTACTAGTTCCGCTTTTGTTACTTCGCCATTTAACCAAGTTGTTGCGCCAACTAGTTCAGGCATTTGTTCACGAAGTTTCATAAAAATCCTCCTCTAATAGATCATTTTCTTTAGATGCTTAAGATTTGGTTAAAACTCCTCCCCAAACTCTATTGCCATCTAAGATAAAGTAAATTAGCACTCGCCACTTCACTTAAAAGTCCCCACAAACATGTCGTGGGGACTCTTTTTTTGTTACAGCATGACTCAACTCTATGCTCTTATAGAGTTGCTTGACCTGGACGCCAGTTTGCTGGGCAAAGACCGCCAGTTTGTAGTGCTTGAAGTACACGTAATGTTTCATCAACATCACGGCCGATATTATTATCGAATACTGTTTGGTATTTTAATTCACCTTCTGGATTAATGATGAATAAACCACGTAGCGCGATACCTTCTTCTTCAATTAACACACCATACTCTTTTGATACTTGATGGTTTGTATCCGCAGCTAATGGGTATTTTAATTCACCTAGACCATTTTGAGTACGGTCTGTATTAATCCATGCTAAGTGAGTGTGGATTGTATCAGTAGAAACACCAATTACTTCTGCATCTAAGTCTTCGAACTCGTCATAACGATCACTCATTGCAGTGATTTCTGTTGGACATACAAATGTGAAGTCCATTGGATAGAAGAAAAGTACTGTCCATTTATCTTGTGCTTTAATATCTTCTAATGATACTTTACCAAATGATTTGTCTGAAAGTACTGCTTCCATTGTAAAGTCAGGTGCTTGTTTACCTACCATGCGTTCTGCCATAATAAATCCCTCCGAATAAATATGTAGTTTATATATTCCATTCGCACAAGCGAACTCGTCTTCTACGATAGCAGAGTAAACGTAGTTTTTCAAACAAGTAAGCTCCGCCCAATTACACGATTGAAATAAGGCGACAAAAAATTGTCAAATCCGAAATTGGAATTTCTGCTACATCCTATTTATTAGCTATTTTTAACAATTATATTCTTCTTTATACAATTTTTTTCTCCACTACATTTATGACTCTTTTTTTAACATTTTACAGCGATTTTTTTCATAAATAACGATTGCAAATTTTTATTTATTATGTATAATTGTAATGGTTTTAGTAAACTAAAAGTTTCGTTAAAGTAAACTTCATATTTCAAAAGTTTATGATTGCTAAACTTCTTCTAGGAGGGAAAAGATGCAAATAGGAGCAAAAATTAAAGCGCTTCGTTTAAAAAAAGGTCTTACCCAAGAGGAACTTGGAGAACGTACAGATTTAAGTAAGGGCTATATTTCCCAATTAGAGCGTGATTTGAATTCACCTTCTATTGAAACACTTTTTTCAATATTAGAAGTGTTAGGGTCCACACCCAAGGAATTTTTTGATGATGAATCACCTGAACAAAAGGTAGTTTATACGAAGGAAGATCAGTCCATCTTTACAGATGAAGAGAAAAAATACGAAATTCAATGGCTCATTCCAACATCCAACGAAAAAGAAATGGAGCCCATTTTCTTAACATTTGAAGCCAATGGCGAATTCAAGCAATTTGAGCCATCACTATCAGAAACATTTATTTATGTAGTTAAGGGGCGTATTCGTCTCGTTTTAGGGAATGAACAATATATCGCTAGTGAAGGCAATGCTCTTTATTTTGACGCGACAGACCATCATCAAATTTTTAATGCCCATGCTGCTGAGACGAAAATTTTACTCGTTGCAACGGATTCATATTTATAGCTTAAGGAGGCGCATCAATGACAATGAATTCTATTATACGTTTTGAAAATGTATCCAAGTCTTATAGTGACGGAACAGTCGTCTTAAAGAATATCAACTTGGAACTAGAAAAGGGCAAATTTTATACTCTCCTTGGCCCATCTGGTTGTGGAAAAACAACCATTTTACGAATTATTGCTGGTTTCACAGAACCTACAACTGGGGATGTGTTTTTCCATGATAAAAAAATAAATTCTGTTCCTGCCAATGAACGTCAGGTGAATACTGTTTTTCAAGATTATGCGCTGTTTCCTCATTTAAATGTATTTGAAAATGTCGCATTCGGACTACGTATCAAGAAGTTACCTGAAAAGGAAATAAAAGAACGTGTGGCGGAGGCATTAAAATTTGTCAATTTAGCAGGCTATGGCAATCGTGAAATCTCCGAAATGTCTGGTGGTCAACGTCAGCGTGTAGCAATTGCGCGTGCCATCGTTAACGACCCTGAAGTAATTTTACTGGATGAACCACTTTCTGCATTAGACTTAAAATTACGTACAGAAATGCAATACGAATTGCGTGAATTACAGCAACGTCTTGGCAAGACCTTTGTTTTCGTTACTCACGATCAGGAAGAAGCACTTGCTATGAGTGATGAAATTTTCGTCTTAAGTGAAGGGCAAATTCAACAATCTGGTACACCAGTAGATATCTATGATGAACCTATTAATCGCTTCGTGGCAGATTTCATTGGTGAATCCAATATAGTACCCGGTGTCATGATTGAAGATTTTAAGGTTGAATTTGCTGGTAAGATTTTCGAATGTGTTGACCAAGGTATGAAACCAAATGAGAAAATTGATATTGTTATACGCCCAGAGGATTTAGAAATGACAACTATAGATAAAGGGAAGCTTGTAGTAAAAGTAGATACACAATTATTCCGTGGCGTCCATTATGAGCTATCTACGTATGATAAAGATGGCAATGAATGGCTAGTCCATTCGTTGAAAAAAGCTGAAGTAGGGACAGAAATCGGCTTAGACTTTGATCCAGAGTCCATTCATGTAATGCGTTTAAATGAAACAGAGGAAGAGTTCGATAAACGATTAGAATCCTACGGAGACGACGAAGATGCAAACTAAGCCATCAAAATCAGCGTTATTTCCATATGTTTTATGGATCGCCTTTTTTGTTATCGCGCCGATTGCACTCGTTGTTTATTATTCCCTACTCGATTTACATGGCAATTTTACGCTCGATAATTATAAAGCGTTCTTCACTTCTGTTTACTTAAAAATGACATTAAGCTCGTTTTGGTATGCATTTTTAATTACATTATTTACATTATTAATTTCATATCCAACTGCTTACTTTTTAACAAAAACGAAACATAAGCAGCTTTGGTTACTGCTCATTATTATTCCTTCATGGATTAATTTATTGTTAAAAACATATGCCTTTATCGGCATCTTTGGTTTATACGGGCCAATTAATGCATTTATCGAAGTGTTTGGCTTTGATCCAAAGCAAATGCTTTTTACGGATATTAGCTTTGTTTTTGTATCCGTGTACATTTTTATTCCGTTTATGATTTTACCGATATTTAATTCTTTAGATCGTTTAAATCCGACACTTATTTATGCATCTCGTGATTTAGGCGCATCTGCCTTTACAACGTTCCGTCGCGTTGTTTTACCATTGACAATGGATGGTGTTAAATCAGGTATTCAGGTTGTCTTCATCCCTGCTCTATCACTTTTCATGATTACTCGCTTAATTGCAGGAAATCGTGTTATCACGCTTGGTACAGCGATTGAGCAGCAATTCCTTGTGACACAAAATTGGGGGATGGGTTCAACTATTGCCGTGTTCTTAATTTTATTTATGGTCATCATTATGCTTGTTACGGGACAAAAAGATAAAGGAGGTCGCGTACGATGAACAAACTCTCTGCATCAGCCAAAGTCTATTTAACGATTGTTTTTGTCGTTCTGTATGCACCCATTTTCTATTTAATCTTTTATTCGTTCAATAGTGGTGGCTCCATGAATAACTTTGAGTCCTTTACTTTAGAGCATTATCAGGCTGTTTTTGAAGATTCAAGGCTACTTGTTATTTTAATCAATACTGTTATCGTAGCATTACTATCTGCTTTAATTTCTACTATTATTGGAACATTAGGAGCAATTGGTATTGTCACTGTCAAAGATTCAAAAATGCGTAATACATTATTGTCCCTAAACAATGTTTTAATTGTCAGTCCAGATGTCATCATTGGGGCAAGCTTTTTAATTCTATTTACAATGGTTGGCATTAAATTAGGCTTTGCTTCAGTATTATTAGCACACGTAGCGTTTAGTGTACCGATTGTAGTGTTAATGGTTTTACCTAAATTGTTAGAAATGAATAAATCACTAATTGATGCAGCGTTAGATTTAGGAGCAACCAAAAAGGATGTTATGATGCGTGTCATTTTACCGTATATTCAGCCAGGTATTTTTGCAGGCTTCTTCCTAGCTCTTACGTATTCATTAGATGATTTTGCTGTGACATTTTTCGTAACCGGCAATGGCTTCAGTACATTATCGGTAGAAATCTACTCGATGGCTCGCGCAGGAATATCTCTCACAGTTAACGCTATTTCTGGATTAGTATTCTTTGTAACCGTTATCGTTGTGGTTGGTTATTACTTCATTACAAGTCGTACAAGCAAAAGAACGGAGGGACAACAATGAAGTCATTAATTCAAGCGACCATCGCTATCCTTGTTGTTTCTGCCCTTTTATTCTATGCTGCTGACGCCTTAAGTGCAGGTGGCGGTAAAAGTGGAAAAGACACTTTAACCATTTTTAACTGGGGAGAGTATATTGACCCTGATCTATTGAAGGAATTTGAAAAAGAAACAGGTATTCATGTCATCTATGAAACATTTGACTCTAATGAAGCTATGATGACAAAAATACAGCAAGGTGGTACAGCTTACGATATTGCTGTTCCTTCTGAGTATATGATTGAAAAAATGAAGGAAGATAATTTATTGATTCCTTTAGACAAAGCAAAAATACCGAATTTAAAAAATATCGACCCTTACTTTTTAGACTTACCATTCGATGATAACAATCAATATTCAGTTCCTTACTTTTGGGGAACAGTAGGGATTGTCTATAATCCAAAACTAGTTGGAAATTTAGATTTCTCTTCTTGGGACGATTTATGGGATCCTTCATTAAAAAGAAAAGTATTTTTAGTAGACGGTGCCCGTGAAGTGATTGGGATGGGGTTAAATAGTCTTGGACACTCCTTGAATTCATTGGAAAACAATGAACTACGGGAAGCAACTGACAAATTGATTACACTTGCGCCCAACGTAAAAGCGATCATTGGGGATGAAATTACACCATTAATGATTAATAATGAAGCAACAGTAGCCCTCACTTGGTCTGGTCAGGCAGCAGACATGATGTTTGAAAATGAAGAGTTGGACTTTGCTGTTCCTGAAGAGGGCTCCAATCTATGGTTCGATAATATGGTTATTCCCAAAACATCGAAAAATATTGATGGTGCACATGCCTTCATCAATTTTATGCTAAGTGCAGAATCCGGTGCTCAAAATGCCGATTATGTTGGCTATTCAACGCCAAATATTGCTGCGATGGACTTAATGGACCCAGAAGTAGTTTCAGATGAACGCTACTACCCATCTGAGGACCAACGTGATACCTTAGAGGTATACAAAAACTTAGGTCCAGATTACTTAGGAAAATATAATGAACTGTTTTTAGAATTTAAAATGAGTATTCGATAATTTATAAGAGCGAATTGGTCTACAAACCAATTCGCCTTTTTTATTTAAGCATTCATTTGTATCGCTATATTTAGAAAGAAATTCTACTAGTAACCAGTTGTCGATCATACAATCCCACTTCGTCTAGGTATCATCAATTTTTTCAAGATGCCAGCAATCTTTAGTTTTTCTTTATCCATAAAAAGACCTTGAATCTACGTCGTACGACACCTGCGCATTATAACTTCATCTTTAACTTTCATCTACACGGTTATAGGTAATGGCAAACGCAATTATTTATTTTCACTAGTTTTTTACTCTCCCTACTTCAAGTCTCTAGAAAAAGCAATTCTCTCTCCTCACTCCACACCCCGAATTTTTATGAGATAAAAGCTTTTCTGGAAAATCATTCTACATATCGAACCAGTTACAGCAATCTCAACTATTAGCCAGCCATAATTCTTTATGATAGACTGTACTATATTTGATTACAAAAAGGGGGGCTTGTCGATGACCCAGCAGAAGTCCAATAAGGCGGCTTTGTATATTTTAATGTTTAACATGTTTATCGCAATGGGGAGTATTGGAATTATTATTCCTGTAATGCCTGAATATTTAAGAATATTTGGAGCAGCAGGACAAGTTCTAGGCATGCTTATTGCAACGTTCGCCTTAGCACAATTCGTATTTTCTCCAATTGCTGGGAATCTTTCGGACCAGTATGGGCGGAAAAATTTAATTATTTTCGGTCTTATACTAACAGGACTTGCACAAATCGGTTTTGGCCTTTCTACAGATGTATGGATGCTCTTTTTAGCACGTTTTTTAGGTGGCCTTGGCTCTGCATTTGTAGCACCTCCTATTATGGCTTTTGTAGCAGACGTGACAACTTATGAAGAACGCGGAAAAGGAATGAGTTTGTTAGGAGCTGCTATGTCTTTCGGCTTTATGATTGGCCCTGGAATTGGTGGTTTCCTTGCAAAGGTTAGCTTACATTTTCCATTTTTCATGGCGGGAGCTGCCGCCATTTTAGCGGCTATTTTATCTTACTTTTTATTACCATCTACAAAGCCAAATACTGCGCAAAATAGTCAAAAGCAAGATAATCTGGTAAAACAGATGGCTCGCTCTGTACATATGCCTTATTTTGTTATGTTAATTATTATGATGGTATTCTCATTTGGGATTGCTAACTTCCAAACGACCTTATCACTATTTGTGACAGAGAAATTTAATTACTCACCTGGCGATATTGCCATCATTTTAGTTGTTGGTGGTGCGTTTGGGGTAATTGTACAAATGTTTATTATTACGCCACTCTTTAAACGGTTTGGTGAAATGAAAGTAGTTTTGGTCAATTTATTTATTGCGGCCGTTGCTATTTTCTTAATATTATTTGTTTCTGGTTTTGCACTAATATTAGTTGTTGCAACCATCTTCTCTACGGCGACAACGTTGATTCGTCCAGCTGTTAATACTCTCATATCAAAACTTGCAGAAAAAGAGCAAGGATTCGCAGCCGGCTTGAATAATGCCTATATGAGTCTAGGAAATATGATTGGACCCGCTTTGGCTGGTTTTTTATTTGACTGGAATATGAACAGTCCTTATATTTTTGGTGCCATTATCTTATTAGCTTGCTTCTTCCTTGCCCTGATTTGGACATTGAAAAAGGCGCCTCAGCTTATGCATCCAGATTCACATTAATAGGTAACTCTTATTGACTATTTATTGAAGTATGTTACACTTCTAAAAAATAGAAAAATACTTACCACTAGGGGAGTCTTCTAAAGGCTGAGACGTATATGGTTATATACGGACCCTTCGAACCTGATCTAGTTCATACTAGCGGAGGGAAGTGGCGCTTCTTGCTATTTTCAGTGTATAAGCAAGGCCGCTTCCTGTCGTTTGAAGGAAGCGGCTTTTTTCATTTTCCTAGTGGCTAAAATGAAAAGGAGTACACCTAACATGTCTATTAGAAAATTAACAATTATGGCTTTATTAGTAGCGATTGCTATTGCAGGTTCTACTTTTATCTCCATTCCAACTGGGATTGCTCGTGCTTATCCGGTGCAGCACGCTATTAACGTAATAGGAGCCATTATACTTGGACCCGTATCTACAGTTGTAGTTGCCTTTGTTACGGCCATTATTCGAATCCTTACAGGGACAGGCTCTCTTTTAGCCATTCCTGGTAGTATTATTGGTGCATTATGCGCAGGGCTTGCCTATAAATATAGCGGTAAAATTTGGTTTGCTGGTTTGGGTGAAGTGATTGGCACTGGTCTTCTAGCATCACTTGTAGCAGTGCCCTATGCAAAGGTACTAATGGGAACTTCCGTAGCAGCCTTGTTTTTTATGCCTGCCTTTTTAATATCAAGTACAATTGGAGCAATTTTAGGCATTTTAGTAGCTAGCAGTTTGCGAAAAACGGTGCTAGTAAGATATTTTAATCCTACTCTCTTTATTAAATAGTGTCGTAGGAGGATTTCTTTTTCCATGAATGTACAAAAAGCAGTGCGAAATTCGCACTGCTTTCATCTAAACTAAATTATTGGCGTTTTTTCATACCCTTTAATAGTTGTGCTACCTTCGTGTCTTCTGCTTGTACAGGGAGATCCTCTACCAGTTGCTCCTTTTTCTTCGACTTCGTTAGGAAATTCCAGCCAAAGCGCCTTATTGTTATATCAATAAAGAATAAGAGCATACCTGCAAGGAGAAGCCATGTGGCAATGTTTTGACGATCCGCCCCTTGCTTTGTAAAGTCACGGAACACTTCTTGTGGTTCTTTTAAAACAGCACCACCTGTTTGTTCGGTTATTTCTTCTATTAATTTATCATTAACAGGAAGAAGTTCATATTCAGCGCTGTAAGGAACACTTAATCCCGCCTGATAAATCGTTTCCTTTTCATCAGCGATACGGAAGAAGATTAACCCCGGCTCAGCTTGTACCACAGCTCGCACCTGAGAGGCTGATATAGTTTCAAGCTGTGTGTCTAGCTCTTCACCCGCTTCATTAACAGCCACAATATCTAAAAATGCTGCTTCATTTGTAGGGTCTGTAATCATAAAGGATCCATCTGATTCTACTCTTACATCGTAGGCAACGTCATTATAACTTGGGAGCATTTGCGAAATAAGCGTTTGCCAAAATGTGCCCCAGTCCTGCCATCTTGCCCAGTCTCCTGACCACTTTCCTGTTGAATCAGAAGTAAATGCGAATGTTTTGCCAAGACCGTATTGCCATTGTGCTAATACTGGATCTTCCTTTTCGCTTTCAGCCACGACGGTAGCACCCTGCTTTGCGGTTGTTCCAATATAAGCATTCATTTGTGGAACGCCATTGGCAAATAGCGTATTCCATCCCCCTGCATTATACAGTACAGGATAGAATGGATTATCTTCAATGTACGTACGGGAAATCATGGCCGTTTCACGAGATAAAATGGACGGAATAGTTTGCTCATCGATAACATTGTAGAAACGTCCACTCCCCATCTCACTCAGAGCTTCCAATAAGTTTGCATCCGCGTCTTGACCAATAGCTACTGTCGATAAGGTTATTCCGTTATCTTTTCCTTGTTCAATTAAATCGTCATAATTTCCTGGCTGCGATTGTCCATCCGTTAAAAGAATAATATGCTTACGTTGCAGTTTCATATCTGCTAGGTTTTCATATGCTTTTGCCAGTGAACCATAGATTTCTGTTCCGCCTCCTGGTGTAACGGATAAAATGGTATCCACTGCCTCTTCTTTATTATTCAAAGGTCCAGTCTCTATAATTTCCCAAGGACGATCATCAAATGCTATAAATCCTAATGTATCTTCATCACGTAGCATTTCAACTGATCGTGCAGCCGCTTCCTTTGCAAGCTCTAGCTTGGATCCTGACATACTGCCAGAACGGTCTAGCACAATGACAAGTCCTAGCGAAGGTAATTGTTCTTTCCCCTTTATCTCCATTTCAACAGGTAATAAAGTTTCAATTGGTGTTTTAAAATAACCACCTAAACCAAAGCTATTTTCTCCACCCACCATTGCAAAACCAACACCAAAGTTTTTGACTGCTTGCTCTATCACACTCATTTTTGCCTCACCGACTAAATGTCCCGGTACATTATCAAAAATAATGGCATTATATTGCAAATAACTGGAGAGTTCATTTGGCAAGCTTTCAGGTGATTTTACATCATAGCCTATTGATTGCTGACCAAGTGCTGCCGCTAGTGGTGAAGCTGTTTCATAGCCATTCACAATGAGTAAATGTGGTTCGCTTTGTACCATTGTGACACTTGTTAATTTATTGTTTTCAAATATTGCGTCCTGTCCTACTTGAACAACGGCTTCATATTTCACCAGCCCTTCACCAGTCGCTGCATGTTTATAGGTAAACATATTCGTTCCTTCGGCTAGCTCGACTCCCTCACGATGAATCAGTTCATCATTTTCATATAATAATAGCTCGCCTTGTCCAGCTGTTGTTGCATGCACTTCTGTTACCAGTTGTTGTTGCTCACCTACATAGGCAACTTGTGGGGACACAAAGCTTTTTAATGAAACATCATTCACAACAGGCTGACTGAAGGGCACAACATCCACACTAATATTGGAGCCTTTAAACTTCGTGGCGAAATCTAAAGCACTTCCCTTTGTCTCATTGCCATCTGTTAATAGCACAAGGCGTGTTGCTTTTTTCGGATCTATAATACCTGTGGCAAGTTGCAGGCTTTGTTCTATATTCGTTTGATCAGTAGCCTTTATTTCCGTAAACTTTGGTACTTCCTTTAATGTTTTAGTCATAATGGCTTCTGTTTGTAATGTTGATGAGAATGAATACAGCCCTGCAAGCTGTTCATCTTTTTTCGATTGTAAACTATCCTGTATAAACTGTACCATCTCATCTTCAGTCCCATTCATGGAAGCTGAGCGGTCAACTAGATACACGATTTGTTCTTCTTTTATAGGTAATAAAAGATACGGCCCTGCCAATGCGAAAACTAAACAGCCTACCGCTAGCATGCGAATCATAAGTACGATAGCATGACTCTTTTTTAGTCGCTGTCGTTCTCGCCAATAGGTCCAACCAAAATAGATGAGTAATGGAAGTAATAGCAACAATATGAATGGCATATCAATTCGTAAATCCACGACGTCGTTGCACCTCCCACTCTAAAACAAGTAAAACTAAAATAATAAGAATTAGCCAAGGGACAAAAGAAGCCTTCGAAATCTCAGCCTTTCCGTTATCAGAAATATCCCCCAATATATAGCTTGTTCCTTGCTCAATAACACGTTCTTGCGCCTGCAATTGTACAATAAAATGTTTTTCTTCATTATTAGAACGCACAAAATAGATGCCAGGTTTTGTTGGCGCAGTTAGCATACCATCTGTAACCAATGATAGAAATTCATCTTCTTGTGAATATACACTCCAGTCTTCCTGCGCTAAAGCTACTACTCTTTGTTCATTTGGTGTGAAAATACCGAGTGAACCAATGGATTCTGATAACTGCTGTTCAGTACTCCATAAAAATAACGGGAATGATGGGTGTAGTGGCCAATCCGTATCTGCAATATCTGCTAAGACGACGATATCCCCTTTAGGAGAGCGCTGTATAAACGGCTTTTCTCCAACAGTAGCGATAGTTTCATAATTTGTAAATCCAGGATACAAGGCGCTAACATAAACATCCTTGAGCTCGCTAAAAGCAAATAAAGCATCACTTTTAGTACTTACTATGCCACTTACCTCTACCTTTTCAGCATCATCACGGCCAAATAACACAAGAGGTTTATTCATCTTTTCTAGCAAGATGGCTTGATTGGTAATCACCGTAGCATCCTGATTGTCCATTACTTGTAAAGGCGGAACGATTTTCACACCCGTGCTTACGGATTGAAATCCTTTTTGAATCAATTGATGCATGCCCTGATCAACCACAATTTTTGAAGTAGCCGTTTGTAGGAAAACCGTTTGTTGATTATCTACGTCATAATCATCTTGCGCATCAATAATCGCTGTCATCGATTTTTCTAAAGGTAACTCCTTGAAGGTTTTAGTTATCGCTTCCTTTGGAGGAACAGCGATATTCTCAGCTACTAACTCTTTACCCTCTTCATTTAGTAATGCTAGTGTGACCTTTTGCTCGTTGTCTGTATCATTATGAAGCTGCACAAGCGCCATTGTAGCCTGTCCATCTGTTGTTGCAGCAAATCGAGTAATAGCAATATTTGTTAAGTCCTTCGCAGCACCTCTAACTAGCCATTTAACGGAGTCCTTATTCATAGGTAGTTGTTTTTTATCAAGTGCATCTGTAAATACATAGATGGAAGTCGGTGTATCTCCTACAAATGCTTGTGCCACATCTAGCGCCTTATCCATTTCTGCCGTTTCATAGGTTACTTGTAAGTCTTTAATACCTTTTTCGATTTCTTTAACATTTGTCTCTTGCTGCAAAATCGCTTTTGGTGCTGAACCAGTCGTAATTAACGTGACTGGTCTCCCATTTAATTCATCTATAAGCGTCAGCATTTCCTGTTTATGTGTGTCAAAGGTAGATTGCCCCTTACCAGCTAACATTGTTGCAGAAGTATCCACAATAAATATAGTTTGCTCACCAACAATCGTTGATTTTTTCACATAGGGATTCATGAGTGCCAACACAAGAAGCAACAATGCTAGTAACTGTAAATAAAGTAGGGCATTCTTTTGCAAATGCTTTAAATAAGGAGATACCCGTGTTTCCTGCATAATCTCAGACCAGAAAAGTGTTGAAGAGACCGGCTGATCTGTATATTTTTTTCGAAAGAAATAATAGAGTAGGACAATGACCGGGATGATGGCCGTCCAGCTAAACATAATTTGACTAAAGCCCAATACGGCTCACCTCACCTAATCCAATGTGCTTTTAATAATTGCTGAAAGATTGCCTGTTGCAAACCATCTTCCACCTTCAATTGTAATTTTCGAATGCCGAAACGACGACAAATAGCTTCAAACTCTTCTTCATGTAATAAACGTCTTGCATGATAGGTTTCTAGTACTTTAGTGGACATTGTCACATTGACTTCATTACCTGTTTCACGATCAAGAAGACGCACATCCCCTGAATAATTTGGTGATAGTTCTTCTTCCGTCACTATTTGTAGTATACGTACATCGCCAGCATAGCGTGGTAGCCTTTTTAAAAGTTGCTCCCATTCTTCAATTGACTCTAGACCATCTGTAACAATAAATAACACTGTACTATCCTTTGGTAAAGCCTTTAAGGCACCCTGTGCAAAAGGATTCGAATAACTTGCTTCCTCTATATCTGTTACTATTTGTAAAAATGCTCGGCGATACATGGCGCCCTTGCGACGAAATGGAGGCTTCGTTTCATCTTGTAAAAATGAAAAAGATAAACGATCGTCTCTACCAAGTACCATTAAACCAAGGGATGCCACTATTTGACGAGCAAAAGTCCACTTGGCATCCATGCTCATTGATTTTGTGGTATCGAGTAGGATGTGTACGCGCATTTCTTGTTCATCTAAAAATCTTTTAATAAAGTATTTATCCGTTCGGGCAAAGACGTTCCAATCCACTTGTCGTACATCATCACCTAAATGATATTCTCGAAAATCCGAAAAATCGAGGGATGCCCCAAAGCGCTGTGAACGATGCGAGCCTTTATGCTGCCCGCGTAGCTTGGAGGCAGTAGCTACTTGAAAACGACTGATTTTCGCTAACCAGTCTTCGGGCAATAAGTAGTTGGCTGTCACTTGCTAACACCTTGTTGAACCTTTTCTAAAATAACATCAATGACATCATCTGCTGTTTTTCCTGAAGCCTCCCCTTCATAGTTCAATAGCATCCGATGACGTAATACAGGTTTTGCTACTGATTTAATATCAGCCACTGAAACATGGAACCGACCATTCATCAGCGCTCTAGCTTTTGCTAATTTTATTAAACTTTGCAAACCACGAGGTCCACTGCCATACATCGCATATTGCTTGACCTCGTCCAGAGCATCAGATCTTTCTGGGTGCGTTGCCACTACTAAATCGGTTGCAAATTCAAGCATTTCATCAGCAACCAGCACTTCCTTCACCATTTGCTGGGCTTCTATTAGAGCCTCTGTATTCATCAGTTTCTGTAAGCCAATTTCCTGAGCACCTGTCGTTCGCTTCATAATTTCCATTAGCTCATTTTTTTCCGGATAGGGGACAAGAATTTTACAAAGGAAACGGTCCATCTGTGCTTCTGGTAACGGATATGTGCCTTCCATTTCAATCGGATTTTGAGTCGCTAACACGAAAAATGGTCTCGCCATTTTTTTTGTATCGCCCAAAATCGTTACCGTTTTTTCTCCCATTGCTTCTAACAAAGCACTTTGAGTCTTGGGTGTAGCGCGATTTATCTCATCTGCTAACACCATCTGACTAAAAATAGGGCCAGGCTGAAACGTAAATTGTTGTTTACCATCTGGGGTGCGTTCAATCATACTTGTCCCAGTTATATCCGCCGGCATAAGATCCGGTGTAAATTGTATACGTGAAAACGATAAGTCAAGAACTTCAGAAATTGTACGAATTAACATCGTCTTCCCTAAGCCTGGTAAACCTTCTAATAATGCATGACCATCTGCTAGTACAGCATACAAAGTATAATCAATCGCATCTTCTTGCCCTACAATAAAACGATGAATTTCATCTTTTACTTGTTGTAATTTTGTACTCATTTCTACATATTGTTGCTCTGTAAATGCCATTTCATTTCCTCCTACTGCGACTCAATTGACGTGAAATAAGATTGCACGACATTTTGTAAATCCTTCGGTAATTGTAAACGCTCTGAGCTTTCTAAATAGCTGTCTTTATAAGAACCAATTATTTCTTCATACGGTCGAATGCTGCCCTTTGTTATCGGACCATTCCCCTGTTGCTCAGAGACATGAGAGCCATCTCCTAATGCTCCACCATCCACGGATGTCTCGTTTGACCCACCAATCCGATTCGGTGTCGTTAATAAATCTCGACCACCTTGACCTTTACCTGCGCCCTGTCCTTGTCCTTGTCCTTGGCCCTGTCCTTGTCCTTGGCCCTGTCCTTGTCCTTGCCCTTGTCCTTGGCCCTGTCCTTGTCCTTGTCCTTGACTATTACCATTTTGTTGTTGGGAACCATTTTGAGCATTATTTTGACCAGACTGACTCGTCTGCCCTTGCTGATTGCTTGGCTGGGAATTACCAGATGACTGCTGACTACCTTGTTGTTGATTATTATTTTGATTGTTAGTGCCAGCATTATTAGCACTTGCAATTGCATTTTGTAAGGAATTACTCGCTGGTTTACCAAGTTTACTCATAGCTGTTTGTGTGGCATTTGCATTTTGTGTGAGCTGTTGCTGCATTTGAGCAAGTTCCTTCAATTGCTCAACTTCTTTTTTCGATAAGCCTTGTTCATCGGTAGCTCCGTCTTGACTTGCCGTTTGTTTATCCTTTAATTGCTGCTCCTTAAGAGCAAGCTCCTTTTGCTTCTTCACCACTTCGCGGAGTGCCTCTTCAGCTGTTTCTGCTTCCTTAAGCGTGTTTTGAAGCTCTTGCAATTGCTCTTTCACTTCTTTTGTCTGCGCTTTTTTCTCCAGCTCCGCAACTTCCTTCTTCATATCGTCGATTACAGCTTGCTCTTTTTCAACTTCAATCGCTTCTATTTGAGTCGCTGCCGGGAACATATAAAGAATTGCTAGGACGACAGCAGTGCCAAATAGTCCAATAAACGCCTTTGGTCGAAACAAATTTTTCTTGCGAGCCTTAAAGCTTATGAAAGCCTGTTCAACATTCTGTATCGCCTTTAATAATAATGCTTGAACAAGTGGGTCCTGATCGTCTTTCAATGATAAAGCTGTAACCAACTCATTATGTGAAAAATAGTGATCCAATGTATGCAAAGCTTCTTTCTCTTTGACACGTCTCCACCAGATGTAAACGATCGTTGCAATAATAAGTGTAACAAAGATAGCCAACGCAATTTGGCGGTAATAGGGCCAGACAAATAATCTTGAAATAAGAACGAGAGAAGCACTCGAAAGCAATGCCAAAAACAGACCATATTGTGCAATAGGAATGCTTTTTTCAAGTGTTAAACTCGACTTTGCACGCTGAATATATTTTCGTAATTGCTTACGACGCTCCATAATAATTCCTCCTCATCGGTTACTTTTCATGTTGGCACGTAATTTTTTTATGGCAACTGTTAAACAAAGTACAATAATCAATACATAAACGATTAAATAAGTAATCCACACAGGTAGTTCCACTCCTGAAAGTTCAGCTAACGCATTTCCCATCTCAGGTGAAATCAGCGTCAGCATTAGGGCACCTGGATTAATTGAAGCCCAAAAATAAGTCATAAAGGAGGTACTTGCACCTACAGCATTACCCATTTGATGGAAAGCCATTGTTAAAAAGAAGAAAAACGCTGTAATCCCACCTAAAAAGATAATAGAACCATATGTGGCAATCATGGCAACAATCGTTTTTTTCGTAATAGTTGAAAACATGACACCAATACTACCTATTGCTACTACAGTAACTAAATAGAATAAAAATATAGAAACAAGCTGGGAAGGTGAAACCCCACCAAATAGGAACACTAAACTATATAATGGTAATCCTGCTACAAGCATTAAAACTAGAAACGACACCGATGATAATAATTTACCAACAACAATTTGTGTAGAGCTTTGTGTCGTTGTTAGCAAAATATTCAAGGTTTGTTTTTCACGCTCACTACTGATTGCTCCTGCTGTTAAGCTTGGAGTAATAAAAAGAACTAATGCCATTTGTAAAATGGTTAATACAGCAAACATCATAAAACTTGTTTCTGGTTTAAAGAATCCCTTGCCAGTAAATTCAGTGGTAAGCAATAAAAAACCTGCAATGAAAATACAAAGTACCGCTAAATAAAACATTAATCCTGAGAAGCTTTTAAAAGAACGGAATCGTAATTTTAACTCTTTCACAAATACTGGATTATAAAATCTTTCCATCATTGACTGTCCGCTCCCTTCGTAATCGCCATAAAGACATCCTCTAGATCTTTCTCTTCCTCACTTAACGCATAAATAGGTAAATCTGCAAGTATCGCCTTTTTCAGTAATGCTACCTGCTCTGCATCTGTTCCACGATAATTAAAGGCTATTTCTAGACGATGCTCAAGGACATCAATAGATGAAATATGGGGATCTTCTTCCAAATATGCACGTACTTCGTGTATACGATCTGTTACTTTCATGACGATACGCTTTTCTCCCTGTAACTGCGCCTGAATGGCAGCAACATTTCCATGTGCAATTAATTTGCCATTATCAATGACGCCAATTTCATCACACATTTCAGCAAGCTCAGGCAAAATATGAGAAGAGATTAAGATGGTTTTACCCATAGACTTTAAATTCCGTAAAATATCTCGCATTTCCACACGGGCGCGAGGGTCTAATCCTGACGCAGGTTCATCTAAAATCAATACTTTAGGATCATGGATAAGTGCACGTGCAAGACATAAACGCTGCTTCATCCCACGCGATAATAAATCAACGTATTCATAACGTTTGCTCGTTAAATTTACAAGCTCTAAAAGCTGTGGAATCAGCACTTGGCGCTCTGCTAGTTGAATACCGTAGCTAGCTCCATAAAAATCTAAATATTCATCTACTTTTAGCTGGTCATAAACACCAAAGAAATCAGGCATATATCCGATTTGCTTGCGTACTTCTTTCGGTTCCTTAACAACACTTTTACCGTTTATCAACGCATCACCTGATGTCGGTGACAGTAATGTCGCTAAAATAGAAAATGTTGTTGATTTACCCGCTCCATTAGCACCAACAAAGCCAAACACGATGCCTTCTTCTAAGGACAAATTTAAATGATCCAGTGCCGTAAAGGAGCCATATCTTTTCGTTAGGTCACGAATTTCAATCATGATTATTTTGCCACTCCCTTCAGCTCTATTTCAGGTAATTTCGTTTGTTCACCAGTTGGATCTGGACCATACTTAATTTCAAGTCGAACTTCACTATCTTGATTAATAAAATTTTTAATATTATCTGTAAACACTTGCTTTGTATCAACTAATGGCTCATACATATTTGTGGCATTATTCCATATCGACAGCTGCATACGTTTAACATCCTTATTAGAAATGGTTAGTTCATTAAGTGATTCCACAGCGTCCATAAATTGATCAGGCATTGCCATTGTTAATTCGTATAAACCATCAGATAGATACCAGTTATTCAATTCCTCATCGATTTTATCGAAATATCCACTCGCGGATAGTGAGTTTAATGAGTACGTGAAATTATTGCGTTTCATTGTAAATGGTCCTGATAGTTCCACTTTCCCTTTAAACGGTTGAACAAGCATTGTAATTGGAGACATATTTGCACTTGTTTCAAGCTCAGCCCCTACTATCGCTTGATCTGTCCATGCTGTAAGTATTGGCTGTCTATCATTCTCTACAAGTGGTAATGCTAATGTTTTCATTCGTTCAACACGCATTGGATCTACCTCATCCTTCTGAGATGGGTAACTGTAGTTGTAATTATTAAAAACAGATGGCTTTTGAAGTACCGTTGTCTTCAATTCCTTGTCTACTTGCAAAGTTCCATTCGCTTTAATATCACCCAGCTTTACTTCTTTCACGCCAGAAATTAACGTGACGTCTTTTAATTCAAATGGGAAATTATTTTTTATTGTTCCAGTCAGCTTTTCATTTTTCAATGTGATATCAACATCCATTTTCCCAATATTTTGAGCTGATGTTTTCCCTCCAAATGATTGAACAGACCAATAATTTAAATCACGTAATGTTAACGTTGAACCGTTGGCATTTTCTTTAATATAAGAAGATTCATGTAAATCACCCACAGTACCTGTGAAATTATTATAATTTCTCATCGCAACTGCCGTTGTATTTTTATCCGTATTAACGATAAAATCCCCGCTACGATTCGTTAAGATTGATTCAACATAATACCCATTCAAACTACTATCCTCATTGACCTTATAAAATGCGGATTGTTGTACTTGTGGCTGAACAATTCTGTCTTTTGCTCCAACAATGAAAAGACCAATCGAAAGAACGATTGAGAACACGGGAATAATCCACCATGCATGCTCACGCTTGTCTACTTTTTTCAGAACAAAATAAAGAACTGGGCCAATGATGATAATATAAAGAATAATGACGATAAGCATATAGCTTACTGAAACTTCAAAGGACGGGAATAATTCATTTATGTTACGAAGCTCATAAGAAATTTGATCGAGTGGGGATTGGCCCTGATTCATCATTCCATGCTGCGAAATACTTTGAATATCGATCATTTTTGCTAGAAGGGCTGCATAGCCATCCATTGAAGCAAGCGGCTGATCTCCTAAAGAAAAGGCTGTTTGAATAATTTCACCACCGCCAATTTTTTTCTTCGAAGCTAGTACAACATTATTCTCCGTTAATACCGGTAAACTTCCTTCAAGATTAGTAGCTGTATGAATCGAAATTGGCTGCGTAAAAATACCACCGCCCGATAATTTTGTTAATGTTTCTGCAGAGATAGATGTCGTCTCTTGTGATAATGACATTGGTAAATAATCTTTAAAAACCCCTGCTGTGACATCCACTTGATCAGTAGCCCCTAAAAGTAATGTACCCCCATCTTGTACCCATTTCAGCAATGCCTCTTGTTGTTTTTGTGCTAAGTCGGCTATTGCTACTTCATCTACGACGATGACATTTGCCATGGCAAGTCCTTGTTCATCTTCTGGGAATGTATAATCCTTTAATTGATTAATGTTAAATATTTCTACATTGTTTTGAGGAACAAATGATGATAAACGTAAAAGTGCTGATAGTCGATCACTTTTATCTGTCAATGTATAGACAAATGTTGATGTAGGATCTAAAAAATTCGATTGTAGACGCTTAGTCCCCTTATAGGCAATCTTTTTTCCTTTTTCAATATTTCCTTCATAAAAAGCAAATAAATCTGCGTCCGAATATCCATTGTCAGCTAAACCATCTAGATAGAAGGTAAATGTCTTCTCTTCTCCAGCTGCTATATCAATTGGAACGACAAGTGCGGATGCTGCTTCATAGGAATTAGAAGAATTTATTGCCATATCTCCAGAAAAATCTGCACCGTTATTTTTCACTGTAACTTGTAAGGGCACAACTGATTGATATTTAGCTTTCCCTGAAATGCCTGCTGTTGCTTTGACCTCTAATGGTGCAGCAGCTTGCGCCTGTGTGGAAGGCAACAGAAAGCTCATCATCAGCATTACTAATAAAGTCAGTGCCATAATTTTTGTCTTTTTCAAAAGCTCAACCCCTTTTTATGTAAGTAGATGGTTACATAATTATACGATTTAAATTGCATTTTGTTCCATTTCTTATGATATCTTCATCAATATTCATAAACTCTTAAGAAATCACTGAGCCAAAATGAAAAGGCAATCCCCTAATAGACTGGAATTGCCTTATTTTTTATTTTGTATAGTCAAACAAACAACGTGCATGGTCTTGCACTACTTCTACAAATGCCTCTACTTGACGCAATTCAAAAGATGATTCATAGCCAATAAGCCATGTATCTCGTGTAATCCCAAATTCCTTTTCATCGTTTGTTAAAGGTATTTTATGAATTTCATCATGATCATTTAATGTGATGGATGGTAGTATAGCATAACCTATTCCATTTAAAGCCATCTGTTTACAAATTTCAATTTGATCTACTAAAATTTGTTTTCTGGGATTTTGAGCAAAGTGTTGCTGCCACCATTGTTGAATTTCCTGATAGTAGTTCGAATCACTTTTGTATTGAATAAATGGACGATCTGTCGTCAGTACATCTTCAATTGTCTTCAATTCCTTATCCACTAAATAAAGAGTGTCTCTGAAAAGGTGAATCTTTTCCCCTTTCCAATCTACCTGACCTCGTACAATTCCAATATGTGCCTCGCCCTCATAAAGTGCTTTCACAATTTCAGAACTCCAGCCCGTCATAAGCGATATTTTTGCATCAGGATATTTAGATACAAATTCCTTTAGGATTTTAGGCAACCAGTTTTGTCCAACAATGGACGCACAGGCAATTTTCAATGTCCCATTTACCTTTGTTGTTAAAGATTGAATCGTTTCAAATATTTCTTCCTTTTTCGCTAGCATTTCCTTTGCATAGGCAATAACCTGTTCACCAGCAGGTGTTGCTGTTAAACCTTTTTGTGAACGAATAAATAATTGTGCACCCCAGTCCTTTTCAATGGTTTGTAAACGTTGAGAAAGGGCTGGTTGGGATAGAAATAGACGTTCAGCTGCTTTCCGCATATTGCGTTCCTCAGCCAAAATTTTTAAAATCTCTGCCTCTGTTGCCATCAATCTGTAAACCTCCAATACAAGCAAAGAGGGCCTCATGACTTTCATATGAGCTCCCTCTTAAACTACTACTCTTTTTGATAAATATATTTTTTCAATTGCTTTAAAATAACACGTCTTGTTAATATCCCTGCAAATGTACCATCTTCGTCCACTACACATAAAAATGCGTGGTTAATAACTAAATCCAAAGCTCGCTGAAATGTATCTGACAATTTTAATACAGCGATCTCTTTTTCCATAATAGAGTCAACTTTAATATCAGGAAGCTTTTCATACTCAATATGCTCGAGTCCTAGAATCGATTCCGTTATCATTTTCATGCTCAGTAAACCTTGAAGTCGATATTTCATATCTAATACAGGAATGGACGAATATCCTGTCCGCGTTAGTACAAGGAGTGCGTGTTCTGCACTATTACCACTTTGTACATGTGCAACTTTTTCAGAGGAAATGATAAAATCACTAATTGGCATTGCTAATAAGTCTTTGCTGTTAGTTGAAATCATGAACTTCTTCTCCTTTTCTGTCCTGGCTGTGCAGAACAGTCCTTCCCTTTCATCATATCACAACTTTTCTATGTCTGACCATGATCAGGACGGGAAGAGTTTTTCAGGAATAACGAATTATTTTGAATCATTCAACAAAAACTAAGTACACCCTCAATCAGTTAAAGTGTTTCATCTCTGATTGAGGATGCGTTATTTCTAATAGCCAGCCTTACTCCAGTAATAAAAAATCATGATCCCTAAAAAGAGTAAAAATATCAGATATACCCATACGATTGGATTGAGCATCGTTGCATACTCTTCAACCGTTTCTGAAATCGGAGTATCCTTTTCAGACTTCCGTTCAGAAGTCATCTTTGCAATTTTCAACGTGGATACAAACGAAATAACACAAATAATTATCATGGCAATTAGAGCTGGTATTAACCACATACCCATTGTCAAAACTCCTTTCTTTTCCCTTAGTATGCGTCAATCCAGCTCTCCATTATGCAAACATTTTTAGAATGGATATTGATTGAGCCACTGGCCACCATCCAGTGTCACACATTCTCCGTTCATATAACTTGCTTTATTAGACATCATAAATGTTGCTAAATCAGCTATTTCCTCAGGTGTACCCGTTCGTCCTAGTGGAACAGAATCTAATGTACGCGCAGCAGCTGCTTCCGATTCCCAAAGCTTATCTGCTCCACCCGTCCGTTCAATTGGTCCTGGTGCTATTGCATTGACGCGGATACCATACTGCTTTCCCCATTCTACTGCTAATGTTCTCGTCAATGATAATACTCCAGCTTTTGCCGCAGCTGAATGGACCACACCAGCTCCTGCATTCCAAGCATAAGTAGCCACCATATTCAAAATAGAGCCCTTAATTTTATTTTTTATCCAATATTTACCGACAGCTGAAGAACAGAAGAACGTACCATTTAACACGATATCTACAACTGCCTTCCAACCATTAGGTGTTAAATCCTCAGCATGTACAATGAAATTACCTGCCGCATTATTAACAAGACCATCAACCTGTCCAAATTTTTCAATAGCAAACGCTAGCATCGCCTCTGCATGTTCTGGTACTCGTACATCCATTTGAAAAGTTTCAATAGTTGAGCCAGCCTCTGCAATAAACTTTTTTGCCTCTGCTAAACGTTCTTCGTTGCGCCCTGTTATAACAACATTTGCTCCTTCAGCAACAAATTGCTTCGCCATATAAAGGCCCATCCCACTTGATCCACCTGTAATGACAATTGTCTTCCCCTGCAACATTCCATTTCCCCCTTTATTAAAAATGAATGGTTATTCATTAAAATTTTACTATATTTTCTCGAATATGTCATATTAATTCTGCTTTTCACTCCTTTTAATTTCTATAAAAAATATAAAAGAGCTATCCACAATAATGAATAGCTCGCAAATTTTTTAGAATTCATAAGTATAAGCTATATGATATAGCTCCATTAGTTCCTCTTTTGTCGGTATCTTCGGGTTATTGCTAGGACTACCACTTGCAATCGCATCTTCAGCCATTTTAGGGATAGCCTTATAATAAGCTGCCTCCTCTATGCCCCACTGTTTTAAATTACTTATATTCAAAAGTTTACATATTTCCTTAATGGAAGAAATGGCTAACTGAGCAAGCTCCTCTTGTGATAATATTTCATTGCTTTTATGAAAGAACTCTCCTAAAACTGCTAACCGATCTATACAAGCTTCTTTTGAAAATTCTAAAACGGCTGGTAAAAGCATCGCGTTGGAAATACCATGGGGTACGTGGAACAACGCACCTATTGGACGAGACATCCCATGTACTAACGCGACCGAAGCATTAGAAAAAGATAGGCCTGCCTGCATGGAACCTAATGACATAGCTTCTCTCGCATCTACATCATCACCTTGCTCATAAACTCTCATAATGTTATGAATGATTAAATCCATGGCAGAAAGAGCAAGTACATTTGAGTATGGGTGGGCTAAACGTGACAAATAACTTTCAATGGCATGGCTTAAGGCATCAATCCCTGTAGCCGCTGTAATTGCAGGCGGTGATGTTATCGTTAAAATAGGATCAACAATGGCAATCGTTGGCATAAAGGCAGGCTGTTTAATCATCATTTTGACTTCACTCTTTGTATTGGTAATAACAGTAGCATCTGTTGCTTCAGAACCTGTTCCAGCTGTTGTTGGAATAGCAATATGTGGGATTGGCGCTTGCGCTGCAATTTTTGCCATTTTCATGTAATCTCCTATGTAGCCACCGTTAGTAGCCACCACTGCAATTGCCTTTGCTGTATCAATGCAGCTTCCACCTCCAACAGAAATGATGACATCACAGCCTTCTTGCAGAAGAAGCTGTAGGCCTTCCTCTACATACGTGTCATCCGGCTCAGTTACTACCCCAAGGTATGAGGCGACTTCTATTCCATTTGTGTTTAACAAGCTACTACATTGCTTCACAAAGCCTAAGTTGTCCATAATGGGATCGCTAATAATAAGCGCTTTGGTACCGAGTTTTTTAGCATACTCACCCACCTCTTCAAAGGAATCACGCCCATAAACAATCGTTCCAGGTGAATGAACAGTAAAGATTGTTTTTGTTTGAATCATTTTTCTCCCTCCTACACTATTGAGCTGTATAGCCACCATCTAAAAGAATTGCCTGACCCGTTAACCCTTTAGCTAAATCACTTGCCAAATATAAAGCAAGCCCTGTAATTTCTGAAACATCAAGTAAACGCTTTTGAGGTACAAGAGGATAGAGTACCTCTTCAAGTACTTCTTCTACTTGAATTCCTCTAGTTAACGCTAAATCTTTAAACTGATGACGAACTAATTCTGTATCCACATATCCTGGACAAATCGCATTTACCGTAATGCCATCCTTCGCTACCTCCAGTGCAGCTACCTTCGTTAAACCAATGACACCATGCTTCGCCGCATTGTAACCGGCCTTTCCAGCAAATCCAATCACTCCATTAATAGAGGCCATATTAATAATACGACCACATTGATTTTTCTTCATATGAGGGAATGCATATTTCATCGCAATAAATGGAGCAACCACCATTACTTTTTGCATGTCTTGGAAAATTTCAGTCTTAAAGTCTTCAATAAGCGAGACATGTTGAAATCCTGCATTATTGATTAAAATATCTAACGTTGTAAATCGATTGATTGTCCAATTAATTGCCTCTCTTATGGCTTCTTCATCTGTCACATCACATGTATAAGCCGTTAAGGAGGGGTTTTTTCCAACAGCCTCTCTTAAAAGCTGTTCATTTTTATCCGTAATGACGACATTTGCCCCTTGCTCGGTAAATGCTTGTGCCATGCAAAGACCAATGCCACGAGCTGCTCCAGTAATGAACACTGTTTTTCCTTGCATACAACATTCCTCCTACATCCCTATTGAAAATAAGATAATAGCTATTATTGTGCCGATAGTTGGAATAATAACCGTCAACGCTCCAAATGGCATATAGGCGTCCTTGTGCTTTTCATTACAGACTGAATTAATGGTAGTGACCACATAACCACCATGTGGTAATGAATCAAGTGATCCTGATGAAATGGCAATTGTCCGATGCAAAGCCTCTGTATTTACCCCCATGTCAATATAGTGGGGTGCAAGCAAAGGCATCGCAATGGTTTGACCACCAGATGCAGAACCAGTCAAACCTGCAATGACAGCAATAGCTAGGGCTCCTCCAACTAACGGACTGCCAGGGATATTTGTCATGACATCTACGGTAGCCAAAAAGGATGGCGTTGCTTTTACGACACCACCAAATCCTACTACAGCCGCTGTATTAGCAATGGCAATAATGGCACCCATTGCTCCCGCTGCTAATGTTGCTCCAACGGATTTGGCATACTTATAACTCACTAAATAGGCGACAATACAGCCACTTGTCAAAGCAACAATTAAAGCAGAAGTTCCAAGCGAATTATGGAAAACATAAGAAATCACTAAGACGACTAGCAATGGTATTAGACTAAGTAGCGGACTGGGAAGCTTCCGCGTTTCATCAACTATTGGATCTGTCGAGCGTTCTATAAATATTTCTCCATTGTTTACAGCTCGTTTAATCATCCAATTCAGCCAAAGAGAACCACCAACAGCCATAAAAATAGCGACAATAATACTAACTTGCCATCCTGCATATGGTGTCGTTCCAAGATATTGAATGGGAATCCAATTTTGAATTTCAGGTGAGCCAGCTGACGTCATCGTAAAAGTGACTGAGCCTAGACCAAGTGCAGCGGGGATAAAGCGTCGTGGAAAATTCGCTTGTTTAAATAAACTGATAGCCATCGGATAAACAGAAAATGCTACGATAAAAACAGAAACACCCCCATAAGTAAGGACCGCTGCTGCTAACACAACCGCATATGTTGCATATTTCACCCCGATTTTTTGAATAATCCATGTTGAAACACTATCCGCTGCTCCTGTATCCTCCATGACTTTCCCAAAAATAGCACCTGCCATAAACATTAAATACCAAGAACCAACGAACCCAGTAAATCCATCCATATAGCTTGTTAGAAAATTGGCTTGGTTCTCACTTGCAGTTTGAGGAAAAAATGCTAAACCATTAGTTAAAGCAGCTAACAGTGCGGTTAACGGTGCTGAAATAAGTAAATTAACGCCCTTCATTGTTAAATAAACTAATAATGCTAAGCTACCAAAAAGACCCATGTACGCCAACATAGACATCCCACCCCTCCCCATTTTTAGAAAAAGAGCTGTATAACGCTACAGCTCTTTATAGGTATTAGTCGTTATTGCTTGGGAATGCAAATGTAGACGCAGTGGAAGTATTACTTGCCATCCAGCGTTCTGAAATAGTCTTTGTTTTAGTAAAAAATCGCGCCTGATCTGGACCAAACATATGCCCTTCACCAAAACGAGAGCCTTTAAAACCAGCAAAATTATGGTAGCCAACCGGAATAGGAATTGGCACATTCACCCCTACCATGCCGACATCTATTTCTGTTGTGAATTTACGAGCTGCTAATCCATCATTTGTAAAGATAGTGACACCATTTCCCAGCTCATGCTTATTAATTAGTTCAATGGCTTCCTCTAGAGAGTCCACGCGTACAACATTACGAGCAGGACCAAATACTTCCTGCTCATAAATTTCCATACCAGGCTTTACATGATCTAAAAGTGTAGGACCTACATAGAATCCTTTTGACTCTTTAACGATATCCAAAACACGACCATCACAAATAATGGATGCTCCCTCGGATTCTCCACGATCAATTGCAGCGAGTATTGCTTCTTTTGATTGTTGAGAAATAACTGGACCAAAATCTGAATCAGGATTTGTATATGGACCTACCTTCAGATTAGTAATCTTCTCTTTTAATATCGACACTAGTCGATCAGCAGTATCTTTGCCTACAGGCATGATTGTGGATATTGCCATACAACGCTGAGACGCTGCCCCATAGGCTGCCCCAATAAAGGCGTTTGCAACTTGTTCAAGATCTGCGTCTGGCATGACAACCATATTGTTTTTTCCACCGCCAAGTGCTGTTACACGTTTTCCATACTTAGAACCTGTTTCATAAATATACTTGGCAACCGGTGTAGAACCTACAAATGAAACCGCTTGCACGGTTGGGTTCTCTAAAAGTTCATTGACTGCATCTTTATCACCATTTATCACAGTCCAAATCCCATCTGGTAAGCCCGCTCTTTTCCACAGCTTACTAACATATAAAGCGGTCATTGGCACACGTTCAGATGCTTTTAAAATAACTGCATTCCCTACCGCAATAGCCATACTCGTTTGTGCTAAAGGCACCATAATTGGGAAATTAAAAGGTGAAATCGCCGCTACTACACCTAGAGGATATTTTGCTGAGTAAGCGTTTATTTGACCTCCAACATTCACAGAGTATTCCCCTTTCATGAGATGTGGGGCACCAATAGCTAAATCAACAGACTCAAGACCTCGTGTAATTTCGCCTTTGGCATCTTCCAACGTTTTTCCGCTTTCCGTGCAAATAATTTGTAATAGCTCCTCCATATTCTCAGTAATAAGATTACGGAACTTTAAGACGACTTCTGCACGTTTAGCCACGGATGTATCACGCCATAATGGAAAGGCTGCTTGAGCCTGCTCGATTGCCTCTCTTGTCTCCTCAAAAGTTGCCAATGGCACTTTTGCAATAATATCACCGGTAGTTGGATTGTATACAGAACCAAATCTTCCACTTCTTCCTTCAACTAACTGTCCACCAATAAAATGCGTTAATGTTTTAACCTCTTGAGCTGTCGTCATCATCATTTCCTCCTTATAATTGTTTTATTTTACATGTATCCTTTAAGCTTAAATAAGCTGCAGACATATCATTTTCACCATAGCCCTGCTGAGCAATCTCGCTATAAAGTTCCACTAATTTTTCGCCGATTCGAAGAGATACACCAGCTTCATCAGCCATTTCCTTTGCTAGCTTTAAATCTTTCAATAAAAGATTCGTTGAAAATCCAGGTGCATAATCATTATTTTTCATATATTCCATATAGTTACGCTCATAAATCCGACTTTGACCGTAGCTATTACTTAATACCTCATATAGCGTATCTCCATCAATCCCCATTTTTTCACCAAGTACAATTGTTTCAGCTACAGCCTCTGTGTAAAACCCTATCATTAGGTTATTTAATAATTTAAGACGCGTACCTACACTTGAGGACAAACCTAGGTGATAGATATTTTTCCCCACTATTCCGAATATTCGGCTTGCACTTTCATAATCTTCCTTGCTACCACCGACCATTATTGTTAGGGAGGCATTTATAGCCCCTATGACACCACCACTTACAGGTGCTCCTAAATAGCGTAATCCCAACACACTCGCTTCTTTATGTAACGAATCATTCAAATCGGGATTGACCGTACTAAAATCAATGAGTAAGGCACCTTTCTTAGCATGCTGTATAATGCCTTCTTCTGTTTGATACACCATTTCAACTATTTGAGGTGTGGGCAAGCTAGTCATTATCACATCACATTGCTTTGCAACTTCCTTTGTTGATTCAAGACCTATACCGCCAGCTGCTGTAAATAGCTCCATTGCCTTCGTATTTGTATCAAAGCCATACACTTCATAGTTTGCCTTTAATAAGTTAATAGACATTGGTAACCCCATATTTCCTAAGCCGATAAAACCTAATTTTCTATTCATTTGGATATCCCCCAATCCTTGAAAATTCAGCAATAGTGCTGGATAGTCACTAGCCAACAACAGTTTTTTATCGTAACATTAATAACGAGATACCTTTAATTGACCTGAGTCAGTGACTTCGGTCAATTAAATCATAATCAAAATAAATCCATCTCGTCAATTAAAAATTTTATATTTTCTGAATTTTTAATTTAAAAAATATTTTACAATACTTAAAATCGGAGGTAATTTGCCACTATGGAATCACTAACAAGCAGGCAAAAAAAGGCATTAGAAACTCGTGATAAATTATTAAAAACATCCCTAGATTTATTCAATAAATTCGGATTTGAACATGTTACTGTGGAACAAATTACCAAGGCTTGTCATGTCTCCAAGGGTACATTTTATACACATTTCCCCTCTAAATATGACGTTATTTTAGAAAAATTTAAAGAGCTGGATCATTTTTATAGTACTTTAGAAAAAAATATAGACCATACATTGCCAGCAAGTGAAAAAATTTTATTAGTGTATCAAGAACAAATGAAATACTTAATGAATGTTGTAGGAAAGGATCTGTTACGCACTGTGTATACTGCTGCAATGACAAATCAAGTAAAACAGGATCATTATTTAATCAATCCCGAGCGGAAGATATTTCAAATCATGAATACATATATTGAGGAAGGGCTACAACAAGGTGAACTTAGACAGGATTTATCAGCTACTGAAATACAGGCCATCATACAGCGTTGTATGCGTGCCAATGTTTATGATTGGTTAATCCATAACGAAAACTTTGACTTGGCAGCTGAGATGAACCGATTTACAGCTATTGTGTTAAACGGTCTTAAAAGTGTCAAATAAAAAAAGTAGCACCTCATCAGTTGAGTGATGAGTGCTACTTTTAACTAGCTGACGAAATATTTTTGTACAATGGTTTCAACTGGTAGTGGTTTATTATACAAATAACCTTGTCCCTTTTGACAACGGTGACGTTTGAGAAAATCAACTTGCGTGGGCTCTTCAATTCCTTCGGCAATTACCTCTAACCCTAAGTTATGAGACATCGAAATGATGGCCTTAATAATGGCCTCATTTTTGTCATCTTTAGCGATATCCCGAATAAACGATTGATCGATTTTTATAATATCAATTGGATAACGCTTTAAATAGCTTAATGAAGAATAGCCGGTTCCAAAGTCATCTACTGACACATAAACCCCTAATTGCTTTAACTCTGTAAGAATCGAAAATGTCTCATGAACATTTGTCATCGAGCTTTCTGTGATTTCTACCTCCAGAAGTTCTGCAGGCACCTCGTATTTTTTTAATGCTGCCTTTATTTTTCGTGCGAAGTTCTCTTTCCTAAACTGTTTTGGTGAAATATTGACAGCTATGCGCACAGGACGGTAGCCCTTAGATTGCCATTCTTTTTGATGACGACAAACCTCGTCAATAATCCAATCACCAATTTCAATAATTAATCCTGAAGCCTCTGCAATAGGTATAAATTGCGCAGGGGAAACAAAACCAAATTTACGGTTATTCCATCGCAATAAAGCTTCAAAGCTATTGATGCTATTATTTGTTAAGTCCATCTGAGGCTGGAGATGCAGACTAAGCTCATTAAATTCAATAGCACGTCGTAAATGTGCCTCCATTAAAGCTTCATTTGGGAAAATCGCCGTCATATCTTCACGATAATAACGATAGTGAGATCGCCCATGCTCTTTAACAGAAAATAATGCCTTATCGGCTTTCCTTACAAGTGTCTCTAAATCCTTGCCATCTGCTGGACTAAGGGATATACCGATTGAAACGCTAATAAAATATTCCTGTCCATCTATCATAAATGGCTGTTTTAAAACATTCAAAATAGCATTGGCGGTATGCTCAATTTTTTGAATAGTCGCATCTTTTAGTACAAAGATAAACTCATCACTGTTATAACGATAAAGGGCACATTTTGAATAGCAAAGTTCATTAAGTCTTTGACTAAACATACGCATGAGCTCATCCCCTTTACTTTCACCTAGGGATTCATTAAATTTTTTAAAACGATCAATATCCACTAAAATAAGGGCTGCTTGCTTGTGCTCTTGATTTTTGTCATTTAGATAATGTAACCAATGCTCCTTGAATGCCTTACGATTCCAAATGCCAGTTAATTCATCCATTAACGCTAGGTAATAAAATGCCTCATGATCATTCAGAAATGAATTTGCATCTTTAACAAATAAATGAACCCCTATAACCTCCCCATTATAATAGGTTGGGTGTGTTCTTAAGTAAAAAGGCTCTTTACTTAACAATTGGTCCTTAAATAAGCATTTTGGCATACCAAAAGCTGAACCTTCAATTGTTTTGGCAAATAATAATTTAAATTCTTTACTATATTTACTGTCCAATAATGAAAAAATATCTCGTCCTATTAAGCACTGCTGGTCTCTAGAAATTGCTGACGTAACAGCCATGTTTTGATGAATAATTCGGCCTTGTAAATCTACCGTCAGTACCGGACTTACATGTTGTTCCACGTATTGTAAATAAGGTTTTTCTTCTATTTGTGTTTCTCTCAAAATAACTGCAACCATGGATTGAGAAAAATGTTGTATATGAAGAGCAAATGCTCGTTCATAAAAACCGGTACCTAATTTCAGGACATGCTGTGTATGGACTTCTTCGTTTAGAAAATTCGACAACTGCAGCCAGCATTGCTTGGTAAAAAAACGTTCAGCGTTCGTCGCTGCTTTATCCTGCAGCTCCATAAATGATAATAGCTTATCATTAAAATCAACGACCTCGAACCTCTTTTTATCAACTATTCTCAAACAGACGACTGCATCAAACGGATTCATTTGAATGAGCTGTTGATAATCTGCAAATGGCGCTACACTCTCTCTATATTTTTTCATTCTATCCCTCACTAAGTAGCGTGTTTGCTCTATTCTTCGTCTAGCGTAGGCTTTAATGCATCTTGTAAGAAAATCTCCTGACTATTCAGCGGATCTTCACTACGATCAAAATCTTTATAATGATATTTACCATTGGAGTCTTGAATACGAGCCTTAGCAGTATCCATTAATTGTGTATTCATAATGTCAATAATACGAGTTTTTGCTTCATTTGCATATACAGGGAACAAAATTTCTACACGTTTAATCATGTTACGTGTCATCATATCAGCTGAAGATAAATATACTCTATTCTCACCATTATGATGGAACCAATAGATTCGGGAATGTTCAAGGAAACGACCAACGATACTTGTTACAGTAATGTTTTCGCTAATGCCAGGAATCCCCGGTCTAATACAGCAAATACCACGTATTATAAGTTCTACCTTTACCCCAGCAATCGAAGCCTCATATAGCTTCATCATAAGATCTTTGTCTGTCAATGAATTCATTTTAGCTCGAATAAAACCATTCCCATATTTTTTATGACAAGCAATTTCTTCATCCATTAAACGAATAAATTCATCTCGAATATCAAATGGTGCCACAACCAAGTGATTAAATGTAGGTTTTTCTGTATAGCCACTTAAATAGTTAAAGAAGTTTGTCGCATCAATCCCAAATTCTTTATCTGTCGTTATTATGCCCATATCCGTGTAAATTTTTGCAGTGGCATCATTATAATTTCCTGTGCCAAGATGAACAAAGCGTTCAATTTTTCCATTTCGACGACTAACGACTAATGTAATTTTGGAGTGTGTTTTTAAATTGTTCATCCCATAAATAACAAGGCAGCCTGCTTGCTCTAGTTGTTTTGCCCAATGCACATTATTTTCTTCATCGAATCTAGCCTTTAATTCGACTAAAACTGTTACTTGTTTGCCATTTTCAGCAGCCAGTTTCAGTGCTTGAATGATTGGTGAATTGCCACTTACTCGATATAATGTTTGTTTAATTGCCAATACATTCGGATTAACTGCTGCCTCTGAGACAAAGTCAACGATCGGTGCAAATGATTCATATGGATGATGGAAAAAGATATCTTGTGTCAATGCTTTTTCAAAAATATTTTCGTCAGATTGTAAATCTAAAGGTGGCTGTGGGATGAAGCTTTCATATTCAAGATGTTCACGGCCAACAGCTATACCTTTTACAAAAGAGAACATAAAGGTTAAATCCAAAGGACCATCAATATGGAAAACATCATTTTCTTCAATTTCAAATTCATCTAATAAATATAGAAGCACTTCCTCATTCATTTCTCCAACTCGAACTTCTAGACGGCTTCCTACTCCCCACTTTCGTTTCTTCAACTCTTTTTCAATTTCAACGAGAAGGTCCCTTGCACCCTCTTCGTGGATCGTTAAATCCGCATTCCTCGTTAAACGGAAGGCTTGCGCTGATTTTACACTATAGCCATAAAATAATTTTTCAATATGTGCTACAATGACATCCTCCAGTAGTACAACGACTGTTTTACCTTCTTCAGTAGGCACTTTGATATATCGATCTAAAACAGATGGAACTTGAACGATTGCGACTTTTTCACGACTTTCAAGATCTGATTCATCCTGCTCTAATAGGACTAGTAAATTTAGTGTTTTCCCAAGCAATGTCGGGAAGGGACGATACGCATCTACTGCTACAGGTGTTAATACTGGGAATATAGTTTCTGCAAACATCTCGTTAATAAAAGCTTTTTGTGTGCTATTTAGATCTTTCATGTCTGCAATATGTACATTATGCTGTGGTAATAAATCATAGATTAAATGGCGGTATACTTCAGTTTGTCGACGCACTAAAGCTTGTGTACGTTCTGCAATCTTCGCTAATTGTTCTTTTGGTGTTAACCCAGATTTATTCTCAGCCTTATGGAACCCTGCACGAACTTGATCTTGTAAGCCTGCCACACGCACCATAAAAAACTCATCTAGATTTGAACTAAATATAGCTAAAAATTTCAAACGCTCTAGCAGAGGATTATTCACATCCTCCGCTTCCTCTAATACACGCTCATTAAAAGCAAGCCAACTTAACTCTCGATTATTATAGTACTGAGGCTTCGCAATCTCCTCTAGTAAACGACTATGATTTTCTAAAAACTCTTCCTCATTTAGCTCATTATTCGTTATTTCAGTTGTCATCCTTATTCCATCCTTCTTCAATAAAATTGATTGTCATTGGGATTTTTAATGCTCGCTCTAAATGTTTTTTATGTCGATTAGCTTGATATTTTTCAGCTGCTGCATTGTTCTTTATATAAATATTGAGCTGTACATAGTCTTCCTCTGGATGCATATCAATTGCATGTACAACATTTCGCTTTGAGACATTTAAAGCATAGACAAATTTTAATAACGCTCCAAAATCTCTTATTTTCCGATACTCCTCACGATTCATCCAAGTAGCGAATGGGGCAGCGAATCGTTCAAAATAATCTTTATTTTTATAAGAGGCTAGAAGGGCTAGTTTGACTCTTTCTGGGTGATTTAAACCATCAATAGATTGATTCGCAATCAAATAAAAGGTATGTTGACTTGCAGAGCTTAGTTCTATATATTCACCGATATTAAATACCTTTGCTGCTTTTCTTATTAACTGCAAATCTTCCGCATTATATTGTAAATAGCCTAAATGACAACATTCGCGATACAATTGATCGGCTAAATGCATCAAATAATCGACCTCATTTTCAGTTCGACCATACTGTCGAGCAAGCCGCCTGGCATTGCCGTCAAAAACATTATATTTATCAAAAGCATTGCTATCTGTTTGTAAGATCTTTTTGATAATTAGTCCTTCACGTAATCCCTTCTTCGTTAGTTGGAAAGACTTGCTTCCTACAGTTTCCATTAATACTCTAAATACTTCTAAGGCAGGTAAAATAATATCGGCACGGTCTGATGATAGACCATCAAGCTGCCTCAATTCTTGAAAACTTAATTGGCCTAAAAATAAGCTTAATTCATCTAAATCTTCTTTTGTCATTTCGTATCCATGGACACTGGCAATGGGATAATCATGTTTTTGTTGATGAATTTGTGCAATATTACGCGCACTTCCTCCAATTGCAATGATCGGTAAACCACTATTTTGAATCCATGTTAAGGTTTGAAATTGCTCTTTTAAAAAGGCAATAAGTTCCTTCCTTTCACTGCTATTAATGATGTCCCCCTTCACAAAACGTTGCTTTAATGAAACTGTCCCAAATGGGAAACTATGTGATTGCTGAATTTCTTTATTTTCAAACAGTGTAATTTCGGTACTTCCACCACCAATATCAATCGTAACTCCTGATTTTGTGCCACTGGAAAAAGCGACAGCTACAAAGCCAAAATAAGCTTCTTCTTCTTCTGATAAAAGCTCAATTTGGATGCCAGTTCGAGCTTTCATTTCTGCTATTATTTGGTCGCGGTTGGTCGCCTGGCGGATAGCAGCAGTTGCAGCTGCCTTCACTTCTGTCACTTCAAAATCTTCTAACATCGCTTTAAATGTTTCTAAGGTCTCCGCTAACACATGGATACCTTCTTTAGACATCTCACCAGAGGGCTGTAAATATGTACGCAAACGTGCTACCGTTTTAATATTTCCAAGCTCATGAAGCCCCTCTTCATTGTTATACTGATATATCACTAAGCGAATAGTATTGGAGCCGATATCAATAATAGCTGTTTTTAATTCATTCAAATAATCACATCCTTCAAGCATCTTCAGTTTATTTTGTTCACAATATGTATACCTATACAAAAAGTCGGACCCTTTAAAGGCATCCGACTTTACTTTCATTTATTTATACTTTCAGGATACCCATTATTAAAATTGAGAAGTATCATGTAAGGCACAATTTTTACAAAATTAATTGGTCAACACGTAGGATGAGCTCTGCAATTTCTGGCTTACTAATTTGATCTTCTGCTCCTACCTGATCACCTTTATGACGAAGGTCATCTGTAATTAGACTTGAGAATATGATAACTGGAAGTTTTTGAAGATCAGGATGTTCTTTGATTTTTCTTGTCAAATGATGCCCATCCATTTGTGGCATTTCAATATCCGTTACAACTAATTGAATATGTTCTGCAATATCACTACCGCTCTTCGCTATTCCTTCTAAGTATTCATAAGCATCGCGGCCATTTTCAAAGAATTCTACATTGTCATAGCCAGCTTCATTCATCGTATCAAATAATAATTTTCGTAATAAAGGTGAATCCTCTGCAATTAAAATGCGTTTTCCAGTACGCTCACGTTTGCCCAGTTTTTTGACAGATTCTACACTTATGCCCGATTCAGGATTAATATCCACCATAATTCTTTCGAAATCGAGTAGTAGAATCATCTGTTCGTTTTGTTTAATAACACCTATAACTTGTGATGTTCCGCCTTGATACATATCTGAAGGCTTTTCAATTTGATCCCACGATATACGGTGAATTTGTGTCACGTTATCCACATGGAACACAACACGTTGCTTATTAAATTCAGCAACAATATATTTCTGTTGTGGATTACGCTCAGTACTCTGAATTCCTAATACCCGTAGCATATCCACAACTGGTAATACTTCACCTCGTAATTGAATGATTCCTTCTACATGCGGGTGCGCGTGTGGAATAAATGTTACTGGAATCGGTTGAATGATTTCTTTTACTTTAATTACATTGATACCAAATTTATTGTTAGCCACTTCAAATTCAACGATTTCTAGCTCATTTGTGCCACTTTCTAATAATATTCCTTTATGTTCCAATGCAACCCCGCTCCTTTCTCTACTTCAATTTATAATTCAATTGTATCATAGGCAATACATTTCTCCTACTTGCTATTTCCATTTTTATCATTAACTTTTAGATGTACCAACAGGCCGATAACTGTCATTACAATTAACGTCGATAGTGCGACACGGCTTGCTAGTGTACCATAATCCTTCATCCACAATGTAACTGTTCCATATACGGCTGGCCCAATAATGGAGGATACTTTCCCTGAGAAAGCAAACAAGCCGAAGAACTGTCCACGTTTCTCATTGGGTGACAATTCAATAATATAGGTCCTAGACGTTACCCACATAGAGCCAAGTGATATACCAAAAAGGCTACCTGCAAGCCAAAACATCCATTGTGCTGTGGCAAATACAGCAAACACTAAAGCGACAATCATAATTAGAGCTACCATAGTAATGGCGCGCTTAGCTCCTACTGATTTCGTTATATAGCCAAATGCCAAAGAACCTATAATCGTTGATACAGTAGAGACTAGATAAAGAATGATAAATTGACCTGAACTAAACCCAACAATGGCTGTCGCATAAACTGCCATCATTGCAATCGTAGTCGCAATAGCATCATTCAAAAAGAAATAAGCAATCATAAAAGTAAAGATAGCCTTATATTGCTTCATATCCTTGAAGGTTTGAATAATTTCCTTATAGCCATCTAAAAATTTTAAAGACTTCCTCTGTGCTTTTGGTATTGGTGTATCTTTGTTAATCAAAAATAAGGGCAGCGAAAATAATAAATACAAAATTGCTGTTGGAATAAATGCACGATGAAAATCACTGCTGCCAACATACAAATAAACGAGAAGTCCAACAAGTGTACCCAAATACCCTATTGCAACGCCATAGCCCGATATGAGCGGCATTTCTTCTTTCGTTCCTAAATCTCCCATCATGGAATCATAGAATACTAGACTGGAATTAAAGAAAAACTTTGCAATAACAAAACTTGCCACGACTAAAAATAAACTAAGGGGGACGCCTGAGTAATGAGTGGTAGTCTGTAGGTTCGCAAAGATCCCCATCATAAACGTAAAAAGAATGGAAATAGACGCAAACCAGACAATAAATTTCTTTTTATAGCCAGTGTTATCAATCCATACTCCGAACAGCGGAGAGAATACTACAAGTAATAAACTAGCAATGGCATTCGCGTACGAAATAAATGTACTAGCTACTTGTTGCATAACTTCATTTGTCCCTAATACCTCATCCATATAGAACGGGAAAAAAATCGTATTAATATTTGAAGAAAAAATTGTATTAGCAAAATCATAGAAGGCCCATGACAGTATTGGTAATGATAAGTAAATTGCTAACTGACTTCGATGCTGAACATCTATTGCTGAACTCTTTTTCATAAAACCCTCCCTTACATTCTCTATAATAATCCATTAATTTTTTTCCGTAATAAAAAATTTCTTTTTTTAAAGAAAATTAATATTATTTACAATATAACAGTAAATTTCCTAAAACATAACTGCTAATAGATCGAAAAACAAAGCCCTTTCTCAATTTTTTTCTAGTAAAAAAAAAGATATTCAAGCCCCCTCGCCTGAATATCTTTTTTATTATTTTTCAGTTATTGCTACCCATTCAGAAGACCATTGTTCAATTGCTTTTAACACCGGAGCAAGTGCATATCCCTTTTCCGTCAGTTCATACTCAATGACGACTGGGGTAGAAGGAATGACCGTGCGTAATACAATTTCCTCGGTCTCTAGCTCCTTTAATCGCTCAGTTAATACGCGGCTGCTTATGTTTAACTGATTTTTAATGACTGAATATCGCTGTGGACCATCTAATAATTGAAATATAAGTAAAGTATTCCAGCGATGATTTAATATTTTTAGCGCCTTTTCAAATCGAGGACAAATTTTTTTTTGATCCACGTTACAAGCCTCCATTGTTAGTAGTTCATATACAACAGTATAACACTTATTTCGACATTCAGTTCTTAAAATACATTTAGTTACTTGACAAAAGTCGTTTTTAAAAATACACTAGGTTACGAAATGTAAGTTAAAGAAAAGGAGATACAATAATATGCAAAACATTGGTTCAACTATTTTACGTGTCGTTCTTGGCATTATTTTTGCAGTACACGGCTTTCAAAAATTCCAAGGAGGTATTAGCTATACGGCAGACTTTTTTGACAGTATAGGTATACCAGGATTTATGGCGTATATCGTTGCGATTATTGAATTAGTGGGAGGTATTGCCCTTATATTAGGTTTAGCAACGAGAATTTTTGGTGCCCTACTAACAATCACTATGATTGTAGCCATTTTCACAGCTAAGCTTAGCATTGGCTTTATTGGGGCTGATGGTTTAGCCGGTTACGAATTAGATTTAGCCTTAGGTGCTATTGCTCTATACTTTACTCTAGCTGGTGCTTCTAGCCTTTCACTAGACGCCCAACTTTTTGGGAAAGAGTAATGAAAAAACCTGAAGTCTCCTCAAAATGAAGAGATTTCAGGTTTCCTATTTTAATCCAACCAAATATAACTATCTATAATGCTGAAGAAGAGCTTGTGTCCCATTATCACCATAGCCATCTTCCATCAATTTTTCATACATTTCATAGGCTAATGCCAATCCTGGTAAAGTGATTCCCATTTTCTTGGACTCATCCAAAGCAATTTTCATATCCTTCACGAAATGTTTGATATAAAAACCTGGTGCAAAGTCTTCTTTAATCATCCGTGGTGCTAAATTACTTAGAGACCAAGAGCCTGCTGCACCTGATGCAATTGACTGCAATACGGTCGGTAAATCCAGCCCTGCCTTAAGACCATAAGCCAGTGATTCGCATACCCCAATCATACCTGAAGCTATGGCAATTTGATTGCACATCTTTGCATGCTGACCAGCCCCTGCCTCACCCTGATAAACAATATTTTCCCCAAAATGCTTCATCAACGGTAAAACTTTATCGTAGGTTGTTAAATCGCCACCAATCATAATGGACAATGTACCATTTTGCGCACCGATATCACCACCTGAAACAGGTGCATCTAAAGATTCTACACTAATAGATTGAGCATGCTCATAAATTTTCTTAGCTAAAGAAGGCTCTGAAGTTGTCATATCAATAACAATGTTGCCAGGTTCAACTGTTTTGAAAAGCCCATTATCTCCAAAATAAACCTCTTCCACATCTGATGGGTAACCAACCATTGTAAATGCAATATCTTTATTTTTAAATGCTTCTGCTGGCGAACTAGCCCAAGATGCCCCTAAAGCTACTAGTGGCTCTGCTTTTTCTTTAGTTCGAGTATACACCGTCACCTCATGGTCATTCCTCAATAAGTGTTTAATAATACTTGTCCCCATAACGCCAGTCCCGATAAATGCAATACGTTGCTTTTTCATATGTACATACTCCTTTGTCATAAAGTTAGGATTCCTTCACCTAAGTGACTTGATGTTTTCAGTTTAGGCGAATAAATAAAATAATTCAAACTCTTCCTATAACTTGTACTAAAAAAAGGATGGCCTGCATATATACCGAATAAGCAAAAAAAAGAGAGCAAGTGATTGGGGGATCACTGCTCTAAAGGGGGAAATGAGAATGTTGCTGTGTTCATAGTAAGTTATTCCCCAATGAAATGCATTTTAAACATCTATTTTTATAATGTTATTACTCTGAATACTGGAACAATCTTTTTATTCGTCTTGGTCTTTTTCTTCATCGAATGCTGTCTGTCTATAATAGGTATTCATTAACTGGTCTAATCTGCGACTCAGTTGAATGGTTTTTGCATTTTGTAACCCGTTTTCAACACCAGAGCGAATCATCAACTCACGAGTTTGTTCCATTTGTTTCAAGAGTAGATTGACCATTCATACAACCCTCCACACACAAATAATCATACCATTATTATACATTTATATTTCATTTCTTACAGCATTAACTTACGACAATGTTCGACAAATTAACTCCTTGGTATTTCGTTATAAGTATAGATAATTCGTCCATTTTGCTTGGCCTCACCCCTAAAATGTTTAAATAAAGGATGTCTTACAAGTATTTCCCGAAATTCGTAAAAATCTTCCTTTTGAATTTCGATACTTCCTATTTCCCCATTTTGTAATTGTTTAAGCATATTTTCGTATTTTTCCATTAGTTTTATTCCTTTCTTTTCATCTTTTGTGTACTAAATTATGAATTATTTAAAAAAAGCTTTACGTTTACCATTTTTTCGTGCAAACTGTATATTATTAGTCGATGAAGGAGCTGACTGTCTGTGAAAATAGCTGAAGTTGGAAATATTATCGAGTTTAAAAATGGTCTCCAAGGTATTGTCGAAAAGGTAAATGAAAATTCGGTGATTGTTAACTTAACATATATGGAGAATTTTGATTCCCTTGAAATTGAAGAGAAAACGGTCGTCAATCATAAACGTTATAAAATTTTATATACGAATGAAGCTTAATAGTCTGAATAGTCCCTATTTGTCTTTATAGATGATATGGGGCTTTTTTTTTGATAAAATTAAAGCATGGAGGTCGTATATGCTAACAAATTCAAAACAAACAATACTATTACTCCTTTCTCTATTATTCGTTTATGGCATGCTTGCCTTTACCTTTGCTAACCAAGCAGTATTTTGGTACATGTATGCATTTACTTTACTAGTATGTATTGCCATTGCCATACTAGCCGGTTCTATTGAAGATCAATTACCGACATGGCAATTTTTACTCTTTGGAATTGGATACGGTACCATCACTTATGGTATTATTCGCTTCGGTTATTGGCTTGCTCCCTATATTAATAATAATTTAGTACAATCTGTTCATAAATTTTTAACAAATTATGGACCACAAAATATTTGGCACTATGCATTACTTGTTTTTATTGTTGCCATCGGCGAAGAATTGTTTTGGCGTGGTTACATTCAGCAACAATTAAAACGCTTTATGCGCCCATCTTTGGCTGTCCTAGTTACGGCAGTTTTATGTGCCATTTCCATAGCCCTAAGCGGCTTTATTCTAGGCGTGGTTGCTGCACTTGTGACAAGTATTATTTGGGGCTTCTTGTATGAATGGCGGAAAAGTATGCCACTTGTTATTGTAGCTCATGTTGTTTTTGTACTATTATTATTTTTAGTGTTACCTTTAACATCATAACATTATTATTTGGAAACATTTTAGCTTTACTAACGTTTAATTTAGAAAAGGAGGGTTTTTTATGCAAAAAAAATTAGTTTCAATTCTTGCATTATTATTAACAGCAGTACTAGTTGTAGGTTGTAATACCTCTGAAAAAACAGGGGATTCAGATGCTCAACAAAATGAGCCGTCAAATACTGCTGCCGATCAAAAACCATCTGGTGATGAAACAGCAGGTGAAGCACAAGAGGAAGAGGATACAGATACACCTGCTTCAAATGAAACAAATACAGAGGATGTTTCCAAACAGCCACAACAAGATGTGACTTACAAACAAAATGGTGTAGATAAAACAGAAAAGGCAACTGAATCTAAAAGCGTTGATCAAAGCTATAAACTACAACAACTTTCAGGATTCACATTGACACAAGAAGAGCCTGGTAAAGATATGTTAGTATCTAATGAAGATGATGAAGTGTTTATGCGTATTGAAACAATTGAGGCATCTCAATCAAGCTTTACTGAAGTAAAAACAGCAATGCAAGATTATATGAATGCTGTAGGTGAAACAGTCGCTTTAACTACTGATGAATTAGCTGTATTCAAGGATGTTCAAAATATTGAAGGTTATGTTGTAGACTTTGACACAGAGAAAGTAATTGGGGTTGTTTTTGAAAAAGATGGTCTCATTACAAAATTAACTATTCACGATAATGATAAGCAAGATTTAACAGATGCTATGATGAACATGGCAGCAACTATTTCTAAAAAATAATAATTCATACTAAGGAAGGACGATAGACAACTTGTCTCTATCGTCCTTTTATGTGTGTATAAGCTCTTTGTGATATCTTACTTCTTCCACATGATAAAAAAGTTGTCTCAAATGAATGAGACAACGTTTTAATAAGATAAATCTTTAATAGAAAGGCCCATTTTCTTTAATAATGTAATAGCTTGCTCTTTTTCTTCTGAAGATAATACACTCATTATTTCATGCAAATGCTGCTCGTGTTTTGGGAATAGTTCTCCCATAAATGCTTCGCCCTCATCCGTGATTTCTGCATATGTCACACGGCGATCTGAAGGACAAGACACACGCAATAAGTAGCCTCTTTTTTCAAGCTTATCAATGACATACGTAATAGACCCACTGGCAAGTAAAATTTTATTGCCAATTTGCTGTAATGGCTGTCTTCCTTTATGATAAAGAAGCTCAAGTACAGCAAATTCAGTTGGGTTTAAACCATTATCCTGAAATAATTGATGTGTTGTCTCATTAATAGCCTTAAGTGCACGTGACAATACAATATATAATTTTAAAGATTGTTTTAAGTCTTCTGACGTCATATTCTTTTCCTCTCACTTCGCTCTTTATACTTGACATTATAGCGATATTAGAAAAGCATTGTCAAAAGCATTATCTGATTTAGAAGGTTATATTGTTGTTATTCAACCATTTTTCTCTCTTTATGTGACTAAATAGGCAGAATCTTTTGTGGACACTTCGAGTGTATCCACTTGATTAAATGTATAGATTGGGAACTGCAGATGGAAGCATGTCCCCTTCTGTAATTCACTATTAACACCTATAATTCCATCGTGCTCTTCTATAACTTTTTTCACGAAAGCAAGGCCCAGTCCTGTCCCTGATGATTTTGTCGTGTAAAAAGGCTGGAATAGGTTTTGAAGGGTTGTGCTATCCATTCCAACGCCTTCATCTTTAATTGTAAGTTCAACAATCGCGCAGTCATTTGTAGTCATTTCTACAGTAATCGTACCACCATTGTTCATGGATTCCATCGCATTTTTGATAAGATTCATTAACACTTGCTTTAATCGATTTTCATTTCCGCCGATATAAACTTGATTTGGATTTGAAATGTACTGAATCATAATATTTTTCATGAGTGCATCTGGTAACATGAACTCAATGACTTGTTTCACGATATGATCTAGTTCCAGCAACTCCACTTTCATAGTTGATGGCTTGGACAAAACTAAAAGTTCTGATAAAATTTGCTCCATTCGTTGAAGCTCACTATCAATGACAGAGAGATACATGCGTGATTCATCATCCGCATTTATCTTTAATAAATCAGTAAACCCCTTTAAAGAAGTTAATGGGTTACGAATTTCATGCGCAATACTCGCTGCCATTTGTCCAACAACATTTAAAGCATGTTGATGTTCAACTTTATGTTGAAGTTGCTTCTTCTCTGTTTCATCATTAATAACTGTGACAATAATATTATTGTATTCATCAAAGATACTGGATATTTCATAATAGCAAGTTCTACTTACTTGGGTTTCATCGACAACGTGAAGACTTGCATGTTTTTCACCCATTAATTTAGAAAGATAGGATGTAATCTGCCCTTTTTTCAATGTAAATAAATCAAATATATGCTGATGAGCTTTATGGAGTAACTGCGAGCTTTCTACTTTTAGAAACATTTCTGCATACTTATTAAGCCCAAGAATAATACCGCTAGCATCACTCACAATAACAGCATAAGGTAAGTAATCATATGCATTAAAGGATTGAGATCTTTCATGCTCTTGACTAACGTATAATTTATGGGCAACATCATCATTTAATGTTGAAATTTGCGCAACAATTTCTTCGGCATTTGGGTCGTAGAAACATTTAAAAGATAACATTTCGTACTCATTCCCAACTGTGCGAATGTTGAAAATTTCTTCTGATCGTAAATCCTTTTGTAATTGTTGGACGAATTTCGCCCATTTAAATTTAGACGGCTCGTCCATAGCCAAATTACCAATAAACGTTAAATTAAGATTAAAAAGTTGGATAGCAGCCTCATTGACGTTCAAAATTTTCCCTGCTTTATTGAGTATAAGTGTTGGTGACGAAGTACTTTTCATAAGATTTCCAAAACATTGATTAATATCATTTTGCTTCAACTTTCTCACCGAACCTTTCAAAAGAGTAAGAAACCTCTAAATCGAATTTTGAGCCTTTACTATACATTATGACAGTACGATTCTATTATTACAAAATTTAGTAAATTTAAGTATTTTAAATTATTTCACGAACTGTTCACAAAATAAATAGGTAAAAAGAATTATATTGTACGTCAAATACTTGACTGATACAATTAGAAATTGAAAGGAAGATTATTGTATGAATACTATTTTAACTACTTTAAATGCAAAGTATATACACACAAACTTAGCGTTACGCTATTTAAAAGGTGCCGCTGCGCCCGAATTCAATCCAATTATAGCAGAATATACAATTAAAGACCCTGCTTTTAATATTGTATCAGATTTGTTCCAAAAAAAACCTGATATTATTGGATTTAGTTGTTATATTTGGAATATTGAAGAAACAATTCATGTCATTAAAATGTTAAAAACAGTCTGTCCAAATGTTAAAATTTTGCTTGGAGGCCCTGAAGTTTCTTACGATTCTCACCATTGGCTACGTCGTATACCTGAAGTAGATTTCATCGTGATGGGTGAAGGAGAAATTTCATTTAAACAATTGTTACGTTATTTACACGGAGAAATATTATTGGAGGAAGTTCCTGGGATTTGCTATTTGGAGGACGGGAAAGTCAAAATTCACGCTCAGCCACCTAAGATAGATTTGCGTGAATTAGCAAGTCCGTTTCGCTTTGAAGAGGACCTTCCTCATCTTGGGAAACGCATACAGTACATTGAAACAAGTAGAGGCTGTCCGTTTAGCTGCCAATTCTGTTTATCTTCAATAGAAGTTGGTGTTCGTTACTTTAACCGTGAAAAAATAAAAGAAGATATTCGTTTCTTAATGGATAATGGCGCTAGAACTATAAAATTTGTGGATCGAACGTTTAATATAAGCCGAAGTTACGCTATGGAAATGTTCCAGTTTTTAATTGATGAACATAAACCCGGTGTTGTATTCCAGTTTGAGATTACTGCCGATATTATGCGTCCTGAAGTTATCCAATTTTTAAATGACAATGCACCGAGAGGTCTATTCCGTTTCGAAATCGGTGTTCAATCCACAAACGATTTAACAAATACACTTGTACAACGTCGTCAAAACTTTGAAAAACTAAAACGAACCGTGACAATGGTTAAAGAAGGCAGAAAAATCGATCAACATTTAGATTTAATAGCAGGTTTACCAGAAGAGGATTACGCAAGCTTCCGTCAAACATTCAATGATGTTTTTGCCATGCGACCAGAAGAACTTCAACTTGGTTTTTTAAAACTTTTACGTGGTACAGGCCTTCGAGTGGAGGCTGAAAAGTTTGGTTATACGTACGTTGACCTAGCTCCTTATGAAATCTTTTCTAATAATGTCCTCACATTTGATGATATTGTTCGCATTAAACATGCAGAGGATGTTCTAGAGAAATATTGGAATGATCATCGTATGGACCATACAATCGAATATTTAGTGACAGAGGTCTTCGATACACCTTTTGACTTTTTCCAAAGCTTTGGTACGTATTGGGAAACTAAAGGATGGTCCCGTATTGGCCATCAATTAGAAGATTTATTCCGTCGTTTACTAATGTTCTTAGAAACTGTGGATGGTGCAAATTTAAACATTATTCAGAGCTTAATGCAACTAGATTATCTAACGGCTCAGCAATTCCAACCACGTAAATTATGGTGGAAGGAACGTCCAACAGAAGAGCAACAAAAATTAATCTATCAGACATTACGTGAAAATCCAGCTATCGCAGGTGAGGAATTTGCAGACTTTAAACTCACTGAGAAAGAGCTATTTAAGCATACTTTGGTCATCCCGCATTCTCTCAATTATGATGATTTCCTGAATGGCAAAATTGTACAAAAAGATGGCTATCTCTTAACCTATTTCCGTCATGGTCAAGCTCCTTACTTTGCAACAATCCACACTCTTTAATAAGAAACGCTAGACTGATTTAACGATCAGGACTAGCTTTTTTTATTTGTCTTAAACAATTCTTAAAGATACACTCAAAAGGAAATGTAGAGCTTCTATCGCTTTTCTGCATCCTTAATCTAGTAGTCAAGTATTCACAGCGAATCTAAAAATGATTAGGGCAAATTTCTTAAAGGTAGACGATTTATAGGTTGAAAATATACCCAATTAAAATTTCCATACTCGGGAAATTAATTTTTAAATTTTCCAAAAATTTTGTGACAGTTTACTCATTTAGACATTTTGGTAACGAATGGAGCCCTTATATTCTACGCCAAAAATCTGGTCGTCTTAGAATATCAGCCAATAATTTCACATTTATTAGTATGGTGTTTTTATGTATTTTTTATTTTATTGGAACTACCTAGTCCTTTTCAATAGTTAATTTTCGATTTAAAAAAAAGTATATGATTTATTAATAGATGGTTTTTTAGTGTATAGACATCTGTAATGACAATATTCGACAATTTTATTTCTTTCTTCTATATATAATAGAAGAAAGTCCTTTACCCTTCTATGCTATTACCAGCTACCGATAAGAGGATGGATTCGAATGACAGCTTTAAATATGAATACACAATCATGCAGCTATGAAGCTCCCTAACATGAACACTAATACTTAATGACTTTGACAAAAAAGGGCAATATCAACATTCCCCCTCAACAGTTTCTTATATATCAACGTTCTGAAGGTGTTATCCTTTAAAACCTCTAATTCATTTAACAGATTTAGTGTAGTTGGCGTATTATAGTGTCATTACATTTGTCTTGACGTATTTCGACAGGAAGTCATTAACTTCACTGACAACACCTACTAGTATTAATACAATTTTATTGTATGGCCTTCATGTATTGGAAAGGTGGAAATTAAAATGTATATTTGAACAAATAAAAGAACATCAAATACCTGTAGGATGATATTAAAAAAAAGGAATTCCAACTAGTTGCTGAGCAATTTACTGATGATGAAATCATAGAAGGGTCCGCAGTCTTCCCGCCCCCGCCTGCAACATCATCAATTCCAATTGACGAATTAATAAAAATTAAATGAACTTATGGTTGCCAGTATTTTAATAAAAGAAGATTTGATACGAAGAAGAAACAACTTTTAGGTATCTAGGTTTAAAGCTGCTCTGGCCTTAATACGTATATTAATTGATTATAGGACTTGAAGGATTTAAAGCAACTAATTGATACAAAAGAAAAGTACTTACAAAGTGAATAAACAGAAAAGACCAGATACGAACATTTTATGATCGCCTGGTTGACTATTTTAATGATTTAAAAGCACTGATGAGTACTCTTTACTTTAAACTTCAATGGCTCAAAAACATCAGTTGATGACTTTGCTTCTACTTCCACATACCAGCGCCTTCGCCCCTTCTAGGTACTTTGCATATTCTAATTGATTTTTGATAATGACCTTATGGGGGCAAAAAGGGGGCAATCCCACGATTACCCCTCAACAAATCCTTATATATCAATGTTCTGAAAGTGTTATCCGATTATTACGCGTTCCTTTGGATAATGGAATTTCGATTTCTTACCTCGTCCACCACCCCCAAGTGTATAAAGGAAGGATATTAAGCCGACTCGACCAATGAACATTAAAATAATAATAATAATTTTACCAATGACTGATAAATCAGAAGTTATTCCTAATGACATACCACAAGTACCGAACGCAGAGGTGATTTCAAAAATAATTTGAATAAGGGAGGCATGTGGCTCTGTAATAAGCAAAATAATCGTTGCAATTAAAACCATGAAAAAGGCTAATAAGATGACAACGAAGGAGCGGAAAACATCAATTAAATGAATTTCTCGCCCAAACACTTGAATATCCTCTCTCCCTCTTGCAAATGTAATTAAAAATAATATGGCTATGGCAAAAGTAGTTGTTCGAATTCCTCCCCCCACTGAACTTGGAGAAGAACCTATGAACATGAGAAAGCTCATAAAAATATCTGTCGCCTCACTAAATGTCGTCACATCATAAGTTGTAAGCCCTGCAGATCTTGTAGATACAGAATGGAACATTGCTGAAAAAAGCGCCTCATGCCAGGACATTTCCTTGAAAGAATGGAAGGATTCGAGAAGTAAAATGACCAGAGCACCTACAACAAATAGAATGGCATAAGTAGACGTAGTGATTTTTGTAAACAAGCTAAATCGAAAATTCGCATGTCGCTTGAGTAAGAAAGTCTTTAGTTCAATTAATACTGGGAAACCGATTGCCCCTAACACAATAAGTATCATTGTCACCAACTGAACAAAATAATCATCATGGAATGGCAATAAGCTCATTCCCGTAATATCAAATCCTCCATTGGTCGTAGCAGAAATTGAAGCAAAGATTCCATGTAAAAATGCTTCTTCTAACGTATCAAAATAATTGGTAAAATGGAGCGTTAAGATAACCGTACCTGCTACCTCGATACCAATTAGTATTTTTAAAATTTCACGTATTAATTTCACAACACCAGACAAATTGTACTGATTATGGTCAATCATAATTAACTGACGCTCGCGCATCCCTATTTTTTTCCCAACTAATAGCCACACAAAGGTACCCAGTGACATAATACCAATTGCGCCTAACTGTAAAATAACAAGAATCATCACAAGTCCAAATTTCGTATACGTTTCGGAAATATTAATGGTTGTTAAACCAGTTACACTTACTGCACTTACCGCCGTAAATAGACTATCTAAAAAGGAAACCTTTACTCCTTCTTGATGAACCCCTGGAAGCCGTAATAACAGGAAGGAAATCGCTATCGCTATGAAATAATAAGATACAAGTACCTGAAATGGTGTGACAAGTCTATTGGAAGTTTTTTTCCAAGGCACTTTAACAACCCCTCTACATATGATGCCCAACTAGATAGATTATAGTATAGAAAAAATACAAGAAAAAAGAAAGAGGAATAGTGATTACTATACTTTTCGACTCGATAAAAGAATAAATATAATTGGATGATTCGAAATACTTTTTTCATTTTGGAGGTGAAGTTTTGAATAAGTGGTTAAAGGCTTGGAGTATTTTTATTTTTACAATTGGAGGCTTATTAGTAGTACTACTAATTGGTTTGATATAGATAGTGGAAATAATAAAAAATGTATAAAGCGGCTTGCGCTCTGAATTCTAAGGACTCAAGCCGTTTAATTGTTTCTGGTAGCGATATTGATTTTAAAATAAATAGCGTCATTTATCGCTGAATCTAACTCTCCATTGAATATAGTCTTCCAAAGCCGCTCATTTTAACTCTTTTGAATAAATTTCACATGAAGTAGCTGCCTGTAATCCATCACGTCCATTTGCCTCATATTTCATTTTCCAGCTATATAAAGTTTGAGGTTGTAATGAAAACCTTTCGTACAATGGCCAGATAGTAAAGTGACCTTCCTCGAACAATTGAAGGATATGTCATTTTAACTCGATTGGATGTTTATTTCATCCAAAAAATGCTCCCCTTAGATAAACAAATTTTATTTTTAATCTGTCTATCTAATAGGGAGCATATCCAATTTTTCGATGGCTTTTGTCTACTGACTAATAGCTATTTTTTATTTCGAACACCTACTATATAGCCGAAAAATGCTATGCCTAGTAAGACAATCCAGAATGTTAACTCCCATGCAGTGGAATGCGGGAATTCTGCAGGTAATATCCCTACTTTTTCGTGGGCTAATGTTAAAACAACGAGCTTTACCCCTACCCAGCCAACGATTAAAAATGCTGCTGTTTCAAGTGAAGGATAATCATTTAATACTTTAACAAACCATTGGGCAGCAAAACGCATCATAATAACCCCGATAAAACCGCCTAGGAGCATAACGATAAATTGTCCACCATTGATGCCACCGATATCAAAATTCCCTAAATGAGGCAACGTGACAGCGATAGCCACTGCTGCCAGCATTGAATCAATAGCAAATGCAATATCTGCTGCTTCTACTTTGAGTACAGTTAACCAGAATCCAGACCCCTTTTTCCCAGCCTTTTCACTCGTATCTTCTTCCTCATCATTTTTATGTTTGCGCAAATCATAAATATTTTTCGCCGACATAAATAGCAGATAAGCCGCACCTACTGCTTGTATTTGCCAATAGTTTACTAAAACAGTAATGACAAAAAGAGCAGCGAATCGAAAAATCAGAGCACCAAATAATCCGTAAAATAACGCTTTTTTTTGTTGTTCTTGCGGTAAATGTTTGACCATTACAGCCATTACTACTGCATTATCAGCCGCTAGTAAACCCTCTAAAACAACTAGGACAATTAAAACCCAGCCGTATTGTAATATTATTGCTTCCATTTATGCTAGTGCCTCCTCTAAGCTCGAAATACCCCAAAATGACTTGTTCCACTAAAGTTACAAAAGAAAAAAACCCCTGCCTTAAGTGGCAAAGGTCTCGCTAAGTAAATTAGTACCTTATCGGTACATCAATCTACACGTCATCAGTCATCATTTTACGTATAGAGCCATTCACTATCACATCCGATGGTAAAACCATGTCTTGACGAATGTGAAACCAGGTACAATTGCAAAACCTGTTAGCTACTCCCCTTTGACAAAGTGTCGAAGGTATCTTCTTTCAAATATTATAGCACTATCATTTACAGCTGACAAAAATATCTAAATGGTTTTTTTCATTACTTAATTTGTATCTGGTAGCTCGTATCTTCTTTATGTGCTAAATAAAAATCAATCATTTTCGGCATCGTTTGAATAAAATCAGGACATGTAATTCCACCTTTTTGTAGAATTTTCTGGGCTTCAGTCGTGTCGAATGTGGCATTCCATGTTAAATAATCTAATGTCTCCTGTTCCACCCCTAACTTTCTCCGAATAAAAGGGATTTGCAGAGATAGTTTTGCCCACGCAAACGGTAAACGCCCCTTCGGATAAGCATTCGTCACTAGTTTCACCATAGTACGATATACTTCCTGTACAGGATGAGGGTTCGGATCTGTTAAATGAAGTGTCTTGCCTTCAGCCTCTTGTTCTGATGCCAAAAAAGTCGAGGCATTTAATATATAATCTACTGGTACTACATTAATTGTAGACGTAGATTGTCCAATATACGGAATAATAGGTAAACATTTTAAGCGTTCTACTAAATTTAAAAAGAAATAGGGTCCATCAAACTTAATAGTTTCACCGGTTTCAGAATGTCCCCTCACAATGCCAGGTCTAATGATTGTTAATGGGATTTCTGATTTTAAATCTTCTACTCGGAGCTCAGCCTCATATTTTGTCTCTTCATAATAATTTTTAAATGCGAATGGTCGGATCAGTTCACTTTCACGCAGTAACCCCTCACGTGTACCAGCCACATATGCCGTACTAAAGTACATATAGCGTTTTAAATTAGGTAAAGAACGCACAAATTCATTCACCATTGTTGTCCCATGAACATTCACTTTCCAAGCAATATCACGTGGTACAGCTAAATCATATATAGCTGCTAAATGCCAAAGTACTTCAATTTGAGGTATGATTTCTTCTATTACTTGATTATCTACACCAAGATTCGGTAGGGTAATATCACCCTCTACAATTCGAATCGAACAGTTAGGAAATTCATTTACTATTTTATTTTTCTCATGATGGGCCTTAATGGTTTCGCCAGTCAATACGATTGCTATAACCTGTTGCGTTTGTTTGTTTCGGAACAATGACCTAATTAATTGACTTGAAATGAAACCAGGAAAACCAGTAAAAAAATGAACTTTCATCTACCATTCCCCCCTTGATTCTAACGCATCTTTCTTGTTTCTTTATCCACTAAACTATAAACAATCGGTACAATATATAGGGTTAGTAACGTGGAAGTCACAAGTCCTCCAATAACAGCTATTCCCATCGGTTGATTCATCTCTGTTCCTTCACCTATGCCAAGTGCAAGTGGCAACAACCCTAATATAGTTGTTAACGCTGTCATTAAGATTGGACGGAGACGATCCTGAGTAGCTAGTAAAATTGCTTCATAAGCAGACATACCATTTGCTTTTTGCTGATTAATATAATCAACTAGCACAATACCATTATTTACAACAATCCCTACAAGTACTAAAATTCCTATTACAGATGTCACACCAATTAAAGTATTTGTAGCAAACATGGCAGCCGCTACCCCTATGATCATTAATGGAACCGTAAACATAATGACAAACGGATATTTGAATGATTCAAATTGAGCAGCCATCACAATATACACTAATATAATGGCAAGAATCACTGCTAATAGCATATCATCGATTGCACTATCATAAAGCTCACGATCACCGCTAAATACGATTTGTGTAGTAGGAGCTAATTGAGCACTCTTTATTGCTTTATCTACTTTTGCCGATATTCCCCCTAAAGATTCCTTCGTTTCATATTCAACAAAAAATGCCACTGCTGCCGCCTGATCTGAACGGCGAATAGAGACGGGTCCCTCTTTTATAGAAACTGTCGCAACATCCTCTAATTTCACAAATACCCCTGCTGGTGAACGCAGTTGCATTGCTTTTAGTGAATCTATACTATCATTGAAGAGCTGACCGAAACCTGTGTAGACAGGTAATACAGCACCATCCTCTGCAATTAATTGGGAGGTTAATTGTCCTCTTGTCATTTGATTGACAGACTGTGCAATTTGCGCGGGTATGAAACCATAGTCTTTTGCCTTTTCTCGTTTTACTTCAATTTGAATTTCTTGAACAGTATTATCTAAATCTGTGGAAACTTTCGTCACCTCTTCAATTGCTTGCAGGTCTTGTTGTACTTTATTGACTGCCTCTTGGAGCCTTTGTTCATCAGAGTCGGTTAATCGAAACGTTAAAGTATGCGGTGATGAGCCAGTTGCTGTCGATACGTTAAATGTCAGTTCAGTCTTCTCCTCTAGCTCTCCCTGTAAGTCTTGCTCTAGCTCTTCAACAAATTCAAAAATTGAACGTTCTCTTTCTGCTAAAGGCACAAGCTTTACATACATCTCTGCTTGGTTCGGGCTAGTTTGTCCACGTGATTGTGATTGTTGTGTACCGCCGATTAAACTAACATAAACATCCACATCTTTTTCCTGCTTTAAACGTTCCTCAATCTTTCTGACTACCTGTTCAGTTTTCGATACAGCTACACCCTTTTCAAGATTGACGCTAATAGTTGTAAAACCTTCATCGGTAGGTGGTAAAAATTCAGTACCTATTCTAGTCAATCCAAATAATGATAGGCCAAAGCAAACTACCGTGAAAATTAGTAGGAGCATGCGATGCTGCAGAACCCACACAATAGACGATTTGTACTGCCTATAAAATAGAGATTTACTACGCTGCTCATAAAAGTTAATACTTTTCATTTTTAATAGCCGACTCGCTAGCATCGGTACTACTGTAAGGGCAACTACTAAAGAGGCAATTAAACTAAATGAAATAGTGAGAGCAAATTCTGTAAAAATTTGTCCAATCAGTCCTTCGATGAACATAACAGGAATAAAGACAGCGATTGTTGTTAGTGTTGAAGCAGTAATCGCAAGAGCAACTTCCCTTGTCCCTTCCTGCGCTGCTGTAATAGGATCTTTTCCTAACCCTAAGTGTCTTTCAATATTTTCAATAACAACGATTGCATTATCCACTAGCATGCCAATACCCAATGCTAGAGCACCTAATGTCATAATATTGAGTGAAAAATCAGCCAAAAACATTAATACAAATGTCACAATAACCGAATAGGGGATGGCAATACCAATAATGATAGGGCTCTTCACACTGCGTAAAAACACAAAAAGAACGACCATCGCAAACAGACCTCCTAAAATTAAGGAAGAGCCTATGTTGCTAATGGCAATATCCACGTAGTTGCCTTGATCTACTAATATGTCTGCTGTAATTCCCCTGTATTGCTCTTTCTCTAGCAATTCATTTAAGGTTTGTTGAAACTCCTTTGACACTTCAGCAGTATTCGCACCCGACTCCTGTAAAACGGACATAAGAACTGCTGCATGCTCATTGGCACGGGTTGTCGTTACAGATGGCTGTTCTGCCCTTTTAACAGAGGCGAGGTTGCCAACTGTTAACGCTTCACCTGTTAAAGGATTCACGGAAACAATTAAATCGGCTATATCCTGAGGTGATGTTAAAGTACTAACAATACGTGTTGTTAACATTTTTCCATCATCAGTTAAAACAGGGTCACCAGGAAGTGATACATTGTTCGCTTGGACTATTTGAATAATATCTGCCTGTGTTAAGCCTTTTTCGACTAACTTTACCTCATCTAACGTTATTTGTATTTCCTCTATAAGCTTCCCAGAAACATTTACACTTGCGACACCCTCTGTCCGTCGAAGCTCCTTTTCTAAATCCTCTGCTAATAAGCGCACATCTACATTTTCATTTTCTGCCCGCAATGAAAGCTGAATAATGGGAAATTGGGATGGATCAAACTTTAAAAAGCTTGGTTTGCCCGCATCATTGGGAAGTGGTGTCATATCAATTCTCTGTAAAATATCAAGCTGGACATCTTCTAGGTTGGTGGACCAATTGAATTCAAGGACGATTAAATTGCTTCCTTCTTGTGAAGTTGATTGTAGTTTCTTAATGCCTGGTAAGGTGGCTAGTGTTGCCTCTAAAGGCTTCGTCACCCTTTCATTCACCTCTGTTGGACTGGCTCCCGGATAAGAGGTGACTACTACACCTATTGGCGGATTTAGCTCAGGTATTAAAGTAATCGGTATTTTTAATAACGATACACCACCTAATAAAATTACAAATAGCATCGTTACAATAGTAAATACTGGTCTTTTAATCGAAAAATTACTGATGTTCATATTAAAAACTCCTTCTTCTACCTCTTCCTTTCTATCATAGCCGAAAAGGGCATTATTTTATAAATGAGCTAATTTCCTATCTTAAGCGCATTTGCGAATTCAAATTTCCTAATACTGTATATATTCTACAATCCGTGTCAAATTTCCTTGTAAAAAAACACGAATCGCAAAATTGTCGATTCGTGTTGACTATTAAAGAAGGCTATAAAGTTTAATGTTTTCATTTTTATCGGCAAACCAACGCATGGCAAACTCATTTTCGAATAAGAACACAAGATTATCAAAACGATCTTTCACCAGCATTGAACGTCCAGAGGACATAGATTCTTTAACATCCTCTTCATTTTCAATCCAACGGGCAATTTTCGAACCAATTGGCTCCATCCTTACTTCCACATTGTATTCATTTTTCATACGATGTTCAAATACTTCAAATTGAAGTTGACCCACTGCTCCAAGAATAACTTCCTCTGTGTGCAGTGTTTTATAATATTGAATGGCACCTTCTTGTACTAATTGTAAAATACCTTTATGGAATTGCTTCGATTTCATTACGTTTTTAGCCGTTACACGGACAAATAACTCTGGAGTAAACTGTGGTAATTTTTCAAATTGGAATGTTTTTTTACCACCCACTACGGTATCTCCAATTTGATAAGTCCCTGTGTCATATAAACCGATAATATCCCCTGCAACAGCTTCATCTACAGTCTCACGATCATCAGCTAGGAATTGTGTAGATTGTGTGACTTTAAAGGATTTGCCTGTACGAGACAAAGTCATATTCATGCCACGCTCAAATTTACCAGACACAATACGGACAAAGGCAATACGGTCACGGTGCGCAGGATTCATATTAGCTTGAATTTTGAATATGAATCCTGAAAATTCCTCTTGTTCAAGCGGATCAATAAACTGCTCATCTTCCGTAATTCTAGGCTGTGGTATTGGTGCAAATTGTAAGTAAGTCTCTAGGAATGTTTGTACCCCAAAATTTGTTAAAGCTGAACCAAAGAACACTGGTGTTAATTCGCCACGACGAATTTTTTCTTCCGAATATTCATTACCAGCCTCGTCCAGTAGTAATATATCATCCATTGCTTGAGAATAATAAGAAGTAACTTTCATCGGATGCTCTACAGCAAGTTCACCATTTTCATCTATTGGCAGAAAGCGTTCAGCTTCATCCGTACGGAACTGCTCAATACGCTTATTGTAACGATCATAAATACCAAGAAACTCTTTCCCCATACCAATCGGCCAGTTCATAGGATATGCATGTATCCCCAGTACTTCCTCAAGCTCTTCTATTAGCTCAAGCGGCTCTTTCCCTTGACGGTCCAATTTATTAATAAAAGTGAAAATCGGAATACCGCGCATTTTACAAACCTTAAATAGCTTTAAAGTTTGCGCCTCTATCCCTTTAGCGGCGTCCACTACCATGACAGCACTATCTACTGCCATTAATGTGCGATAAGTATCTTCTGAGAAGTCTTGGTGCCCAGGGGTATCCAAGATATTCACACGTGAGCCATTATAGTCAAATTGCATCACGGAAGAAGTAACAGAGATACCACGTTGCTTTTCGATTTCCATCCAGTCAGATGTTGCAAACTTACCTGTTTTTTTCCCTTTTACTGTCCCTGCGTCACGAATGGCGCCTCCAAAAAGTAAAAGCTTTTCTGTAATCGTCGTTTTCCCAGCATCAGGGTGACTGATAATGGCAAAAGTACGACGGGATTGTATATCTTTTTCTAAATTTGAATTCATCTCGTCATTCTCCTTTTTTCATACTTAATAATAATAAAAGAAGACTTGCCTTTCGTACAACCTTTTTACATGAAATCGCCAAAAAGAAAACCCTTTAGTACTATCTAAAAGGGTTTCCTAAATCTTATATTCCATCAAACAAATTTCAAACGGCCAGCTTCTATTGCTATTTCTGCATCACTATGCGGAAATTTTGTATTTTCAATAATTTGATAATCCTCATGGCCTTTACCAGCAAAAATAATCATATCGCCTGGTTCAGCAACCTCAATCGCATGACGAACTGCCTCTGCACGATCTCCGATACAGGCAAAATTGTCATGTAACATCCCTTTTGCCAAATCACCCGTAATACTATTATAGTCCTCATAGCGTGGGTCATCTGTTGTCAAAATAACATACTCTGCTGCCGACGCCTTCTCAGCCATTGCAGGACGTTTTGATTTATCACGGTTACCACCTGTCCCAACTAAGAAAATAAGTTTGCCCTTTTTATATGGTTGTGCTGCCTCAATCGCTTTTTCAATAGCATCAGGTGTATGTGCATAATCAACAAACATTTGTACAGGTAGCTCAGAGCATACTTTTTCCATACGTCCTTTAACTGGTGGAAGTTGCTCGATTTGCTCAATAATGGCCTCCATAGAATAGCCACGACCATAAAATGCCACCATTGCTGCTAACACATTATAAATGTTAAATTCACCTAGTAAATTCATTTTCACACGATAAATTCCTTCTGACATCTCCACATCAAAAGATGTCATATAATCGTGATATTCACAGTTAATGGCACGGAAATCTGCTGTTTCATTTTTTAAACCATATGTCCACACTGGAAATGGTGTCATAGCTGCGTACCGCTCTGACCAAGCATCATCGGCATTTAGCACAACAAATTTATTTTTTTCTAAATCTTGTCCAAGCTGGGAGAATAATAAACCTTTGGCATGCCCATATTCCTCCATCGTACCATGGAAATCAAGATGATCGTGCGTTAGATTTGTAAAAATAGCTACATCATAGTCAACACCTGCTAAACGTCCAAGTGCTAATCCATGGGATGAAACCTCCATCGTCATTAAACGACAGCCTTCCATTTTTGCTCTAAAAATCATTTGTTGTGTTGATAACGCATCACTTGTTGTATTGGCAGATTCATATAAAATTCCATTTAAATTAAAGCCAATTGTGCCAGATAAGGCAGATTTTTCACCCATACCATGCATAATATTTTGAATAATACCTGTTACAGATGTTTTACCATTCGTTCCCGTTACCCCGATCATCGTTATATCTTTGGAAGGATAATCAAAAAACTTTGCGGCTAACAAGCCTACTGCACGGTCTGTGTCTTTTACAATTACTTGAGCAATCGTCTCACCTAGCGGCAATTCCCGCTCTGTTACAACAATCGTAGCACCTCCATCTACAGCCTTTTGAGCATAGTCATGTCCATCCACTGTATAACCTTTAATACAAACAAACATGCTATTTGGCTGTACACTTCTTGAATCTACTACGATATCAGTCACTTGGTCTGGCAACATGCCAATTATTTTTTTCAAAGGTAATGCACTTAACAATTCCTCTGCATACATTTCATAGTCCTCCAATCAATCTCTACACTCATGTCATCATTTTTGATTATTCGACAAAAAACGACAAAATGAATCCCCCCACGCTCTATTGAACTTATTTTACTACTTATTTCGCGATAAATAAAATGTCTCCGTGCTGTTTTTTTAACGAAAACGCTTTCATTTGAACAAAAAATACGTTTTCTTCAATTTTTTCATAATTAATGACTAATCGGCATTTTTCGACACGCCTAGGTTGGGATTTTTGGGGATATTTTTCTATACAAAGGAGGGTTTTTTTGAAAGGGGATATCTTCATTTGAAAAAAGATACCCCCATTTTAACTATTTCATAATAGAGCGTACAATTTTCACCTTTTGATTATACGGTGGAAACAGTACATTCGTCTCAAGCTTAGAAGATTTCTTTAAAATGGATTTTGCATGTGTAAAGTTTTCAAAGCTTGCTTTACCATGATATGCTTTCACACCCGATGGACCAACACCTCCAAATGGTAAGTGTAAGTTACCAACATGTGTAATCGTATCATTAATACATCCTCCGCCGAATGGCAATTCCTCTAAAAAGTATTGAGTCGCTTTTTCATGCTCTGAGAAGAAATATGCCGCTAATGGTTTCGGTAATTGGCGTATTTGATGAATTGCCAGTGGTAAATCGCTATACATCATAACAGGTAGGATAGGGCCAAAAAGCTCTTCCTGCATCGAAGGACTTGTCCACTTTACATATTCGATGATTGTTGGCTCAATATATAAATCATCTCGATCTATCCGTCCACCGAATGTTATAGCGTCACGTTCTTCCTTAATAATTTGCTGTAAACGATCAAACTGTCTAAGATTCACGATGCGTCCGTAATCAGGGCTTTTTAATGGGTTCTTCCCATAAAAAGAACGTATCGTCTCTTTTAAAATTTTCATAAAGCGATCATAAACATCTTTGTGAACAAGTAAATAATCTGGTGCCACACATGTTTGCCCAGTATTTGTGAATTTACCCCATACAATCCGCTTCGCTGCTACTTCTAGGTTCGCTGTTTGATCAACAATAGCTGGACTTTTCCCTCCAAGTTCTAAAGCAATTGGTGTTAATCGTTCTGCTGCTGCCTTAGCAACCACTTTGCCAACTGCTACACTTCCTGTAAAAAAGATATAGTCAAAGGAAGCATGGATTAAGGCAGTAACCTCATCTTTTTCCCCTTCCACTACACGTATATAGGATGGGTGAAAAGTTTCTTCAATTACCTTTTTTATAATGGCTGCAGTGTGTACAGATGTTTCTGACGGTTTAACGATAGCTGTATTACCGCCAACAATAGCACCTACCAATGGTTCCATGACCAATTGAAATGGGTAATTAAACGGACCAATAATTAATGTTACACCATACGGTTCACGAACAATAAAGCTCTTACCCATCTGATATTGAATAGGTGTTTTGACGGCTTCTGGCTCCATCCATTCTTCCACATGCTTCACCATGTAAGAAATACTATCTAAGACAATGCCAATTTCAGTTGCATACGCTTCGAACTCACTTTTCCGGAGGTCTAAGTATAGTGCGTTCAGTATTTCCTTCTCATATTTCAAAATGGATTTCTTTAGTTTTTTTAATTGCTCTTTTCGAAATTTGACACTTTTAGTGGCACGAGAAAAATAAAATTGACGCTGCTCTGTTATCATATTTTCCACATCTTTAGACGTAAAATTCATCAATAAAGCACCCCTTTTCAAAAATGGCATACATAGTTTTTTCATTTCGAAACAAACTATCATTGTCTATACGATACAACATCAGGAGGAAAAATTCCTCTTTCTACATCAGGGGGGAAGAATTTTGAGTATGTGAAATGTTTTAATTTTTTCATCTTGGGAAATATACAACTACACAACTACATACTAAACGAAACGGGGGCGTAGATGAATGACAACAACAACGACATGGTGGGAGTCTATTTTTTCTGGACCATTATCACATGGGATTTGTGAAGAAAAATTATTGCTTTTGCAAGATGAGGCTTTCTTATATCTTTCTACAGCACCGGTAGAAAACGAAGAAAATCTTGAAGTAAATTAAATGAAAGCGCATTATAGGATACCCCTTTAATGCGCTTTTATCATGTTTAATTAGCGATTAATAATTGCCGTAACTGCTCTAACTCTGCTTCTAGTCTACTGATTGCTTCTTCCTCTATGGCAAAACCTCCTTCATCTAACCGAATAATTTGTTTATCTACAATATAAACAGAGTGTGATATTGAGGTCGCCCCTAGTACAGCTAAAACAGGCTTCAAAGCATACTCTAATGCTAATAAATGACCAATAGAACCCCCAACAGCGATAGGTAGAATGACCTTCCCATGCAGTGCTTTTTGGGGTAGTAAATCTAAATAAGTTTTCAATATTCCCGTAAACGATGCTTTGTATATAGGGGTTAAAATGACGACTATTTGTACTTCCTCAATCCATTTATTCTCTAGCTGTATACTTTCACTTGCAAAATTGGCTGTTATTAGATCTACAGCCGGTAGTTCATGAATATAATTGGAATGGACTTCTACACCCTGTGCCATTAAATGATTTTTAACCTTTTCATGGATTGCCATAACTCTAGAGCTTTTTGAGTTACTGCCATTAATGATTACTGCTTTTGTCAATTTACCAGCTCCTCTTAATTTTTTAAAAGCCATTAAAAAAAGCCCCTATTTTACAATCAAACGAAAACCGCCTTGTAAAATAGAAGCCTCTAGCTGCCTAGTCAACTCCAAAACCAAGTATTCTTATAAAATTAATCTAACATATATTTCTTTAATGTCAATAGCTTTTCAATTATTGGTGAATGGCTTTTCCAAAAACAGCTTTGGCAGTATCTCCAATATGCTCAGATACAGTCGGATGTGGGAAAATCATTTGTGCTAAAGAAAGAGCTGTACCACCTGAGTTTTTTGCCGCCAATATAGCATTCAGCATTTCTGTTGCACCATCCCCTACAACACAAGCACCTAGAATTTGACCGCTGCCCTCTTTTGTTATTAGCTTCACAAAGCCTTCAGTATTTCCCTCCATTAAAGCCTTTGGATTTGTTTGTAATGGCATTTTTGTCATCGTGTAAGGTACTTTTACCTGTTCTTCTAGTAAACCAAATGTGGCAATCTCAGGGTGTGTATATACACAACGCGGGATTGATGCTTGGTCAATTAATGCTGGTTGATTACCCATAATATAATCCACAGCATAGATTCCTTCCGCACTCGCAGAATGTGCAAGCTGATAACCACCGACTAAATCACCAATTGCATAAATATGAGGCTGACTCGTCTGTAAATGCTCATTCACGGCAATTAAACGGCCTTCAAAAGTTAACTCCAAATGCTGAGCGATTTCTGTATTAGGACGACGCCCTGTCGCAAACAGAAGATTTTCATATGTATATATACCTTTTGTCGTATGAATAGTATGGCCTTCAAATTTTTCGAATTGGAAATCTGTTATAAGCTCAATACCAAGTTTCTTCATCTTTTCTCGAATAAGGGGTCTTGCCTCTGGTTCTTCCGTTTGTAAAATATCCTCACTATGATTAAGCATTGTAATTTTCGTTCCTAGGGGGGCTAAACTAAAGGCCATTTCTACTGCAATCACACCACCACCGATAATCGTTAACTGTGCTGGTAGCTCTTTAAGATTGAAAAATGTATCTGTTGTAAAGTAGGTAGCGGACTCTAACCCTTCAAATGGTGGAACATATGGTTTACTGCCTGTTGCCAATATAATATCTGACGCCGTCAAAGTTTCATTTCCTACTGTTATCAGTAAGTCTTTAGTTAATGTGGCCTCACCACGATATAAAGTTATATGGTTGTTGATAATATAGTGCTCAATATTTGTTAGAAGCTCTTGAATAATTGTATCTTTACGTTGCATTAATCGAGGAAAATTTATTTTAACATTGTCTGTTTCTATTCCCCAACTATTTCCTCGATTTATTGCCTGCACTAGTTTACTATGCTCCAATAAAATTTTAGATGGAATGCATCCAACATTATAGCAAGCTCCTCCTAATTTATCTCGTTCAATCAACGCAACCTTTTTGCCATTTTTGGCAGCATGAATGGCCGCTACATACCCTCCTGGCCCTGCACCAATAATTGCTATATCAAATTTTTCCATATTTTTCACCTCATGTATCACCTTATCATTTGCAAAAATTGAATGCAATATTACCAGTAAGGTCATTGAAAGGGATCCTTCAGAAATTTAAAGCTTAAAGATGAAAAATAATAAAAGCAATTGAGAGGTTTTCTCTCAATTGCTTTTGTCTCCAGTCTGGCCTCGACTTTACTTTCATTACGCGTATATTTTTCCCAACTAATAGGCTTAATAAATATTCCGTTGCCAAAATCTTTGTTGTGCAATGGCGTCTACAAATTTTTTAGAAAAATCCTTATTCCCAGTTGCTAAAACAATACCTGGCCCTACATTGGCATTCGACATATTGAAAAACGTTGTACCTGTAACGGCAAATCCAATCGGTTTGTAATGACGATATGCCTCATTAATGTAATTTACGATATGTGTATTAAATTTAGCTTGATTACTTGCCTTTACACCCACCACATATAACGAGTCAAATAATACGGCATCGGTTGTAATAAAGGTGTCGCTTGCCGTTAATTGAACACCATTATTTCCAGTCACAACTCCTAGTCGATCAGAAATAATGCTGTAGCGCACCCCCTGCCTTGTTAAATATTTTAATACCTCCCCTACCTCATTCGCATCGAATCCATCACCAATTAAAACACCTACCCTAAGTGTATAAGGTAATTTAATGGTATTGGCTTGACTAAGTGCGGGTGAAGAGGCTGTTACCTTGGACTGTTCGCCACTAGGAGGGTTAACACCCACATTTTCAGCAACAGTTGTAGCCATTGCTTTATCTACGTGAACAAACATATCTACAACTTGTTGTCGCACAGATTTACTCTTGACTTTTCCAACCTCAAAGCTAAAAGCATCTATAATGTGCTGTTTTTCAGGAGGGGACATACTGTTCCAAAAGAGTCTAGCTTGTGAAAAGTGATCGTCAAAGGATTTACTACGTGCCCTTGTGATTCGCCCTTCAACCTTTTCTTCATAATGAACATATCCTCCCTCCCTTGCAGTGGATGTTGCAGGTGTATTATTGGCTAATGAATTTTTATGATAGCTTACTCTTCCTAGATTAATTGCCTGTCGACTAAAACCATTACGTTGATTATTATGCACAGGACAAAGAGGGCGATTTATAGGGATTTCTGTAAAGTTTGGACCCCCTAAACGTATTAACTGTGTATCTAAATAGGAGAAGAGTCGACCTTGTAATAGTGGATCATTGGTAAAGTCAATGCCTGGTACAACATTTCCTGGATGGAAGGCAACTTGCTCAGTTTCAGCAAATACATTATCCACATTGCGATTTAAGGTCATTTTTCCAATTATTTTTACGGGTATCAGTTCTTCTGGCCAAAGTTTTGTGGCATCTAAAATATCGAAATCGAATTTAAATTCGTCTTCTGGCTCAAGTATTTGCACCCCTAACTCAAACTCTGGATAATCTCCAATTTCAATGGCCTCCCATAAATCCCGTCGCTGAAAATCTGTGTCCTTCCCAGCTATTATCTGAGCTTCATCCCAAACTAGTGAATGCACACCTAGTACAGGCTTCCAATGAAACTTCACAAATCTTGATCTTCCTCTATCATTAACAAAACGGAATGTATGCACCCCGAAACCCTCCATCATACGGAAGCTTCTAGGTATTGTTCGATCTGACATATGCCACATAATCATATGTGCAATCTCCTGATTGTTCGCCACAAAATCCCAAAACGTATCATGGGCAGAGGCAGCTTGTGGCATCTCATTATGCGGCTCAGGCTTTACTGCATGAATTAAATCTGGGAACTTAATGGCATCCTGAATAAAAAAGACTGGAATATTATTGCCTACTAAATCATAATTTCCTTCATCCGTGTAAAATTTAGTTGCAAATCCCCGTACATCACGAGCCGTATCCATTGAACCTAAACTACCTACCACTGTCGAAAACCTGACAAACACTGGCGTTTTCTTTTTCGGGTCTTGCAAAAATTTCGCCTTCGTATACTCTCTCATCGACTCATACAATTCGAATTCACCATGTGCAGCAAAACCTCTAGCATGCACGACACGTTCCGGAATTCGTTCGTGGTCAAAATGTGTAATTTTTTCTCGAAGATGAAAATCCTCCATAATTGTCGGACCACGGACTCCTGCTTTTAAGGAATCCTCATCGTTTGACACTCTAAGACCCTGATTCGTAGTCATTTTTGTGCCTTCGTTCTCTACACGAAATGGCTCTAGTTGCTGATCCTTGGCATTTTCCTCTATATTTTTGCGTTGATTCGAATTTGGCTTATCCACGCAATCCCCTTTCATACTATTACTGATTTCGCTCAATAGACACTATATGTTTGTTTGGATTAAACATGCATTTATTTGACAATCTATTTCCACTAAAGTAAAGAGTAGGACCCCTACGTCACAAAAAGAACCTACCGTTTTTAAAATATGTATCGTATCATTTCATGTATGTTACAGTAAGGGTTGTCACGGCTCTCCGAACTACGAAGAGCCATCATGTCTGTACAATTTTTAATCGCTACTTCATGACGTAATGCAATGGGGGCAATAATCGTCTCATCAGCCTTATGACGGAAATATCGGCTCACACCGAGGTGTTGTTCCATTTTGTCATTTAAGACGGCACGTGGATATTTTTCCGAGCTATCCACTTCCTCAAAATGCAAAAGTAACCACAATTCAAAAGCCTCATTAGAATAGGCAATTTGAATCTCTTTTTCCTCACAAAATTGATTTACTTCCTCCAATTGCTTTTCTGTTAAATCATCCTTATCAAAAACAATCCAGACCTCATCAAAATATTGATAACTAGAATCCCGATAAGCATGTTGAGCAAGCTTGATGGCAGATCGTTTAACATTTTTTATTTTGACACTCACCATTTTAGAGCGCTTCAAAATACGTAGCTGTTCAAAATAAATACGCTCCGTTTCACCTTCACAATAAATTAAAATAGTTTTCCGCAGTGTTCGGTTCCCTTGTTGACGTACTCTCACTGCTCAGATACCTCCGCTTCTTCTAAATATTGTTCAGATAAATATTCATTAATAACGGGCGTTGCGCCAAATTCTCCTTTTAAATAACGTTTTGCATAAGAAAGGTCGCCACGCTTTTTTTGCAAGTCTGCAAAATCAAATAAAGAATAGAGCTCAGATTCATTTTTAAAGGTTTTATTAACAAACCAAATTTGATCAGAACGCAATGGCTGATCCAATAACTCTATTTCATGACTCGTCACGACAAATTGATTACTCGTATTACGTTTACTATTCATGATTGCCATTAGAAATTCGCAAATTGATACATGAAAAGCTGTATCGAATTCATCAATAAAAATAGTTTTTCCTTTATTATAAGCATCTACCATCACACAAGCTAAATGCAACATGCGCACTGTACCTTTAGAATCCATCGTCCAATTGATCGTCTCGTTTCCGATGGGCACACCCGATTCATCAAATGATAAATAATGTAGGTCAATATCAACTTCTTGAATGACCTCAGGGCTGTCAAATTCGTAGCCAATGGTATTTTTTTCTCTGCGCTCCACACGTCTTGCCGTGACATCTTGAATTGAAAAATCGGCAATTTTAAGAAGTTTGATGACCTCTTTTTTGAAGGGCTCCTCTTCAAGTTTACGAATTAGAGGATGACTTGATAACCGATTCGCTTCATCTAGAAACAGCATTTTATGTAAAAACCAATCGAATACCTTTAACGCGTCTGAATCATTAAAAACATGTAGCACTGATATAAAGGCTGTATTATTCCGCGTATATTTTGTTAATTCCTGTGCAGTCGAATGAGCTGTTTCATACGAATAATCCACACCATCCCATCGTCGGACAAAAAGCTCTTCCTTCAAATTATGAGTTGTCTTGTGAAGACGCTCATATAGAATGATGGAAGCATTGTACTGAATTTCATACTCATACAAAGCACCGTCCAAAAATAATGAAATCATAAATTCTGTTGGTTGGCCCTGCTGACTTCCTAGCTTGAATGGTTGATAAGGCAGGCGTAATTGTTTAACATTGTTTAAATTCTCAAAATTAAAGAGTAAGGTTCTCAAAACTTTAAGCGCGGTAAATAGATTGGATTTACCACTTCCATTCGGCCCAAAAATAAATGCACTTTTCACGACACGAAGTGAATCATCCAACGGTATGGTATGGGTATCCTTCCATTTTCGTAGACGACTTCCTGCTACCATTGAAAATAATGTATCCTCTTTATAGCTTAGACAATTGTTCACTCTAAAATCTACAAGCATATGTAAGCCTCCGTCCACATCCATTTCTTTAATGAATTATTATACTATAGACATAGAAAAAGACATATTACACTGTGTAATATGCCGAATCCTCTATATAGTTAAATTTCCGCCAATTTATCAACTTGTAAAGCATTCAACGTACGTTCAATTCCCTCTGCAAAAGAAATTTTGGGTCTCCAACCAATTGCATTGGCTAATTTGTCATTATTTAAAAATGAATGTTCAATATCTCCTTCTCGTGCGGGTGCATATTGAATTTCAAGTGGATGATTTAAATGCTGAAGCAACAAAATCACTTGATGAAGAGACCACGCTTCATTTGTGGACACATTATAGATACCTTGTAATCTTGAATGGACACCGGCATAAATGGCATCTGCAATATCATCGACGTAAATAAAGTCACGTGTCTGTTCACCATCACCATAAATTGTAAAGGGTCTTCCCTCCATGCTACTCTTTAACATACTTGGGATGACAGCAGCTTCACCTTGCATTTGTTGTCTTGGACCGAAAACATTGGCGAATCTGTAAATAAGGATAGGTAACCGATAATCCTTTTGCCATTTTTCACAATAGGTTTCCCCTATGCTCTTGTTTAGCCCATACATTGATATAGGTTCGCACACATCTGTTTCTTCTAGTGGCGGATAGTGACTATTTCCATACACAGCAGCTGAGGAGGCAAAAACAAAATGCTTTACCTTATATTTAGATGATAAAAAGAGCATTTGACTTAGCCCAACAATATTCGTCAAAATATCCTTTACTGGCTCCTGTAAGGATTGTTGAACACTCGTTTGTGCTGCACAATGAATGACCACATCGAAATGTGTCTCTTTAAAAAGGTGCTCACAAACCTCATCCTCCACATTTAAAAGATAAGATTTATGCTCAAAATCAACATTCCGTAAGTGACCTGTACTTAAATTATCAATAATATAAACAGATGCACCTTCTTCAAAAAAACGCCTACCTACTGCACTGCCAATAAAACCATAGCCACCTGTCACTAATACATTCATCCTATCGCCCCCAAAAACAATATGATGATTTATATGCAGAATTTGCTAAAAATATGCAAAAAACATACTCAATGGAATTAATTTACAAAATATCATTACTAGAATATTTCTTAAGAACATACCTTTTTTTGGACATATAAAAAGCATGCTTGAATATACCTTCAAGCATGCAGGAAAATCTCTTTATTAAGCTGGGTTAATTTCTAACTCAACTGATACTTTAATATCTTTACCTACAAGTACTCCACCAGTTTCTAAGGCTGCATTCCAAGTTAAACCAAAGTCTTCGCGATTGATAGTTGTTTCAGCTTCAAAACCATATACTTCTTGCCCCCAAGGATTAGTACCCTTGCCATTAAATTCTGTATCAAATGTTACTGATTTTGTTACACCTTTAATAGTTAAGTCTCCTGTTACTGAATATTCATCGCTAGATTTTTTAGTAATGTCTGTTGATTTAAACGTAATTGTTGGATATTGTTCAGCATCAAAAAAATCCGCTGCTTTTAAATGGTTATCACGATCTTCACTACGTGTATTAATACTTGCTGGATCAATAGTAAAGCTAATGTTAGCAGTTGTTAAGTCTGCAAGATCTGCCGCCTCAATGTCCGCTGTGTATTTATCAAATACACCTTTCACTTTTGATACCATCATGTGTTTTACTTGAAAGTTAATTGCTGAGTGCCCTAAATCAATATTCCATTTTGCCATTTTAAAATTCCTCCAATAAGTTGATTTTATCTCGATTTCGAGATATATTTTAAAATATGAAGCAACTACATGAATTATGTTACCCAACATTGATTAGGCTAAACATTTGTAGTTACTTATCTTTTTGTACTACTTTGGTTATGAAAAGTAATTGATTACTTTATGTAACTTACTATATATTAATAATTAAATTACGTCAAGTAATTTAATTATTTTTTGTTAAAAGTTCTTTTTGAAATTTGAAATATTCAATTTACGATTTCGAACAAGCATAGGTTTGTCCACATTAGCCATAAATAAAGCATAACGTTAAAGAGTTTTTATGTATCATCCTTTGTCTATCAAAATTCATGATCGTATCAGGATTTTTTTTCATCCATTTGTTATATAATTCTGCGAAGAGGACTTGGAGGTATGAGGTATGAAAATCAATAGAATGGATCATGTGAGCATAAACGTGAATGATCTTTCAGAGGCTAAAGCATTTTTTCTTGAGCTAGGGCTTGAAGTGAGAGCAGAATGGGAATTACAAGGAGAACTGCTGAGCCGAATTGTAGGGCTTAATTATACAAAAACGGCATGTGTAGGATTGGGGATGCCTGATGGTCAGACATGGATAGAGCTAGTGAAATTTTACTCGCCTTCTGATGAAAAAGGTATACAGCCAACTTTTGCAAATACGCTTGGAATCCGACATATTTGCTTTAATGTTGAAAATATTGAAGGTATTATTGCTAAATTGAAAAAAAGGGGTACAAAAATTTTTAGTGAGATACAGCAATATGAAGAAAGTTATAAATTATGTTACGTGCGTGGTCCTGAGGGCATTATTTTAGAGTTGGCGGAGAAAATCCAATAAAAAAGGCTAAAAAGATGGAGAACCTTGACAGTGAAGGTTCTCCTCAATAAAAAGAAAGTCAAGCTCTATTTATTCACCACGTTTTACTAATTTACCCTGAACAACAAAGCGGTGCTCGTCACTCATCACTGAATCCTTACAGGTAGACAATGTCAGGATTTTATCACCGGGACTTATAGCGACATCCATTTGTATGGATGATCGCTTTTGAATTTCCTCTAGAAATTGCTTATAAGCTCCGTCACTTGTAAAATCCGTTTCAATATAGTAGAAATCAATAGTTGTCTCATATGCTGCAAATACCTCGATATCATACCCTTCATATAAGGTATCTAAATAAATAATGGGATGGTCATTCGCGTAGTCTTGCTTTAAGTAATTTTTTAGACTGCCAAACATCGTATTATTTTTCATAGCATGACCATATAAAACTGTATTTTGACTCATAGAAACAATATTATTTCGATAATCCATAAAGACACTGCCTGCACGACTTTCCTCGTCTCTAAAATTATGATTTAAATAAAAATCATTATTGTCAGCTTGTAGTACTGGATTATTTAACTTTGTTCCATCCACTGAAATCCATCCTACAATTTGACGGTTCATTGCTAATAAATCTTGGAATTGAGGTCTTATCGTTGAAGGAGCTTGAGTTTCTTCCTCTTGATTTACAGGCTGATCTTCAATAGTGCTTAATGTAGCTTGATATATATCCTGCACTTCCTTCAGCGATTTTGATGTCTCATAGTACGTATATAGATACTTTGCTAGGGAAAATGCAGAAAATAAAAATATTGCTACATATAGAAATGTGACAAACTTTGACGCCTTCTTTTTCATCCCATCACCATTCATATCCCCATTGGCATCATATAATAGCCAAGTTGTGGATCTTCATTAAATACCGCGTTAACCCCATATACCTCTTTAATAACATCTTTCGTAATTACATCACGTGGGGTACCTTCTGCGAATATTTTACCATCCTTCATTAAAATAATATGGTTACTATAGCGAATAGCTTGATTAATATCGTGTAGCACCATGATAATCGTTAAGCCGTGCTGCTCGTTTAATGTTTTGACAAGCTCTAATAATTCTAGCTGATAATAAATATCCAAATATGTTGTCGGCTCATCCAAGCATAGTATTTCTGATTGTTGTGCCAAAGCCATAGCAATCCAGACACGTTGCCGCTCCCCACCTGATAACGCCTCTAAATTTGTTGAACTCTTTTGTTGTAAATTTGTACAAGCCAGTGCCCATTCAATGGCTTTTGCATCTCCCTCATTGTCCTTTTTCAGCAATGTTTGGTGGGGAAGACGACCAAAACCGACTAATTTTTCAATTGTTAAATCTTTCGGTATATCGTTTTGCTGATATACTATGGCTAGTTTTTTAGCAAATTCCTTAGGCTTATAATCTAGTAAGTCTTTATTTTCTAACAGGACATTTCCTGATTTAGGTGAATGCAGGCGAGAGATGACACTTAATAAAGTTGATTTCCCACAGCCGTTCGGACCAATTATTGTTGTAATTTTGCCTTTTGTAATTGATGTGGAAACACCATTTAAATGATTACGTGTATTATCATGCGATACAATAATGTCTTGTATATTCATGCTTGTCACTCTTTTCGTAATAAGAATATTAGGAAGGGTCCACCGATAATGGCCATAATGGTGGACGCCGGGATTTCAAGTGGTGCAACAATTGTACGTCCAATTGTATCTGCTAATAAGATTAGTAATGCTCCTGCCAATGCTGTAAACGGAATAAGCACAGCATGATCATGGCCAACTAATCTGCGAGCAATATGAGGTACTAAAAGACCCACAAATGAAATAACTCCTGCAACAACAACTGAAACAGCTGCTAGTAAGACAGCCACTGCTGCAATTAATAACCGTGCTCGCACAACTTGAAATCCTAAGCTTTTAACAGTTTTGTCTTGTAATACGAGTAAATTACACCAACTATATAAAGCAAGAGAACCTATTAATCCGATTGAACCATATGTCACAATTGTTGAAACATCTTTCCATGTTCGCATGGTTAGATTAGAACCAATAACACTGGATGCGGACATATTTAAGGAGCCGCCTAAGCTAATCATAGCCTCGGTTAAGCCTGTAAACATAGCGTTAATCGCTATCCCTACTAAAATCAATTTGAGCGGGCTTAAGCCAGATTTCCAAGATAATGCAAAGACAAGCGTACAGGCTAAGGCTCCACCCATAAATGCTAACACGGGTGTCATAAAAAATAATGTGGGGAAAAAGGCAACAATAATCAATTGGACAAATGCTGCACCCGAAGATATTCCGATAATCCCTGCATCTGCCAATGGGTTACGCATCACCGATTGTAAAAGCACCCCAGAAACTGAAAGGGCGGCACCTGCAAATAATGCCACAATGATACGTGGGAAGCGTAAATCACGAATAGCCTCCATTTGACTATTCCCCTCATTAAATAATGCCCCTATAAACTCAAAAAAGCCCATTTTAATGCTACCTGTTGATGCTGAATAAATCACTGTCACCAGTAATAAAAAAATTACAAGTAAAAAACTGACGATTCTTTTTGTCATATCGGACTTCCTTTTTCTTTTTTTATTCCATATAGGATAAGAAAAACGCTCTATGACGAGTAAAAATACTGATCATACGAGCGACATTCGAGTTACTATTTACGATAGAAAATTTCCATCAGCTGTCCTAAAGCCTGTGGTACCTGCAAGGAGGATGTCGTCCCGAATAATTCTTCCTCTAAATCATAGACTTTACCGTTTTTCACTGCATCGAAATGTTTCCAAATATCATTAGTTTTAAATTCTTCATCAAACATTTCTACAACCTCATCGGGCATGCCATGTGATAAGCGCAAAATAATATCCGGATTGCTATTATGAAGATATTCCGTATTAGAAGATAGATATTCTGCATCTTGCCCTTCCATTACATTGATACCCCCTGCTCGTTTGACAAGATCCCCGGCATAGGAATTTTCTGTTGCTACTAGATAACTCCCTGGTATACCTAGTAAAATTAATACGCGAGGACCTTCTTTATTCGCAGCTACGCTTTGGACTGCCTCGATATTCTTCTGTAGATCTTTTACTAATGCATCGGCTTGAGCTTCACGATCATAGCGTTTTCCTAGAGATGTTATCTCCTTTAGCATGGCATCAACGCTTTGGAAATTAAGAAAATCAACAGGAATATTAAGTTGTTTAAATTTATCCTGTAAATCGTATTCTAAAGTGGAAACGGATAATACTTCTGTTGGATTTAATGACTTAACAATTTCCATATCTGGCTCCATCGCATTACCGATTGTTGGCAGACCATCAAAACGATTTGCTAATTGCTTTTCTGTTTCAGGTACAGCGATTGCATCAAGCTCCAGCTTATCAAGGATATCCGCTACCACTACAGTCCCAGCAATAATACGTTGCTCACTATCTTCTGTTACCTGTTCTTTATCAGTAACTGTCTCTTTTTTTTCTGTTTGATCGCTGCTACTACATGCAGCAAGAATTAGTGATAGTAATGTCAGCAACAGTACCTTCATTTTCCAATCTTTTTTCATTGTGTCATCCCCCACTTATTTCTGCTCAGTCAACTAAATTTTTGGTTTTCCTAATACGCTTAATCAGTAACCATCCTGATACAAGACAAATAACGATTAGCCCAATAATTTTTACGAAGTTTAACGGCTCCATTTGCTGATCTGCAGTCGATTTTTTTACTACTTTTGTTTCCGTAGTTTCCTCATTTGTTTTGCTGTCCTCTAATGCTTCTTCTAAAGCTTCATCAGTTGGTTCATCAAGTGTACGATCAAATGTTAATTTTTCTTCCTTTGGTATAAGCAAGGGTGTTTGAATAGCTGGTAATGTCTGTGTGGCATTGCTAGAAACATTCTCTTTACTTATTTGTATTGGTGGCTTTTGTACCTGCTCCTGTTGCTCCGTTTCCACCGACTTGTCACGTACGACTTGCGTAGTAGGTTTTTCGTTCGTGGGTTTTTGTAAAAGCAATGAAACCTGCTTTTGATTGAATACTAGCTGAACATAATATTGATGATGATAAGAAATGTCAGGAATATCAATCTTTACCCACATTCTTAACGGCTGTGTTAAGTCCTCAACCTCAAATTCCACCATGCGTACATTATCTAAAAGAGAAACTTGCTTTGGTTCAATCTGATTTCCCTTATCATCTATCTGTAGACCTGTCACCCAAGCTGATTGTAAAATAGTCATTTGCGCATAGTATCTACCATCCTTTTCAATAACCTTTGCGATTGGCTTCACATAGTTATTCATAATAGAAGGTTCATTTTTACCATCCGCTAATAATACATAGTCCACTGCCCATTCTTGGCCTTTTGTTTCTTCTACAACTAAGTTTTCAGCTTCATCCGTTTTGTTTTCTTCCTGAGGAACATTCGGAGTAAGTCCCGCTATCTCTATTCGCAGCTCTTGAGTGAACGAAAAATAAGATTCTTCAGCTGCAAGCTCCACATTGCCCTTTATAACAATCGGGTCTTGTAATGCCAAAACATCAAACTGAACTAAATTTTCTATATCTTGAGTCAAAGAAATTTCATTGCCAAGCTGTTCGATATGTATGTCGCGTACAGAATATGATTGTTCAAGTGCCAAAGTTAATTGATACTGACCATCCTTTACGGTGAGAGTTGCTTTATGTTTAAAAAGATTTCCTTCAAACCCTTCAATAGGAGAAAAACTTAGTTCAACTTGATAACTACCATCTATTATGCCAAGGTTCTCAGCTTTTGCTTGCATAAGAATGGATGGAGGGAAAACAAGCAATAAAACTGCCAAAACAGCCGAAATACAAATGTGCTTTTTTATGATTGTCATTGCATGGTCTCCTCCCATTTTAAACACATAGGAACTTCCTTCCCCATAAAATATGAGAAAGGAAGTTGCTGTAAAAATCCTTATTATTTATTCATGTATTGCAATGAGCCATTTAAAATTTTCGCCATATGTGAACGTTTTAATGGACTGTTGGCATCAATAACTGTTTTGCCATCAGCAGTTGGAGAACCAGTCATTACTTTACCTGCATATAGAAGTGCAAAGGCTTTTTTTGCTTCTTCGTCTTTCACTTTTGCTCCATCAGCATAGTAAGAAAGACCTGTGTCACCAAAGCTCATTTCTTTTCCTGCTACATGTGTTATTGTGCGATAGATCATGACAGCTGCTTGTTGACGAGTAAGTGTATCATTTGGATTGAAGTTTGTCGCTTTTTTAACAATGCCTGCTTCAGCTAATGCATTAATAGCTTGAACAGCTTCCGCACTAAGCTTACCTGTATCTTTAAATCCAGCATCTTTTGTAGAAGATACGTTCAATGAACGTGCCACCATTAAAGCAAATTGAGAACGTGTAATGTTGTCATTTGGTCTAAAATTGTCTTGTGCCTTCACAATTCCTAAGCTGTAAAGTGATAGGATGGCATCTTTATTCGCATCTTTACTAATGTCCTTAAATGGATTGATAACTGGTTTCACTGCACCTTCCACAGCAAAGCTAAATTGTACTGTATGATTCGAATCATACTTCACACCTTGGGCTGGTTCATTTACAACGATGTGTAATTGAGCACTTACCAGTTTCTTCAAATCTTTAACTTCAAATGAATATGTGCGTGAGTTTGTTGCATCGTCTTCTTTCACTAAAGTTGCTTCTTTCCCCTCTACAGTGAAACCTTTTACATATTGACCTTGAGGGAATGTCATTGTCACAACATTTTTACCGTCTTTTACAGTAACTCCTACTTTTGGTGCGATATATTGTTTCATCATCGACTCTTCTGTTGTACCATCTTTGTAAACAGTGACAGCAACTTCATTCACTTTCACTTCTTCTTTTACTTCTTTCACTGCTTTTAGATCAAAATCATACCATTTATCCATATTTGCGGAAGGAACAACTACATGGATTTTTGCTGATTTAACTTCATCAACAACCACAGGGAAACTGTATGTAATAGTACCGTCGTTATTTTTTACTTCTTTAGCATCTAAAAATGTATCGCCTTGTTTTGTTTGTAGACCTGCAATCATTGGTGCAGATTTAGCAGTGATTGTTAATTGAGCTTCAAATTTACCGTCTTTTTCAACGATTGTTCCTTGTGGTACTAAATGAGAACTAATTGCAGGCTGTGCTTCTGTCGTACCTGTTTTAAAAATTTGGAAATTAATAACTGAATCCGTTTTAGCAGCTTTCGTTGTTTCTGCCTTCACTTCTGTATTTGTTGTTACTAATTCTGCCGCAGATGCAAAGGAAGGAACTGTAAGAGATGCTGCTAACAATGAAGCTAGTACTATTTTAGTTGCACGTGATTGACGTTTTTTAGCCATTTTATTGACCCTCCGTTTTTGTTTGTAGTTTTTTTCTATAAAGTAAAAATGCTGACCCCACTAACGCAACGATTAATAGATAAGGTGTTGCATCATCTGTTTGTGGATTGGGCACTTGACTTCCAGTTGTAGTTGCTGAAGAAGTAGGTTGAGATTTACTGGATTCTGTCTGTTGAGTAGAAGCAGTCGCTGTATTTGCAATTGATGTGGCATCAAATACAAGTGATACACTGTATTCATGATGATAATTGATATCATCAATATCAATTTTCATCGCTGTTACTACAGGTTTTGTTAGGTCTTTAACAGTGAATTGTACCGTTCGTGTATCTGCTGCTTGATCTTCACTTACTACAGTTGCTCCACCTGGTGGTTGAAATTTCGTAATCCATGCACTGTTTTTTAATGTAATTTGTACTACAGCAGTGCCATTCTTCACCGTCACTTTAGCCGGTTTTACAAAATAATCATTAGCAATGGATGCGGAATTACTTTCAGGTTTATTGACCTGATATTTTATCGAATGAGTGCCATCAGCCAGCTGAGCAGATGCTTGCGTTAACCCGAAGTTAACGAAAAAAATACTAACAAGCATGATCAACATGAGCATTTTCTTCATGTGTTGCACGCCTCCCTTAGTCATAATAAAACATCCTAATTGATAGATTCACTTCCATGTAAACGAAAATAATTCTCAATTACGATTCTACTCCCAAGAATAATCGTTACTGCCAGTCAATGTCAACTATTAATCCAAATTCGTCCTCAATATGTCAAATTTTCCTCCTAATAAAAAGAATATCACCAAAATTTGGTGATACTCTCGCTCATCATTTTATTTAGCAAACATCTCTAAAATACCAATCAATAATAATAACCATCCTGAAATAGCTGTTGAATGCCTGCCAATAAACGTTTTGGCGAGCAACGCCCCACATTGACTGCCTACTCCCACCGTAACAAAAGAAAAGACACCGATGGAAATTACTGTCCATATTGCAGAGATGCCATTTGCTCCAATGGCAATGCCCCCTGCCAAGCAATTAGCTGACAATACAAAACCGAGTGCCATTGCCTCTCGAGTTGAGATCACTAAATTTTTATCTTCATCAAAAAGCTCAGGGTTCCCTGCTATCCGCTGTTTAGAAAAGTTATTGGACATCAAGGTCCATATGCCTATAACGCATAATAGTAAACTTCCTAATAAATTGGCAGTATGCGGTGAAATGTATTCAACAACAGTGCTGCCAGCTGTTACAGCGACATATGTGACAATCATTGACATGCCAGCGATCACTGCATTCGATAAAATAGGGATTTTAACTTGCTTGACACCATAAGCAAGCCCAATCCCCAAATTGTCTAGATTTGCAGCAATCCCTATTAGAATAATAGTAATCCAGTGCATACTAAGCCTCCTCAAAACCCAGTCTCCATTTTCACCTATCATATGTAATCGAGTTAAAAATCTATGGGCTTCTTAGTCCCTTATTCAGCACCTTTTCCATGATTCATTCTTCATTTTATTGCATGAGTTACAGGAAACCTCTATTTGACAAAAGTAACAACTTGTATATAAAATTAAGTTGTTACTTATTGATATTTATTAATTTTCACTAAGAGGTAAGGAATTATTGAAAGGGGAATATGATGAGATATTCAAAAGTATGGAAGATAGGATTTGTTTTTTCATGCCTACTACTATTAGCTGCATGTGGTTCTGCAGATGCTGGTACGAAAGATAAAAAAGAAATTAACTTGGCGTATGTTGAATGGGATACAGAGGTTGCTTCTACTCATGTGGTAGGACAAGTATTAGAAAATTTAGGATATGAGGTAACACTAACACCATTAGACAATGGCATCATGTGGGAGGCACTTGCGAACGGTGAGGTTGACGGTATGGTATCTGCCTGGTTACCGCAAACACATGCTCCTCAAGTAGAGAAATACAAAGATAAAATTGAGAATTTAGGCGAAAACCTTACTGGTGCTAAAATTGGCTTAGTCGTTCCAAGTTATATGGATGTTAATTCAATTGAAGACTTAACAACTCAAGCCAATAAAACAATTACAGGCATTGAACCAGGGGCTAATATGATGGCTACAACCGAAAATGCCTATAAGGAATATCCCAATTTAGAAGGTTGGAATGTTTTAACCTCTTCAGCCGGTGCCATGACCGCAGCCCTTAGTCAAGCCATTTCAAACCATGATGAAATCATTATTACAGGTTGGTCACCCCACTGGATCTTTAATGCCTACGATTTAAAATATTTAGAAGACCCTAAAGGTTTATATGGTACAGAAGAATATATTGGTACATTCGCTCGTAAAGGATTAAAAGAAGATGCATCTGAGGCGTATGATGTCCTAGATCGTTTCTATTGGACTGCCGAGGATATTGAAAGTGTGATGTTTGATATTATGGAAGGTATGAGTGCTACGGAAGCAGCCAAGAAATGGATTAACGACAATCAAGATAAAGTAGCTGACTGGACAAAAGACGGGAAGTCATCATAAATGAAAAAATCCATTTACTAATCACTAGTAAATGGATTTTCTAATTATAATGGACTACTTACAACTGTAATCCTCCTTTTAGAAGTGATCACCTTGAAACTAGTTTTAAATTGTGACCCCTGTGCTGTCGATCAAGTGCAAGTTCATTCCACCAATAACTAACACTCCTTTACAATCAATACTAAATGGGGAAAAGTTGATGGGAACGAAGGAGAACTTCTGCGGAAAACACAACTAAAACTTTTTAAAGTTTGTCTACGGTATTGAAACATTAGGCTATTCTACTATCTTTACTCTTTTTTGAACAGGGGGCCCTAATGAATAAGAATTAACCATTCTTATTCACCATCTTCATGGCTATGAATTTATTTACACTTCTTAACTTTTTTCACCCTAACATTTATTATTACTAGTAATGGTAGAAAATTTTAAAGCACGCTTGATTATATATTTTTACGAATTTTTCCCGTATGACTTTTCAGTTAAATGTTTTACTATATATCGAAAGAAAAGGAGTCTTTCATGAACTTAAATCTCAAAGCATTGTTTCCTTCCTATCGTTATTATCGTTCCAAGCCAACTCAACTATCAAATGACTGTCATATTTTTTACCATCACGAAACTAAGGAATGGTTCTCTATCTCAAAGCATGAGGTTTCACACCGGGACTACGAATGGCTGACGGTTTTTTATACTGAAGTTACTTCGTCACTATTTCAAGCCTCGGATATATGGTATGAATTTATTTACTCAAATGGTGACATGCCATCCAAATTAACCTTTAAGAAAGCACGTGTTATTCAAATAACTTTTATAAACGAAAACCCTCCTTTAGAAGCATTAAAAGAAGCGCTATACAATTTTTTTCAGGAAAATACGATATTCATTCAAGTTGCTACTAATCACTTTTTACTTATTGAACCTGAAAACTGTTCCATAAATGAGAGGGAAGATTTACTTGCCCTTATTCGTACGATTGAAGTAGATTTTTATGTCCGCATCCATTTATATGTAGGAGAATTTTATGTAATCGATCAAAGTTTTCCAGTTAAATTCCAAAGAGAAGCACAATGGTTCAAAGAATGCTTACATTTAAGAACTGCTGAACCTTATTATTCATTTCAAACAATATTCCCTATTTTATTAACAGAACAATTGCCCACTTCTATTCTTAAATTTATTGAAGAGCAGATTATTCTACCTTTAAAGTCAGACAAGGAATTATTGGAAACAATTAAAACTTTTTGTGAATGTGGTTTCAATATTTCGTCGACATCCAAAAAATTACATATACATCGTAATACGCTTACCTATCGATTATTAAAGTTTCAAGAAATCACCAATATTACTATCAAAAATTTAGATGGTGTTATTCTTGTTTACTTTGCTAGTTATCTTTGGTCCTTTTTACAAAATGCACAAAATTAATTAACTGAAAATTATGCACATTAAACATTGGTTTTCTTCCTTACTTTATTTACACTGAATAAAAGAACAAAGGGGATTAAATATGGAGAAAATTGTACTTAATCATATTTATAAAATATACGATGGTGGTGTAACGGCTGTATCTGATTTTAATTTAACAGTTCAGGATCGAGAGTTTATTGTACTTGTTGGTCCTTCAGGTTGTGGAAAGTCAACAACATTACGTATGATAGCAGGGTTAGAGGAAATTTCGGAAGGCGATTTTTTAATTGATAACAGGAAAATGAATGATGTGCCATCTAAGGAACGTGATATAGCGATGGTGTTTCAAAACTATGCACTCTATCCACATATGACAGTATATGACAACATGGCATTTGGCTTAAAGCTTCGAAAATTTTCAAAACAAGAAATTAAAGAACGTGTTCACAACGCAGCAGCCATACTCGATTTAGAAAAGTATTTAGATCGTAAGCCTAAAGCTCTATCGGGTGGTCAGAGACAACGAGTTGCCCTTGGTCGAGCAATCGTCCGAGATGCAAATATTTTCTTAATGGACGAGCCATTGTCCAATTTAGATGCAAAGCTACGCGTGCAAATGCGTGCAGAAATTACTAAGCTTCATCGACGATTAAAAACAACGACAATTTACGTAACACATGACCAAACTGAAGCAATGACAATGGCAACACGCCTTGTTGTCATGAAGGATGGTATTGTTCAACAAATTGGTACGCCTGAAGAAGTATACAGATTACCTGAAAATAAATTTGTTGGTGGTTTTATAGGCTCACCATCAATGAACTTTTTTAAAGGGGTTTTCTATGAGGAAGGGATTCAATTAGGACCTATTACATTAACCATTCCAGCAGAAAAATCCAAATTATTATTAGAGCAAGGATACTTACAAAAAGAATTGATTCTTGGCATTCGTCCTGAACATATATATGAAAAATCTTCTGTCATTTCTGAGCCATTCTTCTCAGCTATTGAAGCAAATGTTGATGTATCCGAATTAACAGGTGCTGAGCTTATGCTACATGCACAGTTAAATGGACAGCCTTATATTGCACGTGTAAACTCTGATACCAAAATTACTCAGGGCCAATTAGCACACCTACTTTTTGATATGTCACGAGCTCATTTCTTTGACTTAGAAACAGAGCAACGCATTCGTTAGAATAATAGACAAGTATAAGCCTCATTGAAAAGGAAACAGACTACAACAAGTCTGTTTCTCTTTTTACAGTTTAATGTGCAATCAACCTCACTAATTTCAGATTAACCGTTCTATTTGACAGTTAGTTATTCTCCTCTACCATTCATGACATTTACGTACTAAAAACATACAAATGTAAAAGACCCAATTTCTCTATATAGGGGATAGAAAGAAGTTGGGTCTTTTTATGAAATTTTTATCGATGTAATTTCCCATTTTCCTAATCGCACCACTGTTTTTTATTACTTCATTGCTGCACCATACAGACCTGCCTCAGCTTTCCGAATACTACTCTCTATAATTTGCTCTTTCCCTTCAAAAGGCGTACGTAACAAACGTTGCTGAATGACCTCTTTAATCTGCTCGATGATTTTCGGCTGATGATTAAAAAAACCTCCGCCTAATACGATGCAGTGTGGATCAAGCATTAAAATCATTTGGTGTAACTGTTTTTCCATGCAATCAATAATTTGCTGCAACACCTTCTCCATGATAGGGTCACCCTTGTAATAGAGCTCCATCATATCTTTTAATCGAATAGCTGAATTTCCTAGTAATACTCTTCCCAGCTTTTCTATAGCTGGCCCAGCGACACTTTCCTCTAACGTTTCACCAGCATGACCGACAATATTAAACCCTATTTCACCAGCTAATCCTGTTCCTCGTAAAAATTCACCATTAACGATGGTACAACAAGATATCCCTGTACTTAATGTTACATATACCATCGTTTCCTTCTGAAATCCTCTAGCATTATACTCTCCCCAGGCTGCCATATGCACATCGTTATCCATCATAATCTGTGCATGGGGAAAAAATTCAACTAAGCGTTCACAAATCGGAAAGTTACGCCACGGTATATTATTTTGATAGATGGCTAGACCTTTTTGAACATCAACAATACCAGGTAAACCAATGCTTACCTTAGAGATATCTTTAAAAGAGAGCTTCTTCTCCATACAGAGCAACTCAAAGCTGTTGATTAAACAATGGAATAAAGCGTCTCTAGTTGAAATATCACTTGGTACCTCTCTTTTAATTAAGAGCTGCTGGTGTTGGCTGAATAAAGCTGTGGCTAACTTTGTCCCACCAACATCGGCTACTAAAATATGACTCATCTTTTCATCACCAGTTTTCCACACAGGATTCACTTAAATTCAAAATTATCAGAAAGTAAAAGATAGAAATATATCTATTACCTATGGAAGAGTCTACTATTATGAAAGTTTGACGACTTGTGTTAAATTACGTGGTTTATCGGGATTACGCCCTTTAAATATGGCATGCTGATAAGCTAAAAGTTGGAAGTAAGGAACCGCTTCAACAAGGCGATTTACATCATCTACTTCTGCTGATAGCTTAAAAATTAAATCTGCTTCTAATTCTTCAGAAGCTATACCGATAATAACAACGAAGCCTCCAAGCTTTTGAATATCCTTCACTAATGCCTGATCATATTCCTTCGTTTCATTTTGTGTAAATATAATAACAACCGTTTCCTGATCGACAATAGAAATTGGACCATGTCGGAATTCTAAATTTGAGTAACTTTCACATTCCGTTTGGGTCATTTCCTTCAGCTTTAATGTTGCTTCTTTAGCCAACCCATTAAAAACACCTGACCCTAAAAAAATAAAGCGCTTTATGGAAGCATCTTCAGTCACCTGCGTTAACTGCTGTCCATTGCCTAATGCTGAATGCACAAGAGCGGGGATTTTCTCTAATTGTTCCAGCATATCCGCTCTTCCACTAATTTTCGTAGCATATAATTGCAAGGCATATAGCATATTAGAAAATGATTGTGTCATGACCACGCTTTTTTCTGATATATGATTTAAAGCAATCAATTCATCTGTTAATTTTGCCATAGGTGTGTCACCATTACATGTTACTGCCATAGTACGTATATTTTTAGCATCCTTCAAATGCTCTAAGGACATAATGATTTCCGAAGTTGTCCCCGATCGTGAAATTCCAATAATAAGATACTTTTTATTCTTTAATATAAAAGTGTCTGTGTGTAAAAATAACTCAGATGCTGGTACCGCAATGGCAAATTCTCCCGTAACGGCTTGATAATACCGCGCTGCTGCAATGGCTAAATAATAGGATGTTCCACATCCAGTGAAAAGCACTACATCTACAGCTTTTTCATTGAAAGTAATTAATTGAACAGTGTCCTTTGTTCTTTCTAACTTTTGTCCTTGTGCCATAATCTCATTGTATGTGTACATAACCAAATCCCTACTTCTCTTATATTTTAGTTATTTGTATCTCATCGATAAGCTTTTCCACATTTTTTCTTTGGACTTTTGCAATTTCATTATGTGCTGCATTCGCTGAGCCACAGGCAACAGCCCATTTGTATGCCTCTGTATGGTCTGCACCATGTGAGAGCTTATAAATAAGTCCTCCTAAAAAGGCATCACCACTTCCTACTGTATTGACCACATTTATCGATGGTGCATTCACTTTGTAAACCCCTGACGGATGAACAAATAGAGCGCCTTGCTCGCCCAATGAAAAACATACATGCTCAATGCCCATTTTTTGTAATTTTACACCAGTATGAACTAAGTCTTCCTGAGTCAAAGCAGACCTACCGATTAATTGAGCAATTTCATCCTTATTAGGCTTAATGATGAAAGGTATTGCCGTAATACCCTTTTTCAAAGCATCGCCACTTGTATCAAGTGCGACTCTAATACCTTTTTCCTTTAATAATTTGATAATCGTTGCATATGCCGTTTTCTGTATACCTTGGGGTAGGCTTCCTGACAATACAAAATAGGTAGCATGTTCCGCTTGTGTTTCAATCCAGCTTAACATTTTTATCCACTCTTGTTCATGAATTGTAGGTCCTACCTCTAACAACTCGCTCATTTCCTTCGTTTGCTGATTAATAATCGTTAAACAAATCCGGCTTTCCTCCACTATTTGTACGAAATCAGTTTGGAGATTTTCCTCCTGTAAAAGCTCGGCTATTTTACTACCATTTAATCCACCAACGAAACCGCCAATACTCACTTCACCACCAAGTGATGCAATAACACGAGCTACGTTAACCCCTTTTCCACCACCTTGTTGTGACTTCTGTAACACACGATTTGTCTGACCAATCATTAAAGAGTCCAGCTCATATACTTGGTCAATGGCTGCGTTTAAGGTTAAAGTAGTAATCATTTTTGTAACATCACAATCTTTTGCTCTACTAATTTAATTAAAGATTCCCGTGCTGGAAGGAAATACTTTCTTGGATCATTTTCTGTTGGATAATCCTTAAAATAAGCTCTTAATTCTTCAGCAAATAAGTCTTTAAGCTCCGTAGAAAAATTTACTTTCGCAATTCCATATTTCAAAGATTTACGCACATCCTCTTCTGGCACCCCCGAGGCTCCATGCATAACTAATGGAATATTAGTAGAACAATGGATTTCCTGTAAAAGCTCAAATAACAATTTTGGCTTTTCCCGGTACTTACCATGTGCCGTACCGAAAGCGGGGGCAAACGAATGGATTCCCGTAACCTTCACAAAATGCTCAGCTTGCTTAGGGTCAGTAAAGAATGCATTCTCTTCCTTTACGCTTACACTATCCTCGACACCACCAATTGTTCCAAGCTCTGCCTCAACTGGCACATTTACCGCACTTGCAGCTTCAACTACTTTTTTTACTAATAAAATATTTTCCTCATAAGGTAAGGAAGATCCATCAATCATCACAGAGGTGTAGCCTGCCCGTAAACATTCCATCACAATATGATAAGATTCGCCATGATCCAAATGTAATGCCACCGGTACTTTTGCCTGTTCCGCTGCTGTTTTTGCTAGCGCAATTAGATAAGGCATCTCTACATATTTATAAGTACTTGAAGTTGTTTGCAAAATTACAGGTGCACCCACTTTTTCTGCCCCAGCTATTACAGCTTTAATCACTTCTAAATTATGTGCTCCAAAAGCACCGATTGCATAATTATTTTTATAAGCATCTTCCAACATATCTTTAGTTGTCACTAATGGCATAATAGAATTCCTCCCTCAATGGGTTGTTGGTATAATCTATAACAAAAATAAATGAAGCAAACTATTAAATTTTAATTTAATTCCGTATAAAAACGGCAACGATCTCCTCTAACAATCGAAATACAGAACTCCACTGGTTTCCCTGAAGTGTCAAACGCAGTCCGCTCCAGTAATAAAGCTGGTTTTCCAGCCTCTGTTTTCAATAAAGATGCTTCATCTTTCTTAATAAGGACAGGTTCAAAGGCTTCTCTCGCCCTTACAACAATAATGTTAAAACGTTCGGCTAATAAACTGTATAAGGACGAAGACGTTACTTCTCGTAATATTTCAATATCCTTAATTAGGCTTAATGGTAAAAAAGATGATTCCAAAATAATCGGCTCATTATCTGCAAATCGTAAACGCTTCATTTCTACAACTTGTTCATTTTCCTCTAATGCTAAATTAGTTCTAACCTTCATTGATGGATATACCTTCTGTATTTCTAATACTTCATCTTTTTGATTAAATCCCTTTTCTTGAATCATGCGACTAAAGCTATAAAACCCTCCAAGAGATTGTTCAAGTCTAGGCTTGCAAACAAAGGTCCCTTTCCCTTGAATCCGATATAATTTCTCTTCCTTTACTAATTCCTCTATTGCCTTTTTTACTGTATTTCGACTAACACGGAACATCTCCATCAATTGATTTTCCGAGTCAATTTTATCTCCTGGTTTCCATTCACCTGATTGAATTTTCCCAAATAAAATTTGTTTCAGTTGATGATATAATGGGATTACACTAGATTGATCTAATAAATGCATCTTTTTTCCTTCCTTCTCTAGGTTTTGTAATCAATATACCATCTATATAATAGGATGCCTATTGATATATCAATCCTTTTCAAAGGCAAGAATCCCTAAGCAAAAAGTTTTCTCTACTTCCCCTTCCTCATTCAACCAAACAATATCTGCGTCTTTTCCTAGTGCAATAGACCCTTTACGATTGTCCATGCCTAAATGCTCTGCTTGATTTAAGGAAACAACACGTAATTGCTCAGCAAGTGAAAGTGTAAGCCATTCTTCTATGTTCTTTCTTGCCGCATTCATATTCAATACACTTCCTGCTAAGGAACCTGTTTTACGTTGAATACATTGATTATTCATTACTTCTACTTCATTACCACCTAAATGATACATACCATCTGGCATCCCCTTTGCACGCATACCATCTGTAATGACGAGCAAACGATTCAAGCCTGTCAGTTTATAAACCATTGGTAGTAAATCTTTATGAACATGTATATTATCTGGAATTATTTCCACATACACATCTTCTGATAAAAGTACTGCTCCAACAACACCTGGATCACGATGATGCAGTCCACTCATGCCATTAAATAGGTGTGTTGCATGATTAATACCAGCTTTTAATGCATGTTGTGCTGTATCATAGTCAGCATTAGAGTGACCAATAGATGCAATAACCCCTTTACTAGTTAATTCGTGTAGTAATTCAAAACTGCTGTCTTCCTCTGGCGCAAATGTGACAATACGAATCGAATGATGAGACTTATTATACAGGTCATTAAATTGTTGCACATTTGGTTTTAAAATATATGCTTCGGATTGTGCCCCTTTTTTTAATTGACTAATAAATGGACCTTCTAAATGAATTCCTAACATCTCAGGTACTGCTGTCGGTTGGTTTTTATAATAATAGGCAAGTGCCTCAACAGCAGCTTCAATCTCCGTCATAGAGCCTGTCATCGTTGTGGCTAAAAAAGCAGTTATTCCCTCACTGGCTAAATACTTTGCAATTCTCGAATAACAAATATAGTCCGCATCCATAAAATCATGGCCTACAGCACCATGTATATGGATATCGATCATTCCAGGGATAATATAGCCTCTTTGCTGACAGTCAATTACATTCTCTATTAAAGCGAGGGTAGGGCAATTAGCCATATGATCAATTACTGTAATTTTCCCTTCCGACATTACTAGGAATCCGTTATTGATAATTTGATTTTCCATCACGATATTCGCATTAATAATCCATATTTTATTCATGAGGTTATCCCTCTCTCAACAGAGTAATGTGGTAGATTAGTATGTTTCTCTACTTCGCTCTCATTCTTAAATATATGGGATGACATCCACGTTAAAAATAATGCAGCTAAACTAACACCGAAAAACGGTATTAAGCCAGGCAACCAGCTATACACTTTATAAAGAATTACAAGCCCTACAATATTGCTAATCATTTGTAATGGATACGCAATACTAAATATGATTGAAGCAGCAAAGTAGCGTAGTGTTGGCAAATTATAATGGGAGAATAGTTGAAATATATTTACGACAATCATACCGAAAAGTATACAAATAGAAATAAACGCTGTTAGTAACAGTAGACCTTGTAAGCCATGAAACGTTAAAATGATTTGAAAATTAATCGTTAAAAAGTAGCCAACACACAGTAGAATCATACCTATTTTATTGGATGGAATAAATTCAGCTTTATATGTATTCCAATAGATTTTGACTAATCGTTTTAAATCATCTTCTCCTTGTAGCCTTTTACGTAAAGTAGTAAACATGGCAACAGTCGCTGGGGCTACTCCAAATAACAACAATCCTAATAAAGCTAAGCCTGTCCATAGTAACTGTAACACCGCTAACAATGTGATCCACTCTACAAACCAGTATAGTTTACCTTTCCACCCTTCCAATTCCATGTCCATTACCTCCCTACGATAACGCATTCCTAAATATTTTCTTTTTATACACTCCCTACATCCATCATTGAAGGTCGAACAAGAGAGTGTCACATAAGCCCAGTTATGCAAGATAAACTTATAGCCTATGTGACCTTTTCTTGTTAAGTTTGAGGGAGAATCTGAACCTCCTTATTTAGAACGGTCATATGCCCCTTGTGCCACTTCCATATAGTCCTGCAAGCCCATCTTCTCTATTGTTTTCTTATAGTCATTCCATTTATCGAAGCTTTCTTTTCCTGTAATAAAGCTTGCTGTCATTTCATTTACATAGGTTTGTATGTCTGTTAAAACAGCGGACACTCGATCATTTTCTTCCACAGTGTAATTTAACCCTGGAATAATTTCATCATCTTTCAAAGCATATGGCATAACTTGCTTAGCATTGTTAAGAGAATTTTCCTTAGCCTCTGCACCTTGGAAATACTTTTGCGTAACAATCCCAGGGTAATAACCACCTGGCCATGTTAGATAATCACTTATTGCTTGGTCTAAGTTTTTGCCATCTGGATTATTCGTAATACTGTCGATATATTGAATAGTTCCATCCTCATTTTCTTCGTAAGTGACACCTTCAAAGCCCATAAAGAACATTTTAGCCCCTTCATCACCATATAAATGATCAATCCAACGAACCATTGCTTCAGGATTTTTCGCTTTATCTGTTACGACAAACATTCCTAGATTCCCAAGACCATTAGTCATTGCAGTATATTGTCGATCCCCATTAGGTCCTTCTAAAACTTGGGCACCCGTATAACCATCTAGTTTAAATAACTCTTTAGGGTCTACTTCACTAAGCATACCAAACGTTCCTTTTGCTGCTTCTGCCGCAAATTTCTGTGGCTCAGTCGTAAACACATCCTTATTAATTAAACCTTCTTTATAAAGCTTATTTAAATATTCAAGTAATTGTTTATATTCGTCAGTCGTTGGCACGAATCGGAATTCCTCAGTTCCTTCTTTAAAATCTAAATTCAGATTCATCGTTCCTTGCTTATTCAAGCCAAACGATCCTCTTAAGTAAGAAATAATTTGTTCAATACCATAACCAGTTCCCCAGCCTTGTTCATCTTGTAAACCATTACCATTTGGATCATTCTCTTTAAAAGCTTTTAATACTTTGTATAAATCTTTTGTTGTTTCTGGTGATTGTAAGCCTAGGTTATCAAGCCATGTTTGGTTAATCCATGGCGCTCCAACACGAAGTGATGAAAATTTTGGATCGTAAATTGTTGGAAAGCCATAGATATTTCCATCTGCCATTGTCACACCTTGCTTGACAGATGGGTATTCTTCTAATAGCTTTTTAAAATTTGGTGCATATTGATCGATGTATTCATTCAACGGTAAGAATACACCTTGTTGACCGTACTTGATTAAATCTGTTTTGGAAAATGCTGATGCAAAAAATATTTCCGGATAGTTTCCTGAAGCTAAAAGTAAGTTCTTTTTGTCTGCTAATACTTCTGTCTGAACCGTTGTCCAATTCATATGGATGTTAGACATTTTCTCGTATTCTTCCCATAACATTAGATGATTCCAATCCTGTGATGCAAAAAACTTTGCTGCAAAACCATCGACTTCAATTTTCTCCTTTGCAATCGGCATACCCGTCACATTCAAATTATCGATATTATCACTTTTTACTCTACCAGCTTCTTTATTATCCGAACATGCTCCTAATAAACTTGCAGCTAACATCAGGCTTGTTACAAAACCATAAACATGCTTTTTTTTCATTTTCACTTAAAATCGCCCCTGTTCTTTAACCTTTTAATGAACCAATCATGACACCTTTTACAAAATATCTTTGTAAGAATGGATAAAGCATTAACATTGGTAGGTTAGCAACGATTAAAACTGCGTATTTTAACCCTTCAACGCTAAGTTTTTGAGCTAAAAAGCTTTCTGACGTCGCTTTAATCATATCGTCAGCTTGTCCTTGAATTAATATTTGCCTCAGAATAAGTTGTAATGGAAACTTATCTTGGTCTTGCAAGTAAATCAATGCCTGGAAATAAGAGTTCCAATGTCCTACAGCGTAAAATAAAACCATGACTGCCATAACAGGTAATGATAATGGAAGTACGATACTCCATAAAATACGGAAGTTCCCTGCACCATCAATCATGGCCGATTCCTCTAATTCATATGGAATGGATTGAAAAAATGTCCGCATAATAATGATGTTCCATACAGCTACTGCATTCGGAATAATCATGACCCAAAATGTATTTATCATGCCCAAATCACGGATTAATAGATAGGTAGGAATTAATCCCCCACTGAAAAACATGGTGAATACCATAAATGCCATAATAAAGCCCTTTCCTTTCAAATGTCTACGAGAGAGAGGGTAGGCTGCACAAATGGTCATCACGATATTAAGTAACGTTCCAAATAATGTGTATTTCAACGTGTTAATAAATCCATTAATAATATCTGGATTTTGGAATACTTTTTCGTAAGCCTCCACTGTAAATTCCTTTGGCCATAGCCATAGATCCCCTGAAATGACATACTCAGGATTACTAAGAGAAGCACTCAAAACAAAAATAAGTGGATACAAAACAACAACTGCTACAATGGCTAAAAAAATATAATTAAAGATAGTAAACGCACGATCGCCCTTTGATTCTTTCATGTCAATCTCTCCTTTACCATAAACTTGTATCACTCACTTTTTTAGCTATTCTATTAACCATAATAAGGAGGATAAAATTAATGATAGAGTTGAATAAACCAACTGCTGCCGAAAAGCTATATTGTGCCTCTAAAATTCCGCTACGATAAACAAAAGTGGATATAACATCTGATGCCGACATATTTAAATCATTTTGCATTAAAAATACTTTTTCAAATCCAATGGCCATGACAGATCCTACATTTAAGATAAATAAAATGATAATCGTCGGCAAAATCGCAGGAATATTGATATGAATAATCCTTTGAAATTTTGATGCTCCGTCTATCATTGCTGCCTCATGCTGTGCTGGATCTACGGCAGCCAAAGCTGCAATATAGATGATGGAACTCCATCCCATCGTTTGCCAAACATCAGACAGTACATATATGGATTTAAACCATGTAGGTTCTGAAATAAAATCTACGGGTGTACCCCCAAACAACATAATCATTTGGTTAATCATCCCATCCGATTTTAAGAATAGTAATAGCATCCCAACAACTACTACTGTGGATAAAAAATGTGGGGCATAAATGACTGTCTGTACAAATTTTTTAAAACGAAGACTCTTCACTTCATTTAGTAGCAAGGCGATAATGATGGGTATTGGAAAAGAAATAAGTAGCGTAAATACGCCAATCCCAATTGTGTTTCTGATTAAACGCCAAAAATAGTAGCTATCAAAAAAGCGTTCAAAATGCTTTAATCCTACCCACGGACTCCCCATAATTCCCTTAGTAGCAATAAAATCTTTAAAGGCAATTTGCAAACCATATAGTGGGTAATAATGGAAAACTAGAAAGTAAAGGATAACAGGGGCTAGTAATAAATAGAGCTCCCAATTTTTTTTGATAGATTTTTTCCACTCAACCAGGTGATTTTTCTTTACCTTTGATTGCTTTTTGAAAAAACGTTTTGTTTTAAATGGCTTTTCCTCAACAGTTGTTTTATCTAAAAGCGTCATGACTACACCCCCTATTTATCAATGTTGCAGAATGGTAGATTCCTTCTGAATCTCAATAACCTTACCTCCGCTACGAATGGATTCTGTAGCCGCGCAACCCACTGCTACACTCATTCGTCCGGCAAATGGCGTTGTTAAAGGTTTCTTATCGTAGAGGATGAGTTCTACAAAATCTTGGGCAATTTTTGGATCAGCACCACCATGGCTTCCTTCCTCAGGCTTCATTTCGTAAACAACATTACTTAGTTCCTCCCAAGAATTTGATTTTCGTGTTTTTAAATAAATTTTATTATTGATATCATCATTTTCAATACGCCCCTTCGTACCAATAAATGTATAATTCCGCGAATAATCTGGTGTGAAGTGACATTGTAAATAAGAAGCCTTTATGCCACCTTCTAATTCCATCATGACCATATTATTATCCTCCACATCAATTTCTTCACGGAACGCACATTCTGTAAATGTATGGGCAACATATTCTGGACAAGTTTTTTTCTGATCGCAGGTAGGACATGTTAATGTATTTGGCTGATTTCCACCATAATAATCTAAGCTACCAAACGCAGATACTTTCTGCGTATATTTCCCTGAAATCCAATGAATGACATCTAAATCATGTGAGCCTTTTTGAAGTAGTAAAGAGGTTGTATTTTTTGAATTACCATGCCAATCGTGGTAGTAGAAATAACCACCGAATCCAACAAAATGTCGCACCCATATTGCCTTTAGTTCTCCAATGGCACCTGAATCAATTAGGCCTTTCATCGTTTGATACATACTCATATAGCGCATATTAAAGCCCACCATGAGATGCTTTCCTGATTTTTCCCATGCATCTAATATTCGATCGCAACCTTCTACCGTTATGGCTAATGGTTTTTCCGCATACACATGCTTACCCGCTTTTAAACAAGTAATAATATGTTCCTCATGTAAATAATCTGGCGATAAAACCGCAATTGCATCGATGTCATCTCTTGTTAATAACTCTTTATAGTCCTTTGTTAAAAATAAAGGTGTATCAAATTTCTCCTGAAATTTTTCTAAACGTTCTTGAGAAATATCGGCTAACGCTACTATTTCTGATTCCCCGGTAGGCTTATGCCAGTATTGTGCCAAGCCCCCTCTTAAACCAGCTCCAATAACACCTATTCTTATTTTTTTCATTTTTTTCCCCCTCGTTTCATCCTTATGGCCCTGTATTCATAAACGTAAATAACCTCAATTATCCATAACAACACAACTACACGTCAACACGTTGTAGGTACAAGTTAATATATAATGAATATTCAAAAAATTTAACTGGGATAAATATATAATTCCTATACTTAGTATGTCAATACCTAAATGATGGTTGCTTGTATGCATCAAATGCTATTCACATGAGTTGACTCATCCTAAAATTTAGAAAATATAACGCTTCCTTAAAAGCTCAATCTACTACTCTTTTCATTTAAATTTTTTTCGGATATGCCAAGTTCTTCAACAGTACCCTAGCTATTTTAGACTCAATCACCCATGTTGATCAAAAAAAATATCTGAGCACAGGGGTTACCTGACTCAGATATTTTATAGGAGCAGAAATACTTGATTTTATTGCTTAGCTGGAATAAACCCAGCGGCTTCTGCTTCTTCTTCAGTGCAGAACATCTCCTCAGCTACTGTATTATCATAGTCCCGTTGCCCTGGCATATGATAAATTTTGTTACCTTTGGAATTAATATTTCCTTTGATTTCGCACCTGTCCTTCTTGTTATTGGTATTCGATTTATCCTCAGCTATGTTAGACTGGTTTCCTTCTTTTATGGCAGCATCGTATACATCTTTATCGTATCCACGATTTGTTACATAGTCTTCAACTGACCATATCCCAATAGCTGATTGTTGTGCAATTTTTTGAATCGATTTAAACCAATCTACATGCTTAGTATTTGGATTATATATATATGCTACACGTGCTAATCCATTTTTTAACAACTGCTCCTGAACACTTATACCTTCTTTGGTATAAATATAGGCAAGTAGTCTTTTATATTTATCACGATAAGAAACGTCAAACTCTAAATAGACTGTATCTTGACCAGCTAATAGTTGTTTAGTAAATTCTTTAGCTTCTGGTCCGTATGGTTGCTCTCCTAGTGTCTCATGATTAGTTTCCGGGGTATCAACAAGTAAAAAACGAACTTTTTCAGAGCTTCCATTATATTTTATTCGTATTGTGTCGCCGTCAATGACACTTTCTAGTTCATATTCTTCAAACTGACTTACATCGTGTTTCTCTGCATTTTCTATCGTTGAAGATATTAGATCTTCTATATCGTCAGTCTTAATGATATTCGTACTAGTTTCTTCTGTGCATGCACTCAAAACCAATGTAGAAATGAATAAAGCAAAAATAATTTTCTTCAAATTTACACGCTACTTTCTAATTAATATCCCCTATTAAAATTAAAAAATCTCCTCCGTTAACTAATTTTCCTATAAATAATTTCCTTCTTCCCTTTTATAATACTCCTGTATTGAAATTAAAAGCCTTCAGTCATTGTAACAACTGAAGACTTTTATACATATATTTATTTAAATATTAAATATAAAACAACAGCCAAAATAATTGTTCCACTAGTTATTAGCGTTTTAATATCTGATTGTTTCACTTTTATCTCCCTCAGCTATTTATTTACACTAATAATAACATGTCCTAGCCCTTTTTATATAGATTCAAAATTATTCTAAATCAAAAAGATTATGTACAGTCACTACATAATCCCCTTGTAACAAATATATATTTTTCTATAATTCTTTGAATGTATTAAAGAATTTCCATTATATGCAACTACATTTTATTTATGCAAATAAATATGTACATGTAATGTAGATATTCCATCCTATGCTTTAATATAGTTTAATTAAAGGTTGTTCATTTCAGTAGAAACCTGCTACCTGTCTCTATTGTCCTATAATATGACAGCCATCATGTTGAAACGGCTACCCAATGATTTGGAGAAACCTCTACCAGCTGGCTATTTTCTACCTCGTAGTGAACTTTCACGTCGTCTGTATTTTCAGCATCACTATATTTCTGCTTTTCAATCGCTGGATCGGGAATTGGAATGGATTGTAATAGTGCACGTGTATAGGGATGCTGTGGGTTTGCATATAGCTCTTCACTTTCAGCCAATTCTACAATTTTCCCCGCATACATAACTGCTACCCGATCACTAATATGCTTCACCATCGATAAATCATGTGCAATAAATAAATACGTCAACCCAAGCTTTTGTTGTAATTCCTTTAGTAAATCCACAATTTGTTTTTGAATGGATACGTCTAGGGCCGATAATGGTTCATCACAAACTATAAAATTGGGCTCGACCGCTAATGCTCTCGCAATCCCGATCCGTTGTCGTTGACCTCCAGAAAATTCATGTGGATAGCGCATAGCATGTTCTTTCTTCAAACCAACAAGCTCAAGCAGTTCCTCCACTCGTCCTAGTCTTTCATCATGTGACTTCACTAGGCCATGAATATCAAGAGCTTCCCCAATAATATCTAAGATTTTTTTTCGAGGATTTAACGATGAATAGGGGTCTTGAAAAATAATTTGCATATGGCGACGCATCGCCTTCAATTGCTTTTTCGTTAGTCTCGTGACAGGAATCCCCTGGTATAAAACTTCTCCATTAGTAGGTTGATGAAGCTGTAGAATAGTTCGGCCTGTGGTAGATTTACCTGATCCTGATTCGCCTACTAAGCCTAAAGTTTCCCCTGGAAGTATATGAAACGATAAATCATTGACAGCTCTTAATGTTTGGCCTTTGCCTAATGAAAATTCCTTTGACAGATGTGTGACTTCTATCAAAGGTTTATTTGGGTCAATACCTGGTTGGATATTGGAAATTTCTTTTGGCTGCTTTTTTTCATGTAGTTTTGGTAGCGCATTCAATAATTTTTGGGTATATGGATGTTGCGCATTCGCAAAAATCTCTTCCGTCGTCCCTTGTTCAACAATTTCTCCTTCTTTCATGACAATGAGACGATCACACATACCAGCAACGACGCCTAAATCATGTGTAATTAAAATAATAGATGTGCCCATTTTCTTTTGCATATCTCGCATCAATTTCAAAATTTGGGCTTGAATGGTTACATCCAATGCAGTCGTTGGCTCATCCGCAATCAGCAGTGACGGATTACATGCAAGTGCCATAGCTATCATTACACGTTGTCGCATACCACCTGAAAATTCATGTGGATATTGTCGATAACGCTCTTCTGCATCACGAATGCCAACAAGTTTTAATAATTCAATGGTTTTTGTGTAGGCTTCGGTCTTTGACATAGATTGATGCTTGATTAAACTTTCAGCCACTTGATCTCCTATTCTTATAGTAGGGTTTGTAGATGTCATAGGATCCTGAAAAATCATGCTAATATCTTTTCCACGAATTGTTTCCATTTGTTTTTCCGCTAATTCCGTTAACTCCTGACCTTTAAATATAATATTACCCGATTTTAAAAATGAAGGTGGAGATGGTAATAAGCGCATAATGGAACGTGCTGTTACACTTTTTCCGCTCCCAGATTCACCTACAATTCCGAGTGTTTCACCTTTATTTAGATGGAAGTTTACATCTTTTACAGCTTCAAACTCTGTCTCCCCAGTGATAAAGGAAACGCGAAGATTATTGATTTCTAAAAGCTTTTCGCTCATTCGACCCATCCTTTTTGAAATTTGTGATTGACTTACTTTCAACTATAATCCATACTTTACAATACTGATAGGAATTATACAATATAGTGTTGAATATTTTATTAACGCTTGGAGGAAATGCATGGTTACTTCAAAAAATCATTTAAAACCTAAGGAATTTATGTTCTTTTCTATGGTTTATCAAAAACTAATGCACCAAAAGCCTTACAATATACTACTTTTCCTTTTAAGTATTTTGGTTCATCCATTTACATACTTTATCTATCGGAATAAGAAACATTCAAATACTTATGATCAGGCTTTTGAATTGCGTAGTCAATATTACTTAGAGAATGGTTTATTTGCACATTGGCAGCAATCATTTGAACAGCAAGAAATAGCAAAAGCTTCATTTTTTCAAGAGGCTGCGTCATCATCGCAAATACAGCAAACTGCTAATGAATTAGCCAAACAAAGGCTTCAACAGCTAGTGGACCAAGATTTACAAAATGAAGGTATACAACCATTAACTTATGATCAATTTTTTAATCAGCAACTGAAAAACAAATATTTTGTAGCTCTTACCTTTCTACCAGCTGTTTTATTTTATGTCGTGCTAATCTTATGTGCGAACCCGTTTTTGCAATTTATCATTGAAAGAATTTTACAAAGCTTCATTGTCATTGTTGGAGTGGCAACGTTAGTGTTTACAATTTTGTATCTATCACCTTTCGATCCAGCCAGAAACTTGCTCGGTGTTGAAGCGACAGCAGAGCAAATCGCCAACTTTAATCGCATTCATGGTTTGGATCAACCTTATTTATCTCAATTATGGCATTCACTATCTGGCCTATTTACTTTTGACTTAGGCACATCCTTTGCAGGTAAAGAAGATATTACGCACAGCATTACAAATAAATTTCCTGTCACACTTGAAATAGCCGTATTATCACTGTTAATGGCGATTGCTATCGCCATTCCAGTAGGTATTATTTCAGCGGTTCGTCCAAATTCGTATTTGGATTATACCTTTATGTTTATTGCTTTAATTGGTTTATCCATTCCAAGCTTTTGGCAAGGTTTAATCTTTATTTTAACGTTCGCGTTAAAGCTACAATGGTTTCCAGCGACCTATAACCCCCAAAATTGGTTATCCCTTATTATGCCAGTTATTGTCTTGGGGACATCCATTACGGCATCCATAGCCAGGATGACAAGGTCTAGTATGCTTGAGGTGATTCACGAGGATTACATTATTACAGCTAAAGCAAAAGGCTTGAATGAATTTAAAGTAATTTCAAAACATGCCATTCGTAATGCCATGATTCCTATTATTACGGTGATTGGACTTCTTTTTGGAGGTATGTTGGGAGGCGCATCTGTTACAGAAAAGGTGTTCAATATTAGTGGGATTGGTAGCTATATTGTTGATAAACAATTTATTCCTGATATTCCCGCAATCCTTGGAGGCGTTGTTTATATCGCTATAACGATTTCCATTGTCAATTTATTGATTGATATCATGTATGCCTTTTTTGATCCACGCATTCGCTCGAAAATGAAGAAGTCTTAAAGGAGGATCACCTGTGAAAAACATCTTACATGTCAAACTACTCTTGAAGATTACACAGGAATATGTCAATTCTCATTTTACCTTTGTCTTTTCCTTACTGTTTTCTTTATTGTTTCTAGCCTATAGCTATAATTTTTCTACCCATAGCTGGCGACCCATTGTACTACTATTCTTTGTTATTTATGCCATTACTACAATCTATGTGGCTTTTGTAAATTTACGAATAAAAAGGGATTTAGCAAAGTTTGGTGAGATCCAAAGAAACACTCGTATTTTCGGCTATCCGCTATTATTAACAGTTCTTTCTGGCAATATTTTTTCTACATCATTTGCGTTTATGCTTGTGTCCACAAGAAAGACTGCCGAATATACGTTTGCTGCTTATGCCTTTATTACACAATTATTCATCATTGGTATTGCAGCATTGAACTTATTTAAACCATATGTAACTGATACCTTTTTACTGGCGATGGGTGTTTTCTTCATACTTGCGCTTATTTATATCGTGATGACCATTTTATGCGTTAAGTTTGTCACACCTACAGCGGCCCCAAGATGGATGCTTATTCCAGGTGTTTTATTACTATTGGCTACTTTCACTGGTAATCTATTTGCTACATTACTAGGTTATAGTCTTATTCAAAAGGCTAGAAGGGCAAACCCTTCTTCTATTGAAAAGTGGCAAAAAATATGGGAAAAGATTTTACGTAATACGATGGCTGTATTCGGGTTATTTTTCATTATCTTTATGTTTTCATTGTCTGTCACAAGCACTTGGACCTTTGACTATGACTTTGCTACAGAAAATAACTACGGTGCTCTGCTGCAAACACCTTCATTAGAATATCCTCTAGGCACAGATAATTATGGGCGAGATTTATTTTCCCGTATTGTATTTGGGGCACGTATTTCATTAATCGTCGGATTTTTCTCAACGATTATTCCTGCGTTAGTCGGAGGTGCGTTAGGGGCATTTTCCGGCTATTACGGAAAAACAACTGACAATGTCATCATGCGAAGCCTAGATATTTTATATGCTATTCCGGGCATTTTGTTGGCCATTGCTATTATTGCTGCATTTGGTGCTAACACGATCAATCTCATTATTGCACTTAGTGTGGGGGCAATCCCAACCTATGCACGTACCATGCGAGCAAATGTCATGCAATTAGCAAATTATGAATTTGTTGAATCTGCCAGAGCTTTGGGAGCATCTGATGCGGCTATTATTTTCAAGCACATTGTTCCTAATTCATTAGCACCTATGATTGTCAAAGCAACACTAACAATTGGTGGAGCAGTTATTTCAACAAGTAGTTTAAGTTTTTTAGGGCTTGGTATTGAACCTCACATCCCGGAATGGGGCAATATTTTAAAAGTTGGTAGTACGTACCTGGAAACTCATTCTTATGTTGCGATTTTCCCAGGTCTTTGTATTATGCTTCTTGTCCTCTCCTTTAACTTCTTAGGAGATGGCTTACGAGATGCTTTAGATCCAAAAACAAATTAACTGGAGGTACCTATGAAGAAATTACTTGTATTTTTATTCGTCGCAGTATTAGCTTTAGCTGGCTGTGTACAGACGAAAACTGACGTAGAAGGAAATAAAGATTCAAAAGATAGTGACAAGAGCAAGGGCAAAGTAGCCATTGAAGTATTAGGCATGGCAGCTTCTGAAGAAGATATGAATATTGTTCGAGACCAATTAGTAAAAAACGGTTTTGATGTAAAGCTTAATATTCAACCAGATTACGGTTCATTCTCTGCCCAAAAAGAAGCAGGCAACTATGATCTTGCTCTTTCAAGCTGGACGACAGTAACCGGTAACCCGGACTATGCTGTTCGTGGATTATTTAAAACTGGTGGAGATTACAGTGTTGTTGCAGATTCAAAATTAGATGCCCTAATCGATGAGGCTAGTACATTAACTGGAGAAGAAGCAGCGGCTAAATATAAAGATTTAGAGCAATTATTAGTATTTGATCAAGCTTATATTGCACCTTTATATATTTCCAATAAGTATCAGGGAATCTACTCAGAGCTAGTAAACCCTAAAACAGTTCATTTACCAAAATCTCGTGCGCAAGTATGGGAACAAATCGAATTTAATGATTCAGCTAAAAATGCTACTGAACCATTAATTTTACACCAAACAATTAACTCTCTAACTTCTCTAGATCCGATTAAAGGGAATGATGGTTCCATCAATACATTAAATACAAATATGTATGTTCGTCTTGTTAATTTAACAGACACTGATGACGTTGTTTCAGATGGTTCATTATCTTATAACCATGTTATGGCAGAAGGCAATCAAGACTATTACTTTATTTTACGCGACGATATTCATTTCGCAGCAGTGAAAGATGGCGCAGCTGTTGATACAGGTGATTTAGTGTCTGCTGAAGATGTGGTCTTCTCATTAAACCGTGCTAAAGACGCTAATTCAGTACCAGATCACCGTACTTATAGTATCCATGAAAATATTGAAACTGTAGAGATTGTTTCAGATTTAGCTGAATTACAAAATAAAAAAGTATCTGGCTCTGATCAAACAGTTCTCGAAGCATTATCACAAAATCTCCCTGCCTCTGTAGCGCAATTAGCAAAGGACAAAGGGGCTGTTAACAATGCTTCTGGTTCATATCAAGTCGTTAAAATTACAACACCAACACCATTTCCACAAGTGTTAAATTATTTAGCACACCAATCTGGTGGTATTGTATCTGAAAAACAAGTAACAAGTATAAATACGTATGATGTAGCTAACTATAACCCTGACAAAGATATTGCCTATGGTGATCAAGCTACGGTAACTGAAGGTTCTGCAACTTTTAACAACCAGCTTTATGCAAGTGGTCCTTATATTTTAGTAAAGAAAAATGATTATGAAGCACAATTTGTGAAAAACCCTGCATACCGTGCTGGTAGTGAGTATGAACCAAAAATTTCAAAAATCAATGTTCGTTTCATCTCTGATGTTGATAGTGCTTTATCAGCATTACGGAATGGAGAAATTCATGTTCTTCAAACAGTTCCAGAAACAAAGCTAGATATTGTGAATTCAGACGATAAATTAACTTTAAATACAGCCGATAGCAATGCTGTTTCTTATTTACAAATGAATACATCTGGTCGTGCAGTTTCCGATTCAGCTGATTTACGTAAAGCGATTTTGTACTCCATCAACCAAGACGAGTTCATTAGCTATTACCAAGGCAATAAAAAACCTGCCGTATCAACTGTATCTCCTTTAATTGACACTGGGTTAAAACTCGAAGCAAATAGCGAAAAAGTAAAAGAATTTTTAAAAGCCTATAACGATAAAAAGTAATATAAAGTGATGTTATATGAGTCTTCTTTATAGTTAGGATAAAAATGAGAAAAGCCATTGAGAATAAAACTCAATGGCTTTTGTCTACCCTTCTCCATATTGTAAAAGGCTCTTTTTTTATAGTAGAAACTCATTTTATATTTCATTATGTGATTTTGGTTTTGGTCCTAGCTCTTCTGGCTCGATATCTGCAAATGTTTCGCCCTCTTCCTCTAAATCACGCATACGATGAGCAATGCGAGATGCTGCAGAAGCTGCGATACTGCCAACTAAATCATCTAAAAACGTATTAACGTGATGCCCAGGCTCTGTATCTAATTTTTTAATAATCCCAATTTTTTGCTTGTCTAAATGACCAAAAGTAGTTACTGCAATGCTGCCATATGTAAATACAGATCCTAGTGCGATCGTTTCATCCACACCAAATAAGCCTTCATCAGATTCAATAATTTGCTGTAATGGTGATGATAATAATTTTTTCTCAGCTAGCTCATCTAATTCAATTCCTACTAAAAGTGCATGTTGCACTTCTCGTTTACGCAGTACACGCTCAACCGAATGAACACAATGATCCAGTGTTAAACCTTCATTATAGGTTTTTTGCATTTCGTAAACAATTTTTGCGATATCCTCGATCGCTACACCTCTACGAATTAACGCAGCATGTGCTGCCTTGGCTACTTCATCAGAGTGCACACGAATACTTTTATTATGCATAGCTACCCCTCATTTCGATTTTATTGCTAGTATAGTGCTAGCCCAACCTATTATACCTTTACTTTTGTAATATGGTACAATTTTGTTACAAACACAAGAAGGAGTGTCATCATTGGATAAGGGAACAGTACAGGATTTAACATTCTATAGTGAAGCATTACAGGAAGAATTACAGCTCTATATTTATGTTCCTGCAAATTATTCTCCACTATATAAATACAACATTCTAATCGCATCGGATGGTAAAGATTATTTCCAGCTTGGCGGTATTACAAAACTAGCTGATGAACTGATTGATGACTATGAAATCGAAAATTTAATTATTGCATTTGTTCCATACAAAGATATTAACGATCGACGTCATAAATATATTCCTAGCGGTGAGCAGCATGAAGCTTACCTTCGCTTTTTAGCACATGAGCTAGTACCTTATTTAGATAACGATTTTTCCACGTATCAAATGGGTATGAGTCGCGGAGTGATTGGAGATTCGATGGCTGCTACAGCTTCCTTAATGGCCGCATTAAAGTATCCAAGTATTTTCGGTAAGGTTATTCTACAATCACCATACGTGGATGAGGAAGTTTTGAAGGCTGTCGAAAACTTCAAAGATCCAGCAGCCATTTCTATTTACCATATAGTTGGCAAGGGTGAAGATCAAGTAGTCACTATGGATAAATCTGTGAAGGATTTTTTAACACCTAATCGTCAGCTCCATGATCTTATGATTCATAAAGGGTTTTCTATATTTTATGACGAGTTTGATGGCAATCATACATGGAAATATTGGAAACCCGACCTTCGACGTGCATTAATTGAAAATTTTAATTAATGTGAGTGATTAAATTACGAAAAGTGGATTTTCTGATATACTTAAATAGAAAAATTGTTTATTTACGGGAGGTAATGGACTATGAAGTACGGTATTGTGGCATTTCCATCAAAAAAATTGCAAGATTTAGCGAACACGTATCGCAAACGATATGATCCCCATTTCGCGAAGATTACACCGCATATGACGTTAAAAGACAGCTTTGATGCGTCTGAAGAAGGAATTCAAACCATCGTTAAGCAATTAGATGAACTTGCTGCTAAATATGCGCCTTTAAACATTCATGCATCACGCATCAGTTCGTTTTTCCCTACAACCAATGCTATTTATTTCCGCATTGAGCCAACTGAACAATTAGCTGCTTTCCAACATGAAATCCAAGAAAATATTTCTTATGGGGAAACGAAACATGTATTTGTACCTCATATTACAATCGCTCAAAAAATGTCAGATTCCGAGCATGACGACATTTTTGGTCAATTACGTATGACTGGTGTAGATGAAAAGGATACAATTGATCGCATTCATCTTTTATATCAATTAGAAGATGGTTCATGGACAACATACGAAACATTCCGTTTGTCTGGAGCTGAGTGATGATTGTATAACGTTAAGATTGTTGAAACAAAGGAAGAACATGATGATGCGTTTGCTGTACGAAAAAAAGTATTTGTTGAAGAGCAAGGCGTTCCACTCCACTTGGAATGTGATGCTGAAGATGCAGCTGCAACGCATTTTATTATGTATGATGATGATGAGCCTGTAGGAGCAGCTCGTTTACGTAGTATTGAAAAGAATACAGCAAAAATTGAACGGGTTTGTATTTTACAATCTCAACGCGGTAAAAAACTAGGGGCTTTAATAATGAGAGAAATGGAGAAATATGCCATTTCCATCTCTAAAGAAACATTGAAGCTTCACGCGCAAAGCCATGCGATTCCCTTTTATGAAAAGCTTGGCTATGCGGTAACTTCTCCAGAATTTTTGGATGCTGGTATCCCACATCGAGCAATGGAGAAAAAAATTTAATGAAAGGGTGTTACGATATTGTTCAATGTCGTAACACCCTTTTTTAAACTAAAATTCGCTTGCCACCATTTATCTACTCTATCGTAACAAGCTGCTTTGCCAAGTAGATATGCCATGCGCTACTTCATCATTCTAGTGATTTTATCGAAATCTAGTGATGCTCCATCTTGAATAATAGATTGTACTAATTTATCCTCTAACTCTTGTGTAATCGTTCTGTTAGATATTTTAGCAACACGTCGTACGATTTTTCTTACTTGTTTTTCACTTGTAAAATCCGCATGTTGAATGGCATTGGCTAATGCGAAGATTTCATCCATCGAAACACCTGTTTTTTGCTCAATTGAATTAAATAACGAGCGATGCATGTTTTCCCTCCTATCATTAAAACTCAAATTGACCTTGCGACTTGCCCGAAGCATTCACAAATGGTGGAGGCCTTAACTTTATTTAGGTGTGAACCCTCTAAATAAGAGTTAAAGCCTTTACAATATGTTCATCAAATTAGATGTAAGTAGCGCCAACAATAATTAAAAGAATAAATAGAACAACGATTAGAACAAATGTTGAACCATAGCCAGAGTTGTTGCCTCCACAATAACTATAGTTATTGCCTCCGCAATAGCTATTGTTCCACCCACCAACATTATTTCCATACGGTTGTGAGGACCAGCCTTGATATCCCATAAAAGCACCCCTCCCTTCTACAACCTATAATATGTTTTGGTTGTAGAAATGGGAGGGGTATTCGTCTAGTCGATATTTCCTTTAGGCTTAAAAATTAATGCACCGATAAAGGCAAAAACAATAGCAGCACTGATACCTGAGCTTGTTACTTTAAACATTCCTGTTAAGACGCCAACCAGTCCATGCTTTTCTGCCTCAGCCATTGCTCCGTGTGTTAGTGAATTACCAAAAGAGGTAATGGGTACGGTAGCTCCTGCGCCAGCAAAATTAATTAATGGCTCATATAACCCCATGCCATCCAATATAGCACCGAGGACAACGAGTGTACTTAATGTATGAGCCGGTGTTAAATTACCGACATCCATTAATAATTGGCCGATGACGCAAATAATGCCTCCAACAATAAATGCAAATACAAATGTCATTACCATAATTTATGCCTCATTTCATTGTAATTTCGATCGCATGCGCCGTACATGGAATCGTCTCACCCTGTTGAAACGATAGTGGAGACAATAATGCCCCAGTTGCTACTAGTAATACACGCTTATAGCTACCCGCTCGCATCTGTTGGAGAACGTAACTAAAAAAAACAGCTGCTGAACAGCCTGCACCACTTGCCCCTGATTGAAAGGATTCATCTTGTCCATAAAACTCAGCGCCTGCATCACGCAGCAGGGTTAGCTCCTCATTTTTCACACCATTTTCAACTAGCATACCCTTCAAAAGCTTTAAGCCCAGCTGACCTAAATCGCCCGTTAAAATTAAATCGTAATGATAAATTTTTTGATTGCGTTGTTGTAAATGAGATTGAATCGTTTGAAAGGCAGCTGGTGCCATTGCAGCACCCATATGGAAAGGATCATCCATACCGTAATCAACAGACTTTCCAATTGTGGCGGCTTCGATAGAGGGATAATCTTCACGGTGTTTACCGATTAGCGCATAGCCAGCTGCTGTTACAGTCCATTGAGCAGTTTGTGGCTTTTGTGCACCGTAATTGATAGGATAACGAAATTGACGTTCTATCGCATTATGCTGACTTGATGCACCCGCTAATGAAAAATTAGCAGCACCTAACTCTGTTAACAGACAGGCAATAATGACAGAAGAAATGGAGGTGGCACATGCAGAAAACAATCCAATAAACGGGATTTCCAAATCTCTTGCAGCAAAATTGGTCGGTGTCATTTGATTGACCAAATCCCCACCCATTAAATAATCAATATCTCCACTTTGTACCTTCATTTTCTTCATAGCCGCATCACAGGCTTCTTCAATCATTTTACGATGCCCCTGTTCATTGGTTTTCATTTGCCAACGCTCATCATCATAAACAGCATCAAAATACTGACTAAAAATACTCCGGTTCTCTAAAGGTCCTGCTACAACACCCCCTGCTAATAGGGATGGTTTCGATTGAAAAATGATTACCATGAAACCACTCCTATCACCACGAAGATATATTTAATAAGTGCTACGAAAAATGCTGCGACTACCCCAAATAAAACCACTGATCCTGCTAGTTTAAATAAATTACCGCCAACTCCTAATACTAAGCCTTCTGATCTATGCTCAATAGCTGCGGAAATTACAGCATTACCAAATCCGGTTACTGGTACTGATGAGCCTGCCCCAGCAAATTGGCCAATTCTTTTATATAGACCAAGCCCTGTGAGCAACATGGCAAAGAATACCATTGTTGCTACGGTTGGATTACCAGCTGTGGCTTCTGTAAAATTGAAGAAAATAATATAAAAAAGGGACACAGCTTGGCCAATTGTACAAATAAGACCACCGACAAAAAACGCCTTTGCTACATTCTTTATATATGGAGGCTTTGGTGTTACATTTTGCTCCAATTGCTGATATTGCTCTTTTTCCATTTATGTCTTCTCCTTTGCAAGCTCTTTAAGTTCTTTAATTTTATCGCTCAATTTATTATCTTCAATCTTATCCTTTTTTATTTTATTGGCTTCATAAAAAATTTTATAATCAGCTGAGACAAACACATCTTTATTTGGATATTTCTCATCAAATTTTTTTTGCAACTTTTTCTCTAACTTAGTCTTTTTCCACTTTTCCCATGGTTTAATTTGTACTGCAACAAGCATACTATCGTCATAATGGATAACGGTTGAACGTTCCACATAGTCCTCTTCTTTTATAAGGGCTTCGACTTCACTTCCATTCTGAGATGGACCGTAGACGATAAATTTTTCTTTTTCAGCACAACCATTTAACAGCAATAAAACGACTAAGAGAGGTAACGTCATTCCAAGTAGCCTCAAGTTTTACCCTCCTTTTCTTTAAAGTTTCTCCACACATAAAAAAACTATTCATATATACAATAGCCCGAGTCCAAATTTGAAAAGTACATATTGTAGAAGTAGTAACGAGGAAAGGAGGTGACAATATGGGTTGTGGTAAGCCAACAAATCCTATTGGACCAATCCATTCAGCAGGCTGCGTTTGTGACGTAGTTCGCGCTATTTTAGATATTCAAAATCAAGCGGTGCGAGATGAGTGTTCTCCATGTACAGCTAACTGTTTCTTAGAACCACTAGGCGGGATTGTTAGTCCTGCACGCTCTCAAGCAGATACACGTGTATTTATGTTAATTACAAAAGACGGTACTCCTTTCAAAGCATTCTTTAATTCCCCAACTGCAGATCCTTGTATTTGTACATCCGTATTCTTCCGCGTTGAAGATATGTTTGATGAGTGTTGTGCGACTTTACGTGTTTTAGAGCCTCTATGTACATTCGATTCTAGCGAAAGTACAGTAGATTTATTAAGTCGTGACGGCTGTTGCGTAAATATGAAAAAAATCTGTAAAGTGGATGATTGGAACTCAACAGATAGCTGTATTACTGTAGACTTATCTTGCTTCTGTGCTGTACAATGTATCGCTGATGTTGACTTAGGGATTTGTGACTAATTTCTTTCACCTTTGACACACACACATAAAAAAAGTGTACAGCATCCTCTGCTGTACACTTTTTTTATAATGTTGGTAATTGTCTGCCACGCCATAGTACTTGTTTTATATCTTCAAAATAAATGATTTCCTGTGTTTTTAATTCGAGTGAGGTAAGCATTAAAGAATCATTTTGTACATCTGAAGCAGAGCCCGTTAATTTTCTACCATCTTTTAAACAAACTAAAAGTGGCTGATAGGCGCGCTGACGAAATGGTTTCTCTAAAAATTGAAGTTGTTTTAGTAAATACGGATCTACCTGCACATCCTTTACAACGTCTTCCTCTTCAACTGTTTCCTCTACATAAGTATGGTCCTTTACGTATACAGATGTACTTTCATCCAAATCAAGTTCATGCAACACCTTAGAAATATTTAAAAAATATGATGGTGATTTTATAAACAAGCGTGGTTCTTGATCCACAATACTCACTTCCCCTTTTTCCATACAATATGCGAAGGAAAGTAATTTGGTTCTTAGCCTATTTGACTTAAGAAAACCGTTGCTAAACCTAAATAAATTAAAATACTGGTAATATCATTTAAAGTTGTAATAAACGGGCCAGAAGCAACAGCTGGGTCTATTTTCAATCGATGCATTAACAATGGAATAAAAGAGCCTGCTAATGTCGCAACTAAAATCGAGCCACAAAGTGCGGCACCTACTAACATCCCAAGTACTAGTTCTTGCTTCCAAAAATAAACGATACCAATGACAATTAAGCCGCAAACAATTCCTGACATTAAGCCTGTGCCCGCTTCTCGTAGTAGTAATTTGAATTTACTATGTTCTTCTACATCTCCTGTAGCAATACCACGAATGGCTACGGCCAAAGCTTGTGTTCCACTATTTCCGGATGTTCCTGAAATCAACGGAATAAAGACAGCCAATAAGGCAACCTTATCTAAAGTATCTTCAAATTGGCCCATTAAATTTGCTGTTAGCATTCCTAAAAACAGTAGTACCACTAACCATGGCAAACGTTTTCTAGCAGCTTGGAATGGTGTGACATCAAATTTATCCATATCGGAAATACCGGCTAACTTAGAGTAATCCTCAGACGCTTCTTCATCCATAACATCAATAATATCATCGACTGTGATAATCCCAAGTAATTCACCTTTGTCATCAATAACAGGTGTCGCTAAGAAATTATAATCCTTCATAATATGTGCGACTTCCTCTTGATCATCTCCTACATGTACCATAACGACACGTTCATTCATAATAGAACGAATAAGTGTATCCTCTTCAGCAATAATTAAATCTCTTAATGAAATAACACCTGTCAAGCGGTGCTCTTCATCTACTACGAATATATAATAAATGGTCTCTGCATCTGGTGCCTCTTTACGTAAAATTGCCATGGCTGAACGCACTGTAGAGTTTTCTGGAATAGCGACATATTCAGTTGTCATAATGGAACCAGCCGTGTATTCATCATAGCTTAATAGCTCATTAATTTCCTCAGCCGTTTCCTCATCCATCATTTCCAGATAACTTTCACGTTGCTCCATATCCAGTTCATTTAAAACATCTGCTGCATCATCTGCATACATATGAGAAAGCATTTCCGCCCCATAAGATGGATCCATTTCAGCTAGATACGCTTTATACTCATCATCTTCAATATCGATTGCCTCAAAAATATCAGCCATTTCTGTCGGAGACAAGAACGAATAGATGATTTTCCTTATGTCAGGTTCCACCTTTTCGTAAAACGTTGCCTGATCATATGGATGAAGTTCTAAAAACTCATCACGGAATGCGTCAATATTATGTGCTTCGAGCATTTCTCGTAAATGTGCTTCGTCAAATTGCACATCATCCTTTTCATTTCTATCCTCTATCATGCTTGTCCCCTCCTTCCGAACTATCCATCTTTGTTACGGACAATACCGTAAATCTACCTTCTATATAATAGAGCGTATTATTCCCTTCTGCAAACCCTTTTTTGTTTATTTTCAATAGGATTTGTATGGCTTCAATATAATGGAATTCCATTCTTAAAAATCGTGATGTTTTCTATTTGACTATACCTTATATTTGTACTTAGAAGATGAAAAACGCGTAAAGAACCCTTTATTTACTATCAAAAATGATAAGGAGATGCCCGTTGTGCGAACATCTCCTTATCATGATTTTAAGTGGAAGATTCTTTAAGCAAATTTTGCATATCTTCATTAAGCATACTTGTGAACTGCAAATGTTCACTTGTTAAGGGATGTGTCATATTTAAGGACACACAATGTAGTGCCTGACGGTCCATATGAAGTCGACTTCCTCCATAAAGCTCATCGCCAACAAGTGGATGACCTAACGACGACATATGTACACGAATTTGATGTGTACGTCCTGTATGCAATGTAAGCCCTATATGTGTCATCGGTTCAGCCCCTAAGTAAAAACGTTGTATTACAGTTACATCTGTATGAGCATATTGCCCATCTTCACGAACCTCTCGCTCAATAATGCTCGTTTCTTTACGCCCAATTGGTGCTACGATTGATTGGCTATCCTGATGAACATGTCCGTGGACAATTGCCTCATATTTCCTTGAAATCTCACCATTACGCTGAGCCAAGCCTGTTAAATGATGAATGTGTGCATGCTTGGCAATACAGAGTAAACCTGATGTATCTCGGTCAAGTCTCGTTATAATATGAGCAGTGGATGCTAATCCTTGCTGCTCAAAGTAGCCACAAACAAGATTGGCAATACTATTGGTTGGGTGTTCACGTGAGGGGATGGTGCTTTGGTTAGCCGGTTTATTTAACACCAAGATTGTATCATCTTCATATACTATAGCCAAATCTCCATGTTCGCTCGTGAGCCCCTCACTCTTTTCCTCAGGAGGAAATGTCACTTCTACACAATCATCAACTTGAAGGGCATATCTTACATTTCGTTCAATCCCATTGACCGTCAATAACCCTCCATTGAACTTTATAGCAGTTAGTGCTCGCTTAGATATACGCCATTCTTGTAGGGCTTCTCGTAATAATTGACCCTCTTTCTTAGCCACAAAGCGCAATGTAAATCTAGTATCCGTCTTACTCATTTGCAACGAATGATTCATGCACACGTTCCCAAAATGGGAATGGACGGAAACGTGCGAAACGTACCCTTTCATTAGCCACGTTAAATACAATTGCCTTTACATCACCCTGTGTAATTTGTAAATGGTCCACTGTCATATTAAAGTTTTGTTCATTTACTGGACGTAATACACAATGATGGTGAGCGGGTAAAATTAATGGAGAACCAACTGTCCTGAATACACGATTATTAATGGATGCGATTTCTGTAATTTGAAGTGCTGCTAAAGTTGGATGAATGATTGCCCCACCAAGCGCTTTATTGTAGGCTGTACTTCCAGAAGGAGTTGACACACAAAGACCATCTCCTCTGAAACGTTCAAATTGATTGCCATTTAGCTCAACGTCCATGACAAGTGTTACATCTGGCGATTTAACTGTTGCCTCGTTTAAAGCTAGATACGTATTCGATGCTGCATTATGATGCTCCACCTTCACTTCTAACAGTGGATATTCCACCACATTAAAATCCTTTTTAGCAATGGACAAAACTAACTTTTCTAATTCAGATGGCTTCCAGTCTGCATAAAAACCTAGATGTCCTGTATGGATGCCCACAAATGCCACTTGATCTAATAAATGAGAATATCGATGAAAGGCATGTAAAAGTGTCCCATCTCCACCAATAGAGACAACGATTTCTGGTGCTTCCTCATCATAAGTTAAGCCAAAATCCTGTAAGTAGGTTTTAGCTAGCTCCATTAGTTCATTGGATTGTGCATCTCGACGTGATTGAATCGCAAATTTCATTGTTAGTCACGCTCCTTCTCCGATAATAAATTAGGATTCGATGCTTCCTTATATTCGCTGAAATACGCCTGCGCTTCTTGAATTTCACTACGAATAGATGACATTTCCTCATCCAAGCGAAATGCTGCCTCAGCAGCACTTTGCAAGCGATTTTTTATTTCCTCTGGGAACATGCCCTTATATTTATAATTTAAAGAGTGCTCAATAGATGCCCAAAAATTCATAGCGAGTGTTCGTATTTGGATTTCGGCTAACACTACCTTTTTGCCCTGAATCGTTTCAACAGGGTATTCAACAATCATATGGTAAGAGCGATAACCACTTGGTTTATTATGTGTAATATAATCGCGTTCTTCCACTACACGCATATCTTTTCGTTGACGGATAAGCTCAGTTACTGTAGCAATATCATCCACAAATTGACACATAATTCGAAGACCGGCAATATCACCGAGTTCATCACCAAGTTGTTTAGATGGCTCAAAGGCTAACCCTTTTTCCAATGTTTTATCATATATACTTGCTAAGGGCTTCACACGTCCTGTTACAAATTCGATAGGTGAATTGGCATTAACAATACCAAATTGTGAACGCATGCCCTTTAATTTTACTTTTAGTTCATCTACTGCTTGTTTATAAGGACTTAAAAATATTTCCCATTGTCCCATCACAAAAACCTCCCGACATTCGGTATCGAACACCGTCTGTTCGTTTTGTCTTTCTATTCAGCGAGAATTGCCTTGAAGTGTTGTTCCACTGTTTGGACAAATTCTGCCCCGTAATTGTAATTTCCTTCAATATTATACACGAGCATTTCCAATTCATCGTAGAAATTAATAAGCTCGATTGCTTCATCATTTATTCGTAGTATTGGATCTTTCTTTTTTTGTAAAATATGTACAAGATTCTCCCAACTACTCGGTGGAAAACGCAAGTAATGATAGTCTTCACCTGCATCCAGTAAATAAATAAATGCAAAATCATCTGAATCTGCAATAAGTTGTCCAGCAGGTTTTAACTGTAAATTTACTTCATTGTCGTTTAAACTAAAATGAAGTTGATCTTGTTCAAAATTCGATGTTTCTATTGTGTAAATTTTACGCACGTGCGGTTCCCCTTTTCGTTGTACTCTTCCTCTTATTTTAGCACAGAGGGTAAATAGTTGCAGTGTGTAAATGTTAAATCAAGCGAAACAGCGAATGAAAAATAAAAAAATAAATAGGTGAATAAATATGACACAAGAAATTGAAATCGAGTTTAAAAATCTCCTAACTAAACATCAATACGAGCAACTGTTACAAGATTTCCACATTCATAAAAATGCTATTCATCGTCAAACAAATCATTATTTCGACACAGCTACTCAGGCTATTCGCAAGCTACAAAGTGGATTGCGTATTAGACAAATTGGTGAATATTATGAATGTACACTTAAAGAAAAAAATACTGAGCATGCCCACCTTGAAACTACAGATCAATTAACAGCGGCTCAAGCTCAGAAAATGCTGAAGGGCGAAGGCTTTTTCGCTCAAGAAGTCGCCAAAAAACTTGCCATTCATAGCATTCCTTTAGACCAATTACGTGTGTTTGGTTCGCTTACTACAGATCGTGTCGAAATTCCGTATAAAGAGGGGCTTCTTGTTTTTGACCATTCTTACTATTTGCAGTGCGACGATTATGAGGTAGAATATGAAGCAAAAGATGCCATAAAAGGGAAAGCAATCTTCGACGAATTTTTACAACAACATGGTATTCAAAAGCAAGAAACTGATAAGAAAATCGCCCGCTTCATGAAGGCTTTACAGCAGCAAAATTCATAATAGTTTAAAAAGAAAGGTGACTAACCTCTTGGATATTCAATCACTAAGATCTTTAATGGAGATTCAAGCATTACAAACACTTGGTTCGACAGATGGTTCATCTACAAACGCTTTAACAGACAATCAATCTATTTTTTCTGACATGATGAATGAATTATTGGGAGATGCTTCAACTGCTAGCAATGCCACATTATCGAGCCTACTAGGTGGAGGCACAGCAAACGCTGATATCTTCAATCAGTTGGCTAATACATCAGAAGCTACACTTGAATCATTGTTATACAAAGGTTCTAATGCTGTGTACATTCCTGATTCTGTTAAGCAGGCATTAGCAACCTCTTATGGGAATACAAAACTCGACTCCTATGTTTCTGATCATGTAATTGGCTCAACTGCCTATGCAAACTCTTTGGCAGGAGCAGATCAATATGCTGCTATTATCGAAAAAGCATCAGCTACATATGGTGTGCCTGAAAAACTTATTGCAGCCGTCATTAAGCAGGAATCCAATTTTAATCCATCCGTTGTTAGTCATGCAGGCGCGCAAGGCTTGATGCAATTAATGCCTCGCACAGCACAGTATCTAGGGGTTACGAATGCTTTTGATCCAGAACAAAATATTATGGCTGGGGCAAAGTATTTGCGTCAAATGCTAGATAAGTTTGATAATGATCCTACACTAGCATTAGCTGCCTATAATGCAGGCGCTTCTCGTGTCACAAAATATGGAGGCATTCCTCCTTTCAAAGAAACACAGAATTATGTCAAAAAAGTGATGAATTACTTCACAGTGTAATCGCATTATTCCTACTATCTATCTTTTTTCCAACAAATTTCACCCGCTGTGGTGAAATTTGTGCTTTTATAGCGAACAACAATTCGAAAGAGCTCTTTATTTGTGAAAACGAAAAGACGTTGATAGAATGAAGGTAGTCACAAGAAATTCACATTTTACTGATGACGGAGTATATAAATGGTACTTTACGATATAAAGAATTAAAGGAGCATATAACCTATGAGTCGAAAATACACTGTTCCTTATGAGGAGCTGGGGGCTGAAAAACTGGCAGAGCTTATTCATGCGTTCTATAAAAGAGTTGCTCAGCATCCTGATCTTATTCCAATCTTTCCAAAGGATTTGACAGAGACAGCCCGTAAGCAAATTCAATTTCAAACACAGTATTTAGGTGGACCTAATCTCTTTACTGAAGAACATGGACATCCAATGATGCGTGCACGTCATATGAATTTTCCAATTACACCAGACCGCGCACAGGCTTGGCTGGAATGTATGTCAGAAGCTATGGATGAAGTAGGTTTGGAAGGAAAGTTCCGTGAAACTTATTATCAACGTTTAGTATTAACAGCTCATCACATGGTTAATACGCCTAATGACGATGAGGGGGAATTGTTACGTGAATAATATTCAAATGCTACAAGAACCAACGCCAACGATTTCTACTGCCAATAAGCCTATTGAATTGTATATTTTCGTGGATCCACTTTGTCCTGAAGCTTTTAGCATGCAAGCTGTGCTCCGTAAATTACAGCTTGAATACAACCATTACTTCACTTGGCGTTTTGTTTTAAGCACTGAGCTTACTTCTTTAAACTGCTTAAGTAAGCGTGTAAAGGGCTGTATCTCAGGCATAGAGCTAGATATTAATCATCCTGTATTACCTTCTATCGCTATTAAAGCGGCCGAATTACAGGGAAAACGCGCCGGAGCACGATATTTATCGAAATTACAAGAATATGTATTACTAAGCCATCAAGATGTAAACTCCTATGCTACTCTTTTAAAAATCGCAGAGGATATTCAATTAGATATGACTGAATTCACCGTTGACTTCGGTTCAAAGGAAGCAGCACGCGCTTTCCAATGTGATTTATACATTAAACGTGAAATGGAAGTTGACGAAGTCCCTAGTATTGTATTTTTCAATGAATGTATTGAAGATGAGGGACTAAAAGTTAGTGGTAGCTATGCCTATGAAGTTTATGAACATATTTTACAAGAAATGCTCAATGAACAGCTGGTACGTCAGCCTTTACCATCAATAGAGGACTTATTTTCAAAATTCCATACACTTTCTACAAATGAAATAGCATTTATCTATTCATTAACAGAACAAGCAGCTGAACGTGAACTAAAGAAACGTATGCTGCAACAAAAGATTGAACGAATCCAGACAACTCACGCTACTTTATGGCGTCTTAAATAATAAACGTTAAGGACTTAACTAATCATTAGTTGAGTCCTTATTTTATACTATAAAAAAACAAAGAAACGCCTCTATCCTCGACCGATAGAGACGCTTCTTTTTCACAAAGGGGATGGGAGAAATGTTCACGTTCAAACAAAGGGGTGTATGTTTGTTTTGTGATTTATTTCACAAGAATTACTCTATCACGGAATAATATATTTAGCAATGAATCCAATACTAGATTCACAAATTTGTCAAATAGAAAGCGATTTCAAACAGTATTTTTCCTAGATGCACTCTTTTAAAGTATTTAGAAATCAAAAAAAATCATTATTCTTTCCTTTCAAATAAAGCTACCTATAAAAAAAATGAGGCTATAGGAATATTCCTATAGCCTCATTAATTAGTTATTCAACAATAATTTTTCTAATTCATTTAAACGATCTTCAAATACTTTACAAGCATCCTCTATTGGCTTCGCAACGTTCATATCAACACCTGCTGCCTTTAATACTTCAATTGGGAAATCCGAGCAACCTGCTTTTAAGAAGTTATTAATATAACGTTCTACAGCCGGTTTACCCTCCTCTAAAATCTGTTTACTCAATGCTGTAGCTGCTGATTTACCTGTCGCATATTGATAAACATAGTAATTATAGTAGAAGTGCGGAATGCGAGCCCACTCTAAACCAATTTCCTCATCCACAGCCATATCATCACCGAAGTACTTTTTATTAAGTTCATAATACACTTCAGTCAATCGATCAGCTGTCAAAGATTCACCGTTTTTATCCATTTGATGAATTAGATGTTCGAACTCAGCAAACATTGTTTGTCTGAAAACTGTACTTCTGAAACCGTCTAACCAATGATTTAATAAATAGATTTTTTGTTGAGGGTCATCAATGGTTTTGAGTAAATAGTCATTTAATAATTCTTCATTACATGTCGAAGCAACCTCAGCCACAAAAATAGAATAATCCCCGTAAACAAATGGCTGATTATTTCTTGAATAATAACTATGAACACTATGACCAAATTCATGTGCCAACGTAAATAGATTATTCACATTATCTTGCCAATTCATTAGGATATAAGGATTTGTTCCATAGGCACCGGACGAGTATGCACCACTTCGTTTCCCTTTATTCTCTAAAACATCTACCCAACGGTTATCTAGTCCGTTTTGTACGATATTTTGATATTCCTCTCCTAATGGTGCTAAAGCCTTCACTAAAATATCCTTAGCTTCGTCGTAAGTAACCTTCATTTCTACTTCTTTTACAAGTGGTGCAAATAAATCCCACATATGCAATTCATCCACACCTAAAAGCTTCTTACGTAACGAAATATAACGCTGCATTGCAGGTAAATGCTTATGGATGGTTTCTACTAATTGATCGTAAACATTTTCAGGAATGAAATTATTAGACATCGCTGCCTCACGTGCTGAGTCATAATGGCGAATACGAGCGCTCACATTATGTTTCTTCACATTCCCTGTTAGTGTTGAAGAAAACGTGTTTTTAAACTTGCCATATGTTTCGTACATGGCTTTAAACGCCCCTTCACGAACTGAGCGATCTTTGCTCTCTAAAAACTTAATATAGTTACCATGTGTAAGTTGTACTTCTTCCCCTTCTTCATTTTTTACAAAAGGGAACTCCAAATCCGCATTATTTAACATGCTAAATGTATTAGATGCAGTGCCAGTGACCTCAGACATTTGAGCCAGTAATGCTTCCTGTTCCGCTGGTAAGACATGTGGACGTGCCATTGTAATCTCTTTTAAAGATTGCTTATATAATTGTAGGTCTTGACTTTCAGCTAAATAGCTTTCAATTGTTTCCTCATTTAATGCCAAAATTTCTGGCGTTAAAAATGATAGCCCCGCAGAAATACTAGTTGCTAATGTTTGTATACGGCTATTCATATCTTGATAAAAACTATTTGTCGTATCCTGATCGTAACGCATATGAGCATATGTGTAGAGCTTCATTGCACGTTCATAAATATGGTCGTGATACTGTAAAGCCGCTAATAATGCCTGTGCCCCATTATTTAAAGTTCCTGCAAAACTAGATGCTTTTTTAGCAAGTTCTGCAACTTCCTTAAACTCCTCTTCCCAAAGTGCGTCAGATGCAAAAATGTCCTCTAATCGCCATGTTAATTCTTTCGGTACTTCATTTCTTACCAAAATTTGATTACTGTTACTAGCCATGTGCATGCCAGCCCCCTTTATATGTGCTTTTTTCCCTATACTCTCATATTTTCTCAGTATATTGCGGCAATTGCAAATAATTGTGCGTACACTTGCTCACAAATATCCTGTAGTTTCTGATCTTGTTTTATTCCTTTCAATATTCGGCTATATTGTTGAACAGCCTTTACTGCCTGTCCTGTATACTTTAAGTGATATTGAATTAGAAAATCTTGTATATGGTGTTTTTTTAGATCATAAGGCTCTAAACCTAACTGTTGACTAAAAAACCACAGCATAGTTTGCCATTCACTCGCAAATAACGAGATGGCTGTCCCTTCTTTTACGGGAATACCGATATAAGAGGGCATTGCCGAAATAGAAAAATTCATCTCATAACAACTTCGTAAAAATGAATCATGTACGCCCTGCTTACTTTGTAGGAGGCGCCTATTTGCAAATTGCTGGCAAGCACGTTTATATAGCTGCCAATACTGTTGAAATTCTTCTAAGGAAATACAAGTTGGTATATAAAATGGAAAGCGTTGTTGTTTTATTGAGATTTTTTGTACTTTACCTATAAAAGTATGCCCATGGACATGGAGGAGATTCGTCCAATAAACAAATTGTTCAGTTTTGGCATTAAAGGTCATTAAATAAGGAAGGCCTGTTGAAGTGGTCATAAATGACTTTTGTAGTAATGGGGAAATGCTTATTTTTCTAATACCAGTGATTGCTTCGTTCCTTTGAGGAGTTAGAAAGAGCCAAATTGGTTGTATGTTATTTGTTTCATAGCCTATTGTCCGTTTTTGCCATTTATCATGAGTAATGGGGCTACATTGAAATTCCAGTGCGAAGTTGTTATTGTCAAAAGCAACAAGTAAATCTGGACGCTGAGAAAGCTCTGTTAAATAGGGCTCAAGCTCCACTTTAAGCCTAAGCTTTTGTAGCCATTCAAACAATTGAATTTTACCTTGTAAATGAAGTTTTGATTCACCTTCTGCAAAGAACTTTGAACATTGATTTTGCGTATGATGTGCAAAATGTGGGATAGTATAGGAACCAATTTTTAAATGAACTGGTTCTAGACATTGAGGACAAAAAAATGTCATCTGGCGCCTATATTTCTGCAATGCTTCTCTCGTATATTGATATGGGTGAAAAAGCTGCTGAAGATGGTTATAGGCAATCAACATATAATCAGCTCCTTTTAGCCCAACTATAGTAAACATTATTAGCTATCACAAAATAAAAGCTGCTTTTTCTTGAAATTTATAAAATGCTACTATTGAACATTTCGTATAAAAAAACTGTAGTGAATCTCGATAAATTTACCGAGTCTCACTACAGTCTAAAAAATCAAGTAAACAAATGCTTAAGCAAAGTATTTTCGAACTGTCTCAAAGCAATTAAATTCCATAATTTTTTCGCCGTACTCCTCTAAACGATGAATCGTAAAATTAGATGGCGTTAAAAATTCTTTGATGACTGCATTTCGATCGTGACGGTTTAACTCTTCATCTGCATTACCAAAATCAACCACTAAATAGTACCAATTTTCATATTTAAATAATGAGGAATCCACTAATTCGTCTGTCATTCGCTTTGCAACAGGGATTAACTCATCAATATCTTTAAATTTATATACATAAATGTCTGTATCCATAAATAATTCTGATTCATCCATGTCACCAAATTGAGTTAGTTGGCTAAGAAGATCATCCCCAACTTCATCGAATGGTGCAAACATCTCTTTGTGTTCATCAAAATTCGAATGACCATCTAATGTTTCACCGTCTTTTAAGATATGTGCACGTGTGACAATGATTTCTAAGCCTACTTCAGATGCATTGATATGAATCCAAATCGGACCTTCTACATCAAAATAATCCTCCGTATTTACTTCATCAATCATATCCCAAAAAAGCTGTTCACCCTTTGCTCGATTGTACCAGATTTCTTCACGACTATAGCCGCGATCCTCTATATCATTGTACGTAATAAAGAGCTTAAGTGTATTTTCATTTACACGTTCGATGTCCACTAGACCTCATCTCCCTTCACTGTCATATGTCGAAAAACAGTTTTGTTTCATTAGTATGCTTTTATTCTTTTTTTTTAACCTTCATACTGCATTTGTTTTTCAACCTTTGACCACACCAGTAAAACCACACGAGGAACTGCAAACATTAAAATTTTTTATTCACAGTTGTCTCTAACACTATTGTATGCTGTTCTGTCATAAAATGAAAAGGATATACACCGTTTCACAGAAGATATTTGAATTATTGAAATTGTAGTAAACTATTTAACTTAAATCAAGTTTAACATACTTTAACGGAAATATATGACTTTCCACTATTAATTATTATACTTTATATAGAAGGTTTTACATAAGTAAAACATAAAAAAATAGATGTCACAATATGCATCTCACAGCTGTAACATCTACTACTTATTTTATTCAGAATAGATAAAATTAATTCACCATTCTTTGTGCTTCTTGCAACTGATATGCTCGAACTTTTCGAGGTAAAAAACGGCGAATTTCATCTTCGTTATAGCCAACTTGTAGACGTTTTTCATCTAGAATAATTGGTCGGCGCAATAAACCAGGATATTCCTGAATTAATTCATATAAACGTTGTAAAGGTAAACTTTCCACATCTACATTTAATTTTTGGAATATTTTCGAACGCGTAGAAATAATTTCATCTGTGCCGTCTTCCGTCATACGTAAGATTTTTTTAATTTCACTAATACTTAGTGGTTCAGAAAATATATTACGTTCTGTATAGGGAATTTCGTGCTCCTCAAGCCATGCTTTCGCTTTACGGCAAGAGGTACAACTTGGTGATGTAAATAGAGTTACGATCATTCCTTCTGACACATCCTTTCATTTTGTAATCATATCTATAAACCAGTGTGTTAAATTAGAATTAATGTAATGTAAAATACACAGTACCATTATACAGTACTCTGCTGTTTTTGAATATAGTTCCAATAAAAAAAAGAATGGGTGTCTCGCTAAATTTTCTGTCTTTTTATATACCTTTTAAATGTATATACTTTTTTCACAACATTCCGAACTACTACTACTATTCCCACTTTACATGCATTTTAAACATCTTTTTATGACTCTCAGCTGTTCTCATTTAACTAAAGTAAACGAGAAAATTGTCAATTTGACGTGTACACCACAAGTTAATTTTAATAAAAAAGTTTAATTTTATAACAAAATTACACAACAAAAAAAGCATATAATTTTTTCTCAAAAAAAAACACCGCCAAAAGTCTGACTTTACACAATGAAATCTTTATACTATAATTCAATGCAATAAAATCAATTTGAACTTAAATTGAGAAAAACGCTGACGAAGAGTAGTACATATGCTACGTACACGTTTAGAGAGTCTGTGGCTGGTGAAAACAGATCGTGGGGCATATGGAATGGACTTCCGAGTTAGCTTTGTGAACGTTTTAGGTATGTAAACTACTAGCAAAGCTCGTCCCTTCACGTTACGAAGCTGAGTGGCCGTTAAGGCAAGCTGGGTGGTACCGCGGATTCAAACATCATTCGTCCCTTCATTAGAAAAAGTCTAATGAGGACGCGTGATGTTTTTTATTTGAATTCGAGGAGGAAATTTTCATGACAACAATCTTTTCAGGTGTTCAGCCTACAGGAATTGTAACTTTAGGTAACTATTTAGGAGCCTTCAAGCAATTCCCTGCCCTTCAAGATGAAGGGGATGCTATTTATTGCATCGTCGATCAACATGCTATTACAGTCGCTCAAGATCCAAAAGAATTACGAGAAAGCATTCGTAAACTAGCTGCTACTTATATTGCGACTGGCATCGATCCTAAAAAATCTACATTATTTATTCAATCAGAGGTGCCTGCACATGCTCAGGCAGGATGGATGTTACAATGTGTTGCATCTATCGGAGAGCTTGAACGTATGACACAATTTAAAGATAAATCTCATGGTAAAGAAAGCGTCTCTGCTGCCCTTTTAACATATCCACCATTGATGGCTGCAGACATTCTACTTTACAACACAAATATTGTCCCAGTTGGTGATGATCAGAAACAACATATCGAGTTAACGCGTGATCTGGCAGAACGCTTTAATAAACGTTATGGCAACGTTTTAACAATTCCAGAGATTCAATTACCAAAAGCTGGTGCTCGTATAAAATCCCTACAAGAACCAACAAAGAAAATGAGCAAATCTGATCCAAATACAAAGGCGACAATTAGGTTGCTAGATACGGCTAAGGATATTGAGAAAAAAATAAAATCAGCTGTTACTGATTCTGACGGTATCGTAGCATTTGATGTTGAAAATAAACCAGGCGTTTCAAACTTATTAACAATTGAATCGGCTATTTCAGGTATATCTATTGCTGACTTAGTAAAAAAATATGAAGGCATTGGTTATGGCGGCTTCAAGCAAGGCGTAGCTACTGCAGTAATTGACCACCTAACGCCAATTCAAGAAAAGTTCTATCATTTAGTAGAATCCTCTGAATTAGACGTCATCCTTGATGAAGGTGCTGAAAAAGCAAATGCAATTGCCAGTGCCACATTAAAACGTATGGAAGAGGCAATGGGTCTCGGTCGTGCACGTCGCTAATCATTTATAGTCTATCTGACGTTCGATCAAAGCCTATATCAAGAACGACAGCGCATATGATGATACATGCTCCAACCGCCATATAAAATTCTGTTGTTTGAAAAATAAATTTAAATACAACTTTCCAAGAATAGCCTAGCGTACGGTAATTTAAATACAATATGAGATTCCCTACAGAGAGGATCATGAGACCATAGCTTACTAAAAATAAAAAGAGACGGAACAAAGTAACGGCATCCTTTCTATTTCTTCTTACTTATCATTTATTCACAAAACTATAAAAAAAGACGTCAGCCAATTAAATTTGGCTGACGTTTTTTGAGTTTAGTTGTACTATTTATGCTTCATATTTTTTAAATAGAAGACTTGCATTGTGACCACCAAAACCAAGAGAATTACTCATTGCATATTGAATATTTGCTTCTCTCGCTTCATTTGGAACATAATCTAAATCACAATCTGGATCTGGATCTGTTAAATTAATTGTTGGTGGTAATATACCTTCTTTAAGTGCAAGAGCAGTAAAAATAGCTTCTACGCCCCCTGCTGCCCCTAATAAGTGTCCTGTCATAGACTTTGTAGAACTCATAGCTAGGTTATAAGCATGGTCACCGAAAGCAGTTTTAACCGCTTGCGTTTCGAATAAGTCATTATATGGTGTACTCGTGCCGTGTGCATTAATATAATCAACTTGTGATGGCTCTACACCAGCATCTGTCAATGCTTGCATCATTGCACGTGCCGCACCTTCACCCTCTGGAGCTGGAGCAGTAATATGATGAGCATCTCCCGTTGCACCATAGCCTAGAATTTCGGCATAAATTTTAGCGCCACGAGCTTTTGCATGTTCGTATTCTTCTAAAATGACAATACCAGCGCCTTCTCCAATAATAAATCCATCACGGTTTTTATCAAATGGACGGCATGCTTCTTGCGGATTTTGATTTAAAGATAGTGCAGTATTGGCACAGAAACCTGCCACAGCCATCGTTACGATTGGTGATTCCGCACCACCTGAAATCATGACATCTGCATCTCCACGTTCAATGACTTTAAAAGCATCTCCAATTGAATTTGTTCCAGAAGCACATGCTGTTACAGAACAAGAGTTAATACCTTTTGCGCCAAAATGAATCGACACTTGACCTGAAGCCATATCTGGAATCATCATTGGAATGAAGAATGGGCTAACTCGTCTTGCCCCGCGCTCTTGGAATGTTAAAAACTGTTGCTCATAAGTTTCCATTCCACCAATGCCTGAACCAATCCAAACACCAGCACGTGGAGCTAGCTCCTCATCAATTGTTAGCTGTGCATCTTCCATAGCCATGATTGAAGCAGCTAATGCATAATGTGTAAAGCGGTCCATCTTTCGAGCTTCTTTACGATCAATATATTTTTCAATATCAAATTCTTTCACTTCTGCTGCAATTTTCGCTGCAAAAAGATCTTTATTTAAACGTGTTAGCTCACCAATGCCAGATTTACCAGCTTTAATGTTCGCCCATGTTTCTTCGATGCTATTTCCTAGTGGTGTAACTGCGCCAATTCCTGTAATTACTACTCGTCTTTTACTCATTGTCTTACTCCCCTCAAGCATTTTTCCTACTTATTTTCCCCATCTCATGGCAACGGCACCCCATGTTAAGCCGCCTCCAAAACCAACAAGGACTAATAAATCATCCTCTTTAATTTTACCTGCTTCAAGCTCATCTACCAAGGAAATACCAATCGAAGCTGCAGAAGTATTTCCGTATTTATGAATCGTTTTTGACATTTTTTCTGGTGGTAGCTCTAATCGCTCACGAGCTGATTCCATAATCCGTATATTTGCTTGGTGTGGCACTAAAAAATCTACGTCTTCTTTTGTTAATCCTGCTTTATCTATTACATTGACAGCTGATTCACCCATTTGACGCACAGCAAATTTAAACACTTCACGACCATTCATGGCAATTGTGTCTTGTTTTGTTAAATAAAGATTTTTACCGCCCGTGCCATCTGCACCAAGCTCGAATGATAAAATACCTCTGCCATTAGAAACTGGACCTACAACGGCTGCGCTCGCGCCATCACCGAATAATACAGCTGTATTTCGATCGTTCCAATCAATAACCTTTGACAGCTTTTCAACACCTACTACTAAGACATATTTATAAGTGTTTGCCTCTACAAAATGTTTAGCTGTCACTAAACTATATATAAATCCTGCACATGCTGCTGCTTGATCCATCGCCGCAGCATTTACTGCTCCGAGTTGTTCCTGAACCATACATGCTACACTTGGGAAAGTTTGATCTTGTGTGACAGTTGCTACAAGTATTAATCCAATTTCTTCAGGCGTAATACCCGCTTTTTTAATAGCTTCTTTAGCAGCGGCTACTGCTAAATCTGAAGTTTCCTGATCATCTGCCGCAAAATGACGTTCTTCAATGCCTGTTCGCGTACGAATCCACTCATCCGAAGTATCCATTATTTTTTCTAAATCAAAATTTGTCACGACTTTCTCAGGAACGTATTTGCCTATTCCTAAAATACCAGCGTTCATATAGCAACCCCTCAGCTTTCTTACTATCAATTATTAGTAACTGGTCATAATTATAACGCATAGTAAAGGACAGACGCAAGTTGATTTAAAATTAATGTGTTGAGAGCACGGCATTTCTTTATTATCGAAAGGGAGCTTTCAGCTTTTGAAGGTATTCTTATTACTTCTCTCATATGGTATGAAGTCTATAGCGGTTCTATTTTTTTTGTAAACAACCTTTAACAAAATAAATGCCCTCACAAAACCAAGATAATTATTAAATGCAAAACCTTGTATTTGTTGTGACAAATTCGCCATGTTTCACATAAAAGATTCATTTTTTTTCGATTTATGTTATGATATGATAATGAATATGAGTAAAAACTTATGATGAAAAAAGTTCGGTTGAGGTGAAATTAATGCAATATATCGTAACGTTCGTATGGTCATTCCTACTAGTTTCTATGTTAAACTATGTAGTCAGCTCTGTACTTGGTGCACCATTTGATTTTAAGACAGGGGCAATCGTTTCAGTTGTATTCTCCATCTTAATTTTTATTATTGGAGCAATTATTCCAAACGATCCTACACCAGAAGCTGCAGACCATCATTAATTCAGCTAGAAAAAACCTGTTCCGCATTATGCGAAACAGGTTTTTTCTGTTATTTTTCCACTATACAATGGCCATCATGCATTTTTACATGCAATGTTTCTCCAGGCAATACCTCACCCCGTAGTAGTTCCTTAGCCACAGCTGTTTCGATATGTCTTTGTACGAAGCGCTTTAGTGGTCTTGCACCAAATTGGGCATCTGCTCCTTGTTGGACAACCCAATCGATAACTTCTTGGTCAATAGCTAATGTAATTTCTTGTTCTGCCACTCGTTTCCTTAACTGCTCCACATACTTCCAAGCAATAGCTGTAAAATGTTTATTTGATAACGCATGGAACAAGATAATGTCATCCATACGGTTTAATAACTCTGGTTTAAAATGCTGTCTGAGAGCAGCCATAACCAAGTCTTCAACAGCTGGATCGTCATCTTTTGCCTCCATTAAATAACTAGAGCCGATATTCGATGTTAGAATCACTACTGTATTTGTAAAATTGACCATACGTCCTTGACTATCTGTAATTCGGCCGTCGTCTAAAATTTGCAATAAAATATTAGCCACATCGGGATGTGCTTTTTCAATTTCATCTAGTAAAACAACAGAATAAGGGTTACGACGCACAGCCTCTGTGAGTTGACCTCCTTCTTCATAACCAATATAACCCGGAGGAGCTCCAACTAATCGAGACACGCTATGCTTCTCCATATATTCGCTCATATCAATTCGAATGAAATGATCTTCTGAATCAAATAATTGAGCAGCTAGGGCCTTAGCAAGCTCTGTTTTACCAACACCTGTTGGACCTAAGAATAAAAAACTACCAATTGGACGATGCGGATCTTTAATGCCTGCACGAGCACGCCATACAGCCTCTGTTACTAATTGAACAGCTGTATCTTGACCAACTACACGTTCATGTAAGGTTTCCTTTAAACGCAATAGTTTTTCTCGCTCGCCCTCCACTAGTTTTGTCACAGGAATACCCGTCCAGCGAGAAACAATTGCGGCGATTTCGTCAGCTGTCACTTCTTCACGTAAAATACGAGACTCTGCGCCGCTTTCTAATTCTTTTTCGAGTTCCTGAATGTCTTTTTCAAGTGTTGGAATTTTACCATGACGTAATTCAGCAGCTTTATTTAAATCATATTTACTTTCCGCCTCCTCTAAATCACGACGGTATTTATCTAATGTCTCCCGTTTTTTCTGAATTTCATGTAGTTTTTCCTTTTCTGCTTCCCATTGCTGCCTCATCCCCTCAGAAGACTCTTTCAACTTTGTCAATTCTTCTCGTAATTGCTCAAGACGTTTTTTACTTGCTTCGTCCTTTTCCTTCCGTAACGCTTGTTCTTCAATCTCTAGTTGCATAATACGACGAGTCACTGCATCTAGTTCCTGTGGCATTGAATCAATTTCAGTACGAATCATTGCACATGCCTCATCAATTAAATCAATCGCTTTATCTGGTAAAAATCGCTCTGTAATATAACGATTGGAGAGCTCTGCTGCAGCCACAATCGCGCGGTCATGAATACGTACTGCATGATGTAATTCAAAGCGTTCTTTTAAGCCTCGTAAAATAGACACAGTATCCTCAATAGAAGGCTCACGTACAAGAACTTGTTGGAACCGGCGTTCTAAGGCAGGGTCTTTTTCAATATACAGACGATATTCATCTAATGTAGTCGCACCGATACAGTGTAATTCGCCTCGAGCAAGCATGGGCTTTAACATATTTCCTGCATCCATAGCACCATCCGTTTTGCCTGCGCCTACAATTGTATGAATTTCATCAATAAATAAAATGATTTGCCCTTCTGAATCTTTAACTTCTTTTAATACGCCTTTTAAACGCTCTTCGAATTGGCCACGGTAGCTTGCACCTGCTATTAAAGCACTCATATCCAGCTCGTATAGCACGCACTCTTTCAAGCCCTCTGGTACATCACCCTTCACAATACGTTGAGCCAAACCTTCTGCAATCGCTGTTTTACCAACTCCTGGCTCACCAATTAATACAGGATTATTTTTTGTTTTACGCGTTAATATACGAATGACATTTCGAATTTCCTCATCGCGCCCAATAACGGGGTCCATTTTGCCATTTTTAACTTCTTCTATTAAGTTACGTCCAAATTGCTCTAATGGCTTTTGATTATCAGTTTGTTGAAATTGCATAATTAGCACTCCTTTACTTTACTATTTCGCATAATCTTTATACCCATTCTGGTTCTTTTTAAAAGTTTGACCTTATTTGACTAACTTTATTTTACATCACTCGACAATTCTTATGCAAAGAAATAGCACTAAATTTTTACACTTATAAATAAACATTTACGTTATAATAATGGTATGTTTCTATGTTTAAGTATCGAAAAATCCACTGTCCTTTTGTAATAATCGCCATTTATTACAAAAAGAAAGCGATGTGTTGGAGATATGGTTTCAAAGGATAATATGTTAGAAAAAATTATGGACCTTTTTCAAAAGCATGGTGTTTTTATCAAAGTAAATAAAGGGAATAAAATTTTTCTAGAAGGTGAACGGTCAAAGGAAATTTACTATATTAAGTCGGGTGTTGTATCGATTAGTCAAGAAACCGAAACTGGGAAGGAATTGACGATTCGAATATGTGGTCCTGATAGTATCATTGGAGAGGGTTCATTATTTTGTAACCTTGTCTATAATTCCATGACTGCAAAAGTTTTAGAATCTGCTACGCTATATGTTTTAAGTCGGCAGTCATTAGAACATTTACTGGAAGAACAGCCTACGATTATGGTGGAATATATGAAGTGGCTACAAACAGAAAATTTAAAGCATCAGAGTCGTTTGCGTGATTTAGTGTTAAACGGAAAAAAGGGTGCCTTGTTTTCAACGCTCATTCGTCTATCTAATACGTATGGTAAGCTTTTAGAGGATGGTTCCATTTTTATTGAGTTTCAACTAACAAATACGGAAATTGCAAATTTGTGTGCGACTAGTCGTGAAATGATTAATCGCATGTTGAATGATTTAAAAAAACATGACATTTTGACTTTTGACAAAGGCTTTATTACTATTCATGATTTACAATTTTTAAAAAATGAGATTGCCTGCGAAAATTGTCCATTACAAGTATGCCGTATCGATTAATTCGTTACATGCTAAATCCCTGCTTATTAAAAATAAGCAGGGATTTTTAATAGACACTATTAGCGTACACCCAATGCCATTTTGGCATAGCGTGACATTTTGTCTTTTGACCAAGGTGGATTCCATACAATATTTACATTTGTACTTTTCACTTCTGGAAGCTCGTTTAATGCTGTATTCACTTGATCCACAATCACTGGGCCAAGTGGACAGCCCATCGATGTTAACGTCATTGTAACCGTTGCTACACCTTCATCATCTAAATCTACATCATATACTAAACCTAAGTTGACGATATCAATTCCAAGCTCAGGGTCAATTACATTTTCTAATGCACCTAACATGCTATCTTTCATATCCTGATCCATTCCCATTTCTCCTTCCATCATAGTGTTAACCTTATCATAGCAGATGCATCATATTATGCCAAATGCTCTGCAAGCCACTCTGTTGCTGCCAACATTCCATCACGTGGTACAACATGTCCAGCCTTTTTATTCACCATGAATGTTAAATTTTCAGGGTTTGCTTGATAGTATTCCCGTAATGTTTCATAAAATTTATATGTTTCATGGAAAGGGACGGTTTTATCTAATTCACCGTGCCAAAAGAATATCGGGCGTCCCGCAAATTTTTCAGGAGTTAGACTAACATCATAGTTAGCTAGGACCTCATTAATTTTTTGAACATCATTCTCTGTCATGGGCCAATTGACACCACTTTTTATGAATTGCTGTAATTGGTATTCACCCAACTTTATAAAACCAGGCGCACCCATACATATTGCAGCCGTTTGAATCCAATCATAAAGCTTAAGGCAGCCTGATGTCACAATACCACCCATGGACGTACCTGCTAGGCCAACTTTATGATTAGCTAATAAATTTTTATTCTTTAATTCATTATATAATTGTTCCACTTCATGAATAGAATTTATAACAATGTCCCAAAATTTCAAGTTCATTTGCATCTCTGTTAGGCCTTCGTTACGATCACCATGAAATTTTGCATCTGGTAATAGGACACGCACCCCTTTATGCACCAATTGATATGCATAGTGTAAGTTATGTTCTTTTGCACTCATAAAGCCGTGTAAAAAGATCACTACCGGTGTTTCTTCATTCATATTGTCTGAATGTATATGTAATAAAGGAATATTTCCCCACATTTCTTTTTCTACAAACATTCTTGTCACTCCCAACTCTTGTCTCATCTTTATGTTAGCAAACTTTTTTCACTGTGACAAAATTTTGACGAATGAAAGACAAAGAGATACTATTCAAACTATAGGAAAGGGGCAACGAGCTATGAAACCGCATTTAATCGTGTTAGATTTAGATGGTACTTTATTAACAGACCAACAACAAATTTCCTCAAAAACAAAAAAATCATTATTGCAGGCTAAGGAACAGGGGCATCAAGTGATGATTGCAACTGGCCGTCCATATCGTGCTAGTGATATTTATTATCATGAGCTTGGGCTTACAACACCAATAGTCAATTTTAATGGAGCTTATGTGCATCACCCTAAAAATGCCTCTTGGCAGCATATGCACACTCCCATTGATTTAAGTGTTGTCCATGATGTCGTTCATTCCATTAATAGTTATGAGTATGAAAATATTATTGCTGAGGTAAAAGATGATATTTATGTACACACAGAGGATGATCGCATCTTAAATATTTTTAATATGGGTAATCCCAAAATTACACTTGGGGATTTATACACACATCTCTTAGATAATCCTACAAGTTTACTGATACAGGCAAATGAATCCAATTCTGTCATTATTCGTGACCATTTACAGGCTGTACACGCTGAAGTTATTGAACACCGTCGTTGGGGAGCACCGCTTCATATTATAGAAATTGTTCGCCGTGGCTTAAATAAAGCAGTAGGCATTGCACACGTAGCAAAGGATTTAGGTATTCCGCGTGAACGCATTATTGCATTTGGTGATGAAGACAATGATTTAGAGATGATTGAATATGCTGGAATTGGCGTAGCGATGGGGAATGGTATATCAAGCCTTAAAAATATTGCCAATGAAATAACTACGACAAATAATGAGGATGGGATTGCAAAAATACTCATCGAACGCTTGAAATTATCATAGTTAAGTAGTAACTTCAAGTTACTATACCATTTTTACCAGTTTAACTTTATTCAGTGGTACCCCTTCCGGTTGACTTAAGTGAGTACCGACTGAATAAAGCTAAACAGGCTTTAAAAAGTAAGTTGAAATTAGGGGGACAAGAGAATGAAGATTTTTACGGATAGTGGATGTGATTTACCAAAGTCTTACTATGAAGAAAATGATGTCGTGCTACTCCCTTTACGAGTGCAATTGAACAACAAAGAATATGAAGATGTCATTTCCATTGATTCCAAAGAGGTTTATGATGGAATCCGTCAAGGTGCCCAACCAAAAACATCTCAAGTATCGCCAGAGCTTTTCTTGAAGCACTTTGAAGATTTAGCCAAAAAAGAGGAGGAAGGTATCTATATTGCCTTTTCTTCAGAATTATCCGGCACATATAGTACTGCTCAAATGATTCGGAATCAAGTATTAGAACAATATCCTTCATTGAAGTTAGTCATTATTGACTCTAAATGTGCATCACTAGGACATGGACTTGTTGTAGAAGAAGCTGTTCGACTTAGAAATTTAGGAACCTCCTTTGAAGATGTAGCGACTAGAATTAGCGCTTTCGCTCCTCAGATGGAGCATTTATTTACAGTTGAAGATTTGGACTACCTCGCTAAGGGTGGGCGTGTCTCAAAGGCTAGTGCCTTTTTAGGTGGTCTTCTAAGTATTAAACCTATTTTAAATGTAGAAGATGGCAAGCTTGTACCGATAGAAAAATCACGTGGTCGTAAAAAAGCACTTAATCGTATGCTGGATTTAATGCAGGAGCGTGGAGGTAGCTTTACGAATAAAATTGTTGGTATTAGTCATAGTGATGATGTGGCCTTTGCCAATGAAGCAAAGGCATCCATTCAGGAGCGTTTTTCTCCACAGTCGGTTCAAATTACAATGATTGGCTCAGCGATCGGTTCACATGTGGGGCCGGGCACTATCGCAATCTTCTTCACGAATAAGAGCTATCAAGGCTAAGCCATGAATGATTGGCATTGCCGAGCTGTTTGAACTTCACTGAATGAAAACAAAAATAGCATGTTAGGACGACTCCTAGCATGCTATTTTCTTTGTGAAATTATTAAGAAGCGTCTTGTTCTTGACGACGAACTTTTCCTCGTCTAATGATGATGACAACAAAGCCAATAAAGATGACCCAAACTAAGCCAAGAGCAACCATATACGGCACGTTTAATCCCTCATCATTTCGAACCTGATAAATCTCTACCATTTCTCTGTCTAAAATAACTGGATAAACTTGCTTTTCATTTATACGAACTTTTTCCTCATGTAAAATCCCGTTTAGCATTTTCCCTTCACCCAGTTGTTCAGGTGTTAAGTCCACGCGTTGTGTTTTGCTCGTATTATTAACCATAATTACCCATTGTTCTTCATCCGAAGTACGTGTAAAGACAAGTAGACCATTTTCATTTGTAATGACTTTAAAATCACCATTACGTAGAGTGGCAGACTGATTTCGTAAGGTTTGAACATTTTTTATATAATCAATTAATTCTTCATCTGTTTTAAAGTTATAAAGTTGATGTGTATCAGGTTTAGCTTCCCCGTTCATCGCAATTTCTGTACCATATTGGACAACTGGAGTTCCTGGCATCATAAATAAAGCACCCATAGCCATTTTTAAACGTGTAGGCGGGAACATATTTTCATTCGCAGAATCGAATGTAAAACGGTGGGTTTCTAGAGAATCTACCATAATTTGCGTCGGTTTTTCTCCTGAAAATGGCTCTGTTAATTTAGACGAGTCCATATCAACATTCTTAAAGATATTACGATAAATTTCTGCTGTCTCCGTTGAGAAGGTTGCATCAAAATCAGCATCGCTCGCTTCATTTGTTATGACATAAAGAGAGGCTTTAGTATCTTTTAATGCAGCTATCATGTTATTTATAAAATCCGTATCAGCATCTGAAATATGGGTTAATCGAATCCCACCAATATCATATGTAGAAACAAAATCTATGGCTGATTGAATAAGCGCTTCTTGCACGTCTTTATTCGATAAATCCCACTGAATTTGCCCATTATTCGTAGAAGCAATCCAGTCTGCTTTGGCAGCATCCTTTCCCCATTCATGATTAGGACTTACATCACTGAGTGGGAAATCCACCATGATAGACATGTTTTTAGCTTTATAGGCCTCTACAACACTTTGGAATTCTTCTGTAGTCCCAAAATGGCGTTCAATCGTAGAATAGCTTGTTGGCATAGATCCATCATATTTTTCTGTAGAGTAAATAGGTCCAATGGAAACAATTGTATAACCCATTTCACCGATAAATTTTAATTTATCTTGTAGACCTGTAAAATCCCCCCCTGCAAATTTCGAAGGGTCTTGCGTATTTGTATCAAAATCGTTTGTGCCCGAGCCATTAAAGAAACGGTCAACGAGTAAATCATAGATGCTCTCTTCTGCAATCGATGTTGTCGCTTTTGCATCCGCATGCGCAACAGGTGTAGTACTTACAAATGTAGTAGCTAGTAAAAGTGATGCAGCTGTCGCACTTATCCACTTCTTGAATTTCACTGTTATTCCCTCTCTTTCAAACCAATCCATCGTCATTTTACCAAATAACACTGTCACGTCGCTATCATTTCAAAAGATTTTACGAAAATGCGGAACGAATTACGGCAAAAAGGTGTCCGTTCACTTCCATTTCAGTATGCTATCTGCTTAAAAAAAATAAAAGCCGCGAAGCACATACTTCACGACTTTCACCAAATATTATGCTAAGAAATTTTGACCCATTGGTAGCTTGAAGCCTAGGAACAATGTAATCAATAAGAATACTGCAAATAAAATCCAGAACATGCCAGTTGGTTTATTTTTCTTTTGGCGTACTAATACCATTTCCATCATACCAATTACTAGAATACCACCTATGAATTTAAAGCCGTAAAGCATGCCCATGTTGTAATTCATGCCTTCAATGAATAATGCCCCACCTGTAATGATAATTAGTACATAGAATAGACGCAATGTCATATGTAAGCCTTTTGATTGCTTGCCCATTAGCGCAGCGATTAAAAAGATAACAATAGCTACTACCCACGTAGTAATATGCAAATGCGTTTGGCTAGTTAAAAAACCCATGTTTGTCCCACCTCATTCATTTTTCTATCAAACTCTATCCTACCATGCGATGGAAAGGGTTTCAAACATTACAATAGTGTTCACATAATTTACACTATTTGCGACTTAGAAACTCCCTAGAAAGCAACTTACACAGGGAGTAATAAAAAAATCCGCGGAGTAAAGACTCACACGGATTCCCTTTTATTATTCAAAATGGTTGACTAAAGTACCGATGCCTTGAATAGATACTTTTACTGTATCTCCAGCTTTTAAGAATTGTGGCGGGTTCATGCCTTTACCAACTCCTGCTGGTGTACCTGTTAAAATAACATCGCCTGGCTCTAGTGTTACATGCTCAGATAGGATAGATACTAAAGTTTCAACTGAGAACATCATGTCCTTCGTCGAGCCGTTTTGGCGTACTTCATCGTTTACTTTTGTGACTACTGTTAAGTCCTGAGGATTCGGAATTTCATCCTTTGTTACAAGGTATGGTCCAAGCGGACAAGTGCCCTCCAAGCTTTTACCTAAGAAGAACTGTTTATGCTTCTCTTGTAAATCACGAGCTGTTATATCATTGGCAATTGTATAACCAAAAACATAATCATATGCTAAGTTTTTCGGAATGTTTTTACCACGTTTTCCAATAACGATAGCAAGCTCCCCTTCATAATCCATTTTAGATGAAAGGTCCGCATGGATGGAAAGCGTTTGTCCATCTGCTGCAATAGCCGTTGGTGATTTTGTAAATACCATTAATTCCGTTGGTGCTGCCTCTGCACCCATTTCTTTGGCATGTTCATTATAATTTTTACCTATACACATAATATTTTTAGGTGTTCGTGGGATTGGTGAAAGCCACTCGATTTCTGTAAATTCACGTTTAAAACTATTAGCACGATCTGATTTTTCAGCTGCTTCTACTAATTTACGAATCTGTTCAACAAAATCAAAGCCTAAAGCAATGCCATCTACAATTGAACTTGAAAAAGAAGGGAGAACTTGAAGTTCATTTTGAATAGCGAGTACATCCCATACCGCTTCTTCTTTTTTTACTTTTGGTCCAAAGCTTACATGTCCACCTAATTTGAATGATAAAATTTTCATGATTGAAAGAGCTCCTTCTTTTTTCTACATGATACAACAATATGATAGAAATTGCCTCACTTTTGCGACAATAATTTTATAAGTTGTTATATCTTCATAAATTATGCATGTGAAGCGGAATATATTATCATATTTTTCCTTTTTCCTTATACGTTAATTTGCGCCATAAAGCCTCTAACGGACCTTGCTTCCATTTTGATAACCAAATTTCGGCTATGATCATTTGTACAACAATTATTCCAAAGGCAATGAATACACCTGTTTCTACACTTACTTTCCCATACCAACCAAAGCCAAATTGATAGAATAAACACGTGCCGATTATGGATTGCAATATATACATCGTTAACGACATTCTTCCAATTTTGCCAAAAGGACTAAGTAGCTTAGGTACAATTGGCAGCAGGCAAAGTAGCACTATGACCGCGATATATCCCACAGAAAGGATAGGGCCACCTATGTATACCTTTAAATAATCTAATAAATATGTCCGTGTAAGCATAATAGGCAAACTTTTGATTGTTATGCCGATAATCAATCCGGCAAGGGCAAGTGCTAGCCACAGCCATTTTAATTCTTTTGCTCGCTCTACTAGACGCCATTTTGATGCAGCTGCGCCTATTAACATATATGGTAAAATAGTAAACAATGCGGCAAACCACATCCCTATACTTGCTTGCATCGATAAGTCTGTTAAGCGTTGCATAAAGGCATCTAGCCAGTTTCCAGTCCCATAAGCCGTAATCGCCTTCTCAACAGATACAATATCTAAATAGTCATCCACCTTCGTATTAAACTCCATAATCCCTAAAACAAATAACATAAAAACTTGCATCAAACCATTCATGATAATTGCACTAATCAATAACCAAATAGGGCTTAAACGTAGTAAAAGCACTAAAAATACCCCACAAAAGGCGTACACCATTAAAATATCGCCCCACCATATGAGTACGGCATGTATTAAACCAAAGGCAAATAATACAGAAAGTCTTCGTAATCCTAGCGTATAGAAATTTTGCTCACGACTTTGTGCTTTTTGCCACTGCATGGCAAGCCCATAACCGAATAGCATCGCAAATAGTGGATAAAAGCTACCTTGTACATAAATATCTAAATTTTTCTGCCAAACGATATCGGATGGTGTTGTAAACCAAGATGCCAAATCAATATGCGGCATTGGCAAATAAAATGCATACATATTTACGAGTAAAATACCTAATAAACTAATACCTCGTAAAATATCTAATGTTGCCAGTCGATCCTGCAACATTGTCGGTTTAAACTCCACAAAATAGCCCCCTCTTAAATAGCAGCTATGGTGTAAGCAGAGCAAGCAAAAATTGCATGACTCCGCTTTCCATAACAAATGCTTATGCCTGTACAGTTTGTTCATTATCGAATAAATACAGCACTTTTTCACTTACTTTAATTTGTAAAATCGATTCAATAGCTTCACTATAAACACGAAGCTGAACAGCATAACGCCCCATTATTTCCTTTGTCAGGGCGGGCTCCTTTGCAAAATGTGGGAGGATGCGGTCTGTCTTGTAATCTAGCAAGACCCAGTTACCATATTCATCCTCAAACAAACAATCGATAATCCCTTGGACGATTTGAGCATCCCCATCTTCATCTACTCTACTAATAGTAAATGGCATTTCTCTACGTATCTGTCTTGCCTGCTTAAAGCGTTGTCCAATTTCGGTATGAAAGAAATGATAAACTTTCTTTATCGGAACCACTTTTCCCTCTGCCTCTGTTAGTAGCTGTTTTGCTACTAAATTTGCTACAAAGCCTTTTACACCTTCAATAGTATCAAAGCCAAACTGCGGAATATGCTGCATCACTGTATGTACAGCCGTTCCTATTTCCGCGCCTGTTAGCTGTTGATCCTGTAAAAAGGTTGGGCGTGGTGCAATAGAAGCTGAAGTCCGCTTAGCTGGAGTAGCAAAATAATATTCTGGCTCCTCCTGACGCTGTAAGTTTTCTAAACGTTTAATTTCACTGACCGACGTTTTAGAGCGTTTTCTTGTTGATTTTTGATACGTATACTGCGCGTGAAAGCGTGCCTTTATTTCAGATAAAAGTGCCTCATCCTCTTGTGTTGTAAGGTGTTGTTGTATTTCATCATTAAATGCCTGTATATCATACGAATAATGTCTCGTATCAATGGGCTGTATCCACCAATGGGATGGACTGTCCAATTCTTTATATGAAGTGGTAGCTTGGGAGGCAAAGTCACCATGTCTTGCCACAGCTGGTCCAATCCAGTCTAGATAACTATTAGCTCTAGCCCGCAAATATTCTTGAAGCGGAGCATCACTCGGTATATTTTGTGCATCCTGCCAGTTGTCTCGTGTTTTCTCCCAATTTTTCACGGAGCCCACTAAAATCAAACGTTCCTTTGCACGTGTCATGGCAACATATAAGACACGCATTTCCTCTGCACGCATTTCCAGCTCTTTTTTCTCTTTCAGCGCCAAAAACGGTAATGAAGTATAAGTTATCCGATTTTCTGGGTCAATGGCCTTTACAGCTAGGCCAAAATCTTGGTCGAATAAATAAGGATGATGAAAATCCATCTTATTAAACGGGCGTCCCATTCCTGCCACAAAGACTACAGGGTATTCTAATCCCTTGGAGGAGTGAATGGTCACAAGGCGTACTACGTCGTCCTTTTCACCAATTGATTTAGCAGTCCCTAAATCATCTCCGCGTGTACGCATCCGATCTATAAAGCGTAAAAAGCGGAAGAGTCCTCGAAAGGCCGTTTGCTCATACATTAATGCACGATCATGTAAGATACGTAAATTGGCCTGCCGCTGCTTACCATTGGGCATTGCACCAACCATTTCATAATAATGTGTATCTAAATAAATCTTCCAAATTAAATCTGATAGTGATCCACGCCGTGCTAAATCTCGCCAATTTTCAAAAGCTAGCATAAAGCGTTGAAGTTTTTCAAATGTAGTCGTCTGTACTCCCTGTCCTTCACTTCGAATAAATTGTCGTAATGCATCATAGAAAGGTACCTTTGAATCAGCTAAGCGGATTTTAGCTAATTCATTTTCCGTCAAGCCAACAAAAGGTGCACGCAGTACAGAAGCCAAGGGGATGTCCTGATAAGGGTTATCCACTACCTTTAGGACATTTAATATAATCATGACTTCCAGTGCATCAAAATAGCCCTTGGACGACTCTGCATAAAGTGGAATACCCGCTAGTTTAAATTCCTCCACTAAATCCGTCGACCATGTCATAGAGCGCATTAAAATAACAATATCACTATACTTCAATGGCCTTTCTGTCATTGATTTCGTATCATAGACAGTGGTGCCATCTTCCATCATCTGTCGTATACGATCAATAATAAAGCGTGCTTCATATTGTGACTTTTTTAATTCCTCTAACTCAGATGCTTCATCAGTTTTATCCTCTTGCTCGTCTACTGTTTCCTCATCCTGTGGAGGATGCATCACGACAAGCTCAACAGGTACTTCTTTTTCATCATAGGGCGCTGCTGGCTTTAATGACGCATTGTCATCATAGAGAATTTCGCCGACACGCTCACCCATAATTTGAGCAAAAATATAGTTTGTCGCGTTCAATACCTCTTTACGACTACGAAAGTTGGCATTTAAATCGATACGCATGCCCGTTGCATCAGGCGTTTCCAAAAACTCACTATATTTCCTCATAAAGAGCTTAGGTTCGGCTAAGCGGAAACGATAAATACTTTGCTTGACGTCTCCCACCATAAACAGATTTCCATCCTGTTCTTCTCCTGATTTGACAAGTTGTAAGATCGTTTCCTGTAGCATATTTGTATCCTGATATTCATCCACAAGTACTTCCTTAAAACGTTTTTTCAGATCAAGCGCTACGGGGGATGGCTGTAGCTCTCCATCTACCTCAACTGTTAAAATTTGCAGTGCATAATGCTCTAAATCTGAAAAATCAATAATACCTCGCTCTAACTTGGCAAGTCTGAATTGCTCACTAAAAATAGTCGTCAATTCCACTAATGTGCCAATTATTGGCGCCATCAAGCGTATTTCTTCTAGCAAACGTGCGGGGGTGCGAATAAAATAGGTTTCTTTCATTTTATTCATAATTTTTTTCGCTGCTTCCCGCTTTTTCTTTGCAAGCTCCTGTAACTCCACGTCTACTAAAGCGTCCTTTGATACTCGCTTTAATGTAGACCACTTGACAGTCGCAAAATAATCAAAGAGTTCCTGCCATGTACCTTCCTGACTTATTCGAATCCCTTCCTGAATCATAGCAAAATCAATTTCTGCCGTTTCAGCATATGGGGCTGGTCCATCGGGTTGGAGGGTAATTGCTCGCATTTCTGAAATTAGTACGAAGGCTTCCTCCAAACTATGTCGAACAGTCAATTTAACATAGTGGGATAGCTCTAAATCATCAATTGTCACTTCCTCCGCTAATTCATAAGCTTTCGGTAAGCTCCACAGCCATCTTTGAGGCTCTGCGTGTACCCGAGAAGTATCATAAAGCTTACTAATCAGCGTTTCTATAGCCTGATCATCTCGATCTGACGTAAAGCTATCCACAAGTCGATAAATAGCTTGTACCTGTGTCTCTTCTTCAGAATCATAGGCTCCTTCTAAAACATCCGCTACTATATCATCTCTTAATAAGGCTACCTCTGCCTCATTAGCAATACGAAATCCAGGATCGATGTCGAGCAAATAAGCGTACTGTTTAACAATTGCTAAACAAAAAGAATGCAATGTTGATATTTGCGCCTTATTAATAAGACTCAGTTGTCGTCTTAAATGACTGGAAGTTGGATTTTCTACTATAGCCTTTTCTAGAGCTTCTGACATTCGATGGCGCATTTCAGCTGCTGAAGCATTCGTAAAGGTCACCACCAGTAGCTCATCTACATTGATGGGATTGTCAGTAGCAATAACTTTTTCAATCATACGATTAATCAGTACCGCTGTTTTCCCAGACCCCGCTGCAGCCGACACAAGTGTATCCTGACCACTAGCGTAAATGGCTTTCCACTGATCGTCTGTCCATGAGACATCCGCCGGCTTTATAGGAATTGTTTGGACCATGCTACTCTATCTCCTTCCGAATTTTATCAACAATTTCATTTGGTTTCGCTTGCATTAACTGACGATAGTTTTGTTTACCATCAGATGGATCAAATTGACAAACTGCTGCAAACTGACAATAATCACAGGCCGTTTTGGATTTTAATTTATATGGGCTGATGGCCGTGTCACCAGACAAAATCCCATTCCCAGCCTCCTGATGCTTACGACGTACGAAATGCTGAAGTCTTTTCATATCATTCACAGGCACAATGCGAGATTGCGATTCAGAAGGTGTTCCATCTTTTTTCATATAGACTGGGATAATTTTTGAGTGACCACTACTTTCCTCTAACTGCTCGTCCATTGATAAAATGGATTCAGCATTCTCAGACAGTAGACCCTTCATTTTATACTGCTTTAATCGGTCCTCTTCTATTTCACTATCCGTCATATCCTTATCTAGTTTTAACATGGGATTATGGACATGGACATACAGTACCCCAGCAGGTTCTGTTTCCCCTGGAAGCCAATAGGTGCTATTTTCCATTGCCACGTCTAAATAGGTAAGAACCTGTAAAGACAATCCATAATAAACCTCATTTAAATCTAAATCTCGAGCTGATGATTTATAATCAACAATCCGTAAATAAGAGCGGTCATCTATCGTGGCACTATCTATTCGATCAATACGCCCTCGCATAAACATTTTCTTACCACTAGTCAAATCAATCTCAAGAGGGGGAAGCTGTTCATGTTGTCCTGGGCCAAACGATGCCTCGATCGCAATTGGTTTAAAGTGAGACACATTTGCATGCTGCGTCAATGCCATCATCGTGCGTTCCACAATTCGAATAAGCTTACGCTGAATATAGCGATAACGTGCACTAGACAATAAAATTTGATGGGAGAAGACAGGAACAATTTGCTCTACTGCTTGACGTGCCAACTGTTTAATTTGTTGTTTTGTTAAACGAATCCAGGATAGTTGCAGTCGGTGAGTTTCCTCTGTTATCCACTTTAACGCCTCATGGAATAAATCACCCATTGCAAAGGTTTCCAAACGGTACTCCGCACGTTCTTCTAAACGTAGACCATACGTTGTGAAATGAGAAAATGGACATCTAAAATATTTCTCTATTCGAGACACACTAGATGTGAGCTTTTGCCCATATAACTCTTGTGTTATATAGGTTTCCAATGGCTCTGCTTCATTTTTATGAGTAATTGGATAATGTACCCGATCAAAAATAAGTGCCCAATATGGGTCCTGTTGATAAAATTTTTGTAACGCTAACCATTCTGGTGCTAGCTCACGGCTATGCTCTGCCTGACGTAGTTGCACCATTAAATGTGCTAACGCTGTTCGCGGATGGCGTAAATACGGTAAAGCACTTTCATCTAATAATTCAATTGGATCCATTACAACACGCTCCGCTTGAACACCACTCAACAACCCAGCTATTTTGTCATTTCCGATGAATTTTTTTATATAAAGAGACGATAACAGTGCCTTTCCTTCTTCATCTGCTGTTGGATACGTCAAATAAAGCTTGTTTGACGGTGTGGAGGCCGCTCGATAAAATAAGAAATTTTCCTGTAATAAACGGTTAGAAGAGGTTGGTGCCAGCTCATAACCAATTTGACTAAACCATTCACGCTCTGTATCTGACAATAAACCTTCATATTCCATCCGAGTTGGATACACACCATCATTCATCCCTAAAACAAAGGCCACTTTAATATTGGATAAACGAGCTAAATCAACCGTCGCTACCATAACCTCATCTAAGGTTGGCGGAATGCGAGAAAATTCTAATGTATCAAAGCCCTCATCAAGAATTTTAGCTGCTTCCTCCACTGACATCTCCTGCTCGCCAAACATATAGACAAATTGATCCAGTACATTGATCCATTCATTCCAAGCTTGCTCATGCTCACTCGCTGCGAGTGCATCTCCTCGCTCAAGCTCACGATCCTTCATAGCTTGAAGCTTCTCATATACCTGTAATGACTCTACTAGCTCAAATAAAGCGGTGGCAATATCCTTACCTGTTGACGCTATACTCAGTTTGTCTTGTAAACTCTTTAACGGTTGACGAATTTCGTCACGAATTGCCTCAATTTCTGCTTGCATCGCACGTTCTTCATCTGTTTGTACACGCGAATGGAACTCAAGCCCACGATACTTTTTATAAAACCAACGAGGCTCTTCAAACCAACGTTCACCATAGATTCCTTGCGCTAAGCAATAATTTTCCAATCGATCAGCTCGTTCACGCCAGATAGTTAGCTCCGCTTGTAAGGGGAAAAACAAATCTGTTTTTACACTTCGAAATACAGGCTCATACTTCCAATTAGACGTCATGATTTCTAATGCCGAACGACTAAGCTCTATCAATGGATGATGGAGCATTGTTTTTTTAGTATTTGTAAATATAGGAATTTCATATTGTTGGAAAATACTTGTAATCAATGGATCGTAAAGCTCTGCTTGTCGATATAAAAGGACTATATCTTGATAACGATAGCCATATTCTCTTGTAAGCTTTGTTATTTCCCGGGCAATCGCGTGAACCTCCGCTCTACGATTGGATGCTTCAAATACCATTACATCTCCAGAAGTTTTTTTGGTGTGGGGCACCATATTAGCAAAATTTCCCTCTACATGTTGTAAATCTTCAGATTGAAATCTTTGAGTATAATAAAAATGTAAAGGTGGCTCAACGTCTATGCCTTCTTCATTTGCAATATCATGTAATCGCTGATTCGTTAACGCCGCTTCATGAAAAAGAGCCTGTTCATCAAAAGCTTCGTCTATATGATCAAACGGAAGAACCACAGTTACATGTTTAGTGACCTTAAGCAATTCACGGACCAGCTCTAACTCTCGCACCGTAAAGGCCGTGAAACCATCAATGTAAATGGTTGCTTGCTTCATCGTTTCAGCATACTTCAATTGCTCCGTTAAAATCGGATAATACCCCTCACTATCGACATATGTCGTACCAAGGCGTTCCTCTAATGCCTGCAAAACGACATATAAATCATTCGTTTTGGCTTGTAAGGTATTTGGCGCGTCAATTGCCTTTAAGGATTCCTTTACCTCAGCTAAAACAGAGCTATTTACACTATATCGACTAAATTCTTTTAAAAGTGTTTCAATTTCCTCCGTAAAACCACGTTTTCCAGCAGCTTGTCGGAATAAGGAGAACTCACTTTTTTGTTCCTCCAGTAGTTTACGGATTAGCATTCGATAACCATAGCCATTTACTTCTTTACGAGCAATCCCACCTGTCTCCTGTAAAACGAGCCATGCTAAACGCTTAAACGTCATCACTTGTGCACGAATTAAGCCTTGCAAACCATGCCTATTCGTTAGCTCATATTCCGTAGAATAAGACATCTGGTCAGGAACAATTATAAAAATAGGATGACCTAGTGGATCACTCTTTAGCTGTTCAACAATTTCTTGATGAATAAATACCGATTTCCCTGTTCCTGAGCGTCCTGAAACAATTCGCAATGTCATATCCGTTTCCCTCCTCTATAGATTGCCTTCTACCTATCTTGATTGAGCGTTAGTAGCGATTCACTAACATTTATATATAAATTATTTTTTATCGTTTCTATCACTAAATCATATTCCGTTAAAAATGATTACGCCATTAACAACGATGGTTAGCTATCTTAAATTCTATCGAAAAAAACTAGCAAATACTATCTATCAACCTTCGATAGACAATAAAAACCAATGAATTCATTTCACAAAAAAACAGCCTCTTCAGCTATTCAAAGAGGCTTCAACTATTTATCTTACATGGTGATCCTGATTTTTCGTCAAATTTCGCGCTTGTTTTAAATCTCTCTCTACACGGGCATTCAATCGCTTCTCAATCAGCTTACCGATAAACCATAAAACAACAATCGCAACAGCTGCAATTATTAATTTCACGGGGCTTGTTAGTAACGATTTTAAATCATATCCCAATACACTCATACCTAAAATCATGACGAACTTGCCGGCTAGTAATACGACTAAGTAAAACTTTTTATGAATATGAGATAAACCCGCTACAATATTCACGATGACAGAAGGTGTAAAAGGGAAACATAGGAGGACAAAAAGAGGGCTTATACCATTCATATCCACCCACTTAATAAGCTTCTGTACTTTCTTACTGCCAGTTATAAATCGCAACCTTGGATGTTTTCCAAAATGTCGGACAAGCAAAAACACTACATAGGAGCCAGCTGCAGAACCCAACCAAGATAATAAAAACCCAAGCCATAAGCCAAATGCACTTGCATTAGCTACAACGAACACCACTAATGGTAGGAATGGTAAAAACGCTTCTAGAAAAGGTAGCAGTAAACCAATGATGGGGCCGAGTGTTCGATACTGCGCCGCCACAAGTTCAATATTTTCTACTGTAAACCATTCTTTCAATATCGACACCTCTATTTATACTGTAAAATTAAATGAAAAATTGTTAACCCTTCAGATGTATTTCGATATTCATGGGGTTGATGCCCCGAGAATACTAGTGTATCCCCTTCATCCAGTAATTCATGCATATCTCCGGCAGAAATAGCAGCTTGTCCTTTGATGATCATGACAGTTTCCTCTACCCCTTCTGTATGGGCTTCACTCCTACTAACAGCTCCCGGCTCCATTTCAACCTTGTAGAATTCCCAGCCTCGTTCTGGATTATACGGAATAATTGAATAGACACGATAGCGTCCCTCATCCTCATCAACATGTGGCACATCCTTACTGCTATAACGCATGAAATGAGCTGTTGGCGGCTGTAATAATGAAGAAAATGAAATACGCATACCAGCAGCTATTTTCCAGATGGTTGATACCGTAGGATTGGCCTCTCCTTTTTCTATTTGAGCGAGTTGCGCTTTACTAACGCCTGTCGCTTTGGCAACATCATCTAAGCTTAAATGACGTTGTTGTCTAATTTTCTTTAATTGAAAGGCTAAATTTCGACTCATTTGTTCCATTTATAATCACCAATTTTCTATTGTTTATTTTATCAGACATATGTATACTTTAATAAACATCAAGAACTATCAAACTATTCCATCAACAGTATACATGGAAATTTTTAAGAAAGGATGACCTATTTATGACAAGTACAACAGAGCTTCATCATGATCCGGCAACAAGCTCTCCTAACGATAGCTTTATACAAGGCGTGAAGGATTGTGTACCCACTTTACTCGGTTATATTAGTATAGGACTTGCATTCGGTGTTGTAGGTTCCGCTTCAGGACTATCAGTGCTAGAAATCGCCCTTTTAACTATATTGATTTATGCAGGCTCTGCACAATTTATCTTTTGTGCACTACTTTTAACAAGTAGTCCTGCTTCTGCTATCATTGTAACCATTTTTGTCGTCAATTTACGCCATTTATTAATGAGTTTAACATTAGCACCTCATTTTACGCGTTATTCCATGCTTAGAAATGTAGGCTTCGGTACTTTATTAACAGATGAAACCTTTGGAGTCGCTGTGACTAAGCAAATGCAAACCGGTAAATTATACGGTAAATGGATGGATGGGCTTAACTTAACTGCGTATCTTTTTTGGATTTTATCTTGTGTCACGGGTGCCTTCTTAGGGCAATGGGTGGCAAATCCTGAACAATGGGGATTAGATTTCGCCTTAATCGCTATGTTTGTCGCTCTTTTAGTTTTACAATTGAGTAGTGTCGGCAAAAGTAAAATCGTGCATTATATTAAGTTAATCGGCTATATGGCTGTTATTATGTATGGTCTATCTTATATAGTACCTTCACATGTGGCTGTTTTACTAGCAACAGTAATCGTAGCAACCATTGGGGTGGTGACAGATAAATGACAACAACCGCTTATATGGTATGGCTAATTATTGGCTGTGCGCTTGTCACATGGCTACCACGTGTCATTCCTTTTATTTTTGTACGCAGTGTTACACTTCCAGATGTTGTCCTGAAGTGGCTTAGTTTTATTCCTGTTTGTATTTTAAGTGCTCTTGTCATTGAAAATTTAATCGATACCGAAAGCGGCAAAATTGTGACGCTTGATTGGCCAGTCTTTATTACATTTATTCCAACGCTACTTATTGCACTGATTACGAAAAGTTTATCTATTACTGTCGTTGCAGGAGTGATCATCATGGCAGCTGTGCGATTTTTCATGTAAAAAGGTCAGTCCCCCATGAGGACTGACCTTAGACTGTAGACAAACTCAATGAAATAAAGTAAAGCCGTTGATTTCCACTACGGGCGGACGCTTTCCGCGGGCGGGGTCGAGCTGCTTCCCGCAGGAGTCGCCGCCCTTCGTTCCTATCAACTTCTACATAAAGTACCCCATCTACATAGGTAAATTTTTGAGAAACATCGAAACCTTTGAATGGTGCTAAGTGTCAAGCCTTTCCCAATGTACAGAAAATAAGAATCACAAAAAACTCATTCAACGCCATATTGGGGAACTGTATGTGGAGGAAGCTGAACATTTACGCCATTCCTATGACATCAAACAAATTTATAAAAGCGTAAAGAAACGATTGAGCATGTCTTTGCCGATGCAAAGGAAAAGCATGGCATGGTATGCGATGGAAAACCTAGTGGTCTGAAAAATTGTCCATGCAGGCGATACCTACTACTTGCTGCCATGAATTTAAAGAAACTAGCTACTTGGACCTGGCAGGCGGCTTCAAAGAGTTCTTATACTTGAAGAGTCTGTTTTATTGGATATCAAATTACCATTTTTAAACATAATGAAAAAGAAAAAAATGACAAAAGGAATCGAGTGTGAACTTCTCAATTCCTTTTGTTGACAGTCTGAGGTCAGTCCCCCATGAGGACTGACCTTGTTTATTTCTTCATTTTACTTGCTAGCCAAAAGCCCACTGTCAATGAAAATGCATCTATAACGAAAATAATTGGTGGAGATGTATATCCAGCATATACTGAGGCAGCGATAAGCGCAATGGCCAATAATAGGGCAACATAGCGATTAAACGTAATTCTTGTGAACAATAGCACCAATAAAGCAGGTATGAAGAGCGCTAACATCATTTTGCCAAAAACGTCCATTATATATCCCTCGGCTCAGCTAATAGTAATCCAATTCGGTAATGATCATTACTATAAATTACATGCTGCGTTAAACGAATTTCATTGTTTCGATCTAACACTTCAAGACGACAATGAGCTGCATTTAATTGTAATGCCTCGTACAATTCATTTTCTGTAAAAATAGAAACACCATTTACTTTCCGAATACATTCCCCTGCAAGTAAGCCCATTTTCTCAGCTGGCGAATCAGGAAGCACTGCTGCAATAATAGCACCCTTTGTGCTAGGTGCTACCGCATAATGATCTGTTTTATCCTGCTGAGCATAATAAATGGAGATGATGATACGGATAATCGCTCCCAACCCAAGCGTCATATAACCGATCATTGGTTCAAGATATGCAGCCAGTCCCCCTATTAAGATAAGCTGTCCAAGTATCACTACAGAACGTCCAATTTTAGGTAATACTAGGGCCGGTAATTCCCTTCTTATCAGCTTGGAAAAGCCAATTACGAGTGGGAAAAGGACGAGTGCAAAGCTAGTATCCCCAATCGTAAACTGTGGCCAGTACGGGAATACAGCAGAAATCGCATCACCAGGCATTACAAAGAAAATGGGCAATACCCAAACATTTCTTGAACGATAGACAATCGCCTGCATACCTCGTTTTGTTTTTTCCATACCAGGTGTTGTGACCTTTATTGCCGCACGTCGAATTAAAAGCCCTTCAGCAATGACGCAAAGACCTACAATAATAGAAATGGTAACGATAGCCCCATTCTCTAAATCGACACCTGCCAGGGAAATGCCCCCCCAAGTAAATGACCAATTGTAGTAAAACATAGCCCATATTGCTAGCGTTGCTACACCCATGGTTAAAATAGGTGACAAAGCATTCAGGAAATACAATACGAGCCCTACGATAGAGACTGCTATTACAAGGATTAAAAAAACTTTTGGAACGGTAAGGCCTGCCGCCACACTAATCAGGGAAATAAGCAAAGCATAAAGCCATCCATCTTTCCATTGTCCGATTAACTCTGTCCAGCCCCAAATAATCCGTCTATTAAAATATTTACGCTCCTGCTTTACGCGACGATAACCTAATAAAATAGCAAATATTATGGCTATATACAGTAATGGGTTGAGTAAAAAGCGGCCAATCGCTGTTACAATTTCTAATAAAATCTCACTAACCATACGAACACCCGCCGTTTCTATCTTGAATACTATGAATTTATTGTATCAAACGACTACACTCTTGCGTAGTACAAACTCATAGAAAGCTTTGTATTATGGTATTTTTGTTCTACTAATTAGTTTATTGTTCGATTGTGTGTAGTAAAAAACTAGTTGCCATTTGGAATTGTTGATCATTCTGACGATCTGTTTTATAATTTTTCAATGTTTCATTCAAGCTATTAAAGAAGGTCGTATCCATATAAAATTCATCTTCTGCTAGCTTTAATTTTTTCTGTTTTCGATAAAGGTTAACCGCTTCAGCCGTTGTATCATCCATATAGCCATCTAACCGATCTATTTGATAGCCAAGTTTCTGCAAGGCATTTTGTGAATAAGAAATTTCCTCGCTCATATCGCCCACTTTAAACTTCCCTGTCAGTGGATGTAGTTGAAAAGCGAACAATTCATTTTGCTCAATTACTAAACTAGCCTCGATGCCTTGCCCATGAATCCATTCTCGCTTCGGTGTTAGCCATTTATTTGTAGATAATTTAAGCTCTCCTCCATTAGAAAGCTCCCATGATTCCTGCACCGTTCCTTTCCCAAAGCTCTTCACTCCAACAAGAGAAGCACGTCCCCAGCTTTTTAAGGCTCCGCTTAATACTTCACTTGCAGAAGCACTACCTTGGTTTTGTAAAACAACAATCGGAATCTTGTTCATCTTTTCTAAATATTTTTCATCGATACCTTTTGTTTGTGTTTTTAATGGTTCCATAGCACCTTCAGCATTTTGCATATATGCAAATACCTTGCCACTATCTAATACTGTGCTTAGTAGCGCTGCGACGCTATGTAAATAACCCCCTGGATTATCACGAACATCAATAACAATTCCTTCAACGTCTTTCCGAAGTAACTTACTTGTTTCAGCAACCCACTCATTTGCCGTCTTCTCACCAAACAGAGAGATAGAAACATAGCCAATTGTCGTGTCCTCTACTTTTACAACTTCACTTGAGACCGTCTTGTTAGAGATAGCTGCCCGTTCCATCGTCATTTTAATATGCTTATCCTCACTTGGACGGTACACAACAATAGTTACCTTCGTCCCCTTCTCCCCTTGAATTAAATGCATTAATTCACTCATCGTTTTACCATCTACACGAACACCATCAACTTGTACAATTTCATCAAGTGAACGCATACCAGCCTTCTCTGCTGGTGATGAACGAACAGGGGAAACTACGATAAATTTCCCTTTATTTTCTGAGAGTTCAATACCAATACCTACTCTTTCCTCAGCTAGCATTTGTCGATGTTGCTCAGCCTCTTCCTTGGAATAATAAGTGCTGTAAGGGTCCTTAATGGCATCTGCCATACCTCGAAGGGCTCCTTCCACCAATGCATCCTTTTTTGTATTGTACACTGATTTTTCTTCAATGAGGGTTATGGCCTCACCAATTGTGTCAACCTCCGTAACAGGCTCCTTTTTATCACCCATATTAAACCAATCAAAGTAAATACCACTGCCTACCACTAAACTACTAAGTAGGACACCGACACCGGCCGTTAATTTGCGCAAATCTTCCCTCCTCCGTCTCTTTTACTGTATGACACTATTTTTTCAAACATACAAGATTGCTTTTCAAAATTATGAAATGAAGAGATACTTTCTCTCAATTTGTGAATAATTGGCATTATCCTACTGGAATTTGGCCTCACCATGCGCGAGCTTCTATTCACTTAAAGATTTTTCATCACTGAGTCAGTGAAAAATAAAAAAAAACTGCTCGTTTCAACTATAGAAATCGAACAGATTTTTTATGAACTAATCTAATGCATCTACATATTCTTTTAACATATCCACGTCCATTGGTCCTTTGATGGCACGCTGAATATAACCGTTAGAATCAATAAAATAAGTGGTCGGTATGGTAATAATTTGATAGTCCGAGCCGGCTGAATTTTCAGGGTCCAACAAAATTGGGAATGTTAGCTCAAAGCTATCTCTAAAAGTCATCACCGTATCCACTTTCGCATCAGCTGTCACATCACGCTCAGCGGATGTTAAATTGACAGCTATGATTTCAACATTTTTTTCTTTCCCATATTCATCATAGAAACTTTGCATATGAGGCATTTCTGCCTTACATGGTGGACACCATGTCGCCCAGAAATTTAACACAACCTTCTTTCCACGAAGATCACTTAATTTGACGTTTTTCCCGTCTAAGCTTGTTAACGAAAAATCAGGCGGCGTATCTCCATTGCCTAAACCAATTTTTCGCTCCTCAATATCCTTGCCAAGAGCAGATTTCTCAATTGCTCGGTCTTCATCAATTTGCTGTTTTACATATGTACCAATCATCGCAACTACTAAAAGCACGACAATCAGCAGTCCAATATTTTTTTTCATCCTTTACCTCCCTCTTTGATTCCTTCTTGTTCTAAAACAATACCAAGACAAAGCAATATTAGACTAATACCTACAGCCGTTTGCCATATACCAAGTGGCTGGAAGAAAGCAACAATGCTTAGGCCAGTAGTATAAAGTATTAAGCCACGCTTAATCCCCTGCATTTTCCATAGTATGAAGATGGTCAAAACACTTAGTACCAGTAATGTAGTGATCTCACTCGTTGTAGAGTTGTCGTTGAGCAGTACAACAAGCCATTGATAAATGGATTGGGTTAAGATGATTGCCCAGCTATACGCCATCACATGATGGCCTTGTAATGGGAGCTTTTGTCGCTTCCGCCATATTTGCAAAGATGCAACAATGGCGCCAAGAAAGACGCCAACCGTACCTCCGTTGAAATATAGTAAGGAGATGGGTTGCGCCACAACTGTTTTAAAGTCAGTGACAAGCAAGCTAAATTTCCAAACAAGTATAAACGTAAAGGCTGCATCACTATATGCCTCAGACCACTTTTTTGAAAATTGTAAACGTAGAATAAGCCAAACTATGAAAAATGTAATAAGCAGAGCAATTGCAGTTGCTGGTAAAGTTAGTGCTCGGATGGAGTACCAATCTGTATTGATCACTCTATAATCCACCTCCGAAAGATACATACAGCATAGCATAGAACGTTTTCAAAATAAGCCTGTTTCACATTGTGTTCAGAAAATCTTAAGAAATATACCCCACTATGTATATATTCATCATAACATTAAATAGAATTTGATAATAGGAAAAGGAAGGTGCCTCCCTTTTTCAACACTACCTTCAATAATTACTGTCTATCAAATAGTTATGTTTAGCTAGTAATTCTATTATTTTTTGCTGGAGCACTAAACATAATTAAGAACTTCATAATGATGAAGGACAAAAAAAAGCTACACACTAGATTGGCTCTAATGTATAGCTTATAGTTTTTACAACGGAATATATTTTAACGGGTTTACACTACCAACTGCCTGTCCTCTCCAAGGACCAATGTGCACTTCGAAGTGTAAGTGTGGACCAGTAGAACGACCAGTACTACCCATTGCAGCAATTTGCTGTCCCTGTGTTACTTCTTGTCCTACACTCACATTAAATGAATTTAAATGTGCATATACAGTTGTATAGATTTGCCCATCTACCGAATGTGTAAGAATGACCACATTTCCATATGAGCTTAATGGTGCAGCGTAAGCAACTACACCATCTGCTGCTGCCCAAATTGGTGTCCCTGTTGAATTGGCAAGATCTACACCATAATGGAATTCTGGGCCTGCTCCAAGGTTACGCCATCCATAAGGTGATGTTAAACGACCATTCGTTGGTTTTATCCATGTGCCGTTTGATTGAGGGGCATTGACTGTACCACCAGATGAGCCACCACCGCCATTGTTGGCAGCAGCTGCAGCAGCTGCAGCCGCGGCTGCTTTACGCTTTGCTTCTTGTTGACGAGCAATTTCTGCTAAACGCTTTTGCTCAGAAATAATTTGATCCTGTAATTCTTGGCTTACTTCCAAAGCCTCTGAATACTCTTTTTCAAGTAATACTTTTTCTGATTTTAGCTTTTCTTGCTCTTTTTCTAATTGGTCAACTAATTTATTTTTCTCAGTTTTTTGGCTATTTAATGAAGCTTTTAGTCGTTCAAGCTCCGCTCGTTGGCCTTCTAATTTTTTTCGTTTTTCTTCTACACTTTGCTTTTGTTCTTCTAATTTTTGCTTATCATCTTTTTGATCTTGAATAATTTGACGATCCGCTTCCATTAAGGCATTGACCGCAGAGAATCGATCAATAAAGTCAACAAAACTATTAGAACCTAATAATACATCTAAATAGCTAACAGAGCCTCCTGCTTGAATTGCTCGAGCTCGCTCTTGTAACAAAACATCGCGCTCTTCAATTTTATGCAAAAGTTCTTTAATAGACTCTTCTAGTTTTTTTATTTCTTCATTTGTTGCTTGAATTTCGGTTTGTACATTTTTTATATCACTATTTGTTTTGTCGATTTCAGCGTTTAATGCTTGAATTTGATCTATGATTTTTTGTTGTTTTTCTTGATTGGCTGTAATTGCATTTGATTTGTTTGAAATGGATGAATTTAATTCATTTTTCTTTGTTTCAATTTGCTTTTTTTCTTCTTTTAAATCCGATAAACTTGTTGCAAACGCTGATGGAGTTTGGATAAAAAGAATGAGAGCAGATGCTACTGCAAGTGTTTTCAATGTGTTTTTCGCCTTACTTTTCACCTATTGAACTCCCCTTCGACTATTCATTTTCCCACTCACAAATATCCGCTGTGAGTGCTAATCTAAATTTTTAAAAATTTACGCACTGACATGAAGCTTCCCCAAATACCGATCAATACACCAATGAGTAACAAAAGACCGCTCACTTGATACACAAGTGGAGAAAAATCTAATACTTGGATGAGCTCACCTTGTAAACGAGGTGCAATAATTTTATATATATTGTGGTAAAGGGTTGTGACAACCGCAATCGGAATAATAGAACCTAAAATACCGAGCCACATTCCTTCCAATAGGAAAGGGATACGCACAAATGAATTCGTGGCACCTACTAGTTTCATAATTTCGATTTCATCTCGTCGAGCAATAATCGTAATTCGAATAGTATTTGAAATTAAGAAAATTGCTGTGAATAATAACCCTAAAATAAGCACGATTCCTACATTACGACTCATATTTAAGAAGTTAAATAGTTTTTCTACTTTTCCTTCGCCATACATAACGTCATATGTATACTCATATTTATCAATCGTCTTCGCCACTTTTGCCGTTTGCTGAGGTTCAGTAGCTTTTACATAAATTACATTACGTAATGGGTTACTTTGCTCAAATAGTTTAAAATCGTCACCAAAATCTTTGACTAATTTGGTTAACTCATCTTCCTTAGTTGAGTAGTTCATTTCTAAGACACCAGGTAATTTTTTAATTTTCTCAATGAGTGCTTTTTCAGCGGCCTCATCTGCTGTCTCATCAATTAAGACTTTTATCTCAACGTCGTTTTCTAAATCAGTTGCCACCTTATTTAAATTCATCATAATAAGCGCAAAAACGCCAACTAGAATAAGTGTAACTGTGACTGCACTGACAGACGCAATAGTCATCCAGCTATTTCGTCCAAGCGACTTTATACTTTCACGGAAGTGGCGCTTTACTGTACTAAATTTCATAGCCGTATTCACCTCCGTGTTCATCACGGACAATTAAACCGCCCTCAATAGCGATCACTCGACGTCGAATCGTATTGACAATTTCACGGTTATGGGTCGCCATTACAATGGTTGTCCCCCGCGCATTAATTTCCTCAAATAAATTCATAATCTCCCATGAAGTTTCTGGATCAAGGTTTCCTGTAGGTTCATCCGCAATCACAACTTTTGGTACATTGACGATAGAGCGTGCAATGGACACACGTTGTTGCTCTCCCCCTGAAAGCTCATTCGGAAACATTCTGGCTTTATGCTTTAATCCAACAAGCTCTAAAACTTCCATAACGCGACGTCTGATCTCATCAGGCTGTTCCTCGATTACTTCTAGTGCAAACGCTACGTTCTCATACACGTTCAAACGAGGTAATAATTTAAAATCTTGGAAAACAACACCAAGTTGACGACGCAAAAAAGGGACTTTCTTATTCTTTAACGTTGCTAAATCGATACCATTAACAATAATCTGCCCTGACGTTGCTTTTTCTTCACGGTACATCAATTTGATAAATGTAGATTTACCTGCACCACTTGGGCCAACTACATACACAAATTCTCCCTGCTTTATATTTACAGAAATACCATTTGTCGCAACAACGCCATTGGGGTACTTCTTTGTCACATTTTTCATTTCTATCATGATTAAACCACCTAAAACTCTCACTATGTAAGAGGTATTTCATTTACTATTATAGCACTCTATTTCTGTTTTTTTATTACAGTTTCATTTCAATCCGTGGTAGTTCCTTCTATTTCGTTCTTTCCTTGCCATAATCCTTAAAAATATGACATACAATAAAAACAGCAATCGACGACATACGGTGTCGATTGCTGTTTCACAAGAAAAAAGCATCCAGGCAATCAGCCTGAATGCTTTGTATTAAACTTGCTGCTCATCTGATGTTGTGTAGCGAATTAAAACAGCACCTGTTTTTGATTCTCCCTCAATAAATAAGCGATTTGCATGTTCCACTTCTTTATCAAAACGGACAACTTTAGAGAGGAATTGATCTTGTGACTCCATTTTGGAAACATCCTGTATTCCGACGTCTACTTTCCCAAAGTTAGTTACCACTTTACCACTTAATGAAATAGTTCGAGGTACATATAATTCAACCGCTCCTGCAACAGTTTGAGCTTTTATTTTGGATGAATTTGTTGAACATGTTGTCACCACAACATGTCCATTCACAGATTTAGCTTCTACTTCATCCAACGCGCCATCTAAATAAACGCGACCATTTAAAGTTTCAGCTTCTAAATCTTTCCCGCGAACCTTCGTTAATTCAATGGAGCCATTAGAGGAATCTACTTCCGCTTTCCCAAAACTGAACTTAGTCCCTTTAATAGCACCATTTAATGTTTTCACCTTTAATTCTTCAACATCTGTATCCTGTAATGAAACACTACCATTCATAAGTCGGACGGATAGCTTTTCAAGTTTATCCTTTGGAACAAGTACCTTCGCATTGACTTGAACAAGCTTTAATTGACTTAGAATTCGAAGTGAATGCTCATCTTCTTTCACAACAAATTGCTCTAAAAAGTGATTGCGTGTTTCTTCTTCACTTTCATTCATAAGCGGTGCCTTCACCTTGCAAATAACTTGAATTGTATCTCCCTCACTGGATTCCAATGAAAAGTTACCATTCGGTAATTCAGCGATAATGCTTTCTACATTGGCAGCAGCCACTTCTTCTGTATGTGTAAACTCAATTTTGTCGCCAAATGGAGAAGCAACATCAAATTCCTTCACCTTTTTGACAGCTGTATTCATCATATCCATAAAAAGAGAACCAATCTGCGTTAAATCTTTACGGAAATCTTGCATCTCATCTTGGAAATGTTTCATAAAATCTTCTTTTTTCTTGTCGCCATCTTTAGACTTTTCTTCAAATAGTGACTCTTTGTCAGTTGAAAATGACTGTGACTCTTTAGACACATCATCCATAACATTTTGAGTAGATTTGCCAGATTGCTCTAATGCCTCTAATAATGTAATCGCCTCTTGTGCCGAAATCGTACCTTTTTCTACAAGTTCTAAAATTCGTTGACGTTCATTTTGCATAACTAAATAGCCTCCCTCAGTTCGTTATACTATTTATACGATTCTTTAATTGAAAAGTTTCACTGCAAAATTGAAATAATATGGATTTTCTATCACAACCAAGGCTTTCCTTCTCGTCAGCTTGAAAGATGTGCTCCAATCTTCTTTAATTCTATAGATTAAGTAGCGCTTTTCGCATTCCGTTGATGATTAGGATTAAGATTTAGAAGCTTCTGCTAGAACTGCATCCATTCTCATACGGTCGCGTTCTAAAATTGGTTTTAAATACTTTCCTGTGTAAGAACCAGGCACTTCTGCCACTTCTTCAGGTGTACCTGTTGCAATGATCGTCCCACCTTTGTCTCCACCCTCAGGACCTAAATCGATTAGATAATCAGCTGTTTTGATAACATCTAGATTGTGTTCAATGACTAAAACGGAGTCGCCATTTTCAACAAGACGTTGTAGCACGACAAGTAAACGCGCTATATCGTCTGCATGTAAGCCTGTCGTTGGTTCATCTAGAATATAGAATGATTTACCTGTTGAACGTCGATGTAATTCAGATGCTAATTTTACACGCTGCGCTTCTCCTCCTGACAATGTTGTGGCAGGTTGTCCTAATTTCATATAACCTAAGCCGACATCTACAATAGTTTGTAGCTTACGTTGGATTTTAGGAATATTTTCAAAGAACACTACTGCATTTTCAATTGTCATATCCAGAATATCTGCGATACTCTTATCTTTATATTTCACTTCAAGTGTTTCACGGTTATAGCGTTTCCCGTGACAAACTTCACAAGGGACATACACATCCGGGAGGAAATGCATTTCTATTTTTATTATTCCATCTCCACGGCATGCTTCACAGCGGCCACCCTTGACATTAAAGCTAAAACGACCTTTTTTATAGCCTCTTACCTTTGCTTCATTTGTGGTAGCGAAAACATCACGTATATCATCAAAGACTCCCGTGTAAGTGGCTGGATTCGAGCGTGGGGTACGGCCTATTGGGGATTGGTCAATATCGATGACTTTTTCAAGTTCATCCATCCCAGTTACCTCTTTATGTTCTCCTGGTTTAACCTTGGAACGATTCAGCTTCTGTGCCAATGATTTATATAATATTTCATTAATCAGCGTAGATTTCCCTGAACCAGACACACCCGTTACTGCGACAAATAAACCAAGTGGGACGTCGACTTTGACATTGCGTAAATTATTCTCCTTGGCACCCTTAATCGAAAGCTTACGACCATTTGGTTGACGTCTTTCCACTGGCAATGGAATAAATTTTTTACCACTTAAATATTGTCCTGTTAAAGAATTATCATTTTCCATGACTTCCTGTGGTGTACCAGCTGCAACAATTTGACCACCATGTACACCAGCCCCTGGTCCAACGTCAATCAGATAATCAGCTGCTAGCATCGTATCTTCATCATGCTCCACCACAATTAGTGTATTACCAATATCTCGCATGTTTTGTAAGGTGCTAATCAAACGATCATTATCCCGTTGGTGCAAACCAATCGATGGTTCATCTAAAATATAGAGAACGCCCGTTAATCGTGACCCTATTTGCGTAGCAAGACGAATACGTTGTGCTTCCCCACCTGATAATGTGCCTGCTGCACGACTTAAAGTTAAATAGTCTAAACCTACATTGACAAGGAAGCCTAGTCTTTCTTCTATTTCTCGTAAAACTAGACGAGCAATTTGCATATCCTTTTCAGTGAGATCTAGCTCTTTGAAAAATGTATCGGCTTCCTGAATCGAATATTGTGTCACTTCACCAATATGCTTATCAGCAACTTTCACTGCCAATGTTTCTGGCTTTAAACGATAACCCTTACAGGAAGGACAAGCCTGTTGTGCCATATATTTTTCCATTTGCTCACGAACATAATCTGAAGTTGTCTCTTTAAAACGACGTTCTACATTTCGCACAACACCTTCAAATTCAATCATTTGGTCTCGCACATTGCCAAACTCATTTTCATAATGGAAGTGAATTTTCTCTTTGCCTGAACCATATAAAACTTTATCCATCTTGTCCTTTGGTAAATCTTTTACTGGTACATCCATTGGAATCTCATAGTGGTCACATACTGCTTTTAATAATTGAGGATAGTACTGTGAACTTGTAGGCTCCCAAGGTGCAATAGCATGCTCTAACAAGGAACGATCCCAATCTGGCACCACTAAATCTAAATCCACCTCTTGTGTGGAGCCTAAGCCATCACAGCTAGGACAAGCACCAAATGGACTATTAAATGAAAACATGCGTGGCTCTAGCTCTCCAATGGAAAAACCACAAATTGGACAGGCATGATGTTCACTAAACAGTAATTCCTCGTGCTCCATGACATCTACAAGAACACGACCATCTGCTAAACGAAGAGCTGTCTCTAAAGAATCACTTAAACGTGCAGCAATACCTTCCTTCATTACAACACGGTCGATCACAACCTCAATGGAATGCTTTTTATTTTTATCAAGATCAATCGCATCATCTAAATCTCGTAAATCCCCATCAATACGCACACGAACGAAGCCTTGTTTTTTTAAATCTTCCAGTAGTTTTACATGTGTTCCTTTACGACCAGAAACCATTGGCGCAAGAAGTTGCATCTTGGTTCTTTCTGGATAAGATAATAAACGGTCCACCATTTGCTCAATCGTTTGGGAAGTAATTTCTATCCCATGATTCGGACAAATCGGCTTACCAATACGTGCATAAAGTAAACGTAAGTAATCATAGATTTCTGTAACTGTCCCGACCGTAGAGCGTGGGTTACGACTCGTCGTTTTTTGGTCAATTGAAATAGCAGGCGATAATCCTTCAATTGCATCAACATCTGGTTTGTCCATTTGTCCAAGAAACTGGCGAGCATAGGCGGACAGAGACTCGACATAACGTCGTTGTCCCTCCGCATAAATCGTATCAAACGCTAGTGAAGATTTACCTGAACCTGATAATCCTGTTAAAACGACTAATTGATCACGTGGAATTGTGACATTAATATTTTTTAAATTATGAGCACGTGCACCTTGCACGACAATTTCAGTATTTTTCACAAGTCATTCACCCTTCTACCTTCAATTCAAATATTGTATCTCTAAGCTCCGCTGCACGTTCGAAATCAAGCGCTTTTGCTGCTTCCTTCATTTCTATTTCTAGAGAAGCTAAGAGCTGTTCTCTTTCTGCCTTTGTCAGCTTTTTGCCCTTCGTCGCCTTCGTTACATAGGATTCTTCTTCTTCTGCCACTTGTGTAGCACGAATTACTTCTGGTATTTTTTTGCTAATAGTTTGAGGTGTAATACCATGCTCTTCGTTATATGCCATTTGCAATGCACGACGACGTTTTGTTTCATCCAGTGCCTTTTTCATCGAGTCTGTTACATGATCCGCATACATGATGACATGACCATTCGCATTACGCGCAGCTCGGCCAATCGTTTGAATGAGTGAACGTTCAGAACGTAAGAACCCTTCTTTATCTGCATCTAAAATGGCTACAAGTGATACTTCAGGAATATCAAGGCCTTCTCGCAATAAGTTAATGCCAATTAGTACATCGTATGTGCCCTTCCGTAGCTCACGGATAATCTCAATGCGCTCTAATGTTTTAATCTCAGAATGCAAATATTCAACCTTTAAGCCCATCTCCTTCAAATAGGCGGTTAAATCCTCTGACATTTTCTTCGTTAGCGTTGTTACTAACACTCGCTCATCACGTGCAATTCGATCCTGAATTTCATCAATCAAGTTATCTATTTGACCTTCAATTGGGCGGACATCAATTAATGGATCCAATAAACCAGTAGGTCGAATAATTTGCTGGATCATTTCTGGTGTATGCTCCAACTCATAAGGCCCTGGTGTGGCAGATACATAAATAGCTTGATGTACTCGAGCTTCGTATTCTTCAAAACGCAATGGACGGTTATCTAGAGCAGATGGTAAGCGGAAACCATGTTCTACCAGTACCCCTTTACGTGCTTGGTCACCGTTATACATCCCTCGTACCTGTGGGAGAGTTACGTGACTTTCATCTACTACAAGTAAAAAGTCCTCAGGGAAATAATCAAGCAAAGTATAAGGAGTAGCACCTGCTTCACGTAAAGTTAAGTGACGGGAATAGTTCTCAATCCCCGAACAAAAGCCCATTTCACGCATCATTTCTAAATCATAACGCGTTCGTTGCTCTAGACGTTGAGCCTCCAACAATTTATCCTCGGCACGCAATAATGCCAAACGATCTTCTAATTCTTTTTCGATATTTTCAATTGCTTTTCGCATTTTTTCTTCTCGTGTAACGAAGTGGGATGCTGGAAAAATAGCAACATGCTCTCGATCTGATAATATTTCTCCAGTTAAAGCATCTACTTCACGGATACGATCAATTTCATCCCCAAAAAATTCGACACGAATACAATGTTCATCACGTGAGGCTGGGAAAATTTCAACTACATCTCCTCGTACCCGAAACGTTCCACGTGTAAAACTAACATCATTGCGCTCATATTGAACATCTACAAGTTTGCGCAGTAACTGATTACGTTCAATTTCCATACCTGTGCGAATCGATACAACCATTTCACGATATTCTTCTGGAGAACCAAGACCGTAAATACAGGATACAGATGCAATAATAATGACATCATCACGCTCAAATAATGCCGAAGTTGCAGAGTGGCGCAGCTTATCAATTTCATCGTTAATGCTAGAATCCTTTTCTATATAAGTATCTGTCTGCGGTACATAGGCTTCTGGTTGGTAGTAATCATAGTAACTAACAAAATATTCTACAGCGTTATTTGGAAAGAACTCTTTGAACTCACTATATAATTGGCCCGCCAATGTTTTATTGTGTGCCATAATGAGTGTCGGTTTTTTAACCTGCTGGATGACATTAGAAATCGTAAACGTTTTTCCAGTTCCTGTAGCACCTAGTAACGTTTGATGACGCTTGCCTGCCTTCACACCCTCCACTAATTCCGCAATTGCCTGTGGCTGGTCCCCATTAGGCTGATATGGCGCTTGTAAATCAAAAGTTTGCACACCTGTCCCCGTCCTTTCTTTCCAATTTGTACATATATTTTAGCATAGCAATATTAAAATATCGAACATTTAACGAACGAATGTTTGTAAATTTTTTTCTATCCCTAAAATGGAAGATGGCCCATCAACCTTCTACTTTCATCATAGCCGTTTCAACAGGTTTTCAAGCTTTATCTATTCATTAGTCAATTATAGAATGGTAGTCGCAATTTCTCGTTTCTCATTTTTAGTGCAATTTCATAAATTGAGTGCATTGGACCCCACCCACTCTATCATTTCCAAAAACAAAAATCCCGCTCTCCATAGACGCGGAGAGCGGAATAATTAGTATGATTCATCTTCTGTTTGATGCAAGGAGTTTAGTTCGGTTGCGTATTGATAAAATGCGTTTTCATCTTTATCATCGAGCGCTCTATCTATCAGAACTATGAGCTGCTCTTGTCGATGCATACGCTGGATACGATTTAAAAATAAATCTAAATAAATCTCGTTTAATAATCTCTCTGCCTCATCAACTTTTTTTGAATGACCAACGGCTTTTAGAAAATCTGTGTACGAATAATATTTATCCAACGATCTCACCCCGATCCTTTTCTAAATTATATGAAAATTGAAATTAAAAAGCAATGCTTACGATTTGAAAATAACTTGAATTAGCTACTAAACTCGTGAAGTTTAAAGCAAACTCTCTAAGCATTTCATTCATTTATAAGCCTTGTTCCATTATTTTGTATATTTTTTGAAATTCATATTATGTACTACACTACGATTATCAATAGAAAAGGGAGGCACTTTCACTATGACTACCAAATTTGTTAATGGCTATTTAATTTCCTTTAACACTTACTTGCTACAACCTATTCAGCATGACGCTAAAGTTTTTACTCATGTTATTGACAAACATAATGAGCTAATTGTTACTCGGAAACCGATGCATGTACTAAGAAAATCCTGTATATCATTAGGCTCCACCTATGAAGCTGCCAAGCAATCTGCTAAACGTTTTTTTGGTAATCAACATAAGCTACCAATAGTTGTGGCTTTTGATTATGGGTTTCCTTGCATTTTTCTACCAACCTATTCACCGAATTCAATTCATAATATATGGATAGGACTCCATGCCATTACTAACATTACACCTAGTAAAACAGGATGTGTTGTCACATTAAAAAATGATAAAAAGATTGAGCTACCTATTCAATATGCTTCTATTAGTAAGCAGTTTGTAAATGCATCAATGCTCTATAAACATTATATGAACGAACGAAAACAGCTTAGTCAAGACTCCCCCTATCATCCACCCTTTTAACTAAAAGAATCCCCCAAGATTAACTCTTGGGGGATGGATATTAATTAATTTTTGAACGTAAGTACGCATTAATAAACGGATCTAAATCGCCGTCCATTACCGCTCCGACATTCCCTGTTTCTTCATTGGTACGATGATCTTTTACCATAGAGTATGGATGGAATACATAAGAGCGAATTTGCGAGCCCCAGCCAATGTCCTTTTGTTCACCACGGATCTCATCAAGCTGCGCCTGTTGCTTCTCTAGCTCTAATTGATACAATTTCCCTTTTAACATAGCCATCGCTTTTTCACGGTTTTTAATTTGTGAACGTTCTGCTTGGCATTGTACAACCGTGCCAGTCGGGATGTGTGTAATACGAACAGCTGAATCTGTTGTATTGATGTGCTGACCCCCCGCACCTGTCGCACGATACGTATCAATTTTCAAATCTTCTGTGCGAATATCAATTTCAATATTCTCGTCAAACTCTGGCATAACATCACAAGAAACGAAAGAAGTATGACGACGTCCTGAAGAATCAAATGGGGAAATACGCACTAGGCGATGGACACCTTTTTCGGCCTGTAAATAACCGAAAGCATTATGCCCCTTAATCGAAATGGTTACAGATTTAATCCCTGCTTCATCACCAGGAAGATAATCCATTGTCTCCACTTTAAAGCCACGCTTCTCAGCCCATCGTGTATACATACGTAAAAGCATAGAACCCCAGTCTTGTGACTCTGTTCCCCCTGCTCCTGGGTGCAATTCTAAAATGGCATTGTTTTGATCGTATGGACCGCTCAATAATAATTGCAGCTCAAAATCAGCCATTTTTTGTTGGAATTCCACCAACTCTTTTCCCAATTCTTCCTGCAATTCTTCATCTGGCTCTTCACGTAAAAGCTCCAATGTCATATCTAAATTCTCATGTGTTTCTTCTAATTCTTTATATTCATTAACGATTGCTTTTAAGCCATTACCCTCATTAATGATCACCTGTGCACCTTGCTGATCATCCCAGAATCCTGGCTCTAGCATCATTTCATCTAACTCCTGTATACGTGCCTCTTTGTTTTCTAAGTCAAAGAGACCCCCTGAAGTCCACCAATTTTTTGGCTGTAGTATCTAACACATTGCGTACATCTGCTAATTCTATCATTGTAAAATCCTCCGAACGTTTGTAATGGAGCATAGTGTGAAAGCTCCGTATCTTTTTATTATAACGTTTTTACAGAGGAAAACATACATAAATACACGATCCTAAGTCTCGTCCTCAAGCATATCAAGCGTAAAACGTTGAAATACTTTCACACGATCATATTGAACAAGTAAATGCTTCGTCCTTCTCTCTAATCTATATTTTAATAAAAATGCCCGTTGAATACGATACTCTATCGTTTTGACACTAACATCTACAATAATTTCCTGCCCATTCGTAAAGATTATCTTTGTACTCTTTTTATCCACAGAGATATACTCATCAATATGATGGACAGCAAACCATATACATTCCGGATGTAGAGGCGACTTGCTCGGAAACCATAAAATATTACCTCGCTCATCCACAACGATTGGGTTTTTATTAAGCTTACCTAAAATCATTTTTGATCCATCAAAAGCCCCTCTTAAGCTAGAACCATAATAACGCAGATTATAGTCCATTAACTTTGTCGGCGGTATTTTAGAAATATAATCTTTACTTTTTTCCATTACCCGAGTACATAAATTTCCAAAGGAATCATACACAGGCATATACAGCATAGTTTCACTACTCATAATATCCTTCTTATGCATCATTATTCCCCCTTTATGCACTTATGTTTTCAGCCTAAATAAAAAAAGAATATACAAATGTCCGTACATTCCCGCTTTTTTCTACAAGTCGAAATTGCTTGGAAAACTCTATTTCCACCCACATTTCTCCCACCCCATCTTTAATCTTTTGTCACTCTTAATTCTTTGTTTTCAACCCACCTAATTATTAGGTAATAATAGAAGTATTCTCTAAAACTAAATCCCTAATATTACAGCTATTGTATACCCATATTTTACTATTGTCTATAAATTCTGACTTTTATAACAAAAATTTATTTATTTATAAAAAAAAGATCATTTCAACACACAGTTAAAATGACCTTTTCCCTTTATATTATTGAGCTGCGCCATGACAGTTTTTAAACTTCTTACCGCTTCCACACGGACATAAATCATTACGTCCAACATTTTCAGCTTTACGAACTGGTTGCTTTTTCGGAGCAGGACCGCCTTCTTCCTTCGGATTAACAGCCTGACCTTTCGCCACCTCTTCACGCTCAAGATTACTGCGAATTTCTGCCTTCATTGCATACTTCGCAACATCCTCGCGAATGGAAGCAACCATATCTTCGAACATCGCAAAACCTTCTTGTTGATATTCACGAAGTGGATCATTTTGACCGTATGCACGCAGATGGATACCTTGACGAAGTTGATCCATTGCATCAATATGATCGATCCATTTTGTATCAATAGAACGTAATAAAATAACTTTTTCAAACTCACGCATACGCTCTGGAGTAAGCTCTGCTTCTTTTTCATCATATCGAGCATGAACAGCTTCTGAAATCAATTGATTAATGTCTTCAGCAGATTTGCCTTGGAAATCAGCTACTTTTAGTTGACCTTCCTCTAGCAAGTTAGCAGCCACAAAATCATCAATAGCCTTCAGATTCCAATCTTTTTGCTCCCCTTGTGTATAGAGTCCGACAACATTATCGATCGTCTCTTGAATCATCGATTCCACAAGCACACGCATATTTTCTGTTTCTAGCACATCATAACGCTCTTTATAAATAATCTCACGTTGCTGACGGAGAACATCATCATATTGTAATAAACGCTTACGAGCATCAAAGTTATTACCTTCGACACGTTTCTGCGCTGATTCTACAGCTCTCGACACAACTTTTGATTGCAATGGCTGTGTATCGTCCATTCCTAAACGCATCATCATAGACTTCATATTATCTGAACCGAAACGACGCATTAAATCATCTTCTAGTGATAAATAAAATTGTGTCACCCCTGGATTCCCTTGACGACCAGAACGTCCACGTAGCTGGTTATCAATACGACGGGATTCATGTCTCTCTGTACCAATTACCGCTAACCCACCAATTTCTAAAACACCTTCACCAGGTTTAATATCGGTACCACGCCCCGCCATATTTGTGGCAATCGTTACAGCACCCTTTGTACCAGCATTCGCAATAATTTCTGCCTCACGTTCATGGTTTTTCGCATTCAGTACATTATGAGGGATTTTATGTTTATCAAGCAATTGCGAAATAATTTCAGATGTTTCAATCGCAACCGTACCAACAAGAACAGGCTGTCCTGCCTTATGACGCTCTGCAATATCAGCCGCCACCGCTTTATATTTCCCTTCCATAGAAGCAAAAATTAAATCTGGACGGTCATCACGAGCAATTGGCTTATTCGTAGGAATCGCAATAACGCTCATATTGTAAATATTGCGGAACTCTTCTTCCTCAGTTTTCGCTGTACCTGTCATTCCCGCAAGCTTTTGGTACATACGGAAATAGTTTTGGAATGTAATGGTAGCCATTGTCATTGATTCATTTTGAATCTCAACGCCTTCTTTTGCTTCAATAGCTTGGTGGAGGCCATCCGAATATCGGCGCCCCTTCATTAAACGACCAGTAAAGCCGTCAACAATCACAATTTCGCCATCTTGGACAACATAATCGACATCATTATGCATACTCACATGTGCCTTTAACGATTGGTTAATCGCATGATTTAAGCGGACATGTGTTAAATCAAATAAATTGTCAATGCCGAATGCTTTCTCCGCCTTTTCCACACCAGCATCTGTTAATGTAACACCTTTTGTTGACTCTTCGTATGTGTAATCTGTTTCTGCACTTAACATACGTACAAACGCATTAGACTGTTTATACAACTGTGCTGATTTCCCAGCCTGACCGGAAATGATTAATGGCGTACGTGCCTCATCAATTAAAATCGAGTCAACCTCATCGATGACAGCATAGTGAAGTGGGCGTTGAACACGCTCCTCTTTATAAAGCACCATATTATCACGCAAATAGTCAAATCCTAATTCATTGTTTGTGCTATAAGTGATATCCGCTTCATAGGCCGCACGCTTCTCTTCTTTTGACAAGCTATTTAAATTTAAACCTACTGTAAGACCTAAGAAATTATACAGTTGTCCCATCTCAGCAGCGTCACGACTAGCCAAATATTCATTGACTGTGACAACATGCACACCTTTACCAGTAATCGCATTTAAATAAACCGCCATCGTAGCTGTTAACGTTTTACCTTCACCAGTCTTCATCTCTGAAATGTTACCTTCATCAAGGGAAGCAGCCCCCATGATTTGGACACGGAACGGATACATCTCTAACACACGTTTCGACGCTTCGCGACAAACAGCAAAAGCCTCCGCACGAATAGACTCTAACTGCTCCCCATCCGCATAACGCTTTTTAAACTCTTCTGTTTTCGCTTGTAATTGTTCATCTGAAAGCTGTTCCATTTGAGAAGCGAATCCCTCAACCTGGTCAGCGATTTTTTCTAATTTTTTTAACTCACGTTTATTGAAATCAAATAATTTATTTAATAGGTTTGCCATGAATGTTTTTCACTTCCTATATAGATTCAACTTTCATTTTACCATTGTGTAACAGTTTCATGCAAACAGTCACCCTACTTGCATGAGAAAGTCATACAAAAAAGACTCTCGCCATCGCGAGAGCCTTTGTCATCATGAAGTTTAAGTTGTTTCAATTAAGCCATATTTTCCGTCTTTACGTTTATACACAATATTTGTGCCGTTTGATTCAGCATCTGTAAAGACATAGAAATCATGCCCTAACATATTCATTTGTAATACAGCCTCTTCCTGATCCATCGGTTTTAAATCAAATTGCTTGGTACGTACAATGGAGTATTCTTCTTCATCCAAAGTCGTATCAGCGACTGCTTGAGTAGTAGCAAAATAAAGGCCTGCCCCTTCACGCTCACGGAATTTACGGTTTACTTTCGTTTTATGCTTACGAATCTGACGCTCTAATTTATCAACAATGAGATCAACCGCAGCATACATATCATTATGACGCTCTTCAGCACGAAGAGTTAAGTTCTTCATTGGGATTGTAACTTCCACTTTTGTTTGCTTGTCATTATAAACCTTTAAATTTACGTTAGCATTGGCGTTAACATCTTCGTTAAAATAACGTTCAACTTTTTCGATTTTATTCTCAACATACTCTCGAATAGCTGGAGTTACCTCAATATTTTCACCACGAATGTTAAAGTTTAACATGTAAACTCCTCCTTTATAACTGCTATACTATCTATTTCTACACAAGTGTGTGAAATTCCTCTAAAATAATTCTTTATTTTACAAAAAACTTTTATAAAATTAATATTGGCTTTGCTTTTTTATTTCTGCCGCTTCTTTTTTGCGTCGTAGCTTTAATTCATCTACAATCAACTCTTCAACACGACCTTGATCATTAAAATAAACGCCATATTGCTTACCACTACCAAATGGACGACTCCAAATCACTTCACCATAAGCCCGTACCTCTTGCGTATCAAGCACAAAATGGATATCCAATGGTGGGGGATTCACACCTAAATCCACTTCCGTATACATCTTTAACCCACGCGGACTAATATCCAGCAATTCAGCCATTGCCGTCTGCCCATGATTAACTCGCCCATTTTCATAAACAGCAAAAGTTATTTGAACAGGCTCCTCAAATTTAAATCGGAAACCTTCTTGACGCTTAAAAATCATATTCCCACCCCAGTATATTGTTAAACATTTATATTGCTTTGATTATGACACGATGCCCATCTTACAGCTAGGGGAATAAGTAACATATTTTACCGTTGAACAGCCTATTTTATGACTATTTAGTGATAATTTCTAACAGATGATTCTGTCTTAAAGAAAAGAGACCATCTTGGTGGATGGTCTCTAATAGTGTCTAAATTTGTCCGCTGTTTCCCTGACCAAATTGCTGTTGTCGATTAATGCGAATAACTTCCTTCCACGTATCGCGGAATTCCGTCACTAATCCTTCTACTTCTTCAATAATGGCTACATCATTTTGAATGTTTGCCTCGACTAGACGATGATTCATATATTCGTAAAGAGGTAGCATTTGTTTCGAAATCTCAATATCCATATTAAGCGTTGCCATTAATTCACTTATAATTGCCTGTGCCTTAATAAGATTTGTATTTTTTTCTTGGATATTTTTTTCTTGAATAGCTTGTTTCGCCTTATTCAAGAATTTTAAACATCCATTATAAAGCATTAACGTCAGCTCTCCTGGAGAAGCAGTGGTTACACTATTTTGTTTGTACGCATTTTGTGCTGTTAAATTTGCTGCCAATAAAGGACAACTCCTTTGAAAGGTTACTTATTTACTAGTTTAAACCATTTTCCGAAGAAAAGCTATTTGATCAATTACGCCCAAGCGTAATTGTGTCGGGATTTTGAATTGTGATAGCACAATTCACTTCTTTTAAAAATCCTTGACATACGCCTGGGCCTTATCTTCATTCAGCTTGCGGCTTCCACCACACTGAATGAAGATAAAAGGTCAATTCTTTTTGTCGTAATACATTCCGTCCATCACACGAACATTGGAGTAAGGGTTGAAATATTGCTGTTCACTTTTTTTCGTTTTTTGTAGGTTTGCCATGTCTTGCTTAACTGCATCCATAACAGCTGCTAATCGTTGTTTTATGCCCTTATCTAACTCTAACAGAGTACGATGAATACGATTTTGTTCATCGAATTGAAAACCTTCTTGTCTCAAGCCTTTAATAATTGTTTCACGCTTGTCCAACATGGTATTAATTGTTTCAATATATTCGTCACGTTCTTCACCATTTGGAATGTCACCTAAATGCTTAAATAGATTGGCAGACACCTGTAATAGTTGATCTGTTTGATACATTATACTCTCCTATCTAATAAAGAAAGCCTTAGCCCTGCATGAACATGCTTGATTGTTGATTTGCTTTATTAATAGCTTGCTCCATTGCTGTGAATTGTTTCCAGTATCGTGCTTCTATATCCTCTAGTTTTCTTTTCCAAGTACTGATTCGACTTTCTGTATCCACCAAATTTTTTCCAATTGCATATTGAGCGTCGGTCATCGTAGAGCGGCCTGCTTTTTTTTCAATAGTAATTTCAAAAGTTTTCATCGATTCACGAAGTTTATCTAAATAACCGCGTGTATCGACTGTTTTTCCGTCTACGACATCATCCTTTTTACCTTCACTATTTTTGAAGAGTTTTTCAACTGCATCAGGGTCTTCTTCTAATACTTTTCGTAATTTTGCTTCATCAATTTCTAAAGTACCGCCATCATTATAATTTTTTGATGTTGTAATCCCAATACTAAAGAGGGAATTATATTTTGAGTCAATACCAGGATTTGATTGGTATACTAAAGAACGCATACCTGCAAGCCCTTCACGAATAAGAGTGTCACCTCTTAATAAACCACTCTTCGCTTTTTCTTCCCAAAGCTTAATCTCACTTTCTGACATCTCTTCTCTTTGTTCACTAGTCAACGGCGTATAATCACGATATTTTGTTTCTTTCGTTTGATCATTTAAATCTTTGATAAAACCGTTATAAGTAGTGACAAATTCCTTAATTTTAGCCATGATGTCATCCACATCTGTTGTGGAAGTCATAGTGACCGCTTGTGCTTGTGGAGCAGCATTTACTTTATCCTCGTCAACTTCTTTACCGCCACTACCATCATCCTTTAAAATACCTGCTGCAGTTGCATCTGCTGTTGCTGCTTTTTCGGTATTAGTGGCCTCTGTTAAACGAGTTTGAGCTGCTTTTTCTTCAGCAACTGCAGTTAAATACTCGGAGCGCTTAATATTTTGATCGGCTAAATCATAAAATTGACCTTTTTTTTCTGGTGATAAGCTATTCCAAATCTCTTTTTGTTTTTCTGTTAAATCCTCAACCTTTTTAGTACCTTCTTGCAACTCTTTAATTAACGCATCGCCTAACTGACTATACTTTTGTTTGAAATCGTCAGCCTGAGCTTTTTCTTGATAAGTTTTTAAAGTTGCTGAATCTGTTGCTATTAAATTAGTTAAATCATCTTTACTTAAAGATTTTAGCGCATCTTTGACTTCCTTTGTAAACTCCGGATTATCATCTATATCTTTATGAATTTTTTCAATTGAATCATTGCTGTTATATGAGAAACGTTTTAATGCATCAATGGCATTTTGATCAAAATCTTTTAATTTTACACCATATTTTTCGTATTCCGCTTGAGCTTTAAAATCTGTAAGCTGATCTTTGTTTGAAAATAGAACATCTAACACATCATTAGATAAATCCTTTAATTTCGCTTTGCTTTCATCACTTAAAGAGCTTCCATCTAGATTATCTTTAATACCTTGTGCAGATGATTGGTTTTTAATGTAATTTATTTCATCAGTTGATAAATTTCTCCACGCATTATTTCCAAGTTTGTTATATTGCACTTGTTGTGACAAAGATAAAGTATTTCCAAAAGCGTTTTTATATGCAGTTTCATGGTTAGCGGTATAACTATTAATATCACTAGCACCATAAGCATTTTGTTTTGTAATAAGATTTGCTTGTTTATTTGCTAAATTAGTAGTAGCATTTTTTAATTCTTCCACAGCAGCCTTATATTTATCTGCAATCGTTTGGAGGCCATTAAATGTATCTTTTAGCGTTACATTATAGCCTGAAATAGTAAATGTATTTGTTGTTCTTTCTGTAGCTATGCCATTCACAGTGAAAATAGCATTTTTTCCTTCTGTATTTTGAACTTTATTAGGATCAGCAAACCCTAACTTGTTGAAAATATCTAAACCACCTACAACTTTGATTTCATCATCACCTTTAACATCACCAGTGTTTTTGGCAGTAAAGGAGAATCGACCATTTTCAAATACAGCACTAATTCCTGCATTACTAGAATTCACTTTACTAATAAATTGATCAACTGTCATATCAGAAGTAATTTCAATCTTTGTTGCTTCACTTGCTAATTTGCCGTTAGTTTGGATGGCTTTAAATTCTATAGTTCCTGTTGCTCCTAAATCAGACATTTTTGTTGTTCCTACAGCATTCACCTGATCACCAACTTTACGAGCTGCTGTAGCTAATTGAGAAACACCCTCAATTGACAGTGTTCCCGCAGCACTTCCTGTTGCAGTTGCAGTTACTAAGTTAGAATTGGAACTAGCTGCCGTTTTAGAAATGAGACTTTTTAATACTAGATTATCTGAAATATAAGTATCAAATGTTTTTAATTTTGTATTAACACCTCGGTATGCATCACGTTGCCACTCGTACGTTTGTTTCTTTTGATATAACTTGTTTAACGGTGCTCTTTCCGCATTCATTAATTTTTTTACGAGTGCATCTATATCCATTCCTGAAGCTAAACCGCCGATTCTATTTACCATTATATTTCCTCCTAAATATTCTTATATTTTTTCGTCCACGATCATCCCTAATAACTTTTGCATCTCATAATATGCGTCTAAAAGTTTTTTGGGAGGGATCTCTTTTACAACTTCTTCTGTTTGAGTATCAACAACTTGTACAAAATATCGATCTAAACCGTCATGTAACACAAATTTAGAAGCATTATGATTGATTTGCAAAAATTCATTCACAGTGTCTACTGCATGTTGCAGCTTCTCTTTAGATATTTCTTGTACGTCAGCAGTTGGTAGATTTTCTCCTTGTGATTGCGTTACTAATTGAGCTTTACTAGTAGTCGTCATCGTAGTTTCCTCTTTTACTGTTTTCTTCGCAACAGTAGACGACGCTGCAGTTCCTACATCTGTAGATTGTCCTTGAGCTGCAATACGCATAATATGTAACCTCCTAAACTTTTCTTATTCTTATATTTAATATCGGAAGTTTTTAGGAATGTTTCACTCTTTCTCTAGAAGTACTTTGATATGTTTGTATACTTCAAAAGAATGGCCTCTTGTTCAAATAATTTTTCTTGAACAAGAGGCCATCCTTTCTATTCTATTTAATTATATCTCACTGTATTATTATTTCTATGGCTGTAATTTTATTGCTCTTTGAATAGTTGTATCTATATATTTCTCTAATTTTTCAATAAATTGTACTGATACATCTTCAAATGTTTTTAAGTCTAATAATTGCGCTTCATAATGCTCTAAATCAACTAACCCATTGTCAGTAACGTTAGATTTTGTCTTAAATCTAAAAATATGTTCAGCATCTGTAATAGCAACTAAATAAGGTTGATCAGGGTGTATTGTCTCCGTTATTGCTGTATCTCGTCCATTACCACCAAAATCTTTTAATACAACACCTTCATTACTATCTAACTTTAGGTCAGCAAGGTTAGCAATTGTAGGAAAAATATCAATAATGGAACATAATTCATTACTAATTTTCCTTTCAATTTTTCCACCTGCCAACATAAATGGGACCTTACGTCTTGGTTCATGTAAAAGAAAGTCGTCTTCTTTTAAATAAGTTTGTCCATGATCAGCTACTAAAGCAACAATAATATTTTCTTTGCCAAAACTTGATTCAAGATAACTATATAGTGAGGATAGATGCAAATCTACACGCTTTAATTCTGATTCGTACTTTTTTATTTTATTTGGGTCATAAGAGGATAATACAGATGTAGCACCAAGATTTTTATTTTGTCTATATTTAGCTGAAACGTTGACTTGACTCATTAAATCATTATTTATTTCATCAGCGACATCATGTAAATCCATTAAGCTTATCCATAAAAAATGATTATTATTTTTGAAAGTCTCTAAATGCTCGATTGCCTCTCCAACTACTTCTCCAGCCGTAAAGCCTCCTGCATAGTTTTGATATAAAATTCGATCCATCCCCTCTAAGTAACCATAGGTAGGTGTAACCCGCCAATCATTATTAACTTGGGTAGTTAAATATCCATTTTTTTGAAAATCCCTTGTGAACATATGATTATATTTGTTTAACTCTAAATGATTTGAAGGATGGTAAAGTCCATGGTTTAAGGTAGTCTTACCAGTGTACATGCTGGCAACACTTGGCAGTGTCCAATCTCCCGTAGTATAGCAATTATTATTTATATAGCCATTTGAAAAAAAGTTATACGTACGGGGCATTAATTTATGTAACTTTTCTTCTATTACACTATTAGCTAGACCATCTACAAAAATAGTAATAACAGCTTGAGCTTGTTTTATAGTAGGTTTCAAATCAACTGGTTTTCCAACAAAAAAGGGTTTACTCGACGTTACTTTATATTCACCTACATCAGTAAATGTAAAATAATTAAATTGGTTTGACCTTAATACATTTCTTGGGAAACTATAATTAATTTTTGGGCCTTCTACTATTATTTCATCATATTGTTCAAATAATGCTATTGGTAAAGTTGTTACATTATTAATAGCAAAAGAAAAGGTATCAGTAGCTTTTCCTTGTAACAGTTCAGTTTTAAAAAAGAATCGTGAAGTTTTATCAATATTCAACACATTCAGCGACTTGTACATTTCTGTAAAGTATTCATTGCCAGCAGAATCTTTTACTATTTTTTTCACAAGACTTTCATTAAAGCGATTAATTGGATAGTTGCTTTCGTTTTCTTCTAAAAGAATCAATTTAGTATAATCTAAAGCTGCCTGAAGTTGATCAGGAATTAGAGTAGAATCTTCTTTTACTTTATCTATTACTTGTTTTAAATTTTGCGTCGCCATTTCACGATCTTCGTCAGAATTCGCCAACTTCACACATCGTGCAAATATCCATAAGCTATCAATATACTCCCCAATTGCACTTTTTAAGATTGCCAAATTATAAACAATTTCAAATGAAAAAGGAAATTCTTTTAATGCCTCTTCCTCTAGTAAAGTTATTCCTAGTTGATACTCACTAAGTTGATAATAATAGTTTGCAGATAGTGAATAATACGATTCATTTCTTATACTTATTGCATCTAATTTAACCTTAGCTTCTGCTAATAATCCTTCATTTAAGAGTAAAGTGATTTCTTGTTTAAATTTTTTCAAAGCAGTTATTTTAGCATCTTTCAAAAATATCACTCTTTCATTATTTTTATAAACAACTTAGTTCTTTTTAATAATAATTCTAGCTAAAAAGGGATCTTCGTTTTTGTAAATAGAAAACCCTCTTCCTTTTGAGAACTCTTCAATAGAAAATCCTAGATTTATTAACTTGGAAATTAGCATATCTGTATCTATATATCTTCTGTAATGATTATCAAAAACTTTGTCTAATTCCTCATCTTCTTTAGTTCTAAACTCAGCTACTATTTCACAAGAAAATTTAATATTCGCAAGAATGCTTTCAAAAATCAAATTTTCAGTTTCTTCTGTAATTGCATGTAAGAAAAACCTAGTATAAAACAAAATTTCTTTTTCTTGAGATATTGAAATATCATTAAATTTGGCCATTAATTTTTGAACTGCATTCACATCACTTAAATCAACACATGTAAAATATATATTATTTGTATCAAAATGTTCTTTTGTTAGGTCATTATTTCTCTGTATCGCTTTTTCCGATCCATCAATTCCAATAACTTCAAAACCATTTTTAGCAAAATAAAATGTATCTTTTCCAGTTCCGCATCCTAAATCAATTAGAATTATATTTTCAATAATCTGTTCTTTTTTCTTTAAAATAAACTCACTAAAGGTTGATGATTCAGTCAAATCAACTCTATCTTTATAAAAGTTTTCCCAGTATTGCTTATTTATATAACCCATAAAAAATCTCCATTCTTTTCTTTTGGCCTTGATTATCGTCATTCCTTCTCTTACTTCTATTTATGAATCAAGATATTGATTATAATTTCATGAAATTTACTATATAACGAAATCTCATAAAACTCTTCTTAAATTTTTCACCTTTGCAGTAAACTCTTTTTAATATGTATTGCTCAACAAAAAAGCTTCAACTCAGATAATATGAATTAAGTAGAATTAGTCCAATTTCTTTAGCAAGTTGCTGTATACTTTTATAATCATCTCCTGCGTTAATTTTGCTGTTTTACAGACTCCCAATCATATTAGATTTTGAGTGTAAAGTTTAAAATTCTAGCTAGATTTGATTATATTTAGATCCTACTTATTTCAGGATGATAAAGCTTTATCTACTGTAATGTTCCAAGCAACACATCAAATATCCTTACAACTAAACTTTGCACATTATAAATTCTTTTATACAATATAAAAAGGCTTAACAATTCAATCTATGTCCTAAAACTAAAACATACTATAAATAATTAATATTAAGTATGGTTATATTGTAGAAGCAATATATACTATTTACTTAGATAAAAATGACAGTAAATAATATATTTATATAAATTTTCATCTTTATAGACTATGAATTAAAACAAATAGTTTTGTTATATGATTGATATAATACTCACCACGCACTCAAACCACCATCAATTACTAGATTTTGCCCTGTTACATAACTTGAAGCATCAGATGCTAAATAAATTAACGCTCCAACCATTTCATCGGCTTGTGCCATTCGACCTAACGGAATACGATTTGAGTAATTCTGTTTAAATACTTCATTTTGTCCACTTTCTACTCCACCGGGGGTTATTGTATTCACGCGTATTTTATCTTTCGCCCAATAAGTAGAAAGATATTTAGTTAATGCAACAACGCCTCCTTTGGATGCTGAATAAATGGCTGGCGTATTGATTTGACGATCTAAATAGAAAGAGCCCTCATAAATACGATTATCTGGACCAAGTACGCCATAAATAGAAGCCGTTTGAATGATAGAACCTCCATTTTTTTGTTGCTTCATTACTTTTCCTACATATTTAGCTACAAGGAACATACCATCTAAATTCGTGCTCATTATTTCTTTCCATTGGTTCAATTCATATTCTTCAAACGGGGCAAAGAAAGCTTCTAAGTTACTAGATTTACCCGCTGCATTATTATGAAGAATATCAATTGTCTTAAATTCTGTTACGACACTATTGACCATTTCTTTGACTGATTGTTCAGATGTCAAATCACAATAAATCGCTAGTGTTTTTACTCCATAATCTTTTTCAATTGTACTTGCAAGTTCATTCGCTTTATCTATATTGATATCTACTACTGCTACATTGGCACCTGCATCAGCCAACCCCATACAAAAATGACTACCTAAAATTCCTGCACCACCTGTTACAATAGCGTTTTTACCTTGCAAATCAAAAAGCTTTTTAAATTCTTTTTTCATTTTAATACCCTTCTATTCCTAAGCAATGATATAGCTCATCCAATATGATTTTTCTATTCTCTTGACGTGATTGCTTTCCAGCTATTAATAATGCAATTGATAACAAAGTATTCTCAGGGTTATAAAGTATTTCATTTTTATCTACTAACTTTCCAAATCGATAGAGCATTCGTCTAAACATAGAAAAATTATCTTCTATTTCGACACTAGATCTTTTCGATTCTCCCCAAACTTCTATATTAAATGTTTTTTGTGTTCTACCAAGAATATTAATTGTCCAGACTAATCCACTATCAAAGGTAACCACATATATTTCAGCATTACTAGAAATATATTCAATTGATTTTGGCTTTTCCTCTATTAACCCTAATACCCCGTCTATTATATGTATTCCATATTTTTCCCATTCATTAATGACTGATGATTGAATTACTTTTAGTTTACCAAACGTGTCCATATTAGCTCTTATCTCATCTAGTTCAATTGCAAATCTTAATCCTGCAACAGACATTAACTGTCCTTTAGATAGGAATTCTTTAAAATACAATAACTCTGATATATCCATTGTCAAAGGTTTGTCTATTAAAACTTTCATTCCTGCATCTAAAAATGGTTTAGCCATTACTAAATGTTGCTCATAATCATCTCGAGCAATAATTACTGCATCAACTTCTCCAATCATATCTGTATAGTTTTTGACAACACTCTCTGCACCAATCGCTTGTGCTAAATTATTGCTAATAGCATCATCTTGAGTCCATACATGAGTGATTTTAATGTTAGGAAAACCAAATTCAGAGATATCCCTCTTTTTAACATAGTTATAAATAACATCCCAATTCGCATCTCTCAATGCTTTATCATTATACCCATTAATAATAGATCCCCAAGAATATGGATGACCGTTACCATCTGTTAATCCTAGCAACCCTATCTTTTTCATAATATTTTTTTGTACCTTTTATCAGCAGTACCTTTTAGCCACTCAATTCCTTTAAGTTCTGGTTTAAGTGGAATTTGATATCCTAACCAATATAATCCTTCTGTTATTGTTTGTTCATCTAAATTAAGTAAATAATCAACAGTGGGATGACAAACTGATGGATCCATTACACCATTAGGTGCCATTTTAGTCTTACAAGGTCCTGGGCTCATCAAATTAATTTTAATATTATAATCCTTGTACTCCTTTGAAGCAGTTTCAGTTATAGCATTTAATGCTGCCTTTGAAGCACTATAAGCTGTATAGCCTTCCATACAATTTAAAGGTGCACCTGAAGTAAGATTAATAATTCTTCCATAATTGTTTAACTTCATTAATGGCAACAATTTATTCATTATTTGAAGCGGGGCATATGCATTTACTCTAAAAGAATACTCTAAATCCTTAAGACTTAAATTTTCAATTTTAGATTGATGCATAATACCTGCATTATTAATTAAATAAGGTATATACCCTTGTTCTTCAACGATTTGGATTAATAGATTGTCTAATTCTTTTTCTTCTATTAAATCCACTTTATATTTAAAAACATTATCTTTCTCTATAATCTCTTCCGTATTTCTAGCTAAAGCAATAACATCATAACTTTTTGATAAGTATGAGACCAAAGAGGCTCCAACACCACTATTAGCCCCAGTAATTAGTATTTTACTTTTATCCATTTACTATCACCTCTGCTACAAGTAAATCTATCGGATGATCGATATCAATAGAACGCTCTTTTGGCATAACAATTGCCCCAATGTTTCCATTCACTAAACCAACCGTTTTTTCATCAATTACTCCAACTTTTGAAAGATAAATTGCTCCATTTAGTTGATAAGACATTGGTAATTCCTGTCTTGGTAACCATGGATTTACACCATCTATAAAACTCGTTGGTTTATTACCAATGATTTTCCAAGCTCTATGTGGATTTAACTCCGCCTCTTTATATGTAGCAACTGAATCTAACTGTTCCGTTTCAATTAGATTTATACAAGATTTTATATCTTGTTCAGAACGTAAAGGGCAGGTTGGTTCTAATAGCAACAAATAATCATCATCATCTAAATAATTTTCCATATTACTTAATACATATCGAACTGTATCAATTACTAAAGAGCTATCGTTTGCTAATTCACTCGGCCTTTCTTGTACCTTTGCTCCAAACTTTTTAGCAACCTCTGCTATCTCTTTGCAGTCTGTAGAAACTATTATTTCATCTATTAAATCAATTGCTTTTGCTACTTCGATTGACCAGGAAATTAATGGTTTACCACCTAGCAATGCTATATTTTTTTTAGGAATAGATTTGCTTCCACCCCGTGCTGGTATTAAAGCAATTATTTTTTTCCCATTTATCATTTAGAAATTCCTCCTATTTCATTATTCGCTCTCTCATAATCGCCTATTTGTCCAATATCCAACCAATATTCATGTATTGGAAAAACTGATGTTTTCATTCCTTCTTCTACCAATCGCTGAAACAATGTAGGCATATCAAAAAATTCATCATTTGGTATATAACTAAAAACATCTGGACTTAATACATAAATACCAGCATTAACAAAGCTACGATGAATAGGTTTTTCCTTTATGGTCACTAAATCTGTTCCAACTGTTTCAATAACACCATATGGAATTTGATATTCGTATTCTCTTACACACATCGTTGCAACAGAATCTTGTTCGATATGAAATTGCATCAGTTGATCGAAATTAATTTGTGTTAATAAATCTCCATTCATCACAAAAAATGGTTTAGTCGGTCTATTTTTTAGTAATGAAAGTGCTCCAGCAGTCCCCATTTTTTTGTCTTCCTCAATATAATTAATCGTTACATCAAATGCTTCCCCATTTTGAAAATGGTCCTGGATTACCTCTTTTTTGTAATTAACAGAAAAAATAAAATTAATATATCCATATTGCTTGAAACCTTCTATTATCGTTTCTAAAATCGGCTTATTTCCCACTCTAAGCATTGGTTTTGGTGTATCGTTTGTTAATGGTCGCAACCTTGTACCTAATCCGCCAAGCATTAAGATAACAGTGTTTTTATTCAATGTCGTTTCAATATTGTCCGCAAATAGTATATTAATAATTCTATTATCCTCATCTACTATAGGTAACTGCTTAAGCATTTTTGATTTCATTAATTGCTTATATTTATGATATCTTTGACCGCTTCTTGCACTTATTGGATTTGGGTTCATAATGGAGGTAATTTTTACATCAAGGCCTTCACCTCGCAAAATACCACGGCGAATATCTCCATCCGTAACAGTTCCAAGCAAATGTTTTTCTTCATCTATAACTACTGCAAATTGCAAAGAAGAATCATCAATAATTTTCATTGTATCTAGTAAAGTATGATTTTGATTAACTAGTGTTTTTTTCCATTGTTTCATATAGTTACACTTCCTTTGCAGGTACGCCAACTGCTTTTATGCCATTTGCAAAATTACTAACCACAACTGCCCCTGCACCAATTAAACAATTTGATCCTATATGAACGCCTTGGATAATTGTTGCACCTGTTCCGACATGTGTTCTTTTTTGTATATGTACACTGCCTGATATTTTTGTGCCCGGCGCAATATGTATATGGGAACCTATTTGACAATCATGATCAATCAGCGCACCAGTGTTTATAATACTATTATCGGCAACTGTTGTTTTCGTTTGAATAATAGTACCAGCCATTATTTGAACACCTTGACCTAATTGAACCGAAGGAGCAATAATAGCTGAAGGATGGATGACAGATTTAAATTGATACGTTTTTTGTGTAAATTTATTGAAGATTTTTTCCCGTAATGGGGACGGTTTAATTGTCCCTATAGCGAGTACTAGTTCAATGTCAGATGGATTATAATCTTCTATTACCTCATCAGTTCCTAAATAAGGCAAATCAAAAGCATTCTCTTCTAGAGTTGGTGCAGTAAATCCAATAATCGTTTGCTTCTGTTCAAGTAAAATTTCTGTTAATACCGAGGCATGTCCCCCATTCCCAATCATAATAATCCCTTTATTCATCAATTAACTCATCCTCTTCATATGATTTTAAAGAAATTTCACCAATAAGAGACCAGTATTTAGAAGGTTGCATACCATCTCCAGGTCTTTTTACAGTTAAATTGCTAACAGAGAATTTTTCACCTGCTTGTATCGTTTGTTTAGCAACTATGCTTTTCCGTGCTGGAATCCGATTTTGAAGTTCTATAGATGTTGGACTTTTTATGCCATTTCCTAATGCCTGCTCTACTTCTCTAATTCCTATTATCATGGACTTAAGTTCATCAGGATTTAAGGATGCCACATGGTCTGGTCCTTCTAACGTTTTATCTAACGTAAAATGTTTCTCTATTACAGTTGCACCCATACCTACTGCCACTAGCGGAATATTGATTCCTTCTGAATGGTCTGATAAACCGATAGGTAATTGAAAGATTCTTTCCATTTCAATCATTGCTTTTAAATTAATAGAATCCATAGGCGCTGGATATTGTGTAGTGCAATGTAACAATGTTACATATTTTTTTAACACTTCTTTCGCCTCTTCTGTAACATAAAACTTATTCACACGCTCTATCGTAACGGGTTCATCAGATTTCGCTAAACCATAAGAAATAAATGCTAATGCCTCATGTATTTCTTCGATAGTTGCCATTCCCGTAGATAAAATAATTGGTCTTTGTTTTGTTGCAATATAATGAATAAATGGAGCATTCGTTAATTCTCCTGATGGGATTTTAGCCCTTGCAATTGCAATTTTATCTAGCAAAAAATCGACACTTTCGAAGTCAAAAGGTGTCGATAGAAATTCTATTTGCTCTATTTGACAAAATGATTGCAATTCAATAAATTCCTCATAAGTTAATTCCAGCTTTTTCAACATTGTATATTGAGATGAAGCCCCACCTAAATTTTCAACTTGATATGCTGCTTGCTGTGCTTTCTTTGTAACTAGATTTTCAGCTTTAAAGGTTTGAAACTTTACCGCGTCTGCCCCTGCTTTTTTTGCAACCAACACAAGCTCTTTTGCCATTTCCAATGACCCATTATGATTGACACCTGCTTCAGCAATGATATATGTCTTATTTTTCATAAATCATAAAACCCCTTTTGAATAGAAAATGAAGGTAAACTGCGTAATACTGAAATTATTTTTTCAGATACTATTCCATCACCAAATATATGTTCATACTTATCGCTAAACTTTCTTGCCTTTTCAATGGAAATAAGTATACTTTCAGCATCCATATTTGTATTAAATACTGAATTGGGATGCTCACGTCCTTCCTGACGATTTCCACAATTAACAGTAGGTGTTTCTAAATAAGGTACTTCAATTAATCCACTTGAAGAATTCCCAATGACAACATCAGCATACTTCACTGCACTTAGATACTTTAACTGACCAAGTGAATCAAATATTTTTGCATTGTTATGTTTTAAAGTAAATTGTTGAATCGCCTTATTAATGAACCTTCCACCATTATCAGCATTGGATTTCGTAAACACTAAATTAATATCAGGGTAATTTTCCAGGGCCTTTAACAATTCGTATACCCCATGAATATGACCATTCGTTTCAGGATGATAGGTTATTAAAAACATAGGTCGTTCCTCATCTAGTTGCAGTGTTTGAAATAGTTCCTGACGTGTCAGCAGAGTTAAATTTACAATATTTTCTATACCAAGAGCACCAACATTATAAACACGTTCTGGAGATTCACCTAATTGAATGACACGTTTTCTATGGGACTCTGTACTTGTAAAATGCCAAGTTGCCATTTTTGTAATAGAATGACGAATAGCATCATCATATGCACCAAACGTACACTCCCCCCCATGTATATGAGCAATAGGAATTCGCATAATAAGTGCCGTTTGAGCGACTGCTAACATTTCAAAACGATCACCTAAAATAATTAGTAAATCTGGTTCTAAACGGTTAAATGCATCTGCAAAACTAATTGTAGCAAGTCCCATCGATTTCACAATGCTGGTTGGAGAATCAGCAGATAATAGAATTTCTATCTTTTCATTAATAAAAAATCCATCATTTTCCATTTCTTTATAAGTGCTTCCAAACTCTGGAGATAAATGCATGCCTGTAGCAACCATTTGTAAATCAAAATCTTGATCTTCTCGAAGTTTTTTTGCAAGATTTGATAATAGACCGTACTCCGCTCTAGTACCAGTTATAATACAAATTTTACGTTTCATCATTATCCCTCACTTATTGGTGTGCTAGGAATATTGACAACACTTCTATTTAACTGATTTGTCACACTTAAATCTGATTTCGGGCAGTTTTGATAGATTGCTAAGTGATGCATCGGGCTCCAAATAGGACGACTCATTACACCTTGCTCATTTAAATAGTCCAAGACTTCATCACGATTAAACTGTTCATCCAGTAGAATAGTTTGTAGCCAATAATTACTTCTAGAATTTGCTGGCTCTTTAAATAATTGGACACCCTCGATACCAGCTAACCATTGCTCATACTGCTTTGTTAACTCGCGTTTTTGCTGGATAAACAAGGGTATTTTTTCTAATTGCGCACAACCTAACGCTGCGTTTATATTCGGCATACGGTAATTAAATCCAATTTCATCGTGCTCATATGCCCAACGATGTGGTATTTTAGCAGTAGTTGTTAAATGTTTTGCATAGTCAGCTATTGCATCGTCATCTGTCACAATCGCACCGCCACCGCCAGTTGTCATTATTTTATTGCCGTTAAAGCTCAATGCACTAACTTTTCCAAAGCTACCTGTATGTTTTCCGTTATAATATGAACCTAATGACTCTGCTGCATCTTCAATAAGCATCAAATTATACATTTCACATACTTTAAGTAACCCCTCTATGTCCGCAGCATGGCCAAATGTATGCATTGGTACAATCGCTGAAATACGTCTTCCTGTTACACGATTATAAAGCTGATTGTTTTTTGTTGTTCCAATTTGCTCTAAGTAGATTTTTAATTTATCTGCATCAACACCTAAAGTATTAATAGAAACATCTATAAAATGTGGAACTGCACCTAAATATGACACAGCATTGGCTGTTGCAATAAAAGTAAGTGAAGGCATTAACACTTCGTCTTCCGCCTTTACACCTGCAACCTTTAATGCAATATGTAATGCAGCTGTACCATTTACAACAGCAACAGCACGTTTAACGCCGACAAATTTAGCGAGGTCTTCCTCAAAACGCTTCACATAAGCTCCAACTGAGGAAACCCAACCTGTTTTAACACAATCCGTCACATATTCAACTTCTTTATCATTAAATGTAGGCTCATGTAAAGGCACAAACTCTTTTCCATAAAATCGCTTTACATTATCTGCAAATTCCAACCATTGATTATTCATATATTATAAACATCTGCCTTATATTGAGATAAATTTTTAGGATTTGTAAACCATCCTATCGTTTCTTCAAGACCTTGTCGGAAACCTTCCTTGCCACCAAATTGCGGTTCCCATCCAAGTAGTTCCTTTGCCTTTTTGTTGTCAGCCCAAAGACGTTCAACTTCACTTTTTTCAGGACGTAAACGTTGTTCATCCGTTTCAATCGTTAAATCTACACCCATAATATCTGCAATCATTTGTGCAGTTTCACCAATAGAAACCTCATAATTTGATCCAATATTAATGACTTCACCGATTGAACTAGTAGCATTCATAACAGATATAAAACCGTTAACGGTATCCTTTACATAGTTAAAATCACGTGTAGGGCTTACAGCTCCAAGCTTAATATTTGTTTTGCCACTTGCTAGCTGACTGATGATTGTCGGTATAACGGCACGAGCAGATTGGCGTGGTCCATATGTATTAAACGGACGAATGATTGATACAGGTGTGTCAAATGAGCGATAAAATGACAAAGCCATTTGATCAGCACCTATTTTTGAAGCAGAATAAGGTGATTGTCCTTGTAATGGATGTTCTTCATCGATTGGTACATATAACGCTGTACCATATACTTCACTTGTAGAAGTGTGAACTACCTTTTCTACACCTAATTCTTTCGCAGCTTGTACAATATTTAAAGTCCCTGTCACATTTGTATCAACATAAGTTGCTGGAGAATGATAGGAATATGGAATTGCAATTAAAGCTGCTAAATTAAGGACATGCGTGCACCCCTTCATCGCTTCTTTTACGCCATACGGATCACGAATATCTCCTAAAAATACATCTAATGATGATTTTATTTCCGCCGAAGACTGATCTAACCAGCCCCATGAATTAAATGAATTATAATAAACAAATGCACGAACATCATAACCTTGTCGTACTAATGTTTCTGTTAAATGCGAGCCGATGAAGCCATCGGCACCTGTAATTAATATTTTCATAAAAAAACCCCTTCTAAAATTCTTTCTATTTATATTACCATAACTAGTTAATTATATTTACTATCGGCTTTTTTTAAAAAAAATCAACCAATCTCTTTTTGATTAGCTGATTGCTACAACTGACCGAAGCAGGTACAACACTTGCAATTGAACAGACAAAATTCATTCAGTACTTACCTCTTTACCGCCAGGTGAAGGAACTGGGAACGATACGGGCTCGGGCGGCCTATTTGCTTCTACTAGTGTAGGATAAGATATTATCATCCTAATTTGTGTTACATGTGATGATACCTATACGTATATCATCAAACGCTTAGACGGAAAATCTGGTTAAGTCAATGGTATTTCCAAGTGAGGCAAGCTAATGTCTTAATCTGGAATGGCTATTCTGACTACGGCAATCCTCATGATGTTTCATTCGCTAACTGTTGGGCTCATGTATGACTTTATTGACTGATCGATAGAAAAAACGGTCAAATAGTCATCAATACTTGCAATCAAATATATTGCTTCGAATGTCAATTTAATCACCTTTCACCTGGAAAGCGCCGAAAAGCACCGCTAAAATATTTGTCTCGAGTTTTTTAATGGGTGGATGAATCGCCTTTTACTGATTCACCAACACCTAGAGATTTCAAATCATTACAAACTTGGTTTAAATACAATATATATGTACAAATTAGCCATCTAACCAAAAAGTTAGAGTAGATGGCCAGTCGTTATGCATACGAGAAGGTGCAATTTTTTTATTCCGGGCTTAAAAAGAACTAATCTTTCAAGTCTATTTTGGGATGCTTATTCCGCTTGGCAACGCATTAGTAATGAAAATAGAAGGACTTACTGCGCGAATTCTTCCTAAGAAAAAGAACTTCGATTACGTAACACTAGATGACATGAAGCAAATACTCAATTTCATAAAGAATCAACCAAGGAAATGCCTAGGCTGAAAAATGGCATATGAGGCGTTTCGGGATAAACTGTTGCACTTAATTTGACAATTGATTGAAAATAAAAAACACTTTTTGATTTTAAATATACTTTCAAAAAGTGTCCTTAATTTAACTATTAGCTAATAACTATTATTTTCAAGCTACAATTTTCATAAAATACGGTAAGACTTCATATTCAAAAATATCAGCTACAAGGACAAAATCCTGCTTTTCTAAACCTTCATTGATAAGATTTAAAAATTCATCCAATTGATTTTTATCTAAATTCGTATTGACCCCTTGGTCAGTTAAAATTTCTTCCATTTGTTTAATCCACGTAATACCTTCTGAGAAATTCAGGATTTCATTTAAAGCCATGGGAATTTTATGAGTTCTTAAATTATCTGCAATATATTGTATTCCTGCCGGTATTTTTGCTACATATTTAAAATATTCATCTACAATCTCTGTTTTATCCATGTTAACACCCTCCGAATTCATCTAATGCAACTCTAGTAAATTTCAATGATTTTTCAGTTGCCTCTAACATATTTTCATAAAGATACATATTTTGTTTATGAATTTGTTTGAAATTATCTATTCTCTCTTTTTGTTTTTTATCCGTAGTCATTCTAATTACATCCATAGTAATTGGATCAACAATTCTTTCCATTATAACTTGTGGATAATACGCCTTCAATTTTGAATCTATTTTATCTAATTTTTTTAATGTGCTAGTTGTAAAAACAGTATTATTTCTCTCTTCTTTTAAAAGATGCATCGCATCCACTAGTAATTTTTTAATTTTTAAATAGACTTCTATTTCTTGATTCATAAATTCTACATAATTTTCTTCATTATCATTTAGATCTTTCTTAAATTCCAACTTAGTAATGTTATTTGTAGGATTAGGATTAATATAATTTTCACAAAATACTACGAAATCTAATTGTGGCATACCATTAATCTTTACACCACCTTCAGTACAATTATAGATTTTATGATGATGCTGTAAGTTTTGATATAATTTTTCTAAACTTTTTCTCATACTGTTAAACTGGTGATTCGTCTTTACATTTTCTCCATAGTACCCTTCTACTTCAAAGGCCATATCTTTCTTAAAAAAATCATCTGTTAACTCACTGTAATGGTTATTATTTTCTGCGTGGGATTTATTGTTCGTATATGCAAGATCTTGTCCAATGATTGCTATAGGTCCTGTACTAATTTTACTTGCAACTTCTAATGCAGTAATAGCAACTGTACCACCAGTTGATAGCATTGGTAAATCTTTCCCTAGACCTTCTTTAATACGTTTTTGTATACTATCTTCTCCATAAAAACAAAAGCTATAGCGCTTTCCTTTAAAATCTCTTGCTATTTTCCATGCATTCCCTAATCCATAAATTAAATCAAACTCATAACTTTTAATGTTTTTAAAGTGTAAATAGTTATTTTCTCCACCATCCATTGTTACTACATAATCAGGAATAATATCTGCAGCCAATAAAGAATTAATTGTAGAACCAGCACATATTATCAAACATTTATTCTTCATCTTTTTTAACAATGGTAACTGTTTTGTTAATGAAGGACCTCCCGAAGCTAAAATTACCGGGCAATCATATTTATTGAAAAGTGCTTTTAAACTTTGATCGTTATGAACATAGTATAAATTCATAATGTAATTTTCTTGCCATAAATCGCCAAAGAATCTTATTGTATTCTCATTTACTATATCTTCAATTTGAACATGGCGAATAAAATCTAGAAATTCTTTATATTCTCTGTCAAAAATTTTATCATAATTAGGTGAGAGTAGAATATTGACCTTACGATCGAATTCAGCAATATATTCTTCTGAACGCTTACAAAAGTCTTGTAAATCAGTAAAAATCCCTTCAATTTTATCCTTATTTTCAATATTTAAACTAGTAAATAAAGGATCGTAAACTAAAATACCTGTATTCCCATACTTTTTTACAATAGTATTAGCTATATATCCTAGGCCAAAACCAAATAATATATTTAAATATCCTTCTTTATAGTTATTATTTATGTATTTTTCAGCCTCTGCTTCTGGATTGTAATTACTATGTAAAAAATATCCATTCACTTTTGCATTAGGCTTATTATTTCTTGTTTGTAAATAAATTATATCTAACTCTTCCATAAAGTCGTCTCCTTGCTTCACTTAGTAAGACTATCCTGATAAAAGGATTTTTAGTAGTGTTATTTAGAAAAATAATATACTACTTCTTTGTTTATATCGGTATAAAAAAGGATTTTTAAATTTTTTATAAAAAAAAGCTTGAACGAGTCCTCGTTCAAGCTTTTAATATTATTCTAAATGTTAGTCAATTATTGTAATAATTGAAGTACACCTTGTGGTTGTTGGTTAGCTTGAGCTAACATAGATTGAGCAGCTTGCATTAAGATGTTGTTCTTAGTGAAGCCCATCATTTCTTTCGCCATATCTGTGTCACGGATACGTGATTCAGCAGCTGTTAAGTTTTCAGAAGTTGCACCTAAGTTATTGATTGTGTGCTCTAAACGGTTTTGAACAGCCCCTAAATCTGAACGTTGCGAAGAAACTAATTCTAAAGCACTGTTGAAGTTTTTAATTGCTTTGTCAGCTTTTGATTGAGTATCAATTGTACCGCTAACTTTTAATCCTTTTGTATCCATAGTAGCGATTTTTAATGTAATTGCTTGTCCATCATTAGCACCGATATGGAATTTCTTACCAGAGAATGAACCATCTAATAAGTTTTGAGTATTGAACTCTGTGTTTTTAGCGATACGGTCGATTTCTGATTTTAATGCAATTACTTCTTTGTTAAGTGCTGTACGGTCTGCTGTTACGTTTGTATCGTTTGCAGATTGAACTGCTAATTCACGCATACGTTGTAGGATTGCGTGTGTTTCGTTAAGTGCACCCTCAGCAGTTTGGATTAAAGAGATTGAGTCTTGAGCGTTTTTAGTAGCCATATCAAGACCACGGATTTGTCCGCGCATTTTTTCAGAGATTGCTAAACCAGCAGCGTCATCGCCAGCACGGTTTACTTTGTAACCAGAAGATAATTTCTCAAGGTTTTTAGAAGCTTGAGTGTTGTTGAAAGCTAGGTTACGGTGTGTGTTTAAAGCTGAAATGTTATGTTGAATTCTCATTTGGAATTCCTCCTTGAATGTGTGTTTTTTTATTCCACGTCCGTGTGGAATATTGTCGGCTTGGGTTGTATGTATGTACTCCCCTTACCCTACAATCTATATATCGTTAGTAGTTGGAAAAGTTTAATAGTTTTTTAAAAGTTTTTTTTATTTTTTTATGTAATAGATTTGAAGTTTGTATTTAAAATTAAGAAATAGCTACTATTTTCTTTTTAACTGTTCTAAAAAGCTTGAAGTTGAAGAAAGTGCTTCTTTATTTTGAGCTTGTATTGCTTCAAAAACTTCCGAACGATGTACTTTTACCGTTTTTGGGGCTACAATACCTAGCTTAATTTGCTCGCCTTCTACAGCTAAAATCTTTATTTCAATGTGATCACCAATCATGATTGACTCATCTTTTTTTCGAGAAAGGACTAGCATTATTTTGCACTTCCTTCCAATGACTGCATTGGGAAACGTAATGGATAGGATTTACTATCCTGAAGGACAATTTGTTTACCGTATTTTTTTTCCATATTAATGATTAAAGGTGCAAGTAAATTGATAGTTGAATCTTGGAATGTATCCTTCATTGTTACTATAGAGTATGTTAACACATTCTCTTCTTTCTCTAGGTGTAGCTGCTCAAGATCCTCTTCACTTATATCAAAGCTATAATCTTTTTTGAAAGCGAAAGGGTATGCAACGACAAAGCCAATTTCAGGCCGCTCAACTGATTGTAATATTGCTAACGGAAGGTCTGCATCAATTGGTAGCAATATAAATTCTCTCTCCTCCTCTAATCCTAGTAAGCCATGTTCAAATGTTAGGATATCCTGTTCACTAATTTCAACTTCTCCTAAAAATTTAGTAGCAATTTTCATTTATAAACTCTCCTTTAAATGATGACATCTATGTCAACATCTGGTCTTTGTATCATTGTACCAGTTACTTTTCCTGGTGTGTATTCATGTATAGGTTTGTTCACTTTGGCGTCAATTACTGGTTCTCTTCGTTGAATATTGATATCCGTTGTACCTGGAGTGAAATTAATTTTAACGGATCCTACGGATGGTACAAATTTGACATTAAATTGAACACGATGTGGACCGTGGTTTTGCTGAGCGATATTTTGAATTACTGCACGCCCTTGATCTTTCCCTGAATTCTCCATAATTTGTCGTCCTTCTCTTGCTCTTCGTGCCATTCCTTTTAGCGCCTCTTGTTTCCCTTTTTCAGCATAATTTGCACTTGATTCTAAGGGACCGATCATTCCTATGTCTCTTCTTGCCTGTGAGGAGTCAATCTTTAAAACACTTCTCGTTGTATTTATATCTAAAATAGCGGCTGGCTGTTCAATATGCTGTGTCGCTTTTGGTTGTTCAATATACTGCTGAGGTTTACCAATATGAAGATCAATTTTGGCATCGATTGTACGAATTTGTATTTGTGGTAGCCTCACAATACTAGCTCTCCTTTCAAGAAAAGCGTTTGAACAAGGTGTCCAAACGCCTAAATGATATTAACGGATAAAATCCACTAATGTTTGCTGAATTATTTTAGAACCTACTGAAAGTGCAGCCTGATGAATAGATTCATGTGTTACCATTTCAGTAATGGCCTTTGCATAGTCAACAGACTCATTATCTCTCAATTGCTTTGTTACGTTAACCTCACGTACACCCAAACGATTTTCCATCATTTCTACACGATTTTGTCGTGCCCCGATGTCTGCCTGTGCTTCTAAAACTTTATTATGCATGGCTGTAATATCATCATTTGTAGTTGATGAGGATACTCCACCTAGCATGCTAGCAATTTCTTCACCTGTTTTGGTTGGATCGCCTAATAAATCCGAAATTTTCCCCATCATATCATCTATATTATTAAATAGATCTTTCCCTGGGGTATTCACAGAAAGCTGGATACCATCATATATTTCTACTTTTACACTCTCTTGATTAGTATTTGGGTTTATGGCACCTCCTATAAACAAAGGCTCGTTAGTTCTAGTTCCGCTAAATATGTAACTACCACCTATATTCGTATTCCCTACATCCTGTAATTGTTGGCGAATTTGGTCAATTTCTTTTTTTATTTTGTCGCGATCCTCTGATGTATTTGAATCAGTGGCTGCTTGAATAACTAATTCGCGAACTCGCTTCATTTGCTCGCCAACCTGGTTAAGAGATTCATCTGTCGAATCTAACCAGCTACTTGCCGTAATCGTGTTTCGAGTGTATTGCTCTACTTTAGCCAAATCACGACGATAGCCCATACCCTTTACTGCAATAACAGGATCATCAGATGGACGAGTGATTTTTGAACCCGAATTGATTTGATCTTGAAGCTTAGACATTTTACCATAGCTGATATTTAAATTGCGTAGCATGTTACTTGATAGCATAGATTGTGTTACACGCATCTTGTAAAAAACCTCCTTCTTGTCAGTTGGAGAAAGTTGTCTCCATTAATTACTCTTGATTTCTTTCTATCGTTATAATCCAACTCGGCCCATGCCGTTAATAATTTTATCCAATGTTTCATCGACAACCGTAATCATACGTGCATTTGCATTGTACGCCTGTTGGAAAGTAATCATATTTGTCATTTCTTCATCTAGCGAAACAGCACTTACAGAATCACGGCTTTTGGAAACCATAAGAAGCTGGGATTCAGAAGATGCCGCTAAACGTAATGCTTCTTCACCATCTACACCAACTTTACCGACAATCGCTTGATAGAATGACTGTAAGCTTGCGTTATCTATATCTGCATATAATTTATGCTGCATATTGGCAAGTTCATAAGCATTTTTACCATTTCCTTCTTCTGTCGGGTTAGCCGATGCTGCTAAAAGATTAGGATTTTTTAAGATATCCTCATTAACCTTAATTCCACCTGCACCTGTTCCTTCAAAGAAAACGCCACCTGGTTTCGAAGCATTGATGATGTTTCCATTCGCATCTTTTTCTTCAAGGGTATAACCTTTTGCATGCTGCGCATTGAATTCTTTAATAAATGCATTAGCCAGCTGATCTAATTTTTGTAAAGTTTCCGAGTAGTATCCTTTAATATCGCCGCCTGCACTTTGATACCCAAACGAATTAATGAGTGAAAGTAATTTCCCTTTTGATGCTTCAAAGTCTTGCTGTTTAATGGCCGTTTGTGTACTAGTGACAACACCTGCTTCGTGCGCATCTAGAGATTCCAATCCTGTTAATTGTAATTCAGAGAAAGAGTTTGTAATATCGTCGCCTGTCACCTTCGTGCCATTCGTACCCATTGCTGTAAATTGAGCAAAATCTTTACCGTTTACTAAATCTCTGACAACACCGTCTGCACCTTTAAATGTAATTTTTAAGCTGCCCTCTGCAACCTCTGATGCTAAACCACCAGAAGGAATACGTTCAATTGATACGGGGATATACTCATTTAATTTATCAACTAGAGTATCACGAACATCATATAAATCATTTGGTACATGTCCACTAGGTTCAACCTCTTGAATTTGTTTATTAACAGCAGCAATCTGTTTTAGGATGGTATTAATTTGAGTTGTCGAAACATTAAGCTCATTTCCAATATTACCCTGAATCATTTTCAATTGTTTATCAAGATAATTAAAGGATTCAGCTAAGTGCTCTGCACGACTAATAGCTACTTGACGTGAAGCTCCATCTGCAGGCTTAGTCCCCACATCTTCAAGTCCCTTCCAGAACTGTTCGAAAGCTTTATCTAAACCGAATTCTGAAGGTTCATTCATAACATCTTCCATTTGAGCAATGGCATTTGTTCTAGATTCCCAGTACCCTAATTTATTCGTCTCCTGACGATATTGGCGGTCAATAAATTCACTGCGAATACGTTGGATAGACCCCGCTTCCACCCCAGTACCAAGATGTCCTGGATAGGTTGGTTGGTTTAATCCAGCGGTTGGAAAACCAGGTGTTGCCTGCATATTTACTCGTTGGCGTGAGTAACCTAATGTGTTGGCGTTGGAAATATTATGTCCTGTTGTGTATAAAGCTGTTTGTTGTACGAAGAGGCCGCGTTTACTTGCTTCTAGACCCATAAATGTTGAGCGCATGTTTCTTCCTCCCTTATTAGGCTTGTGAATCGAAATATGATTTTTTTGCTATGTTATTTGTGCCGAGAACCTCGTTGCTAGAGTAGTTCATTTGCTCTGTACGAGGTCTTACGGCATCTAATGTTAGGTTGACAATTTGAAGTGATTGGAAAACGAGCTTTTGATTTAAGTCATTTTGTTTTCGTAGGTCATTGATAATTTGCAATAAGCGATCGCGAACTACTGATAATGTTGCTTTGTCAGTTTGTTTTTCAGCAGCCTCGATGACGTCCGCAACAGTTGTTTTGTCAGTTGAAGCAAGTCCCTTTGCTTCAAGGTAGTCCGTTACCTGTTTCTTACGCTGTTGTTCGAGCTTATCGATGGCCGCTACGTGTGCCTGCTCATCCTTGAGCAATTGGTCTAGCGCTTCGATATCGCCAGCTTTAATAATTTCTGTTTTTTTACAGGCTAGTTCAAGTAAGCTTTTATGCATTCTCTCTAGCATCGTTAATGTAGAATTAATCGCTTCTACAGACATATTGCTATACACCCTTTCTGCTATACCCTAGAAACGATAATATTTCAGCATATCCTCAGCTACTTTACGAGCATTTACTTTGTATTCTCCAGAATCAATGTCTTTTTTCAGCTGTTGAACACGGTCAGCTCGTTCCGTATTGTAGGTTGAAACGCTTTTCATGTCTTGAGCAGCTTTTGAAATTTCGATTTTATCTGCAAAAGATGCTTTGTTTGTATCGGATTTAACATTGCGCACTTGGTTTTTATAGGCGTTCACTGCATTAATTCCATAAGATGTAATTTTCATCTTGAAACCCCCCGTCTAAAATCTTATCTTACTATTATTTCGGATTGTCTCACATAATGTTAAGTTTTCACATATAAAAAAGTGTGCTAATTTTGTTTAAAATTAACACACCTTCAATTATTAACGTTTTCGATCTGCGTGATATGTGACACGGTCGCGTTGCTCAACACTATCTCGGAATTCCTTAGCCGCTTCAAAAGTACGTAAATCAGCCTTTAATTCATCCTGACATTTAGTGCAAAGCTTGCCCGTTGTCGTTAAATGACCACAGTTATCACATGGGTAGCCTAAGTTAGGGAACATCGCTGGCTGCAAGCGACCTTTACGAACCCATCTATATAGTAGCTCTTCCTCAGCACCCGTTGCCTCTACAATACGCTCCACTGTTGCAGCACGGTTTTCACGTTTACGAAGGAAGCGATATACGATCTGATACAGTTCTTCTTCTGATTGTGCACATTTATGACAAACTTCCCGTACCCCTGTATAATTAAAAAACTCATTACATTTTGGACAATTTCGAACCTCTGCCATCTACTTTTCCTCCTCTAACAAAATATCTTATCTACGCATACTAAACTCATCATCTATTATACATAATACATTGGAAAATTCATCCTTCAATTAATGTGAAGTATTGGACATTTTTCGCACCTGCTTGCATTAAAACTTCTGCAGCATGCTGTAAGGTGGTTCCCGTAGCTTTTATATCGTCAAAAAGAAGGTAATCTTTATGCTCTACATTTGCACGCACTTTTAAGCGAAATAGCGGAGTTGCACGTAAGCGTTGTTCTCTATTTTTGGAGCCTTGTGTCTCTGTTGTTGTCTTTTCGAGCAGCTGAATAAAGGGTATATTTGCTGCCTTTAATAATTCATCGGTATGCGAGAAAGTGCGCTCCTGTTGTTTGATGGGATGCATGGGAATCGGTAGAATAATGGCCTTTTCTTTATTGAAACGAGCATACAGCTCCTGCCGAAATACTTTTGCCAGAGCTATATCTTGTAGGAATTTGAATTGGTGTAAATAGACTTTCATGGCCTCATTATATTGATAGATTGCTGTAACTGACTGTGATTGTTCAAAGCGAGCAGAGCATGATGTACATATAGTTGGAGTAAATTGCTTTGTTAATAGCGTTGTCCAAGAAATTGAGGTTTTTAATAGCTGTGAGCATAATAAGCAATGCGATTCCGTTTTATTCATACGGTAAATCCTTTTTTATTATAAAAAAGGATTTTCGCACATGCCTCATCCATCTCTGTCGTGATGCCATGGTGAAAGTATACGACGTCCCCATTAGGATATTGACTATTTCGTCCAACTCGTCCAGCAATTTGTATCAGTGCATTTGCGGTAAATATCGCGGATTCTGCTCCAATAACTGCCACCTGTACATTACTAATGGTGATACCTCTCTCTAATATGGTGGTCGTTAAAAGTCCGGGTACTTCATTATTTCGGAGCCTCTTTACTTTCTCTTTCCGATCCGGATCTTCTGCGTGCACAGCAAGTATATTTTCATTTACTAGCTGAAAAAGAGGCGCTGCTTTATGCATGAGGGCGATGGTAGGGAAAAATAGTAAAAATGGTTCCTTTCGTTCAAGGCGTTCTACTGTCCATTTTATTAATTTCTTAGGGATTCTTCCTTGATGAAAGCTTTTATTATAACCCCATAAAGCACGAATCTGAGGAACTGGTAATGGATGATTGTGAAAGCGTTTGGAGATGAAGGAATAGCTTTCATGTTGGAAAGCATTGAGTAATTTCTGTGATGGCGTTGCGGTAACAAATACGATAGGTGCCTCTCCCTTTTTGGCCTTTGTTACTGCTCTTTGTAGAGCTTGATCAAAAGTATAAGGAAAAGCATCTGCCTCATCTACGATCATGACATCAAATGCGTTCTCAAATCGGTAGAGCTGATGAGTTGTGGCAATAATAAGCTGGGCATAAGCATTTTGCTTCGTTACACCACCGTATAATGCATGAATAACTGTCTTAGGGAAAACTTGTTGAAAGCGTGGATATAGCTCTAATACTACATCCGTGCGCGGTGTAGCAATACAAACACGTAACCCTTTCTTTAATGCTTCGTGAACAGCAGGAAAGAGCAACTCAGTTTTGCCTGCTCCACATACAGCATGAATAAGATGGGATCGTTTTGCCTGTACACTTTCTCGCATTTCATTTGCTGCCTGCTGTTGGAGCTTAGTCAACTGCCCTGCCCATTTCAGTGTATGCTTTCTCATTTTGATAACTTTAGGGCCTGTCCAAATCATTAACTCTGTACAGCTACTCACCCTACCCATTCTAATACAATGCCGACAATATAAACATTGCTGCTGACATTTTGAACAATCGAATAATGTGAATAAATGTGGGTCTATATTGTGGCAACGATTGCATTTGATAACAGGCATCATTTCAATTCCATCTATTATATGGAAGTAATTTTGCTTAATTGCTCGATCAGTATCTGTAGTTGAAAATGGAGAATGATGTTTTAACCAAATACGTCCTTCATGGAAATCCCGTAAAGCTGGTGGTAACAGCCAACCTTTGTATCTCAAGATGATGTCTCCCTTCATCGAAAAAAGCCTCTACTTTTGCGTAGAGACTTTCATCAATTACATTTATTTTTTTGTCCAACCTAATCCCATTGATCCTTCTCCTAAATGGGTACCTATGACAGGACCAAAATAGCTTAATTTAAAGTTGACGTTTGGGTAAGTTGCAGCTAATTGTTCTAGCCATTCTTGTGCTTCTACAGGGCAATTGCCGTGTATGACCACAGCATCCATGGCATCATATTTTTTAGCATCCTCAGCTAATAATTCCTCTACACGCTTTAAAGCTTTTTTACGTGTTCGGATCTTTTCGAAAGGTACAATCACCTTATCCACAAAATGAAGAACAGGCTTCACCTGTAAAAGGCCCCCTATCAAAGCTGCCGCAGAAGACAAACGCCCACCACGTTGCAAATGTGCTAAGTCGTCTACAATGAAGTAAGCACGAATAGACTGCTGCATGTCCGCCAATGTTGCAAGTATTTCTTTTGCTGAATAGCCCTCTTTCGCCATTTCAGCTGCTCTTAAAACGTAAAAGCCTTGCACAGCACAGGATATTTCACTGTCAAAGGCATAAACATCAATACCTTCCACCATTTCACCTGCCTGCACGGCACCTTGGTATGTTCCACTAATTCCACTCGATAGATGGATGGAAATAACCTCATCGTAATCCTTTGCTAGCTCATCGAAAAGAGCGACAAATTCTCCGATTGGAGGCTGTGTTGTTTTGGGGAATTCTTTGGCACCACGCACCTTATCATAAAATTCAGATGCTGTGATATCTACTTCTTCTGCAAATAATTGACCTGAAATATTAACACTTAAAGGTATCATATGAATATTTAAGTGTGCACGTTCCTCAGCTGTATTATATGCAGTACTATCTGTTACGATTGCCGTCCTCATCTATGTCCACTCTCCTATGATTCATAGTTTACAATCTATTTCATCTTGGTGCAATTGTTGTTGGGCTTCCCACAGATTTTTGAATGAAAACAAAAAAGAAATGAATGTGTTGAAGGACGAACGTATATTTTACGTTTTAGTCATTCGAGCATCGAGCTAGTGGCTAGCTTTCATTTCACATTCATTTCCTATGTATAGTAGGCGTATCTTCACTCAATTCTACGTTGAATGAAGATCGCTCCTCTTAATTGCCTGTACTTGACTGTGAGTCATCACCAATATAAAAGACGCTTGTTACTTTCCAAGCATCATCTTCTTTGACAAAGACCGTCACCTGTCGTCCTGCACTTTCATGCTCGACATTTGTTTCAAGCTGAAGTGAATGCATTTTCATGTTGGCAAATACCTGTGCTTCTTCAGGCGCGTATTTGGCAATCGTTACATTTTCGACATCACGCTTTATATCAAATTGATCGAACACTTCTGTTGCATATGTTTTTTCTTCATCGTATTTAAAACCCTTTGGATTTTTGGAAATCGTTTTCATATAGCGGTCGATTTCTTCCGCATTTAGGGCTGCAATATACTCATCGAAAGAAGCTAAAATAGCTTTTTCATCTGCTTCTGGTACGTTTTCTGCCTTTTCAACATTACCGCCCATCATCTCAAAGCCAACGGTACCATCCTCTATTACCTTTTCTCGATCGTCGTCACTAATCTTCTCTTCTTTATTACCACATGCAGTTAAAGTGAATACAAATAAAATTAAAACTGCTAGAAAACTTTTCTTTAACATCACAAAACCTCCCGCGCATATTGTAGCATATAAATGCTGTCGTAGGAATTTTGTTGTGCTTTTTCAACATTTAGGTGCTACATCTTCCTTATGACGCATTTGACAGTAAAATGTTGCATGATCTGACAGTTTCCATATTTAATGTCTACTAACAGGACCAAAAAGCATTGTTACAAATTTGTGAAAGGCGGTCCATTATCTTCAGATGACCATACAAAAATTTACCAAAAAACAATAAAAAACTGTTTTAAAAACTACTCCCATAAAAAGTAGCTTTTAAAAACAGTTTTAACAATTATCGTACTTCAACCCAACCATTTTTAATGGCTGTTACAACGGCTTGTGTACGGTCATTCACATTCATTTTTTGTAAGATGCTTGATACATGGTTTTTAACTGTTTTTTCAGAGATAAACAGTGTCTCACCAATTGTACGGTTAGATTGACCATCTGTTAATAGTTGTAATACTTCACATTCACGTTTTGTTAGTAAATGGAATGGACGGCGAATTTCCGTTTGGTGGAAGTTCCCTTTATTTTCGTGTTCTGAAAGTCTTTTGAACTCTGCCACTAAATTTTTCGTTACTTTTGGATGTAAGTAAGATCCACCGTTTGCAACGACTTTAATTGCCTCCACGATTTCATCTGCATCCATTTCTTTTAACATATAGCCAAGAGCGCCTGATTTTAATGCATGTGTCACATATGTTTCATCATCATGGATGGACAGCATAATTACCTTCGCATCTGGAAATTCATTAATTAACTCCGATGTTGCTTCTACTCCGTTTTTACCTGGCATGTTAATATCCATCAGTACTACATCTGGTTCATTTTCAGCGTATAACGTCACCACATCCGTACCATCGTCACCTTCTGCTACTACGTCAAACGTATCTTCAAAATCTAAAATACGTTTTACTCCTTCACGGAATAGCTGGTGATCGTCTACAATAATAATCTTTGTCATTTGTCTTTACCCCCTAAATTTCTGCAACAGTTACTTTACTTCTAACGGAATTTTAAATAACACCGTTGTACCTCGGTTGATTTCACTAGTAATAGTAATTGTACCATTTAAAATTTCAATACGTTCTTTCATTCCTAAAATACCAAAGGAATGGTCTTTCACTACTTGTTGGTCAAAGCCTATACCATCATCTTTAACAACGATATTAACAGCATCTTTTAACCACTCAAGCTTTACCCAAATGTCTTTACATTTTCCATGCTTCATGGCATTTGTTACGCACTCTTGCACAAGTCGGAAAATGGATACTTCATAATTGGAAGGTATACGTTTTTCAGTACTTCTCGATTGGAAATGAATGTCGACACCTGGATTATATTCAGTGACTGTTGATAAATACTTCTTTAATGTCGGAATAATTCCCAAATCATCAAGTGCCATTGGTCGTAGATCATAAATAATACGTCGCACCTCAGATAATGCGTTTCGCACCGTTTTCTTTAAATCAGCAATTTCTGCCAATGCATTTTCTATGCCTTTTTCACGATACGTTCTATCTATTAAATCAGTGCGCATTAGTACATTTGCAAGCATTTGAGCAGGTCCATCATGAATTTCCCTAGACAAACGCTTACGCTCCTCTTCTTGAGCTGCAATAATACGTATCCCAAAATCTTGCTTCATTTTTGCTTGTTCAAGCGCTAAACCAACATTTTTTAAATCTGAAGTTAAGTAATTCAAAACGACATTTACCTGATTGACAATATGATCAGCACGTTCAATCGTATCGAGTAATCCTCTTAATCTTCTCTCTAGATCATCTCTTTTATCCCGTAGCTGTTTTTCTTGCGTTCTAATAACGGAGAGCTTTACTTGAAAATCATGTGCAGTTTCATATGCTTCTCTAACTTGTTCTTCGGTATAATTATCAAAAGCTTTACTTACTAAGACAAGTCTTTGTTTAGCAAGCTGCGTACTTTTTTCCAATGCGTCGCCTTCATCAATTACAATTGATATTTGTTTTCGAACAATTTCTAGCTCTTTTTGCATATCTTCAAAGCTTATACGGCTTTGTTCGCTTATAATAAAGATATCATCTTTCGAGCTCATGATTGTATCTAACATTCGATTAAAAATGTCATCAAGCGACTTTAAATCGAAGGTATCATTTGAAAACATACTATACTCCCCAGTCTAATGTCTTATGATTACTTACTATTTTAATAGACCAAATTCTTATATTCCATAGTCTACACCTATTATAGCATTACCATGCTAAAATTTAATGCTTTTTCTTTATGAAAATTATAGAATAGAACTCTAGTTAAAAGGAGATTGATACGGATGAGAGAAAACTATTTAACAGTAAAAGGATATGGTGAAAGCGAAATTGTTATTTCTAAATCACGCTTTCTCACTTATATAGAACGTGCAGAAACGGAAGAGGATGCAATTTCTTTTATAGAACGTATAAAAAAAATGCATCACAACGCAACTCATAATTGTTCAGCCTATATAATCGGCGAACATGATCACATCCAAAAAGCGAATGATGACGGGGAACCTAGTGGTACGGCTGGCGTCCCTATGTTAGAGGTCTTAAAAAAGCAAGGCCTAAAAGATACGGTCGTCGTCGTGACACGCTATTTTGGAGGTATTAAACTCGGCGGTGGCGGTCTTATACGTGCATATGGAAAAGCAACAACAGAAGGTCTTATTGCTGCGCAAGTAGTGGAACGCAAGCTTCATCATTTCATGAAAGTTGCCATTGACTACACATGGCTCGGGAAAGTCGAAAATGAAGTAAGAGGTTCGTCTTATACGTTAGAGGAAATACGTTATTTGGAGGGTGTCGAAATCATCGTCTCTGTGCCTAAAGAGGGAGAAGAACAGTTTCGAGGTTGGATGACAGAAATCACAAATGGACAAGCATCCATTACATTCGAAGATGCTCAATTTATAGAATTTATTGTCAAATAAATAGTTTTAATTGTCGAAACTAAATATGCATAGTATAATTTTTTTGTTAGGCTATTTTTATGGACCACACGTTTACTTCTTTAGTAATTGAATAAAATTTAGCTTTATCGCATTATTATTCCCAATAATAAGAGGAGAATATATCCAATATGAAAAAAAGATCTGTTAATAAGTTCAAAAAGAGATCTTCTAAAGCTTCCTTAATTATAAAAGTTACACTACTCCTAGTGGCTAGCTTAGTAATTTGTGTTACTGCTTATGGTGTTTACCTTACAAAACAGGTAGAGCATGCGGCAAACTCAGCCCATGAAGTATTAGAAGGTCGGGAAGTATCTAAGCTCCGTGAGGAAAAAGTAGAACCCGTACATGATAATGTTTCTATTTTATTTGTCGGAGTTGATGATAGTGATAATCGTGGACAAGGTTCTGATCATTCACGTTCTGATGCGCTTATTTTAGCAACATTAAATAATAAAACACATACCGTTAAAATGTTAAGTATCCCTCGTGATTCTTACGTTTATATTCCTAAGGTCGGCTATAAAGATAAAATCACTCATGCTCACGCAATGGGTGGGACCCTTACTACGATTGAGACAGTAGAACAATTATTCGATATCCCAATCGACTACTATGTACGAATGAACTTCAATGCCTTCATTGATGTTGTCGATGCATTAGGCGGTGTAGAGGCTGAAGTACCGTATGCCTTACACGAACTTGACGAATTTGATAAGTTTACAATCAATTTACAGCCAGGACTACAGCATTTAAATGGTAGTGAGGCACTCGCTCTTGCAAGAACACGTAAACAGGATAGCGATATCGAACGTGGTAAACGTCAACAGGAAATTCTTTCAGCTATTATTAAAAAAGTAGCTTCTGTAGGTTCCATCACAAAGTATGATGATGTAATCAAGGCACTTGGTGATAATATGAAAACAGATATGACATTTACTGAAATGAAATCCTTCTTATCATACTTATCAAAAGGCGCTCCGCGTATCGACACTTTAACTTTAGATGGTACAGATGATATGTCTACTGGTATTTATTATTACCAGCTAAATCAGGATTCTGTGGAAGAAACAAAGGAAATATTCAAAAACCATCTTGGCCGAAATGAAGAATCTTCAAGCCTAACTTCAAGTGGTAGCAACAATACAGGAACTGATAGTGCTGCTAGCGATGAAAATTCAGTGGTTGAATAATCAGTTCGTATAACAATAAAACCCTTCAGACCATAGACGAAATTTTTGTCTATGGTCTTTTTATTCTAGCCAACGCCATTTTAGTTTATCTCTCCTTCTCTTTTCCATACGCCTTAACGACCATACGAGCAGATTTTTTGTTGTTGCTTCTTTTCCCTTTAATCTGCTACTTTAAACAGCTCTCCGTTAGTGACAATAACCAACTAACCTCATAATAAAATGTTAGACGCGAAGGAGGAAAAAGCATAACGCCCTATGCATTGTGAAACAACGATTGACCCAATCAAAAGCCTTCAAGAAGTTCTCGCGTCTCTTTCGTATACTTCCCTTATGGATAGATGTCCTCTCTTAAAATTCCAACTCAAAGTAGAGATCATGCAGGAAGCATTTCGACCTAATCTGGAGTTATGGAAATCAAAAAAGACTAAAGACAAACTCAATTTTTTGAGTGCGTCTTTAGTCTTTAGTATGTCACAAAGCTTTATTTACTAAAGCTTCGTACAAAATTCAATAATGGTTTGTAGTTTTTACCAGCTAGCCCGATAATTTCTACAAATATTTCGATAGCTGTTAGAATGACAGCGACAAGTAAAATCGCACCCCATACTTTTGCCATTGAGAAAATAATTGCTGCTAATCCAAACATCACTGCAATTCCGTAAATAATAAGTACAGTTTGACGATGTGTGAAACCCATATCCAGTAAACGATGGTGTAAGTGGGATTTATCTGGATCAGACCATTTCTTCTTCATACGTACACGTCGAACAATCGCAAAGAACGTATCAGAAATCGGAACACCAAGAATAATAATTGGGATGATTAAAGAAACGAACGTAACATTTTTAAACCCAAGTAACGCTAGTACAGAGATCATAAATCCAAGGAATAGTGCTCCTGTATCACCCATAAAGATTTTGGCTGGGTGGAAGTTATAAAATAAGAAGCCAAGTGAAGCTACAGCTAAAATGGCTGCTATTGCTAATACAAACATATTACTCATAATAAATGCCATGACCGCTAATGTAATCAGCGCTATTGTGGATACACCAGCAGCTAGACCATCTAAGCCATCAATTAAATTAACAGCATTTGTAATCCCAACAATCCAAATGATTGTTAAAGGAATACTTAGTAAACCAAAATCTAATGTACCTAAAAATGGTAGGTTTACCACATCAATTTGAATGCCACCTACAAAAACAATAATGAGAGCAGCACCCAGCTGACCAAGCATTTTTGCTTTCGCAGAAATCTCACGCATATCGTCCACAACGCCTGTCGCTACTATAATACAAGCACCAATAATAATCGCTATTAAATAATCGCTATTGCCATTTTTAGTATGAATTAAATAAGAATATAAAATCGTTACACCAATTATAAATGCAAGGAAAATAGCCAAACCACCAAGTCTTGGCATAATTCGAGCATGTACTTTTCGATAGTTTGGTGCGTCCACTGCACCTATTCTAAATGCTAAACGTTTCACTAATGGAGTTAACAAAATGGATGCAACGAATGCTGCTATTAAAGACACGTAAATCATGTCTCTCCTCCTCAAAAAATAATCTACATTGAAATCCAAATTGATTATAGCACGAACAAGCATTGAAATATACTTTTTCTAAACATTTTCCACGATTTCACAAATATTTTGTACATTTTAGCATTAATAGATTCCTATATAGTCAATTGTAGTCACCATACGTAAAATTTGATAGAATAATGGAGTGTCTAGCATTTAGACAACATTAAAGGAGCGTATATTTCATGTTCTCAATTTTCAAAAGTAACAAAGAGCAAACGAGTGCTCGTCAATTAAAACGCTACTACAAAATAGTAGATCAAATTAATAATCTTGAACAAAAGTATGTTGACAAGTCAGATGCCGAATTACGTGAAATGACTTTTATTTTCAAAAATCAATTAGAACAAGGTGAGCCTATTACATCAATCATCCCAGACGCATTTGCTGTTGTACGCGAAGCCTCAAAGCGTGTATTAGGAATGCGTCATTTTGATGTGCAGCTTATCGGTGGTCTAGTGTTAACAGAAGGTAATATTGCTGAAATGCCTACAGGTGAAGGTAAAACACTAGTGGCATCTCTTCCCTCTTATGTACGTGCATTAGAAGGTAAAGGCGTTCATGTCATCACCGTGAATGATTACCTAGCAAAACGTGACTATGAGCTAGTTGGTCAAATTCATCGTTTTCTTGGCCTAACTGTTGGTTTAAATATTCCAATGATGGAGGCTGATGAGAAAAAAGAAGCCTACAATGCAGATATTACATACGGTGTGGGTACTGAATTTGGTTTCGACTATTTACGTGACAATATGTCCTATAGCTTAGCAGATAAAGTACAGCGTCCTTATCACTTCGCAATTATTGATGAAGTGGATAGTGTATTAATCGACGAAGCTAAAACACCTTTAATTATCGCAGGTAAAATGCCTTCAAATGATGAATTACATCGCATTGCGGCTATGTTAGCTAAACGTTTCAAAAAGGATGAAGACTATGATTTCGATGATGAAACAAAGGCTACATCTCTAACAGATAAAGGTATTGAAAAAATTGAGGCTGCTTTCAATGTTGAAAATCTGTATGATTTAGAACATCAAACACTTTTCCATTATGTCATCCAAGCAGTACGAGCTCATGTCATGTTTAAACGTGATGTGGATTACATTGTGAAAGATGACAAAATCGAGCTTGTGGACATGTTTACAGGCCGTATTTTAGAAGGACGTTCGCTTTCTGACGGTTTACATCAAGCAATTGAAGCCAAAGAAGGCGTCACTATTACAGATGAAAATAAATCACAAGCACAAATTACAATTCAGAACTATTTCCGTATGTATCCGAAGCTTTCTGGGATGACGGGTACAGCGAAAACACAGGAAAAAGAAATTCGTGAAGTATATGGCATGGAAGTTGTACAAATTCCAACGAATCGTCCACGTCAACGTGTCGATCAGCCTGATATTATTTTTAGCACTCAAGAGGCAAAATATAAGTATGTGGCAGCCGAAACTAAAAAGCGCCACGAAAAAGGACAGCCTATCTTAATTGGTACAACATCGATCTTACAGTCTGAGACAGTGGCCGATTATCTAAAAAAGGAAAAATTAACATTCCAATTACTAAATGCAAAAACCGTTGAGCAAGAGGTTGAGCTTATTTCGCAGGCAGGTCAAAAAGGGCGTATTACGGTAGCGACAAATATGGCTGGTCGTGGTACGGATATCGTGTTAGGCGATGATGTTCACGAACTTGGTGGTTTATATGTTATTGGTACCGAAAAGCATGAAAGTCGCCGTGTAGACAATCAGCTTCGTGGTCGTTCTGGTCGACAAGGTGACATAGGCGAAAGCCGCTTCATTCTCTCTATTGAAGATGATATGTTCCGACGCTATGCAAAAGAAGAAGTTGAAAAATTCTCTGCCAAAATGGTCGTTGACGAACAGGGCATTATTCAAAATAAAGAGGTTCAGGAGCTAATTGACCGTACACAGCGCATTGTCGAAGGTTCTCAGTATGGCATGCGTGAGTATAACTTAAAGTTAGACGATGTTATTAATGATCAACGTACTGTACTATACGGACTACGAGACAAAATTTTAGCTGGTGAAGACTTAATGGGCGAGCTGAAAAAAATGCTACATGAAACGGTTGACTTCGCTGTACTAGATGCTGCACCGGAGGATGTATCCTCAATAGATTGGGATTATGATCGGATGGAGCATGCACTTAACTCCCTTTTCATCACACCGGTTACAATCGATCGCGAGGTTGGTAAAGTAAAACAAATTTTAGCTGATATTCAGCCTTCTGAACAAGAGCTCCTCAATCATATGGAGAAATTTGCGGAAAATGAAAGAGTAATTGAAGTTCTTCCACAAATTATGCTTAGCTATATCGATAGTGGTTGGGTAAGACATTTAGAGGCAATGACGCATTTAAAAGAAGGAATCGGCTTACGCCATTATCAACAAGAAGACCCAATGCGAATTTACCAACGAGAAGGACTTGAATTGTTCGGTAAAAATTTCCAAGAGCTACGTCGTTCAATTATAATAGAGATTACAGGCTTCATGAAAACAGTCGAGGCACAACAGGAGGAACAATAATGGGTTTATTTTCATTTTTTAAAAAATCGGACAAAGTCGGTCAAGAAAATACGATTGACTCTAAAGACCTGCTAGGAAATGCTACAGCAAATAAAGGTGATCACCGTGATGTTGTAACAAAACTGTCCTTTCATCCAGAATGGGATGTGCCGCAGGAGCAAAAGTACATCTTTAACTTCCTTGCGAATGAGCTAGAACCATTGAAACCGAATCAATTATCGCTATCTTCTATTAGTATTGAAGAGGCTCGCGCTGGAAAATGGCTAGTTCGTGCATTTTTCCGTTCTTCTTTACCACAAGCAATTGAGCTAGGTGAAATTGAACTTTTCATTCTAGATAAAAATGAAGAGCTTATCGCTTCTAAAAAATTCGATTTTAAAGCTTTAGGCACAATTCCGGCAGAAAGTGCTCGTCCATGGGTATTTGAATTTGAAAAATCTACTATTAAAGTAGACGAAGTTCCTGAAGATGGCTGGAAAATTGCCTTTAACCTTGTCTCCCTTCGTGGTCACCAATTAGAGCTAGATCCATCATGGGAAAAGCAATTACCAGCAGCTCAAAAAGAAGAGCTTGAGAAAATCGTCAAAACATTACCAGAACTTGGTGAAACTGAGGTAAACTTTACAGGCCTACAGGCAAAACTAGCAGACAATGGTAATCTAAACGTATCCATCTTTATCCGAAATGGTCACAACAAAGCGATCAATTTAGAGCAATTACCTTTAGAAATTATTGATTCGACAGGTAAGCAAATTGCAAAAGGTTCTTTTAAAATGGACCCAATTCTAACTGTTCAACCGAACTCAACAAAGCCATGGACATTTATCTTCCCAGCAGAGCTTGTTGATGCAGAAGACGCTGATCTTTCTCGTTGGACAGCACGTGTAACGCAATAATACATAAAGCCCCTTCTCAATAAAGAGAAGGGGCTTTATAAGTTCCCACTACACTAGTGATCTCTGCCCTAGCAAAAATCCCTAGTTTTTTATTTCACATTATCAAAACGTTTATAGGCAACTAGTTTAGATGACCAGTATGGATACGTAACATCTGAAATTTCTACACCATCTGTACCTGCATGGACAAATTTATTCTCACCAAGATAAATACCCATATGAGAAATCCCTTCTTTATATGTGTTCTCGAAGAAGACTAAATCACCAGGTACTGGATTTTGTACAGCCGTTGTATTGCCATTAAAATACCCTTCACTACTCGCTCTTCCTATTTTTAAGCCACCTTGATTAAAGGTATAGAAAATAAAGCCACTGCAGTCAAGGCCTACAGGTGTATTTCCACCATATAGATACGGTGTCCCAACCAATGTATTGGCCACTTCTATTGTCTTCTTATAAATAGCTTGTCCATTAGTGGTAGGATCATTTGATGTTACTTTTGGTGGTGTACCCGCATCTGAAGTCACATTATTATGTATTGAATCGCTCTCGGGAATAACTGCGCCTGGAGACATTTTTAACACTTGTCCAATGTAAATTGTGTCTTTCTCCAGCTTATTCCAACTCATAATATCCTTAATGGTCACATTATATTGCTTAGCAATTTTGGATAATGTATCACCCTTAGCTACTGTGTGAGAAGTAGTTGTTGGCTGCTTTACGGTTGTTGATGGAACTGAAGTATTTTTACTATCATTCGTCGCTAGCTTTTGAATTTCAAGCTTTTGAGCCACATAAATCGTATCTTTCGATAGATTATTCCATTTCATAATATCTGTAATCGTTACTTGATGATTTTGGGCGATTTTAGATAAAGTATCGCCTTTTTGTACAGTATATGTTGCAGCCTCTGCAGTTTGTAGTGTTAAAAATGAAGTGGCTAAAGTGCTTAAAACGAGAATTCTCCATTTTTTTGTTTTTTGCATACCAAAGTGCCTCCGTTCGTGCTAGAATATTTCCTTGTGTGTCTATCATACTAGATAATTATATTATGAAAAATCGGAAATACTGACTATTTTTCAAACTTTTTATCAAACTTATAGAAAACGACGAAATCCGACTATATTACAATAGTATATTCATTGCAAGAATTTAGTTCCTATGATAACATACACTTCTGTATTTAAAATTTTTAGAAAGTTTCATCTTTTCAATCTTAAAGGAGTTTTTAACTTATGAAAAACATCATGCATTTCCTCAAAGGAAATTTAGCAGTAGGATTACTACTATTTGCCTTATTCTTGGGTGCTGGGAATATTATTTTTCCACCGTTATTAGGTCAACAAGCAGGTGAAAATATCTCAGTAGCCATGATTGGCTTCCTAATTACAGGTGTCGGTTTACCATTATTAGCTATCGTTGCTGTCGCTAAAGCAGGAGGCGATTTACAACTGCTCGCCAATCGTGTTAGCCCCGCTTTTGGTATACTCTTTACATCTATTGTATATTTAGCAATTGGCCCGTTTTTTGCTGTACCACGAACTGGATCGGTGTCCTATGAAATTGGAATTGCCCCTTTTCTTTCAGAAGGTATGAAGGATCATTGGGCACCTCTTTTCATTACATCTATTTTGTTTTTTACCTTAATCCTTTATTTATCCATTAACCCTTCGAAGCTTGTCGATCGAGTAGGAAAAATCTTAACCCCTGTCCTACTTCTTGTCATTTTATTGCTGGCTGTCAAAAGCTTTCTTTCTCCAATGGGCGAGCCTGGGGAAGCGGTTGGAAACTATATTAGCTCCCCATTTGCTGAAGGATTTGTACAGGGATACTTAACAATGGATGTTCTGAGCGCTCTTGTATTCGGTATCGTTATTTTACAAGCATTACGCGATATGGGCATGACAGATAAGAAAAAGCAAGTCAATACAACTATATTTGCTGGTGTTGTTGCAGCAATTGGTTTATCTTTTGTTTACATCTCACTCGGTCATATCGGTAATACAAGCATTGCTGCCATTGGTACTTCTGCGAATGGTGGAGATATTATTGCAAAATCAGCAGAAGTACTTTTTGGAAGTCTAGGAAGTATTATTTTGTCTGCGACTATTTTACTAGCTTGTATTTCAACAGCTGTAGGTTTACTAACTGCCAACGCACAATTTTTCCATAAACTATTCCCAAAAGTATCCTACAAAACATTCTTAATCGTCTTTACTATTTTTAGTACAGCCATTACAAATGTAGGGCTTTCAACAATTATTAAAGCATCTCTACCTGTGCTGTTAATCATTTATCCAATAGCCATGGTATTGATGGTGCTATCATTAATGGATCACTTCTTTAAAGGTGGACAAATTGTTTATATTTTAGCGTTAATCCCTACCTTCCTTGTCAGCCTATATGATGGATTAAAGCAAATGAAAATCGACATCACTTCATATGAAAATATTCTTCAAGCCTTGCCATTGTATGAGCAAAACTTAGGATGGCTTGTACCAGCCATTGTTGGTGCATTTATCGGTTTTATTATTTATAAACTATTTAACAATCAAGTCTCGGCTTAATGGACCTGACATTTTTCATGAGAATCTACTTGCTATACAAGGCAAGTAGATTCTTTTTCTATGACATTAAATTCATCCACTATTTCTATCGTTCATGTATAATAAAAACTAGATACTCAATTGTAAAATGTATCCATCCATTAACTAGGAGGACATACATTCCTATTGTGAGTTCTAGAAAAGAGGTGTTCAATGAAAAAATTAATATGGCCGTTCGTATTTATTCTAGGCTTCTTTCTCCTACCACTAACATCTACGCAAGCAGCTAGCCATGAACAATCGTTAGTAAGAGAAGTAAAGGATATTATACAGAATACGTATGTGGGGACGATTAACGGAAACTTAGAAAAGGCTACATCCATCGCAGAAATTATTGATATGCTGGATCCTTACTCCACTTATTTTACAAAACAAGAATTTGAAGATTATATGAATAGCATCAATTTATCATCCATCGGCATCGGTGTTGTGATTGAAGAGCACGAAGATGGTATTCATATTTTACAAGTAATTGAGGGCAGTGGTGCATTTGATGCAGGCTTACAAGCAGGAGATATCATTATTGCAGTAAATGGTGAGTCAATTATTGGTCGTTCTACACAGGAGACCTCTTCTCTCTTAACTGGTCATGAAGGTAGTCAGGTGAAAGTTACACTTAAACATAGTAATGAAACGACGACGACAAAAACCATTACACGAAAAAAATTCACATTACCAAATGTACAATCTAAATTATTGTTTGGGCATGTTGGCTACATTTCACTAGCTTCATTTTCAGAAGATGGTGCACAGCTTGTCAAAAAAGCGTTAGCTGATTTAAAAAAGCGCGGTGCTAAATCGTTTATCTTCGATTTACAAAATAACGGTGGCGGGTATGTTACAACAGCTGAAGAGCTTACAGGTCTATTTCCATCAGCAAAAGTTGCGTATCTATTAGAGGAAGCACATGCCTCTTATACAATACCAGCCGTTAAGCAAAATACGAAGTTTCCAGTAAATACGCGTATTTTAGTCAATCGATACAGCGCTAGTGCTTCTGAAATGCTTTCTGCATCATTAAAAGACCAAAAAGCAGCTATTTTATACGGTGAAACTACTTACGGGAAGGGCGCCATGCAGGGCTTTTATATGCTCCATGACGGAAGCTACTTAAAATTAACTGTAGGCAAATTTACAGGTCCTGCCCAGCAAACCATTCATGAAGTAGGAGTCAAACCCAATATTCAAACAACAACAGCGCCTATTTTCCAGGCACATTTTGATGCCATAAAGGAGCAATACCCTAAATATAAAAAGCTTTCAATTGGGAAGACTAGCATTCAAACAGGAAAAATAACGGTGAAACTACCTACAGCACTTGTTTCACAAATGGATAAGGGGTCTATTCAACTTATTGCTTTAGGGGGCGATGAAGTATTAGCCACTACTAAAGTCGAAGGGCAAACATTAATTGTTACTCCAACGAGTCCTTTATCACTCAATCAGGAATATATGCTACTCATTCATCCGAATAAACAAAGCAAGGGACAAAAAGGTTATTATCAGCACATAAAATTTGAAAATTAAGAAAAATCCTCCCATCAATCTACATTACGACTGATGGGAGGATTTTTGTATGATTTCTTCAGTTTTCCAAAAATATAATTGTACAATATCGTTTGCTAGTTCTGCTGGCAATCTTTTTTGCTCTAGTAAATTGGTTAAAATCAGTCTCTCCATCGATCCAACTAAAGAATCTATTAAAATTTTAATATCTACACGATAACGTTGTAAATCCTTGTCACAATCATGAAGATAAATAAGATGGATTAATTCTTGCGTTAGTTGAGATTTTACTAAAATTGCCTGCTTAGATTCTATAAAACCGATTTTTGATAGCTTCGGATTTTCGATTATGTAGAGAAACAATTTTGACAGTTTTTGTTCTAAAATCGAAATAAATGCTTCTAATCCATTAGCCATACTATCAGAGGATTTACTATTCATCGCTTCAAAAAAGCCACTCTGAAATTGCAAGTTCAAATCATTATAAAGTGCATCTTTACTTTTAAAGTATAAATAAAAAGTAGGCTGTGTTACATTAGCAGCCTTCACAATATCACTAATTTTTGTATGATGATATCCTTTATCAGAAAATAGCTCTATCGCTTTTTCAAGTAATAGTTGTTTGCTTCGTTCACCATTTGAATTAAATTTTCTACCCCTTGCCATACTTTCCACCTTATCTCAGTTTATAGTCGCCCTAATCCCTTAGCATCACTAATAGACACACTATTCTTAATCAAAAGTAACTAAATTTTCATAACATGTGCATTTTTTATTCATGATTATACACCATTGTATTATAATACACCTTTTAAATTTTTACTATAAATGATAGATTTATGATTACACTAAAAAGTGTATATTTTTTATTTAATTTCCAAAATACCTCAATTATCCATACCATAAAATTATATCAACATATTATCAATAGAAGGATTTCACTTATTTCTTTTTTTCTTATAGATTGGGTTTAAATAAACACTCTTTCACCCAATAAATTAGCAAAATTATAGCAATAAACTCCTTCAATAAAGCAGCACTTCCGTTTTAAGACAAAAATTTTAACATAAAACAAAACTATTATTTTGAAAAGTCCTTTTTTTTGAAAAAATATTTTTTATGGCCGTTTTTAAATTCGAAAAATCAATTACGCCAAGAGTTTACCTCCTCAGTCATCTGTTCAAAAAATTTTTTTCTAAAAATCATCCCATTTTACTTTTCGAAAAAAGTGTTATAATCGCCAAGAATTTAAAATTTTCAATTTTGGAGGCATAAAAATGGTACTACGTGATTTTTTCATTTACTTATCAGAAAACAAAGTATTAAATAGCGCTGCACAAAAATATGGTCTAAAAATGGGGGCACAAAGTGTTGTTGCAGGCACTAGCTTACCTGAAGTTGTCCAATCTATTAAAGAATTAAATAAAGCGAATATTTCTTGTACAGTCGACAATCTTGGAGAGTTCGTTTATGAGAAATCAGAAGCAACTGCTGCAAAAAATAATATTTTAGCTGTTGTCCAAGCGATTCACGATGAGCAACTAGATGCTCATATTTCACTTAAACCTTCCCAATTAGGGTTAGATATTGATTACGCATTTTGCTACGAAAACCTAAAAGAAATCGTAGAGCTTGCACATCAATATAATATTTTCGTGAATTTCGATATGGAAAATTATGAACGTTTACACAGCTCTTTTGAATTATTAGAGGAGTTACACAAAGAATTTGATAATGTGGGAACTGTTATTCAAGCTTACTTCTTCGAGTCAGAGGAAAATATTGAGAAGTACAAAAACTTCCGTTTACGTATTGTAAAAGGTGCTTACAAAGAGCCAGAAAGTGTAGCATATCAATCAAAGGGTGATATCGACCGGAACTATTTGAAGCTAATCGAACATCACTTGTTACATGGTAAATTTACTTCTATCGCTACTCATGACCACAATGTTATTAATCATGTGAAGCAATTCGTTAAACAGCATAACGTTCCAAATGATAAGTTTGAATTCCAAATGCTATATGGTTTCCGTAAAGAAATGCAGTTAGACCTTGCACGTGAAGGCTATAATTTCTGCACATACCTACCATTTGGTAACGACTGGTACGGTTACTTTATGCGCCGTCTAGCTGAGCGCCCACAAAACGTAGCACTTGTAACAAAACAAGTGTTTAATAAAAAAACAAACCTAGCAATTGGCTTAGGAGCAGCAGCCTTCGCCCTTGGTCGTCTTTCAAAAAAAGGAAAATAAGACTTAAGGCTAGTGACTATCCAACAGTTCGATAATTCTAGCCGTCACTTTCGGAATTCTATCCGTCAGTTCGACTGCTTTATCCGTCATTCTAAACAAGCTATCAAAAAAAGCGAAAACATTGTTAATCCATGTTTTCGCTTTTTTTATTGAGCTTATAGTTTTTTACGCGATATTGTAAACTTTGTCGTCGAATTCCCAATGCAGCCGCGGTTTTGGAGATATTACCTTGATGAAAGTCTAAAGCCTTGGAAATATAATATTCCTCCACCTCTTTCATGTAGACATCTAATGGTCGAATGTCTTGCTGATTTTTAATGACAAACAAATCACTTGTTGATACTTCATTTTCTGTTTCCTCACATGTACTTTGGATTTTCCATTTAAAATGAACAGGTAGCATATGGGATTCTACGACCGTTTCATTGGTAATCAGAGAGGTAATTTCATCCAGCAATACTTCTAATTCCTTTAAATTACCTGGCCAATCATATTTCAAAAATATCTCTTGAACTTCTTCCGAAAGTCCTTGAATCGTTGAGCCAAAGCTATCACGATGCCTTTTGAAGTAATCATCAATAAATGGCATCATATCTTCTTTTCTTTCACGCAAAGGTGGTACATAAATTGTGATTCCAGAAAATAAGCGGTACAGTTTTTTAGAAAGCTCCTGTTTTTGAATCAAATCTATTGGGTCTTTGCCAACACTAGCAATTAAAACATGCTGATGATTTGGATGATCGTTGAATAGCTCGACAATCTTTTCTTGTGCCTCGAGTGATAAATATTCGATGCGTTCAGCAAAAAAAGTAATTCTCTCTTTTTCAACAATGTATTTTTCAAATTGATTCAACACTGTTTGCTCATCTCGCCGGCAAATTAATGCGATAAACATATCATTTTGCACGTTTAGATCATGATGAATCCCCTCAGCAATCATATCAATTCCAGTACCTGACTCCCCTATTAGCACAACAGGCATTCTGCTCAAGGCGACAATTTTTGCCTTTTCAATGACACCCTTCATAACTTCGGAGACAGCCGTAATAATATCAAATGTTAGCGGTGCACCGTATCTTCTTAATGGCTGATACATCATATATTCAAGCTGCGTAATATCCCGAGCAAACTCTACAGCCCCTACTAAAACACCCTCATAGTGCAACGGATAAATATTGCTTATGTAGGTCACTTCTTGATTTTTTTTATTCCAATACGTTTTTTTCACATGTAGAACTGGCGTTTCAGAACTTAGAACTTTAAAGATATCGCTTTTTTCGATTTCGAAATCAATGATTTCTATTGCTCGCCTCTCCTCATACTCGTCTTCATTCACGCCTTCTAGTTCTCGCATTTTTTTATTGTAAATGAGCAATTTGCCTTCTGTATCCACAACGCAGATTCCCATATCACCTTTTTCAATGACGTATTTATAAATGCTTAGTAATACATTATTATCCATCTTGTCCTCCTGTATTCCATTATGCTTATTCTAACACCAATACGAAAAACAGATGCAATAATTAAAAAAGTTTTAAAATTAGTTGATTAATGCCAAATTATATTGCATTATATAATTAACAAAATCTTTAAAGGTGCATAATCATTTTGCACCCTTTATCCAGGGGAGGAAACAGATATGATTCCATACAAACACGAACCATTCACAGATTTTTCACAAGAGGCAAACTACAATGCTTATGTAGAGGCTTTAAATAAAGTTGAAGGTTACTTAGGGCAAGACTACCCACTTATTATCGGTGGTGAGCGTATTACAACGGAAGATAAAATTGTTTCGTACAATCCTGCAAAGAAAACAGAAGTTATCGGCCGTGTGTCAAAAGCAAGCAAAGATTTAGCTGAAAAAGCGATGCAAGCAGCAGATGAAACATTCAAAACTTGGAAAAAGGTAGATCCAGCTATTCGTGCAGACGTTCTTTTCAAAGCAGCAGCTATTATTCGTCGTCGTAAACATGAATTCTCAGCATTATTAACAAAAGAAGCTGGGAAACCATGGGCTGAGGCAGATGCAGATACAGCAGAAGCAATCGACTTCTTAGAATACTATGGTCGCCAAATGCTACGTATTAAAAACGGTCAACCAGTAGAAAGCCGTCCAGGTGAATACAACCGCTATGACTATATTCCACTAGGAATCGGTATCGTCATCTCTCCTTGGAACTTCCCATTTGCGATTATGGCTGGTACAACAGTGGCTGCTTTAGTAACAGGTAACACAGTATTACTAAAACCAGCTTCTACAACACCAGTAGTGGCATATAAATTTATCGAAGTATTAGAAGAAGCAGGTCTTCCAGCAGGAGCTGTTAACTTTGTACCAGGTTCTGGTGCAGAAGTGGGCGACTACTTAGTGGATCACCCAAAAACTCGTTTCATCAGCTTCACAGGTTCACGTGATGTTGGTTTACGTATTAACCAACGAGCATCTGTCCTAAATGATGGTCAAATTTGGATCAAACGCGTTATCGCTGAAATGGGCGGTAAAGATACAATCGTTGTCGATAAAGAAGCAGATCTTGAATTAGCTGCACAATCGATCGTGAAATCAGCATTTGGTTTCTCAGGTCAAAAATGTTCAGCATGTTCTCGTGCTGTTATCGTAGAAGATGTGTATGACCAAGTAGTGAACCGTGTAGAAGAGTTAACAAACGCATTAACAGTTGGAGATCCAACAGATTTCAGCAACTTCATGGCAACGGTTATTGACCAAGCAGCATTCAATAAAATTACGGAATACATCGAAATCGGTAAAGGCGAAGGTCGTCTAGTAGCTGGTGGTACAGCAGATGATACAGTAGGTTACTTCGTACAACCAACTGTATTTGCGGACGTAGAGCCTTCTGCACGTATTATGAAAGAAGAAATCTTCGGACCAGTAGTAGCGATTGCAAAAGCAAAGGATTTCGATCATGCGATTGAAATTGCGAACGATACAGAATACGGTTTAACAGGTGCTGTCATTACGACAAACCGCATGAACTTAGAAAAAGCACGTGAAGAATTCCATGTTGGAAACCTTTACTTCAACCGTGGTTGTACAGGTGCGATTGTTGGCTACCAACCATTTGGTGGCTTCAACATGTCAGGTACAGACTCAAAAGCTGGTGGCCCAGACTACCTACAACTTCACATGCAAGCAAAAACAACTTCTGAAATGCTATAATATTTTCCAGCATAAAAGCCGTACATAGTTTAATATGTACGGCTTTTTTTATTGTTTCACTCAAACCTATATATAATAGAAGAAACTCATGTGAATTTTGATTCACTTCCCTCTCAGATTCCACTATTACGTTCTCTATATAAGCCAAAAGGATACTTTTCTCCTATAACAATCTGGTATATTTTATGATATTTCTAACATTTGACCCTTAACTTGATTCTGTAACTTTGTTAAAATGATAACAGTTTAGGAGGGTAAAACTATGAAAAAACTATCAATTTTAATGTTACTCATGATGCTTGTTAGCGTACTCATTTCGCAACCCCAAAAGGCCTATGCTGATGAGCTATCAGGACATATGCATGAAAGTGGTCTGCGTTATTTGATTTCCAAAGGAGCCTTGCTGAAAGATGCAAATGGCAGCTATCGTCCGAATGATACTGTTACACGCGGTGAATTCGCCACATACATAGCAAAAGCTTTAAACTTAAAGACAAAAGATACTATAACGTTTACAGATGTCTCTGACACATATTTATTGGCCAATGAAATCAAGCTTGCTGCTACTGCTGGAATAATTACCGGCTACACAGACGGCACATTTAAGCCTGAAGAACGTATCTCAAGAGAGCATATGGCCGTTATGTTAATTAGAGCGGTTGATTATTTAAAAATCCCAAAAGGGACTTCCTCTATTACATTTAAAGACAATGCTACTATTTTCAAAGATTTCCGTCAGGACATTGCCATAGGAGCTCAATTGGGACTTATTAAAGGAAGCTCTAACGGCATGTTCTTACCTAGAGACAATGCTACCATTGCTGAAGCTTCAACTTTTATACTTCGCTTAATTCTCCTTGCTGATACTGTTGAAAATAATGATGGGAATACTGATAGCAACGGTAATACTGGTAATTCTAATAATAACGGCAACTCTGGTAACGACAATAATTCAGGTAACAATAATAATGAGAATGCTGCATTTATTGTCAAAGAAATCACAAATGGTAATTTAGTAGACAAGCAATCCTATACTAGCTTTGAAGCTGCTGAAAAAGCAGTGACAAACGGTTCTTTAGTGGTTACTCAAAATAATAAGATTATAAAAATGTCTTCGGGTATGATTGTCACAAATAATTATGTCGCATTAAATTCCGAGACGATTAAGGATCAAATTGCAATTGCTGCTAATACAGAAATGGAGTATCTAGGTAGTGATGCGACTCACGTTAGAGTACGTCTAGCTGGACATGTTGGCTCTTTAAAACAAGCAGACGTTACCTTAATCCCTTCTGCTTTAGTAAAGGGACGCGCTTATTATACAAATGAAAATGGTGAAATTAAACATACCTTATACGATTATAAATCCAATAAGTACTCATCTAGTTACGTCTACGGCAAGGCCCCTAGCTTTATGAAGCAAGGTGAGAAATACTTTAGCTGGGATGGTATTAATTTTACGAATGTGAACGGCTCTTCAAAAGGTGAAGGCTATAATTACTATCAATTCTTACCTGCTCGAGCTACGACACAATATACAGCTGAAGAAATTGATCAATATATTATGCAAAAGCTAGCTGAGGTTGAAAGCTCAGGTGCTTCTATTTATAAAAATGCTACAACGAAAAGTAAACTGATTGGTTTAGGTTCCGTGTTAAAAGATATAGAAGCGAATGCTCATATTAACGCCATGCTTATTTTAGCACTTGCACAGCATGAGAGTGCCTACGGAATGAGCGATCATGCTCAAAATTTTAATAACCTATTTGGTTTATATGTATATGATACAAATCCTCTAAACAAAAAATTTGATAGTGTTGGCGCAAACATTAATGAGCTTGTCGAAAAGTTTCTACAGCCCAATTACATTACGCCTGGCGGACGTTATACAAATGGTTCAGTCGTTGGCTCTAAAGCGATTGGATTTAACGTCAAATACGCCTCTGACCCTTTCTGGGGAGCCAAAATTGCTGGACACTATTATCGTGCAGAAAAAGTATTGGGCTATAAAGATGCTAATAGCCCGTATAAAATTGCACTAACAACAACCGCTGGTCTAAATGTTCGTGCTGATGCATCAACACAGCAAAGTCCACTATTCACCTTTAATAAAAGTAATATGCCTGTCATTGTCACAGATACTGGAACAAATGGTTGGTATCAAGTGATTTCAGATAAATTACACTCAGAACCAGCTTATATTAGTAAGGATTATATTCAATTCATTAATACAGTAAAATAAAACCCAAAAAGCTACCTCTCCAACAATGGAAGGTAGCTTTAATTGTTTATTGTTTGGGAAACTGGGTAGTTATTAGTAAAGAGAAAAAACGATCCCAAAGCTCGTAAAACTTTGGAATCGTATCTTCAACTCTTATTGTTTTTTATAGTATTGCAAAATACCATTATAAATAGATTCTGCAAATAGATTCACGTATTGATCATTGGTCATTTTATTATGGTCCTCAGTGTTTGTTAAGAAACCAAGCTCCACTAGAATAGACGGAATGACCATATTACGAATTACGTAGTACTGTTCTTGTTTAACACCACGGTTTTTCATATTTAAATTGTTAACAATTTGGTTATTTACAAATGTAGCTAAATCTATGTCTTCCTGATACATATCTCCTGTAGATATAGCATAATATGTTTCAGTACCTTGTGCTGACGAATTGGCAGCAGAATTGACATGGACACTAACAAAAATCTCACCATAGTTTGCTTGCGTGAAATCTACTCGATCTTGTAATGATGGATACGTATCACCAGTACGTGTCATATACACTTTGGCACCAGCACTCTCTAGTAATTGCTTTACTTGCGTGCTGACCTTTAATGTAATGCTCTTTTCAGAAACAGAGCCTTTTACTGTCCCTGGATCTTTACCACCGTGACCTGGGTCTAGGATGATAACGCGATTTTGTAGAGGTTTAGCTGACTGATTTAATAGCTTTAAGTAAGATTTATGAACATAACCTGTTTGTCCATTGTAAGTAATTTCTGCCCAGTAACCACTAATGCTATTAACTTGGACATACTCTCCTTTATTCAGCTTGAAAAGTACTGCTGACGTTGAATTACTTTGACTACGTACATTTAGGTTAGCAACCGTTACTCTTCCCAGTACATCTCCAGAAATAACTGGTGGTGTACCTGGATCTGGATTAGGTTTTTCTTCTTCAACCGCATCTGTTGTACTATTGGCTACAACATAACCAGGTAAACCATCCACTTGTGTTAAATAGTAGCCACCTACTGTTTTATACACTGGTAATTTTACATTTGTTTTAATCGTTGAAATTACTTTTGCAGAAGAAGTTGGCTTCACATATAAGTTAACCGCATTTTTTGTCGTTACTTCTTTTTCGACTGCTCCTAGCACATTACCATCTGCATCTAAAAACTCAGCGTACTGTTTGAAAATATAAGCATAAGCACCTTTATAAGATACTTTTAACCAATTGCCTTCAACTGCATATACTGATAATTTACCACCTGTATTGACTTTACCTACAATGTTCGTAGTTGAACTACTATCCGTTGATTTACGAATGTTTAAACCATCTGTAGTAACCTTTACTAAGCCAATAACTTGAGATGTATCTGGTACAGTTACACCTTTTACAGGCAATTCTAAACGATATTTCTCACTTTTTGCACGTGCCACAAATAATGAAAATTGAGAACGTGTCACCGTGCTGTTTGGTAAATATGTTTTACCTGTTCCGTTTGTAATCCCATTATAATAGATCGTATTGATGTACTTTACATATTCGTGTGTAATCCCTACATCCGTAAATGGAGAGTCAATTCCCTCATACTCACTTGTATCTAAATTAAATGCTTTTGTTAAGACATAGCTCATTTCTCCACGAGTTAGGGCTTTGTTTGGTAGAAATTCACCTTTTATATTTTTGTCGAAGAAACCTAATTGTACAGCACGTTCTATATAACCTGACATTTCAGTGCCTACTGTAACATCTGAAAAGCTTGATTTATTTACGATTAATGGTTTGTTTCCAGAGGCAACGACAACCATTTTGGCTGCTTGTCCTCTTGTTACATTGTTATTTGGGCCAAAAACTCTTTTACCATTCACAAAATAGCCTTGGATTACACCCAAACTTACTAAATAATTAATTTCTTCATAGGCTGGGTGATTTTTAGTGACATCTTCAAATGTTATATTTGAGTTGGTAGCTGCACTGACACTTGCACTATGTATCGTAAACATAGAAGCCGAAATGAATAAGACGCACAAGATAAGACTAATTTTTTTGATGTTCAATGTCTTATTTCCTCCCTTCTTGTTCTCTTAACGTGTCCATTTTAACAAAATTAGCTAAATAATGCATCATACAATAGAACTGTTAAAATATATTTTCCATATCACTTCCTCTCCTACGTAGTTATCATAAAAATAGAAGAGTCTGCAAATGCAAACCCTTCTTCCATTATAAGCTATTCAAAAGATCAATTCTTGCAATCTATGACAAAATTAACATGTAAAATTCATGAATTTATTTATTGTTGAATTCTTTCAATAAAAACTTTAAGTTGATTGATTTTTAGTAAATCATCAGAGCCGAAGCTTCCATCTCCATCGCCATTTGTAACACCATTAGACGCCAGGATAGAAACATAATCACTAGCCCAGCTATTTTGTGAGACATCACTAAATGCTACTGTTTCCCCTTGGTTTTCAAGACCGAAAGCTAGTACTAAAACTTTTGCGATTTGTGCACGTGTAATTGGTGAAGATGGGTTGAACTTACCATTTTCATCCCCTTCAAAGATACCTAATCTTTCAACAGCCGCAATAGCACCTGCATTTGCATTTGTTGGTTTTACATCTACGAAATTAGTAGTTGTATTAGAAGTATCTAAGTTTAAAGCTTTTGCAATTTGTACAGCAACTTCTCCACGAGAAGCATATACTGAAAAGTCAATTGCAGCTTTTTTTACTTCAGCTTGCTGTTGCGAATCAAATGTTGCCACACGTTTAGCCCCTACATAACGAGAACCCCAATAATATGGGTCGTTAACACTTGAGTAGCTAACACCTTGACCAGTTTGAGAGTGGATCATTTTTCCATCACCTATGTATATACCCACATGTGAAATACCACTACCACTTGTATTGAAAAATACTAAGTCACCAACTTGTAAATCGCTCTTTGCTACTGCATCACCTTGTTGGTATTGAGAGCCCGATGTACGGTTTAATTGAATACCTAAGTCTGAAAATACTTTAGATGTAAAGCCCGAGCAATCAAAACCACTTGTTGTTGTACCGCCGTATTTATATGGAGTACCTAAATATTTAGAAGCTGTTTCAGTGACATTTTCTTTTGTCGCTGCTTCAGCAGTATTTATATGAGTTGTTGAAAATAACATGAAAGATGCAAAAATCGGTAATAACCATTTCTTATTCATACTTTTGTTATACCCCTCTCAATACTTTTTTGCCTATAAATAGACTATCACAAAAGAAGGTCTTGTTATTTTTCATTTGTGTAACGGTTTTAGACAGCAAAAAAACGCTGTAATACCAACGTTTGGTCGTATTTCCAGCGTTAAAAGAGGGATTTTTTTATTAAATTTCGAAGCCTTCGTAACATTACTGTAACATTAGTGCTCCTTTGTTACATAACAACTTATTGACTAGAAAACAATTGGACCCAATAGTAATTTTCTTTGCTATCCTGCGCTATTGCAACACCTGTATTCGTATAATTTTCTTTCAAAATGTTATCACGATGACTCGGTGAAGCCATCCATGCCTTTACCGCAACCTCTGGCGTTTGGATATTTCTCGCGATATTTTCTCCAAAGCTCGTGTAATCATAATCAAATAAAGTCGCTAAATCCCATGGGGCACCATAATATGGAGAAACGTGTTCAAAATAATGGCGGTTCACCATATCCTGCGCTTTAATAATTGCGATTTGTGTCAATTTTGGATCATACACAACAGGTTCTAGTTTTTTCTTTTGTCTTTCAACATTAATTAATTCAATCACCTTTTTAGACCACTCTGTAGAAAGGTTGACAGTTGGGATATAATCCTTTGCCAAATAATCATAGGCCACTTCCAATTTGTTTATTTTTTGCTGAAAATAAATACTTCGTTCAACGAACACAGCAAATTGGGCGCGTGTCACTAATTGATCAGGTGCAAAACGTTTAGCTTCAACCCCACTGATAATGCCTATATCAGCAAGCGACTCAATATAATTTTTTGCCCAATGAGAGCCAGGAATATCCGCAAATTGGGTACTATTTTTGTTATCAACCTTAAACTGATATGCTAATGCTAGCATTTTTGCCACTTGCATTCGCTTTAAAGGCTCCTCAGGATAAAAGGCTTCTCCTTTTTGGATAATCCCCAATTTAACAAGCTGGCAAATTTCTTTGTAATAGGGATGACTAGCAGGGACATCCTTAAAATTTGTCATATTCGCTATGTCTACATTGGTCTGAATAGAACGAGCAATGGCTGCAGCCGCCTCCGCTCTTGTAATAGCCTGCTCTGGCTTAAATGTATAATCGCTATATGTAGTCATATATTTTTTTGAAAGCATATGTTGTATCGAAGCATTTGCCCAATATGAATTTGAAACATCTACAACTTTGGCAGATGCCGCTTCTACCTGATTTAAACTAGTTAAACTTCCTACGGTTGCAGCTATTGAAAGTACAACAATACTCAGCATTTTCTTCAACAGGGCTACCTCCTCCACATGTCAAATATGTAGCAAACGGCGCTTTTTCATCACTGAGGTCAGGAAACGAAAATTCACCATACCTACTATATGATACGAAATTCAAATAAGATAGTTTCACTTTTTTTGGAAAATCATCAATAGATTCATCATTGATCATTATAAAAGGAGTTTTCCCTTAATATTCATTGGGAAAACTCCTTTTTTCTCATACTATTGAATCATTTTAAGATATTCTTCTAAAATACGATAATTATATACTAATCCCTGTTGCTCTATCGACAATGAGCTGTAGTCTTTTTGAGCTGATAGCACTTTTTTCTCAAAGGATGAGCTATCTGGATCGATATTTCCAATCGCTTGAACAACCTTAAGAACTGCAGCCACATCTTTTTCAGCCTGTTTAAGTAAGTCTTCATTGATGACTTGTCCGCGTACTTTAGAATCCAATGCCTGATAAGCAGCCACGGCATTAGCCACATCTTCAATATACGTTGGTGAGCTTGGAGAAAGTCCCGCAATTATTTCAACGACCTTCTTGACATCGGCCATACTTTTCTCCGCCTCTAAGAGAATCGAATAATTGGAGATACGCTGTTTATCTGTCGTATTCAAACTATCGTATTCTTTTCGTACGGCTTCAACCATACCAAAGTAGAACTTATCCTTAGGATTTAATTTTGCAATGTTATTATAGACTTTTATAACGTTGTCTAAGGATAGTAATAATTGGTCGTTATACACATATCGTCTTTGGTCAGCATTCAGCTTATCATAAGCTTTTAAAATCTTTTGATATTGACTATTCATATCTTTTGCTGTTAAAAGTCGATCAATATCCTCCACAATACTCATAACGGGCTTAATCAGCTTTTCTTGGTCTTGTAATACTCTGTAGTTTTGCACAGCTCGTTGCTGATCCTTTGGTAAAGCATTATAAGCAGCACGTATTTCTTGAATACGTTTGACATACTGCTTTGGATCAATAGATGGTAAAGCATCAATCATCTGCATTACATTGCCAGCCCCAAGGATACTTGATTCAGCCGCTTGCAATAAGTAGTAATTTGTCACATATTGCTGCAAATCGGCAGGAAGTGCATCATAAAGTGAACGGGCTCTTGCTGTATCTTGAAGGAATGTATTGCTTGAAGATTTTAGTTTACTAATCAATTCCACTACATCGGATACAGGCTCATATTTTAATAGTACATCAATATTGTTGATGTATTTTTTTTGATCTTTTGTTAGTTTGTCATATGCCTTACGTATAGAGTTGACATTACTAACAAAGCTTTTCGATTGTGGATCTAGTTCATTAATTTGTACCATCACACTTAAAATAGGTTTAACCTCTTTTTCACGTGTTGTTAAATCTTTAATATTCGACACTAATTTCTTTTGATTAGATGACAGCTTATCATAGGCTACACGTGCATTCATCAGCTTTGTTAAATAGTCTGCATCTTGCACTTCTGTTAATTTAATTAGCTCAATTACACCCTCAGCTAGCCCCTGTTCATTTTCAGCGGCTACCAGTGCATCATAGTTGATAATGGCTTGCTTCTTCTCCTCAGATAGCGCATCGTAAAGCTCACGTGCCGTTTTCATATCTTGGTAGAATGTTTTACTTGTTGGCTTTAACGTAGCGATTAGGCCAATTAATGAAGCCACATCTTCGACAGACGTGAGGTTCGCATAGTTCGTCACATGTTTTTTTGAAACTTCATCAAGTGCATTATAAGCCTTCCGAGCGCCAAGTACCTTTTTCGTATAATCCTTACTCGATGGGTCCAACGCATTGATTAGTTGAATAACCTTGATAACAGCTTTATTGCTCTTTTCATAATTACTTAAAGTTTTTGCCTGCTCCACAAGCTTCTGCGCATTTTTATCTAATGCTTTATAGGCTGTCGTTAGCTCTGCTACCTTTTGGACAAATGTATCTGGATTCTCATTGGCTAATGCAAGAACACGTTCATCAAATGCCTTTGCCATATTGATATAGTTCTGTGCTTTTGTAAGGTCCGGATAATTAATAACTTGGTCTTTATCTGCTAATGCTGTGTAAGCATCTGTTGCTGCCTTCACATCATCTTTATACGTTTTTCTGGAAGGATTTAATGCATTAATTTGCACAATAACCTCTATTACAGGTACAAGCTCTTTTAAATTCTTATAATTTTTGACATAGGTTTTATTCTTGTCATCTAGCTTAGCATATGCTGTATAAGCTGATTTAGCTTTTGAGATATAGCTCTTAGAGGATGGATCAAGTTTTTCAAATTGTGAAATGACATTCACAACCGTTTTATAGGATTTCTCTAAATCAGTTAATACCTTAATATTTGTTACACGGCTTTTTGCTGAAGATGGGAGACCATCATAGGCAGCTCGGGCTGCTAAAATATCTGTAATCATATCATTTGATTGACTTAGTTTTGATATTTGCTCAATCACACCTGCTATTACTAAATCTTCATTTAATAGATTGGATAGTTTTTCTTCAAGTTTACTTTTCATTTCTGCCAATGGAGCCGCATCATCACCATTACCAGCATTTAAAGACGTCACTTTAGATTGCAGTTCCGTAATTTGGTTCTTGTAATCTTGCATGGTCGGTTTAAGCGCATTCACTTGTTTCGATAAAGTCGCATATTGGATTAAAAGCTTTAAGCGATCACTCTTTTGCACAAATGCCTGTTCTTCCACAGCTAATTTATCAAAAGCCGATTGAGCAGCAAATGTTTTACTCTCGAATGTAGAAGCTTTAGGATCAATAGCATCAATTAATTTGTCCACACTTAAAGACGCATTATAAACCTTCTCCCACTTTGTCAGCTCTGCAAGGTTATTGACAATTTTTTTGACATTCGCCGCGTTAATAGCTGTGCCATTTGTTGCTTGCGGCACATCATAGGCAGTACGAGCATCTTTGATAGCTTCCACTTTATTTGAGGCATTTGCAATTGCCACAATAAGTCCTTCGATTTTTTCAGCAGAAGCAATATTTGCTATTGCTACCTGTAGATCAGCTGTATTTTTTACAAGTTCTTTATCGATTGTTAATTGATCATAACTACCTTTAATCGAATCTACTTCTGTGCGATAAGCAGGATCATTTGATACACGCAGTGCTGAAATTCGTTTGGAAATATCAGCAGCCTTTTTATATTGTTCAAATGTAGAATAGTTTGCCACTAACTTTTGTGATGCTTCATCTAAGGCATTGTAGGATTTTTCAATAGCAGTTACTGCACTAATAAAGCTTGTCGCTGAAGTAAATTCTGTTGGTTTTTTAGCCATTAATTGCGTAATACTTAATGAAACTTTATCTATGGCTGATAGACCAGTTAAAGCATCCTTATATTTTTTAAAGGGTGTTACCACATCATTATTTGGATTATAAGCTTCAGCCACTTTCTTTTGATCGGCCGTTAGTAAGTTATAAGCTGCTGTAACTTTATCTAATGCTGACGAAATAGCTGGATAATCTGTTGGATTTTGCTTTAATACAACTACTAAAGCATCTAGTTCTGTAGCAGTAGTTTTTACTGCTGCTGCATCATAAACCAATTTTCCTAATTTCGCAATATCTACTCCTTTGCCCTTAAAATAGTTATTGCGATCAGCCTCTTTATAACCATATTGTAAGACTGTTCCTCGAATGGTATTAGTAATACTGCTAGCGCTATTAGCAAATGCTGCATCGACAGCTTCCTCAAATTGTTTTTGTACGAATAAATATGAATGGTCTGTCGTTTCATTCCCTAAAAAATTGTCATATTCTGTTTCTACAGCTTTCACATCATCTATAAATGTCTTACTAGTATAAGAGATAGTACTAATTTTCTTCCAAATTGCTTGTAGCTCATTTAATAGACGACGTTGCTCTACTACATAATCGTATTTTGCTTGAATAAGCGCCTTTTCATTGTTGTCAAATCCAAGATCATTTGAATTTTGTACAACTTTGATATCACCATCTGCTATAACCATCTCATTGGCAGTCGAATTCTCTGATAATTTACCGAATTGGGCAATGAGCTGTTCCTTTGTTGTAGCAGCTGCTACAGCATTGACATAGGAAACTTGCTCCGTTTGAACTGTAGCACGAGATTGTGCATCATTTTCCTGTGCATTTGCGATAGCTGTAGGTGCTAATAATAGACTTGTTATAACACCTGCTGTCAATTTTCGATTCAATCGAACCACCCTTTCATTTTTTATGTATAAGAAAATGATTCTGTTCATTTTCATTTATCCAAAATCTTCATGTGATTAAAAAGCCTCCGAGGTTTTTCGAGCAAAATCGAAAAAATCTGGACATAATTACGCAAAGACATAATTAATGAATCATTACTTTAGTATCGGTGTAAATTACATGTTTTCAAGCCATTCTATTATATTTACAAAATAACGAGCGTCAAAAGTAGTTTTTCAAAATTACTAGCTAGAAAAACAGGAAGTTATTTCAATTATACTATACAATAGATTTATATGGATTCTTCGGATTTCAAACGCCTACCGAATCATATTAAATCCTTTGGCAGAAATCACAGATTTTTGAAAATGTGCTTTCGAGTAAGTCCGAAATAATGTGACACGAATCTGCCCAGATTTAATTGATAGTAGGATGTTTTTCATCCATCGACATGTAATGACGAAATACGTTTTTTCAACGAAATTATTGGAAAAAAACAGCTATTTTCATATGTCATAATGTCTTTGCAAGGTGTATACTACATCTTTGATATCCTATTTTGGAAGAAAGGACGCTGTTTATGTTTTACCATTATAAGTTCTGGCATAGCTTAAAAAATCCTACCTACTTTACAAACATCGTAGAAAAGGGCGAGATCATCGGATATAAAAAACGTGCATTAACGGTGTTCATTCTTTTCATCCTATTATTTGCTGCTCGCGAATATTGGGGAATGGGGACAGAGAATTTAACGTCCTTATTTGCAATGGATTTACAAAATGAATACTATGTAGCACGCGTACTTTCCATGCTCGGTGCCATTTTATGGGCAATCATTTATTTTTGCTTCCATTATTACGGTGTTACCTACTTATTACATCTATTAACGGACATTCCTTATACTTGGATAAAAAGAGTCCAGCTTTATGTTGTTGCCTTTCTACTCATTGAAAAAGCAATCCTCTTTGCTGTTTTTTATGGAGTTGGCTATACAACGATGTTTTCATTCTTTTCTTTGGCACCCGCTGCCTTACAGGTCATTAAAACTGACTTCGTGTTATTTACAATCAATCAGCTGACAGTAACGTCCGTTTTAATCATTATTGTGCAGTATTTATTCCTGTCGAAATGGGAGGAAGAAGCTAGTAGAAAAATGTTAGTAGTCAAATTGATTGGCTTACAACTATTTATGGCCTTATTTGTGGGCATGATTAGTGTGCTACCCATTAAAGAATGGATTGCTAGGGGGTTAGGATGATGGCATTTATCAAGACAAGACCATGGACAAGTATAGGTATTGTGTTGGCGATGCTCATAATCGGTATAAATGCTTATTTTGTTTTCAAAGAAGATAGCACCGTGACACGATCCTACTTTATTGACGAATTTCAGAAAGCATATATCGGTACGAATACAGAGCGTGTCAATAAGGAAACCATTGTGGCACCCGCTGAGACGTATACCATTACAGCTGATGCAACAAAGTTATCCGCTGTCAATGTAAAGCGCGGTCAGGAAGTGATGATGAATGATTTACTCGCTACCTTTAAAACAGATGAAGTAGACGAGGAGCTTACAAAGCTTGAATCGGAACGTACTGCCTATGAAACAGAATTAAATGATTTACAAGATGCACTTGATCAAATTGAAGATGAATACGACGATTCGAATCCAAAAAGCTCTATTAATACCGATCAAATCAATGATAAATTGTCTGTGACATTAAAATTAGAGCTTGCTCAACAAAATTCGCTATCGACAGCAGTTGCCCTGTTAAATCGACATATCGCTGAAACGAATCGTCAAATTGCGCTCATTGACGCACAGATCACACAAATAGAATCACGTCAAGGCATCATCAGTCCTATCGACGGTGTAGTAGCAGCGGTGAAAGAAGAAGCTGGTGCTTTAACCTTCGAAATCTATTCTAATGAAAAAGCCATGTATGCTTATTTATCTGAAAAAGAATGGCAACAAGTACAGGAAGGCCAAACGGTTGATTTTAAAGTGAAACATGTCAAAGACCCATTATCTGGCATCGTATTAGATAAGCAAATGATTGCTACAGATGATGAAACCTTTTGGGCAAGTGAATTAGCCAAAACAACAGACCTACCGCAGCCAACAAATTATGAAGTAGTACTGCAACAAGATGCGCCAATAGAGGATGTACCGTTTTCATCAACTGGCAAAGCCTCCATTATTGTCAATGAAGCGTTTGATTCTTATAAGGTCGATAAATCGTGGTTAGCGACAACAAAAAAAGGAAATAAAAAGCTTCATATTATTAATCAGGATGGGAAAATCCAACTGATAGATATTAATGTCCAATTTAATACGGCTCAATCTGCTATTTTCTCGGACTATCTCGATGAGGGAACACCAATGCTCTCTAATGAGAAGCGCAATATGGAAGCCTATACCTTCCGTACTTTACCTATTGAGAAGTTACACTGGAAGCAGTTTAAAGAGTTAACTTGGAAGCAATATGTGAAATACATTGTTTTCTAAATGAAAAATCCGCTTCATTCTCTTCAGAGAGTGGCGGATTTTTTCTGTAAAAATACCCCCTGTAGCTATTACAGGGGGATTTCAAGATTATTTTAATGATAGGCATCTATTTAAGAAGCTTGCAAATTGAGCACGAGTAATTTGTGCATCGGGTCTAAATGTATTATCTGGGAAACCTCCTGTTAAATCATTCGCCACAAGTGCCTGGATATTACTGTATGCCCAGTGCGTTGATTTAACATCTGTGAAGTTAACTTTACTTGTACCTGTTAATTTGTAGGCTCTTGTTAAAATCGCTGCCATCTCTGCACGTGAAAGCTGTCCGTTTGGGTTGAACTTCCCTGGTTCTTGCCCTTTAATAATGCCAGCCTGCTCGACTGCTGCAATGGCACTATATGCATAATGACTTTTACTTACATCTTTAAAGCTAGAATCCTTCGTTGTTGATAGATTCAGTGCTCTGGCAATGATTGTAGCTGCCTCTGCACGTGTAATGGACGCTTCTGGCTTAAACGTACCATTAGAGTAACCTTTGATCAGTGATTTATTGTATAGGCTTTGGATTTCTGAAAACGCCCAATGCCCTTTGTTCACATCCGTATAAACTAATTCCTCATGATTATCTTTGTAGACAGCCTGTAATTGATCAAAATACAGCTGGCCTTTCTTTTGAAGAGAAGCTGTCGGTTGAGCAACATATAAACGTTCGAATTTCAATGGTGTTGCTAGATTACTTGGAATATCCGCCTTTACGTATTTCCAGCCATTCCAGTCTAAACCGCCCTGGCTTGTGAAATCAATCGTGTGCTTAGTCCCTGATCCATCTACAACCACACCTCTTAGCCAATGCTTACCTGCATCGCCAAATACCCAAACACCGATATTTTTCGGCTGACCTGTTATAGTAATGGGTTTTTTAGCAACCATATAGGCAGCCTTAGTCCCTGAGCCCGCTACTGTAAAATCGTAGTTTAATTGCATGCTAGCTGTTCCCTGTCTTGCATACTCTTTAGAATTTGCTAACGAAGCATTCGCTTTTGCTACTTCTGTTGTCCAAGAAGACACATTATCAAAGCTATCTAGTACAATAGGTTTTTCTGCTAAGTCTATTACAGATACAGCTGTGGACGTACGAATACCTCCATATTCCCCAATAATTTTCCCTTCACCTTTTTGGGTAGCCGTAAAGGTTGCACCATCCATCTTACCGATATTTCCTTCAACTGACCACTTCATACTCGCTGGGTTGATAGTCATTGGATTTAAATATTGATCATAGGCAGTTGCTACTTGCATATCTACAGATGAACCTTTCATGACTTGACCAACACTATTTAGCGTAATAGATTTTGCGTTCCCTGGTGGTGCTGTATTAACGACCTGTAAAATGGCCGATACACGACGCTCACTACCCTCAGACGGTTTGTTCACAAGGTTGGCGAAATACCCTCCTGGATTGCGCGCGACCATCGCTGTAGAACCGCCACCATCTAAGTTAATAGCTGAAGTAGCTCCTATTGAAATTAAATGTGAAGCTAAATCTGATAAGTTAACACCATTACTATGACCACTTAAGCGACCATCAATTGTAATAAGTGATACCTTTGTACCTGTAGCATCCACCGCTACTGCTGTACGAGGACTGCGTGTCGAAGCAAAACCAGAATTTGTTGGCATGGAAATATCCACTTGACCATTGCGTACAAGCATTGGTCCTGCAGCTAAAATGAATTGAGCATCCATCCATTTTTGATCGATTGACAAGCTGACATCGATATTTGTACCTGCTGAAATATTGCTTAATTCAGCGGCTAATTCTTTATTTTGTACAGAAATAACAAAACCATCCGCTGGTACTGCTGAGTTTCCTTCTGCACCATACGTTGTTACATGAGAAACTGTCCCTGAGAATTGATCACCAAAATGTAGGGTATTTGTATCTTGACTAGCTCCTGACACCACTAGTTCTAAGCCCCATGCATTTGTACCAGTTGTCTTTTTTTCTGGCGTATATAAAACGTTTTTATTTGTTCCTCGTTCACTATTAATTAGATCAATAGGATATGTTTTTCCATTTACTTGGAAAGATAGATTCGTTGTATAATAATCTGCAATCGCTTTCCCTGATTTAGATAAGCCAAATGCAACTGGCTTTTGCGTCGGGCTATCATACGTATCTCCCAAAATACCATAGTTGACAATTTCATTCTTTTCCGCTAACAAGTTCGCAGGCATCCCATTTCCTAAAAAGTATGAAGCATTAACAGCTCCAACAACTCGATGGCCATCATACGTGTTTTGCTTCGCCATAGCTGAAGTTGTTTTTAGGGAATTAATAGGATTCGGCATCCCAATTTCTAGTTTTGTATATGTATTATTTAAATTTACATCTAAAACATTTACAAACTGACGTATAGAACCTGACGTATAGGTTTGTTGTACGTGATTTACTTGTGGTGATACCTCTGTTTTCACTTCACTTACTTTATTTCCAAAACCAGCTGCTTGTCCATTGATGGGGCTAACTGTTAACATAAGCACGAACATGACTACAACAATTGTTACTAATTTTCTTGCCAATTTCTTCACTCCGAATTAATCAAAGTATGGCACGATATCATGTCATATGAACCGTGCCAGGGACTTCTTTATTTTGTTTCCACATAGATAGCTACTGGAAGATTGACACCACCAGCATGCATTAACTCTAATTGAATCGTATCTGTTGCACCCTTCATTTCGTAATCTGGTAATTCAACATACTCTTCTCCTACTCTTAAAGAAGGCACTAAATGCACTTTGCCATTCACCTTAATTGCTCCACTGTATAAGCCTCCACGACCAGCAAGTTTCAGCTTAATCGTTTTGGTCGTCCCTGTTGGATTTACAACAGGAATGGAAACCTTGTAGTTCATACCGAAATGACCTGGATTTCCGACTGCTCCATTAATTTGTGAAAATGAATTTTCAGCTGTTTGTAAATGGTCAGTACGGCCATTCGAAATGTTATAGCCTACTTCTGGTGAATCTACTGTATAGGCTGGTAGTTCTGCTAGAATTGTAGCGCTTGGCCAAGCACCTCTTGGATGCTTTGCATACTCATCGATGGCAACCTGCTCCGATTGAATCGTTGTTAAATCACTATTATCTTTTGTAAGCACTGTGCGAATGGTATACTCTGGTTTTCCACCATTGACCGCTTGAATATCTAAATCATGTAAAAAGCCAATAATATATTCATGGTGTAGATCGTATGTTTCAATGACCTTTGTTTCTCCTGGTGCAATGACAATACCGCTACTTTCTGATTTTTTCAGCTTGTTATTTAATGTAGCATCAGCAATGGTCAAACCAATATCATGACCTACCCAGCTATTTCCTGTCTTTTGGTTAATACCTCTAGAATCTACAACTTTAATACTCTCTGTCGTAGACTTATTTTGAACCGTAATCCCAATATTGACATCTGTACCTAATGTATTGTAATGCCACCCAAAGACACGATGCTTATTCGTCACTGCCGTTGAGTTCACGTCATATTGTGAAAGCGTTGCATTATTCTTTGGCACAAGCTTACGCGTTAACGTTTCAGGATTATCACTAATAAATAAATCACGATCTCCCTCTAAACGAGCAGAAGGAACAGCTGTTGGCGATGATGTAGAACCATAAGATTTTTCAAGGAATGAACTTGTGTACATATAACGGTAAACGTAAATATACATTTCTTTTTTTTCACTGATATAGCGTAAATTTCCGCCTAACGCATTCACAAGAAACGTAATAGGCACATACATTTTTCCTTTTTGAATAAACGGTTTTTCTGTTAAAGTTACCGTTTCGTTATTCACAAGAACCTCATTACTATTATCTTTGAAAACAAAGCTCATCCCGGCAATTTGTAATTCAAAGGAATTGTCTGGGAGCCATGCACCAGCAGAATCATCTAAATAATCATAGATATAGCTAGCTGGTAAATAAGATCTTGAATCTTTCATAATAATAGGATCTTTCATCACGATACGTTTGTTATTGATATGTAAAATATAAGGGTCTTCCTGAGGCGTTTCAGGCAGATCATCTGACATCGTAATATCTACCGATTGTGTTTCTGGGTCCCATTGAACATTCCCATCAAAATTTTCACTAACGAAACGCAGTGGCATATAAGTACGATCCTTATACATGAACGGTGCAACATCCATCACCACTTCTTGTCCATCTACTAAAGCCATCATCGAATCAATCTTTAAATCCACAATCTTCCCGTTACGAGTAGCTGACGCTGTCTGTGTTTCTTTATTCCAATCCACATTCGCACCAATCGCTTCATATAAAGCACGCATTGGCAATAATAAGAAATCCGATTTATTTAAAATAGGGTCATAGACACTAATCGTCTCTCCATTAATTGTAATTGAAACATTGTTTTTTATCTGAATTCCATTGTTACTAGTTGCTGATGCAGATGCTTGTCCAGGTAAAATTGTAGCCAAAGCAACCGCTGATACAATACATGTATTCCTTAGTTTCTTAAACATGCTAATCTCCTTTTTTTCACATTCAATTGTCTTTATCATCTTAACATGAAAAAACCCCAAAATGTGGGATTCTTATCGAAAAAAGTAGAATTCAGTACTAGAGTTCTAACCTCTCTCCTTCAAAAGCTTCATATGAAGTAAATGATATTCCAAATGGCCAGTATATTTTCTTGCAAACTGTTTTCTTCCTGACTAGATCCTTATATATACCCTCCCTAGAAGCAAATTTTAAAGCAATGGTGTAGCTGCTTTCTATCAAATTGATATCGAGACATGGCTAGTAGTTGATCAGTAACATTATGGGCTGATATCAGCATGTCATCTAGCAAACTATTGTATTAAGTAGACTGGTTTTTTTAAAAAAAGTTACACAGCCTGGAGAAAATGGTGGATTATTCACGTGAACTGTATTAAAAAAGCTATATTCCAGGAATACGGAATATAGCTTAAAAAGGATGAGCGACACCAGTAAAGCACCATCAGCTGAGGTTAAAGAATACCGTTTTAGTTACAAACAAAAGGATCTTCAATTGATGATCAAATTTTGTACATAACTAACTTTCATTAAGAAAATTATTGTCTACTTTTGATAAACACAAAACTTCCTTTAGAGGCCGTCTTATTATTTACGTATAGCTATCTTTGTTTAAATAAATTTTAACACTAACATTTACTTCATCACCTGTTTATTGTAATGATAGATAGCTTGCTATATCTTAGTATTGTTATCTCAACCAATGAAGCCTAATAGTAATGTACATGGTAATACTATCACTAATAGGAATGGGGCATTACTCCATTGGTAAACTATCTAGGCAGTTTCCTCGGTTAAACATTGACTGAAGTAATCACATATCTTTAACCCCTTTAGAAATGCTGGGTGTGTTTCTTCGCCTTCCTTTTCATCTCGTATAGCTTCTAAAAATGGAAATTGTAAATTCAGCTTCAAGTAAATGAGTACGTGCCTCCTTTTTGTGACAATTAAAAAACCTTATGACCTCTTAAAAATGAATAAATTAGTATAATGTCGTTGGAATTACGTACTTAATATCATTAGAATCCAAAATACGCGTTAACAAATTGCGCTTTTAGATAAGGATTTCGTTCAAATTACAGAATATTTGCTCAATTATGTGAAGAAAACTATTATTTTTAGTGTGGCAGAAAAAAATCGAAAAGGAGAAGATATCTATGAAAAAGAGGAACTATTTAGTGCAAAAAACTTTAACTATAGCTGCAATTGCATCTATAGGAACCACATTTGCTTTAGCATCCCCAAGTTTAGCTAGTGCAAATCATATTAGTACTTCTCAAGAACAAGGTGTTCTAGCAGAAAATACTCCAACTAGTATAAGCATTAATGAACAAGCAAACGCAGTAGGTATTAAAGATGTTCAATCTGAATTGAACAAAATCGGAAAATACTATTATACTAATGAAATAGCTGGAACAAAATACTATTCAAAAGGACTTCCACTAATTTTTAATCCAGCCCCAGATAGTGTTGAGACAGAGCTAAACTTTAGTATTACGAGTAATACATTAAATAATCTTAACTATGATTCAACAACGATTAATTACGTAACAGTAGGCCAACTTGATAATACAAAAACTCCTCTAGAACAGATACTTACAACAATTAGTTACAGTGAAAGTGTACAAGAAACAACATCGACAGCGACACAAAATGGTTTTAAAGTTGGAGGGTCTGGTGATCTATTTTTTAAAGTTCCTCTATTAGTAGAAGGTTTAAAATTAAATGCAGAATTTAATTCTTCTACTACAAATACAACTACAAAGAGCGTGACAAGAACATTAACAGCACCTTCACAAAATATAAGAGTGCCATCGGGTAAAAAATATAAAGCAGTCGCTGTTTTAAAACAATTAAATTTTTGGGGTGATGTTTCGTTTACTGGTGAAGGAGTCAATCCTATGACTACAATAAAAGGGACTGCTGTATATCGTGCACCAAATGGTCATTATTGGGAAAATCATACATGGAGCAAATATACGGCTCAATTTTGGTATGAACTGACTAATGCTCAGAAAAATGATTTAAATGGAATAGAATTTAATTACTTTCCAAGTACTGGTGGAGTTATAGTAAAGGCACAAGGGACTGGTAAATTCGAAGGTGTAATGGGTAGTACATTAGAGGTCGATATTTTAGATGTTACAAATCCAGCAAACCCCATTTTAGTGGAATCAAGACCTTTTTAATAATATTTTAGTATCTGAATCAGTTTCATAGTTCATAGTATTCAAGAGCCTAGGCTACTCCTATTAAGAAAACTTATGTTTATAAAATTTAATTGGTGAATATAATGTACATGGCTAAAGACATGGAGAACAGTTGTATGATGAAATCGGAGAGCAAAGTCTTCTGCATAAATTGACCCTTACTAGGCGTAGTCTGAAAATGGACGCTCAACCTAATTAATTGATATCCGAAACGGACACGGACATTCATAAATTTCATTTATTGGAATTTTGAGTATTTCAAATGTTGAATGATCATTGTAGTGGCTTACTGAATTTAGTTAGCCGCTTTTTTGTTGTTTATAAAAAAAACAGACAACTGTGATATACAATCCTCAAAGGCTGCTTTAAGTAATTCTGGGTTGTTGGTTCTAATCCCATACTTTTAAGGTTACACTTTCATCCAGCACGCATTTCTCCCTTTTGAAACAAGCTTAATTTCGCCTAATAATTGTAAATCATTTAAAGCTTTACTAATTGTTCTTTCGGCTATATCAGGATACATACTCCGAATGCATTCTTTTGTGAAAGGTTGTTCGTGATTAAGAACAAAATTCTGAATTCTCTCTATCTTAGTCTGTCTACTTATAGAATCCTTAACTCTATTATGTAGATTTTTATAAGCATCTAAAATAATTGTTAAGAATATTTTTAACCAAAAGCTACTATTATGCTCATTACAATACCAATTTGCTGATGATTTATAGATTGCTTCATAGTATTCTGATTCTCTTTTCTTTATATGTTCATCTAAACAAACATATTTTACAAATGTATGGCCGCTTTTTATTAGTAATAATTGCATTAACATTATAGTCACTCTCCCATTGCCTTGACTAAATGGAATTATGCAATAAAGATTGAATATAAAATAAGCTATCAGTAGAATAGTAGGACATTCTTTTTTACAGTTTAATAAATTATACTGGTCGCATAATTGTTCTACAGCCACTTGAATTTTTTCAGGTGGAAGAGGACGATAAACCTTCGTGTACATCCCATTCTCCAGTATTCCGGGGATAGAAAATGGTTTTTGTCGCCATTTTGCACCATCCGAGGTAATAAAATGAATTAATTGAAAATGCAATTCTTGTATAGTATCTGGACTAATAGTAAAAACATTAGATTTTTCACGCACAAGCGTCAGAGTTTCATAGTAACAAAATATCGCATCTTCTGAGATCGACTGGGGTATTATATCTCCTAAAATAAGCTCTTTTAATCGTTTATTGGAAACTTTTATATCCTCATAAATTGAAACATAGTTTTTTATGTATTGTATTGGCATAGCATTTTCCAGTCTAGTAAATATATCAGATCTTTGTTCTTGATAAGCAGTTAACTTTCCTTTGTATTCACTAATTTCACTAACTAAGTTTATTATTTGATTCTCCCCATTATACTTATACTGATCTTCGAAAAAATTTCTCATTTTCCCTCCTACTTTCCTTTGTTACAAACATACATATTATTATTGTAAAATGAAAATCTTCACAGAAATAAAAATTTTTATTATTCTATATTAGTTAATTCACTATATAATTGTAGCCCACTATAAGATAATTACAGAATAATTAATGGGTAAATTCTTTTGACTTTGCATAATAAAAAACGATATAGAATTAATAGCTTGGAAAAGAGGGTTTAATCAAATAATCCCTATTTATTAGCAGTTGGTGGCAATAAAAAGGAAATATCCGCTACGTTATTGCTAACATTGGGATGATTGACTATTAACATAGAGGCTCATATTCTTCCGTTACCGTATTCACTATAAGAATCCTTCCGAATAATATGTTTGATCAAATACAATTTGATATCCTGCTTCATATGCTTTTGTATTCATGTTGTTAAGACCGTGGTATTTTGTATTACCATACCAATTTGTAGAACTACCTATACACTAAAAAAATCAAGAAATGAACTTTATGAATGTCCATGTATTTGTCTCGAATATCAATTAATTGGTATAAGCGTCCTTTTTCAAACTACGCCTATTAAGGTCAATTTATGCAAAAATAACTCTGTCTCACTAAAAACAATAGTGTTTTTCGCTAAATCTAGCAAATATTCTGTAATAATAGCAAAATTTATACCTTAAAGCGTATTTTGTAACGCGTATTTTTGATTCTAGTCATAGTATGTACGTAATTCCAACGACACTTTACTAATTTTTTACTTTTAAGCATTCATCAGACTTTCTAATTGTCACAAAAATAGTTAATAAAATATTATAATTTTTTAAAAAAACATACTTTAAGACTAAGAGCTTATTGAATACCTCCTTGTATATTTTTTTCATTAATTCTGTTTAACTCATGATTTTAATTCATTTAGCCAATGTTTTCCACCATAAATCCCCAAAATATTTTCCTTTTCTAAACAGAAAATATGAATTCTTTGCATAATAAGAAGATTTAAACCTAGTTCAGTCCACCTAATTCAATACATATCTATCAAGTATATTTAATAGTGAAATTATTGCTTATACGATGTCTGATACTCAAAATGTAAACCTTGTGTTAGATAATCTACAGCATTATCCGTTTTACTGCAAGGTGGTTTTACACAGCTACCATGGATCGATTTATACTTCTGCAGCGTACCAACAAGCAATCAAAGCAAAAGGCATTATCATAAGCATGTCCCGTAAAGGATGCCCTCTGATAATGCCCCAATCGAAACGCTTCATGAGACACTTAGAGCAGAAACGTTTATTCCGACTGATTACCTTATTTTCTCGCTTATTAATTCTAGCTTCTTTCAAAATTTCAGCCAAGTATGTCACTTTAAATTATAATTTGTCATCTTTATACTTTAAACATATTTCAAATTTGTGTCATTTATCTTCCCTTATACTATTTTTTCAATCGTTATCATAGTGTTTTATTTGGATTATATGCCATTTAAAGTAAATAAGAGGGGATTTTTAAGTGATAAATTTATATATAAAAGTGGTTATGAGTTACTTAATATGAAAATTGAGGGAATTTGTGAAGAAGGTTATCATATCTATATATCATTTGTTTAAATGGCGCGCATTTTAAATGGTATACAATATTATCGAAAAAGGGGATAAAAATAATGAAGAAAAAACAAAAAATGTTAGTCACAGCAGCAATGGTAGCCACATTAGCTACAAGTGCATTACCTACTACATTGGCGTCTGCCGCAGAAACAAATGCTCCTAATCAACAACAAGAATCACAAAAGAGTATTCAACCGTTCTCACAGAGTAATTTAGAAATAGCTGTAAATGCTGCTTTATATGGTCCAGAAGTAAAAAAAATTAAAGTATTTGAACATGAATTCAATGTAAAACCAGTTGAAGTTGTAAATTTAGGCGGCGGAAAACAATATGTTAAGGGCCAAATCTCTCATCATTTAACTCTTCGTCCAGATGATCAATTTTACTATGAATTTACAGTAAAAGATGGAAAAGTAACTGATACGCCTAAATTTTATATTGATAGAGGTGGCTTTACACCATTTGCAGCACCACTTTTATCTATTATTGCTGCATATAATGGGATTCCTGTTAATCCAAATGATTTAAACACACTTGGTCAACAAATTGGGAGAGTGATAGATGGTAGTTGGGAACATGCAGCACAATCTATTGCTACTATCGTTAGTTTAACCTTTAACGAGGAATAGACCTTTCTAGGAATGTAACTGACATCAATTATTAAACGAATGTATCTCATTTATAACTGTTGACGAATCCGTAAAAGATCCGTGCTACTTTACCATTGTATGTTACAAATAGGAGTCTTGTTTAAGACTCCTGTTTTGTTTGTAAAAAAATATATTAAATAGATTTTCTCATCATTTTGTTGAGATAAATATGTATAATTACACACTTTATTATATGCGATTATTTAGTTTAAAAAAGGAGAGATAGCATGAGGAGCGTCTTAAAATTTAGCATTCTTACTTGTGTAATATTGGCAAATTTATGTACAACTTCTACTGTATTTGCTGATAGTCACCCTGGTTATTCATATGAATCAAATATAGGCTATCATAATTCAACCTGGATGTCAGAAATAGAGGGTTCAAAAAAAATAAGCGAGCTATCTATTCCAGGAACTCATGGTTCTATGGCTTTACATGGAATAAGTGTTTTTGATGAAGATCTGACTAGGAATCAAACCATGAACCTTTCACAGCAATTAAATTCGGGTATTCGTTATGTAGACATGCGAGTGAAATGTGTTAAGGATTCCTTCGCAATGCATCATGGAATTGTTTATCAAAAAGCAATGTTTGAGGATGTATTACAAGAGATAATTCAATTTTTAAAAGATCATCCGAATGAAACAATTTTAATGCGTTTAAAAGAAGACACTGATCCCGAAACCGGCTCACAATCATTCGAACAAATATTTAACAATTATAAAGAGCGTAATGCTCCTTATTTTTGGGACCCAGATTCTGTAGCATCTTCAGAAAGAAATAATCCGAAACTAGAAGATGTCCGAGGTAAAATTGTAATACTACAAAATTTCACAGCCTCTCAAACATATGGTATTAATTATGATTCTTTATATATTCAAGATAAGTTTGAAGTCGGTATCGGACCAAACGGAATATATGATAAATGGAATTCAGTGAAAGCTCATCTTCTACAGGCAAATAATAACTCGCAAAATGGAAAAATCTATTTGAACCACTTTAGTGGGACGGGAGGCGGATTAGCATTATTGACTAATTTCTACCCTTGGTTTGTTGCAAGTGGGAAAGAAAGTCGAAATACAAATAGCAATCAAAAGCTGATTCAAAAAAATGCTACAAATGAATGGACGGATTTCCCTCGTGATATGAATGACCAAGTGTTTTACGGTGGAATGAATACAATGGGAACTGAATTCATTCAAAAAAGTGGGCTGCATCATGTTGGGATTATCGCTGCTGATTTTCCAGGCCCCGGTTTAATAGATAGTATTATTCAGTTGAATGGGATAAATTAAAATGAAAAAAAGAATTATAATGGTCAATAAGAAATACTGGAGCCCTACACTCATTACAACTATCTTTAAATAAAGTCGCCAAAAGAACAAGACTTTATTGCTTTGACAATCTAATAAGTTTGAATAAACTTATATTTTCCTAGATCATAATTTTCTTTTATTCAAAGTGTTGAGAATCATCAATAGATGCCGGTAGCTCGTAGCTCTTTATTTTGGAGATTTTCGATTTGCAGCTACATCTCCATTTTTTCTTTTCAAACCTTTATAATAGCTTCAAATGTAATAAATTCATTTACCATTTCAATTGCTCTGCTTTGAACTATAGAAAAAAGCTTAACGACAATATGGGACTGAACCCCATAAGTGAGGCAGTCTCAAAAAAGCATCACCCTACCAGTTTCCAATCATTAATTGGAGACTGGTTGTTTAATTTCAATTGAATTCGAGTATTGTAATAATAATTTATATAATCTCTTACGTTTGATCTACAATGACCGTTGTAGTTCGAGTTAATCCGTCGAGATAAAACGTTTCTGCTTTGAGTGTCGCATGAAACGATTCAAATGGGCATTATCAGCGGACGTTCCTTTACGGGACATGCTCATGATAATGCCCTTTGCTTTGATGGCTTGCTGGTACGCTGCTGAAGTATAAACCGACCCTGATCACTGTGTAAAAGACAACCTTGCGGTAAAACAGGTAATTGCTGAAGTTTATCTAACACAAGGTTTACATTTTGAGTATCAGACATCTTATAAGCAATAATTTCACCATTAAATTAATCGAGTATACTAGATAGATATAACGTTTTCCCGACAAAAGGTAAGTAGGTAATATTTATAAGAAGTTTCTCCAAGCGTTTTTGTGATGTAAATTCACGATTCATCAGATTATTAGCCACGTAATGTGGTTGTCCTGTTTGTTTACGTTTTTTAACTTTTACACGACATGGCCAACCATACTTTTGCATGATACGTTGCACAGCCTTATGATTCACGACCCAAACTTGTCTTAAGATTGCCGTGATTTTGGATAACCATTGGAAAGATAATAACTCCAACTGGTACCCACCATAATAGATGAAAATATTAAGCCAGTGATCTGTTTTTGTAAAGATTGTACGAAGATTTTCTGACCCAAGCAGCCCCATTTGACGAACTCGAATAGAATAAAATGTAAAACCAAAAAATGGTGAAATTGGTTATTTTTTAAAAATATTTAGAATATTCCTTAAACTCGCAACCTTATCTATACCTCTAGCGTTCTTCTAATAGTTTGATCGCTAAAAAGGAGGTATTTAAATGTTACAAATCAATAAATTAGATAAAAGTTTAGTAATTAGCTTGTCATTACTCGGTTTCATTAGTTGTCTTTTTGTCCATTCCAGTAGTACGGTATTTGAGCAGTATACAAGCTCATTTATTGTTAAGCAGTTATTCTATTACCTAATAGGTTTTTTAGTGATGTATGGTGTAGCGACGCTTGATATCGAGCAGCTAAAAAAAGTCTCCTGGCCATTTTATTGGGCAATGGTCTTGTTAACATTTTGCTTATTTATTGCACCCGAAAGTATAGCCCGAACGGTAAATGAGGCGAAGCGCTGGTACCAAATTCCAGCTTTAGGATCATTTCAGCCGTCAGAGTTTTTAAAATTCGCGCTTTTAATCGTTGTCAGTAAGGTCATCGTTTCACATCGAGAAAAATATGTGCACCCTACCTTTTTAACGGATATGCGACTCCTCATAATAATTGCGGCTATCACCTTTCCCCCTATGCTCGCTGTTTACAAACAGCCAGATACAGGCATGACAATGATCTATATGTCGATGCTTATTCCTATGCTTTTCTTTTCAGGTATACAAAAAAAATTGCTTATTATCTTTACAGCCATTCCCGTATCAATTCTCAGCATTGTGACTATTTTATATGTAAAGTATAATGAATTTTTTACAAACAACATTTTAAATAAACTATCAGGGCATCAAATTTCTCGAATTCAAGGATGGTTGCAACCTAATGAATATCCGGACTCATCTTTTCAAACAAGACAAGGGTTTTTGGCAATTGGTTCGGGACAGTTTACCGGAAAAGGATACATGAAGAATAATGTCTATGTCGTGGAAAAGCATACCGATTTCATTTTTGCAAACATCGCTGAAGAACTCGGTTTCATTGGAGGGGCTTTCGTCATTACTTTGTTATTTTTTGTGATTTACCGAATTGTTCTTATAACAATAGAAGCAAAAGATCCATTTATGACGTTGATGGGAGCAGGGATTTCTAGTTTATTAGCCTTCCAAATCACACAAAATATAGGTATGACAATTGGCCTTTTGCCCGTAACTGGTATGACATTGCCATTTTTAAGCTATGGAGGAAGTTCACTTATATCAAACTTCATGTTAATTGGCATTGTGATGATTATCAATAAATCTTATAGTAGCTACATGTTTAAAACAACAAAAGATTAGGGAAGGTGTGTACATGAGAAGTGTTGTTCATACTCATACTCATACTCATACTCATACTGCGCCTACCTTTTAAATGCTATAAGACAGCTTTTCTTTTAGAACTAAACATTAATGGAACCCCACTAATAAAGATTCTCTTGAATAATATTAAGATTTGTAGATAATGTTATTTACGTTATGAAAGCTTGCAACAGCTGCACCATTTTTGCAATGCTTGTGTTGTTTGGCACACTCATCCAGTCTTACCTAGCCTTCTATGAGATTCGTGTTCCTCGGTCCGGTGTTTTGCCTTCAGCTGCCTTCAGGTTCCGCGTCACCACGGATACCCTTGCTCTTGGCTAATCTCTACTTCTTTCTTCGAGATTCTTGCCTTACACCCTATAGTTCATGTGCATGCTGGGCGCACCAAAAAAAGAGCCCAGAATGTTGCTCACTGGGCTCTTGAAATGTTTTCTTAATAGTTAGCCGTATGAATTGAGAGTTCACGTACGGTTCTGTTAGAGCCTTTGGTTAAACCCTCATTGGCTTACTCGACTGAGAGGTCGGAGGGGGAGTCACCTGCTTCCTACTCGATTCAAATTGGCTATCTAAGATAGGCTTTAATATTTAAACTGGTTGATTAGCGATTTTAACTCATCCGCCATATGAGAGAGTGATTGAGCAGATGCATTAATTTCTTCCATAGAAGCTAATTGCTCCTCTGTGGACGCGGCAACTTCTTCTGATGTAGCAGCATTTCCTTTAGCTGAAAAAGCCAAATCCTCCGTAATAGCTGCAACCTCTTGAACACTAGCTGACATCTGTTCTGATGCGGAAGATACTTCTTGCATTTGCGGCGTAATTTGTCGCATGCTGGTCATGATGACTTGGAACTTTGCAATCGCTTCATCCGATACGCGTAAACCACTTTGTACGTCGTTAGTAACTTGGGCCATAATGTGTACCGATTGCTCCGTATCTGCTTGAATACCATGTACTAATTCGAAAATCTGTTTTGCTGATTGTTGGGATTGCTCTGCCAGTTTACGCACTTCATCTGCAACAACAGCAAATCCTTTCCCGTGTTCTCCTGCTCTTGCAGCTTCAATAGCAGCGTTGAGAGCGAGCAGATTCGTTTGGTCAGCAATGCCTGTAATCACATCTAAAATAGACGTAATTTGTTGTGAGCGATTATGTAACGTTTGAATTTTTGTGTTTGATTCTGAAACGGATTGATGTATGGAATTCATTTGTTCTTTCGTATCTTGGACTGCTTTGCCACCCTCATCTGCCTGTATCGTAGCGTGCTGTGAAAGATCCGTAACAGTAGAAGAAATTTCTGCAACATGAAGAATTGCTTTTGACAGTTCATTTAATGATTCAGCATTTTTGTTTGCATTCGTAGTTTGCGTATCTGCACTAGATGCAACTTCTTGTATAGCAATTGCCACTTGCTCGGTTGCTAAACTCGTTTGATCAGCATTAGCTGTTAATTCTTCCGCTGAAGATGCGACTTCTTCTGCATTGACTTCTACTTTCTTTATAAGTGTTCGAAGACTTTCACGCATATCATTGAACGCCTGGCCTAATTGTCCAATTTCATCATTCGATGTGATGCTCACTTTTTCAGTTAAATCACCTTTACTGATTGTCACTGCACTTTCTTTTAACTTGCCAATCGGTCTAATAATTCCTTTTACTACAAAATAAACGGCTATAGAACTTACCACAATGGCAATGACTAGTACAAGTATAGTGGTATACAATATTGAAGCTGCAGATTCATCTATTTCTTTCGAAAAGATGGTTCCTGTAATTTTCCAGCCCGTCAATTTATTCGTTGTAAAAAATACTATACGTTTATCACCTTCATATACATAATCATACGTCCCAGATTCTTTCTCGTATATCTGATTAAAGAAGCTCTCTTTCACTTCCCCTCCACCTTCTAAAGTAGGATGTGAAATAACTTTTTTGTTTTCATCAAAAATAGAAGAATATCCATTTTTTCCTATACTAATAGATTCTGATGTTATTTGTAAGTCTGCCAGTTTAAGATCTAATGCCACAACTCCTGAGCGGTCTTTTAACTGCTTAGCAATTGTCACAATCATTTCTTCAGTCCTCACATCTTTGTAGGGTTCTGTTATAAAAGGTTTCCCTTGAAGCTTTACTGCTTCTTTATACCAAACTCTATCCAGAGGATTATAGTTTTCTGCAGTAGACACGTCCTCTCCTTGAATAAACGCTCCACTATTCGTTGCAACATATATGCTGAAGACATCTGGATTTAGTTTAAAGTATTGATGAAGTGATGATCTTAATGCAACCTCACCCTGTCCATACATCGAAGAATTAATTTCCTCACTAAAGACTTCAATTTCGTTAATTTTTTCACTGATGGTTTTGTCTATAAGTTTGTTTAATACCCCAACACTTTGGTTGGCACTTTGCAGAATTTCCTTTTCTATAGAATCTTTAGCTGATAAGTATGACAATACCCCAACTAAAACAACGGGGATTATTAATACAAGTCCAAATGAAATATACAACTTACTTTTAAGGCTTTTAAATACAGTTTTCATGTAACGGTTCTCCTTTTTCTACATAAGCTTTACAAGTTTTTTTAAGATGCTTGCTTACAACTATTGTCCGTATTCTTTTTTCGCAAACCTACTATCAATTTACTGATAAGGCTTCAAAAAAGAGGAAAGCTTCCATTCGAGGGTACTAAAGAAATTCGGTTTTCGTTAGCATATATCTTGCTCACTTCAGATTTACCAACTTGAAAAGTCCATTTGTATAACAATTGATGTGGCATTTTTCAGAGCCCTCCTTCCATACATGTTTTTTTACAGTTCCTTTGGTTCATAAATTATACTCTTTGTTTTTATCGGTCTAAATGCTTGAATTCGAAGACTTTTTTGTTTCCTACACGAACTACATAGACAATGATTTGTAATGTAAGACCAATTTCAAAAGTCCTCTAGTGGACTGAATAGCACTGAAAAACTTAGTTTTTTTAATGGGAATCGCAACACTAGTTTTTCTAACGAAATTGATGATAGCATTGTTCTAGTTAAAGATGAAAATGATTACCCTGCTGCGAATAAATAAAAGGCTTGAGCTAAGTGCAATAATAGATTCAATCCTTTTAAGTTTTGTCTTAAGAATTAATCGTTCTAGCTTTCTGTTTTCTTAGTGGGGTTATGAGTAATCTTGTTTTCTTCAATACAATATTGATAAAATGATTTTAATGCAGTTAGTTTCAGTTGAATACTACGTATTTTTAACCCTTTTACACTTAGAGTTGCCAGCCAATTACGTATATCCTTTGCCCTTACTTCATCATATTTTTTTCAATCTCCGAAAAAAATTGTGAGAGTGAAATTTTATAAGAACGAATTGTTTCTGAGCTGAACTGATACAATTATCATCATAGAAGGCTTGTAAAACTTCCTGATTCATAGAAATCACCCCATTATATTCTTATATTTTAATCTCTTATCTTCCGATGGTATTTGTGCATAGATACGTGTTGTATTTAAATCAGCATGTCCCATTTCATCCGCTATAAACTGAAGGTTTGCTCCTCTTGCTAACAAATTGGTGGCAAATGTATGTCTACAGCAATGTGGATGAAAATTTTTTTCAAGTCCTGCTTGTTTACCCACTTTTTTAGAACACCTCTTATTCCACCATTTAAAAGACGGTCACCAAATTTATTCATGAATAGCCGCTCTTTTAGATCACAAGTCCGAGCCTGTAAATAATTTTGTAATGCTATGGCACATTCTAAGGAAAAATGGGTAGTTCTAATTTTATTACCTTTCCCTACTACTTCAGCTGTATGTTTGTCCATATTAATATTGATAATATTTAATGCTGACATTTCTGAGACACGGCAACCCGATGTAAGAAGAAATAAAATAATAGCCCTATCACGAGTTGATAATTGTTCAGAGATAAGTTTAATACAAGAAAACTCATACTCATCTAAATAATTAGGAAGTGATTTAGATAATTGAGGTCTCCAACGTTTTTTTTCACCCTTTCTATATATTCTTCATCAAAACAAAATTGAAAAAAGGGTGATAGTGTTGCATGTACAAGCGCTATTGTATTTGGTTTTTTATGTATCGAAAAATCATTAATCCATTCTCTAACATTCTCTGAGGTCATATCCTTCAGCGGAACCTTATATTCACGTAGGAAGCGTTCCAGTATCCATTTATATATGGTTATAGTTGCCACTGCTTTATTTTCTAATTTTAAACATACTAAATACTCATTCAATACTTTTATAGTTATTGAAGAGATATAAATATCCGTACTCTTCCAGTATTCATCAATAGTTTTTATTTTCTCGTGTCCAAACTAATAGAATATGATTAATCTTATTAGGACTAGTATTTCCATTTTTAGAATGTCTATATATTACTATTAGACTTAATACATTTAACTAGACAAAATAATAAAATATTTTTATCAAGAGGCTTATTATATCCATAATAAAAAAGCTCTGCAGACACTTTCTTTACAGAGCTTCTACTATAAACTTCTCGATTAAATATTGGTAAACAACCTATTGGTCATTTGATAAGCTGTTTATTATAGTCAATCCACTTTTCCATTTCCCTCTCAACAGCTCTATTTTGCCATTCAAACCAAATACCAGAACATTCACTACAATGGCTATCTACCCCGTTCTTTTTATGCATATCTTTATAAGTAAATATAGTTTTTTTACGGCAACTGTAGCAAAAGATTTCTTTTTCTTTATAAAATTCCATATTAAACCTACCTAATGATTTTTACTTATTCATCTCCTTTTTTCATCGAAAATATTCAAGTATTAAATTCCTAGGAATTAAACTTATAAGAACTGAATACTTGAATATCCATTGTTTTAAAATATCAAATACCATACAGTAAAGTTGTACTAGCCTCATCTTTCGAAAATAAGTTTATTATACATATTACTGACTGATCTTCTGCAATATTTTTGGTTTTTCCCTTTTGACATGTTCCTAAACAAAAATAAACTCACCTTTGACACCTAAACTTCCTCGAACATTGTCAAAGACTTTTTGGCTATTTGAATCAAACTTTAATAAAACCCTCATCTACAAAGTTTGGTATTTTAACTTTTATGATGTTCTTAAAAGATGGATTATAAGTTTTTTTCACTAGTATTGTATCTGCTTGAACTTAGGTATTATTCCAATAATAAATTTTAGAAGTAGAAAAAGGTTCTGTAGAGAGTTATTCTCAACAGAACCTTTCTTTAAGAAATGTTAGTCACATTCCTTTATTAAAATTATTATTTGAAATCAATTACTAAATCATTTGCAGGAACATTACCTGTAACTTTATCTTTAAAATTAGCTTTAGAAATAGTAATTGTTCCATTTGTACCTAAATTTGCAATAGGAGTAGTAGCATAGCTAGCACCAGCTGTTACAGTAATAACTGTTTTTCCTGAAACTGTAGTATCAGCTACAGTAAATCCGTCAGCTGCTCCATTCGTAGTTTCTGGTTTGAATACAGTTGCAAACTCAGTTTTAAGATCAGCAATAAGAGTTGAATCAACTTCAGAACTGAAAGTAAATACTAAAGTTTCATTAGCTTCAACATCTGTAGGACCAGTAGTTTTGTATGATCCACTAACTGTAGCAGTTACTGCAGTTGCAGCACCGAAGTCAATTACATTTGCAGATTCACGAGTTGATTCAGCAGCAATAAAGTTTTGAGCTGCAGATAAATCAGAAATATATTTAGCATTTTCTACTACATCAACTAAGTAAACAGAGCCACCTACTGTAGTATCTGCTGCTTTAATAGTAATTAAAACACCTTTATTATCAGGAGATAGTTTTACAGTATAATCAGAACCTGCAGTTAGTGTTTTTCTATCACTGTGACGAACAACTTTAAAATCATTTGCAGCTAATTCTGCAGAAGATCCATTAAGTGTAAGTTCTTCAGTAAATGGAACTAAAATTGTTTTATCAGCTTGATTTGTTGCATAATTAGCGTCTCCAACCACTTCAGGAGCAACTTTATCCAATAAATTACCAGCTACTGTTTTTGTTGGCGCTTTGATTACATCAGAACCTGTAAATGAATCACCAGCTAAAGTAACTAATTTATCAAATTTTACATTTAATTCGAAATTAGAAGCGTCAGCATTAATTTCTTTATCAAATTTCACTTTAACAGTTGAAGTACCATTTGCTTCAATTGAAGAAATTGTATTTGTGCTACCTGTAGCTAAAGTAATACCACCAGCTTTTACATCTTCGATGCCAGCATTAAATTTGATTTCAACAGTTTTTCTATCAACTAATGCAGCAGAGTATTTCGTACTTCCAATTGTTTTATATTCGCCAAGTGCTAAACTTGAATTTTCATTAGTGAAATCAATATGGTTAGCACCTTTATTTTCAGAAAACTCTTTTAACACATTACCTGCAACGTCTTTAACTGAAAGAACTCGTAATTGTTTGATAATTGCTTTACCTGAACTATTAGTTGTTCCGAATTCAACAGTTTCATTACCAATCTTTTCAGCAAATGTAATAGCTACAGTAGTTCCATCATGTAAAATGTCGATATTAGCAATATCGCTGTTTAATGAACGTAATTGTCCATTAATATCTACAAGATAATTAGAGTAGTTAGATAATGTTTCAACATCCATTTTTTCAGAGAATTTAATAACAACTCGTCTTTGAGATGTGTTCCATGATTTTGAATCCATTGTAGGAGCTACTCTGTCAGCATTTTCAATAACTTCTTTATAATCTAACATTGTATTCTCTAATTTTGTGTTATCTTTTACATTCTTAACTTCTAATGTGTTCTTACCATCTGATAACTCTTTATATAGAGTTACAGTTACAGATTTTTTATCGTTAGATAATACTGCGTCTTTAACAGAAATAACTTTTCCGTCTTTATCAAGAACAGTATAGTTGTTTTTGTTTCCAGCTGAAGAACCTAATGTTTTAGAGAAAGTCACAACTAAAGTTGTTGAATTTTTCACTTCTACTTTCTTAACTTCTGGACGAGTTTGATCAACTTGTGGTGAAACAACTACTTTTGTATCCGCAGCAATTGTATTACCAGAGTAATCTTTTACTCCTTCAACATAAACTGTTACAGATCCAGTTGGAAGAGTGTTTACTCCTTCAAAAGTATATTTATATTTATTACCTTCAACACGCTCTACAGATTTAGCAGCTTTTTTATCAGAACCTGATTTCCAGAATACTTTAGAAGCTGAAATAGAATCTGGATCAACATCTTCTGAGAATGTTAAAGTAAGTGTTTCAAGAGTCGCACTTGATTCAGTTACTGTTGGAGCTTCTTTATCTTCCACTACAGTAAATTCAGTTGTAGATGTAAGAGAAGTGAATCCTGCAAAGTCTTTAATTTGAGAAACTTGTAATGAATGAGTACCAACAGCTAATGCTGATGTGCTGTAAGGAGTTAATACTACCTCATTTCCAGTAACAGTAACTTTACCATAGAAAGCTTTACCGTCTAAAGTGAAGTTTCCTTGTTTTACATCATCAACTGGTTCTGAGAATACAACTTTAAGAGCTTTTGTTCCTAAAGATTTTACTTCTTTAACAGTTGGAATTTCGTTATCAACTGCTTTGAATTCTACATTTTTAGCTGAAATAGTTAAAGTGCCAGCTTTTACATTAGAAACACTAACTGCATCAACTTTATTGTTGTTTAGTCTATCTTCTAATGTAAGAACAACTGTTTTCTCATCGTCTAAAAGCTTAACAGATTTAATTACTTTACCTGATTTTAAAGAATAGTTTGCTTTATCAGTTGCTGTTTCTTTATCAACTTTACCGTCGAATTCAACTACTACTTCTTTAAGGTTAGTTGCAGATACAGATTTAACTGCAGTAGCTGTAGTTACAACATAAGTAACTTTAGCTTTGTATTCAACATCCTTAATTTTGAAAGTAACTTCTGTTTCTTTGTTAGGCTCTAAAGCTTTTTCTAAAGTAACAGTTTCTTTAGTACCGTCAGATAAAGTAACGTTTAAAGTTTTAGCGTCAACTACTTCGATTTTGTCAACTTTTGGAGTAGCATCTACGTTTTCAATAGTACGTGAGAATACAACTGCGAAGTCTTGGCGAGTAATTGGAGCATTTGGGTTTAAGTTTGTTTTACCATTTGCTTCAGAACCTTTGATAACGCCGTTTGCAACTGCGATTTCTAGGTAAGATTTAGCCCATGGTTTAACAGTAGAAGCGTCAGCGAATTCGCTTAGATCGCCTTCACCCTCTAATTCGAAAGCATCTACTAAAATTTTAGCAGCTTCAGAACGAGTTAATTGTTTGTTTGGTGCGAATTCAGTAGCACTTACACCTTCAAAAATTCCGTTTTCTACAGTTGCTGCGATAGCATCGTAGTACCAAGCATCAGCTTTAACGTCTTTGAAGTTTACATCACCTTCTGCTTCTAATTCTAGAGCGTTAGTGAAGATTGTAGCAGCTTCCGCACGTGAGATAGTTTTAAGTGGGTTGAAGTTGCCGTTAGCATCCCCTTGGATTACACCAGCGTCTACTAAAGATTGAACTGCTTCTTTAGCGTAGCCAGAGATTTTGTTGAAGTCGTTTAATTGTGCAGCAGATGCTACAGGTACGATTGCAGATGCAACTAATGCAGCTGTTGCTGATGCCGCGAAGAACTTACGGCCTTTGTTTTGCTTTGCCATTAATTTATTCCTCCCTAATATTCCTAAAAATTGATATTATTCCAACGAAAACTATAGTACCACCATAATTAGTTGCCTAAATTTATGTATTATAGCTTTCTCGAATAATTCAAAACTAAAGCAAATTTTCTTAGTAAAGTTACTAGAAAATGAGTAGTAGAATACCATTCTAGTAAGCTTATTCACTTTCTACAATAATATAACATTATCTTTTCCGAAATTCAAGCATTGGGACATAAATTTAGATATAGAAGATTTTTTTACCATGGACCTTACTAGATGGCTACTTTCTTCCAACTAATTTTACCCTCATTTGTATTGGTAACATATAGTTCCATTTCCTATTATACCTGACTCTCCATAATAACCAAGCATTTTCTGGAATGGTTACTAAATTGTCAAAAATTAAAGACTCCCGTAACATTTTAGTTATATTTGTAAAGAAACAGAAACATAGCTAGAGTTTTTTAGCGAATTTCGCCACTTTCCTATCACTTTTAAGAGTTTCTTCATTATTAAATAATAGCTAATTCTATCTGTCCCTATGTTGTAATAATAGATTACCTTTTTTTGTGATACACTTTTGATAGTTTGATAGAACAATTATCAGCTATTGAAGGGAGCTTGAAAAATGAAACGAAAATTTCCTCTTTACGGGGCAGTGCTTGCAGGTATGCTATATCTTGCACCTACTAGCGCTTCAGCAGAAGATATTTCGAAGCACTGGGCCTATCATGAAATGAACTATCTTATTACAAACGATTTAATGAAGGGTGATGAATTTGGCAATTATCGTCCAAACGATGCTGTTACTCGCGCTGAATTCGCAGCATTTCTAGTCAGAACACTTAACTTGCCAGCTACTTCTAGTCAAGCAACCTTCTCAGATGTAAAGAAAGGCGACTGGTATTACGGAGTGATCGAGCAAGCTAGCTATCATGGATTGATTAAAGGTGACGACCAGGGCAAATTCAACCCAAACGCACATATTAATCGTCAGGAAATGGCGGCTATGTTAAAAAGAGCTCTCCACTATCAAAATATCAATACATCTTCCTCCCCTATTAACTTTAGTGACAATGCTCGTATCGCCAAATGGGCCTATGCTGATGTACAGGCTGTCGTAACATCAGGGCTACTTGTAGGGAAGCCGAATAATCAATTTGCACCACTTGCCCAAACAACTCGTGCTGAAGCAGCGACCGTTCTCTATCGTTTACTTCATTTAGAAGCACCAGAAACTGGTGGAAAGGAATATATAACGACGAATTACTCATTTGACTATTCTTCGGTGGTGAATAAACAAACTGCCAATAATCCAAAGGTAGACGGTGCTGGCATTTTTACGGCTAGCGACGCACTAGTGTCATACTATGTACACCCAAAGAGTGTTATGCAGGATAGCCCATCTTTTTATCAATTTTTAAAATTATCAACTGTGGTTAATAATTTGAATGCCAAGGAACTCAATGATAAGGTACTTGCTAATAAAGGAAGCTTAGCAGGTATGGCTGATGCCTTTATTCAGGCGGGTATCGATAACAATGTAAATGCTATCTATCTGTTATCACATGCTTTACATGAAACCGCTAATGGGGCCTCTGCGCTTATGAATGGAATTGAGGTTGGCTTAGATACGGGTGGAAAACCAGTGATGGTTACTCCTGAAAATCGAGACAGTTTAACCGCTATTAAGAAAACTTATAATGCTTATGGTATTGGAGCTATTGATGCTGATGCCAATAAATTTGGTGCTGAGCGTGCTTATACAAATGGTTGGTTTACCGTACAGGATGCGATTATCGGCGGCGCTCAATTTGTCAAGGATCAGTATATTAGTAAAGGACAAGACACATTATATAAAATGCGCTGGAATCCTGATAATCCAACCGTCCATCAATATGCTACACATGTAATGTGGGCAGTTATTCAGGCGAAAAAGATTTATGATATTTATGAATTAGTTGGGGCACATACGTCAACGAATTTAGTGTTTGATGTTCCTGCTTATCAGGGTCAGCCTTCCGCTCCATCTTTACCAAGCCCTACGAAGCAATATGCTTTGGATTCATATATAGCTGGGGCAATCGGAAAGGCTACTACTAATCTCAATATGAGAACATATCCTAATACTACAGATGCTGCATCCATTATGACGAATTTACCTAAAGATACATCCTTCAAAGTACTTGGAGAAAATGGTGGCTGGTTTAAAGTAAGCGTCAATGGTCAAGAGGGCTGGGTGTTTGATGATTATGTTCAACTTGAAAATGGTTTACAGATTGTCAACATGAACATCATGCTCAATGTCCGAAGTGAACCATCTACGACAGCCCCAATATTAGGTACAGTTAAACCAAACGGCTTTATTATTGGTGCAGTAGATGATAAAGGCGAATTCAAAAAAAATGGTGCCTGGTATCAGGTTATCTATAACGGCAAAACCGGCTGGGTACATGGCGATTATATTGTAAAAAAATGATTTCCTACGATTTTCTAAAAAAAGAGTGCGACATTGTCTCGCACTCTTTTTTTGTCTTCATTGCATGAATATAAAACACTATATAATAGAAGAAACTCAACCCCCTCTGTTATGAGCACCACTATTTCCTCCTAAAAAAATCAGTGCATTTTTTAGTTTGTTTCTTGTATATGCAATAGAATCCTCCTTTTTATAACGATGAATCCCCTTTTATGCAGCCTATAGCCATAGCTGAACTATTATCGAAAATTTCCTGTCAATATTGCTTTTATGGTATGATAGATTGCAGTGAAAAAGGAATTACAGAAAGGTTTGAACACTATATGAGGCATGTAACGATTATGGGCGTACCCTTTTTACATATTAGTCAGCAAGGGTTTGTAGATCTACTTGTTAATCGTATTGAACAGCAAGAAAAGACTTTCGTTGTGACAGCAAATCCTGAAGTTGTCATGCAGGCAAATGAAAATCCTACTGTGAAGGGCTATTTAAATCAGGCAACCTACATTTGTGCGGATGGTATCGGTGTGGTAAAGGCTGCTCAAATCCTTGGAGATTCACTTCCCGAGCGTGTAACAGGCTATGATACCATGGTGAAATTGTTAGAGGTTGGTCAGCAAAAGCGCTTTAAAGTTTATTTATTGGGTGCACAAAAAGAAACAATAGAAAAGACCATTGCCAATATTCATAAGAATTATCCAAATGTTGAAGTTGTAGGCTATCAGGATGGATTCTTTGATTGGAATAATAATCATATTGCGGACGATATCGCAGCATTACAACCTGATCTGGTGTTTGTCGCTTTAGGAGTACCGAGACAGGAAAAATGGATTACTGAAAACCTAGACAAGTTTTCAAAGGGCGTATTTATTGGTGTGGGTGGCTCCTTCGATGTCATCGCGGGCACTGTGAAGCGTGCACCAGTCATTTGGCAAAAGTTAAATCTTGAGTGGCTTTATCGACTGCTACGCCAGCCAAGTCGTTTTATAAGAATGCTTGTTCTTCCACGTTTTGCTTTAAAGGTTTTCTCATTAAAGCTTAGAGGGCAGGGCACAACAAAATGAGTCAATCAACATTTGTCAAAAGTACACTCGTTTTAACCATTGCGACATTACTTTCTAAGGTTATTGGCAGTATTTTCCGTATTCCACTTCAAAATATTGCTGGTGACGAAGTACTTGGTATTTTCAGTCTTGTCTATCCTGTCTATATGGTGGCTTTGTATTTATCTGTTGCAGGTATCCCTATTGCTATTTCTAAACTGATTGCGGAGGCTAACTCAAGTAAGGATACTGCCAAAATAAAGAAAATTTATGTAACCGCAAGAATCCTTGCCCTATCGTTTGGCGTCATTAGTTTTACAATCATTTACGGTTTTTCAGGGCAGATAGCGAATGCACTTGGTGGACCATCAACAGAAATTGCCTTAATTATTGTGGCACTGACATTACTTGTGGCTCCTTATATGGCTGTCTATCGTGGCTTTTTTCAAGGCTTTGGAGATATGCGACCGACTGCCATCTCTCAAGTAATTGAACAATTAGTTCGAGTTGCATTAATTCTAATTGTTGCGTACTTCCTAGTTGCGATGGATTATTCAAATGATATCGTAGCTGGTGGAATTATGGCTGGTTCTGTCCTTGGAGCACTCGGTTCACTTGTTTATTTACTCTATAAATATTTCCGTTCGTCGGTAAAAGTAACGAGCAAGGAGAAATATTCTAGTAAGGATTTCTCCACATATAGTAAAACTATATTAAAAATATCCATTCCGATTGCAATTGGTTCTGTTACAATGGCACTTTTTAACTTTGTGGATTCCTTTACCGTTACATATGGGTTAAGAAGTGCAGGGGCAGACGCAAGTGAAATTAGCTTCCTTTATGGGATATATGGTCGAGGGCTAACATTAGTTCAAATTACGACGGTATTTGCGTCATCAATTATTTTACCGCTAGTGCCACTAATTACTACTAAGCTTGCTGAACGTAAAATGGATGAAACACGCAGTATTATTGAACAAACACATCGTATGACTCATCTTATATCTTGGCCAGCTGCGATTGGACTGCTAGCCTTAACCTTGCCTTTAAATCTAGCTCTTTTTAAAGACTTAGAGGGAAGCTTAATGTTAGCCATGATTAACCTTAGCTCGGTCTTTACATCACTAACACTCCTTGGGACGGGCGTTTTACAGGGAATGAATGCTGCTAAAACAGGCGCTCTTATTATTTTAAGTGGTGTTGTTTTGAAGGTGTTTGCGAACATCTTCTTCATTCAAGCATTCGGTCTAGATGGTGCTGCCTATGCAACATTATTGGTGTACTTTGTGTTATTTATTGTGAATACTGTCTTTATATATCGTATGATTCGCTTTACTGTTCTTGGAAAAGATACGGTGAAAATGATTGTGTCTTCCATCGTAATGGGAGCAGCCGTTGGTTTACCAACGTTTTGGCTTGATTTTACACATTGGTCTCGTATGTGGGCAATGGGCTATCTGACTATTGCCATCATCATTGGAGGAGCTATTTACTTCCTTTTACTATGGCTAATGAAAGCTATTGATAAACAAGATTTAAAGAAAATCCCTGTTATCGGAAAAAGATTTTCATAAATAAGAGAGGTAGGACACTTATGTCGAAACAGAAATGGCTTTGGGGGATTATTGTTCTTTTACTCGTCGTTTCCTCCACAGGTATCATGATGAGGTGGAATGCGGAGCAATCGAATGATTCTTATGAAATCGTGATTCCCTATGATGAAATACAAACTGCAAATAAAAACAGTGATTTAACAATGGATGAAATCCTTTCCTCCTTAAAGGAAGCTGGACTGACAACTGTTAGTCTTGAGCCTTTAACATTAAAGGAAATGGAAAAACAAAATTTGATTACTGTCTATAAAGAAAACGACTTAGCAGCACAATTATTATTTACACCTTATAAAGATGCTGTTGATGTTACAAAGAGTGGCTCTTATATTCGAGTACCTGAAAATGAAAGCTACCGAAAGCTTATCATGGATAGTGTTGAGCCGGAGGAAGTTCAAATAGGAGAAGAGGCTTTTTATTTTCTCCCTACTTCTAACCATAACTTTGATTTAAAAACACCAATTGGCTACGATCAGCCTGCTATCGATATGATTAGTAAGCATGGCCTAGGCTATGTCTTTAAAGTTGAAAATGCAGATAATGAAGTGGCTAACGCTAAATTGGTGAATCAGTTACTCGCATTAAAAGATGGTTCTTCTGGTCGCTTGCTTGGTCAAGGTGACGAAGCAATTGGCTTTGGACAAGAAAAAGGCAATCAATTAGTTGAAAAACTAAGTGATGCGGGCTATTACTTCTATACAATCGAAAGTAATCCATTGAAGGGCGAAAATAAAATCGCCCAAATGACCGATTACAATATGATTCGTTTGCATAGTATTAACATCAACAGACAAACGAAATTAAAGTTAAATGAAAGTATTGACCGTACAACAAGAGCTGTAAAAGAGCGTAATATCCGTTCTATCTTCTACCATATTAAAACAACTGGTAATGCCAAGGAAAATGTGGAGCAAACAATTGACTACTTAAATGGAGTACATGACGCAATGCCAGATCATTTCCAACCTGGCGAGCCAAAGCTGTTTGATCAGGTAGCTGTACCAGCCTGGGTCACAGCAGCTGTATTAGTAGCAGGTATTTTATTTACCTTTATCGTTTCAGACTTAATCAAATGGATGCCTCTACGAATTGCGGCAGCTGGATTTATGACAGTACTAGCCATTGCGTACTTTATCCTGAAAAGTACTCTATTCTTACAGGCATTTGCACTAATTATTGCAGTCCTTGCACCTACCTATGCCGTAATTAAATCAGCACAAGGGTCTACGAAAATGTCTAAAATACTTGTGCAATACTTGAAGGCAGTAGCGATTAGCCTTATCGGGATTGTTATTGTCATTGGCTTATTAAATGGCAATGCCTTTATGACAGGCTTTGCTACGTTCAAAGGCGTGAAGTTAGTTTATCTGATTCCAATTATGGGCGTTCTACTATTTACATTAATTGAGATTAACCGACTAGCTGATCAAAATATTAATAAATCTTTATCTAATACCGTAACATTGTTAAACAAAGAATTAAAATATTGGCATGTACTCCTACTAATTGTCGTGGCGGGTATCGGTTTATTTTACATTAGCAGAACTGGTAACTCTGGCTCAGTTAGTGATTTAGAATTAGCATTTAGACAATGGCTAGAAAATACCTTATATGTACGACCAAGAACGAAGGAATTCTTAATTGGTTTCCCATTCTTTGTTTTAGCTTTATATGTAATGGGCATCAACCGCAAATGGGGTAGTATCTTACTTGTACCAGGTGTTATCGGATTCTTATCGATCGTTAATACATTTACACATTTACACATCCCAGTAGCTGTTTCAGTATTACGTACTCTATACAGCGTATCTCTTGGTTTTGTTATAGGACTAGTATTTATCCTTATTTTTAAATTCGGTTATCGTTGGGTTTCTAAGGCCATCGCGAGGTGGTCATAATGCACATTGTTTTATCGGGCTATTATGGATTCGATAATGTCGGAGATGATGCTATTCTGCTTTCCATCATTCAAGCTTTGAAGAAATGGGAAAATGATATAGAGATCACTGTATTATCTAATAACCCAACCGCTACTGAGCAAACCTATGGTGTAAAAGCCGTCAATCGTTGGAAAATGAAAGAAATCCATCAATTGCTTAAAACAGCTGATGGACTCATTAGTGGCGGTGGTAGTTTAATGCAGGATCAAACAGGCATGAAAACTATTCCATACTATGCGGGCGTGATTCAAATTGCAAAATGGCTGAAGAAGCCAGTATTTGTTTACGCCCAAGGTATGGGCCCAATCAACCACTCGCTTAGTAAATTAATCGTGCGTAAAACCTTTAACAAGGTTGAGCAAATTACGGTTAGAGATAAAGCCTCCCAAACTCTTTTAACAGAGATTGGTGTACGTAAAGAGACTAAAATTGTGCCCGATCCTGTTATGGGACTCAATGGTGGCGACTTTCATTGTGAATGGTTAGATCAAGAATCCCTAACGGCAGAAAGCTATATTTCTGTTAGTGTCCGTGACTGGCCATCTACAATAGCATATAAAGAAAAAATTGCTCATAGCTTAGACCAATTAGTACGTCAGGGTGAGCAAATCGTTTTCTTACCAATGCATGGTGAACACGATTTAAAAACTTCTCAGGAAGTGGCAGCACTCATGCAGGAAAAAAGCTTAATTGCTCCTTCTGATTTATCCATTGAGGAAAAAATTGCGGTAATTGGACAATCTCAATTATTGATTGGGATGCGACTCCATTCCCTCATCTTCTCAGCCATCTATGCTACACCTTTTATCGCCATTTCGTATGATCCAAAAATTGATGCATTTGCTGATATTGTTGATCAGCCGGTTATTGGGCATGTCGAGAAGGATGATTGGAACGGTGTCACATTGTTCGAACGTGCGATTGCCATGTTAGAATCGTATACGACGGTTCGAGAAAATATGCGTCAGGCTGTGCTACCCTTACAGCATGAAGCTACGGCAACGGCTAAATTAGCGATTGAGACTTTCTCTAAATAAACATTAAAAATGATGAATTTCAATAGTAATTGAAATTCATCATTTTTTTCCGATTTCTAATAATTTTAAAATGGATTGTGCCTGCTGCATATGCATCGCCAGCACATATTGACTGGCCTGCATTAAAATCTGAGCCTTCACCATATTCATCATCTCTTTGGCAATATCAGCATCTCGAATTCGTGACTCTGCTGCCTGTAAATTTTCTGCGGTGTTCACATTGGCATTATAGGCATGTTCCAAACGGTTTTGATAGGCGCCAAGGCGGGAACGTTCACTGGATACGCGTTTTAAAGCGTCCTCCATAGAAGAAATAGCCTTATCTGCCTCATCTCTAGTAGCAATCGAGACATCTTTCAAACCAAGTGCTTCTGAACCGACACCATTAATCAACAGTTCAATGCTCTGTCCTGCGTTGGCACCTGCCTGAATTTTAATCCCATTTGTTTCATAATCGCCATTCAGTAATGTCTTTGTATTAAATTCGGTATCGGTTGAAATACGTTGAATTTCCTTCTTTAACTCTTGGAACTCTAAATCAAGTTGTTTCCGATCCTCATCTGTTAATGTATCATTGGCTGCCTGCACTGCTAGTTCTCGCATACGCTGAATCATCGCATGTGTCTCATTCAATGCGCCCTCTGCTGTTTGCACTAATGAGATACCATCCTGTATATTCTTTGCCGCCATATTCAATCCACGAATTTGAGCACGCATTTTTTCAGAAATGGCCAGACCAGCTGGATCATCTGCTGCACTATTGATTCGGTAACCTGTAGAAATTCGTAACATTGCTTTACTCATAGCACCATAATGTCGATTCATATTATTCAGGATCGACATCCCTGTAGCTGACCAATTACCTAGCATTTACTCACCACCCTTTTGCCACTTATATCGGTCTATCCTCCGCTTTTTTAACATTCCATCGGTAATAGTTTCCAATATAGTAGGATTTATTAATTATTTGTAGGAAAGTTATTCATCCCTTTAAACTTTTGACCTACCTGTGATAATAAAAGCACCCCTTCTCCTAGTAAGAAAAGTAGGTGCTTAATGGGTATACCATCTATTCAATTTTGAAACCTCCAAGTTGATGGTTCTTTTGCTGCAATAGATTAAAAAAGAGTGATTTATTGTTCTCTAATAATGCTTGATCGATTAAGTAATCCAGATTTCTGTTCTCAATTTCTGCAATAAGCTGATCAATTTCACCTACAGTCACTGTAGAAACAAGAGGAAGTTGCTTCGGTGTAGCGCTTTCAAGTATAGGTGCCAGATGATCATGGACGTTGGTAATAAGAAGTAGCTGATAAAGTGGTAATCGAATAAATCGATTGCCCTTTTGGAAAACAAACACCTCAGATAAATTTTCAATTTGTTGTGTCTTCATGTTGATAATCATCTCTTTACCTTCTATGGGAATGAAATGGAAAATCTCATTCTCTTTTAATATAGAGAAATATTGATAAGCAAACACGAGACGTAATTTGTCCCCAGTGATTTTTGTATAAAACGGCTTCATGTATTGAACTTGCATCATCCTTCATCCCTCCCGATTATCTGATTATTCAGATTTTAACACAAATCAAAAGTCTTGTTAACTATCTTTAATTCAATTTCCTTCTTTCTGATCATTCAGCTTATCATTGCCGCATTTTAATCGTATAATGGAAGGACAGTCTTTTTTCCTTTACTACCATTAATCCATATTTAACATAGCCATCTATAAAGAAAGGAGTGAGGTTATGGCATTGTCAATATCGCAATTGGCTAAAGAGCATCAAGCATTTGTGTTAACTAAATTAAAAGAAGCTGAACATGATTTACATCCTTCCTCTACGGAAGATGAAGAACTAGTCCGTCGTGCGGTCTTTTCGGTTAGAAATAAGTCCATTATTTTTGACCGTTTTAATGGAGCCAGTTCTATATTATATGCAACTGTCCAGGATGTCAGACCCGCTTCTGTTGAAATTGATTTCGTCAAAGAAGAGCTACGCTGTAGCTGTCCACAACCAAAATGGTGTCGACATCAGGTAGGTACATTACTTGCTCTTTACCAGTACTTTGATTCCGTTCAAAATTGGTCGAGTGCTTGGCGTGCTCAAAAATCTGTTCAGTTAAAATCATTAGCTGATGAACGTAGCCCTCAAAGTTGGTCATTGATGGTTGAGGAAGTAATGAAACGATTATTGCCACCAGGTCGTATTTTAGAGGGCTATGGCCTTTCTGCTATAAGGACTGATGCATTGGAGCGTCTTCGTCGACATATGCCCTTTGAACGTGAATGGCAGCCTCTTTATAAACTGTATATGGAGTTAGCCATTTTCAATACTATTTGGCGACATTTGAATGAAACACCAGGCCATTCACTGGATTCCCCTTATATGAAATACTTTATTGATCAAAGCAGTCAATCTTTTGAGAGCATACTTACAGAGCTGACTAATCGATCTCGCCTTTTTGCGACTGATCCGTTTTATGACGCTCTCCAAGTGGAAGTACGGAAGTTTTTATTAGAACGACATGGACTATTTCCAAATCGACTTCACCTGTACATGCTACTTTGGGCGGTACTTTTTTATGAAAAGCCTCGTCGTGAGCAGGAATTAGATTATTTAAATAATCTTGAAAACCCTTCGGCAGAAATATCCTTAGAATCATTAAGATTATTATTTTATGTACTCTTACAAAAGGAGGACTTACTGCTTGAAAGTTTGAAACATATTGATTTGCAGCAAATGCAGGATCTTTTTGAACTCGCTACTTTTGCTCAGCGTGCTGGCGAATCACATGCTCTGGCTATTATTCTACGAGCAATTCTGCCAATGACAGCAGCCTTTTTGAAGGAAGTCGTACCAGTTGTACAACGTGCTCAGTATGTTCGTCAATTCCAGGTTTTATTTGATGAAATACAGCTTACCGAAGAAGAGGAAGCCATTCTATACAGCGCCTTCGGAGTCTACGGCCTTCAACCATTCTCTTCTTTCTTAATTAAAAAAGGACGTTATCGAGACTGGGCAGCGCTTCATCAATTAAATCCTTCGTCTCTATCTTATTTAGAGATGTGTGGATTAAAGGATGTATTACAAATTGAACCAGCTACGGTTTTACCGCTATATCATGTTTATGCAATGGCGGAAATTGCTCAAAAATCTCGCTTGAATTATAAGCAGGCAGTACGCATTTGGAAAAGTATGCGTACTGCTGCAAAACGGGCAGGTAAAACAGCTTATTTTGAAGCATATATACAAACAATCCGCTCAGAATACAAACGACTCCGTGCGTTACAGGAAGAAATCGAGAAAGGAAACTTAGTATGATGACAATAAACGCCAACTCTCCTTCCCCTTTTTCTAAAACACAGCAGCTTCGTATCGATGTAGCTCGAGAAGGATATTTTACGTTGCAGGGATTTACTGCAAATGGTACAACAATCGACGTAGATACATTCGTATCTTCATTGTTCTTTACCTATGAGGCAAATATCTATGGCTTACTAACAAATCAGGCGGATTTATCCATTGAGGTTTCCGCTGCTGAGCTTCTTGATATTTTTTCATCAAGCTATCAACATCCCTTTATCAGCTGGGTTGGTGCAAATGAAGATAGTAAAAAATGGCTAGGTAAAGTATTGGCGTTACAGGATTATTGGCAGGAGCCCTCTCTTTGGTCACATGCTGTCATTGCAGAGGATTTTTCTTCACTAACCTTCCCTCTCGACGATATAGATTCTGCATTATTAGAAACTGCGGTGCAGCAAAAACTTTCTCAAGTAGGGCTAATACTTTCTGATTTACCAAAGCTATTGCCCTTTTTCTTACGAGGTGGCTGGCCATTGGATCAAACACGCCAAGTTGGTGCCATTACCGTTTCCTTACGATTAAGTGAACCAGAAGAAGATTCCGATGTCTGGCTCTTAGAAACGGTCCTTAGCACCGCTACTACAAAAAATTACTGGACACCTGCTATTCGTAAGCAGTCATTACTTATAGAAGATGCACTCCCTACAAAATGGCGTATGTTTGCAACTGAAATTGAGCAGCAACAACAACAAATAGTTCAACTACTATCTAAAGATGCTATTAGTAGTGAAACCTTCATTCGTGTAACACTTGAAGATATGGAGGTACGATCTTTTTTACGTGAGGATCTTGCCAGATTACAGGCACTTGGCTTCGATGTTGTGCTCCCAGCATGGCTAAAGGATTTAAAGCAATCCAAATTCCGTGTCCGTGTGACAACTAGCAATGCATCTACAAAAAAAGTCGCTGGATTAGATGATATTCTAACATTCAAGTGGCAATTTTCGATGAATGGACAGACAATCTCACCTGAGCAATTTAAAAAGTTAGTGGAAGAAAAGCGTGAATTTATTCGTATAGGGACAGAATGGTTCCGTGTTGACGCTAACTGGATGCAAGAGATGCGTGCGTTAATGCAGCAGGCAGAAGACGAAAGCTGGACTGTCCGAGAATTGTTATTCAGGGAATTACCCGAAGATTTATCTGCACCTATTGAAGAAGAGGATGCTGACGATGCGCTTCGGGATGATCCTATCTTTGCATTAGAGATACAGCAATCGTTAAAGGCTTATATGGAACAGCTCTTAGACAAAAAGGGTTTACCTGCTGTACCCATTCCAGCGACATTACAAACAGAGTTACGTCCTTATCAAATTGAAGGCTTTGAATGGCTAGTCTTTATGCGTCAGCAAGGTTTCGGTGCTTGCCTAGCCGATGATATGGGTCTTGGCAAAACCGTTCAGATGATAGCCTATTTACTTCATATATATGAAGCAGTAGCTGATTACACAAAACCATCTATTATTATTTGCCCAACATCAGTCCTGGGTAACTGGCAGAAGGAGCTTGCTCGATTCGCTCCTTCACTAATTGTCCATACGCATTATCAAACTAACCGTGCAAAAGATGATGATTTCAAAAAAATGGTATTGATTGATAGGCCACATGTTATTTTATCAACCTATGGAACGGTGTCACAGGATACAGAATTTTTACAGGATATTGACTGGGCAACGGTTGTTTTAGATGAAGCTCAAAATATTAAAAACATGCAAACTTTACAATCAAAAGCCATTCGTAAATTACTGGGTGACCATCACATTGCCCTGACTGGAACGCCTGTAGAAAACCGTCTGTCTGAGCTATGGGCAATCTTTGATTTTATTCATAAAGGCTATTTAGGTAGCTTTGGTCGCTTTAATGAAGATTTTATATTACCAATTGAACGAGATGAATCTGAATCCCATAAACAAAAGCTACGAACAAAAATTCAACCATTCTTATTACGTAGGACAAAACGTGATCCTCATTTGCAGCTGAACTTACCAGATAAGCTAGAGTCAAATGAGTATTGCCCATTAACAGCCGAGCAAGCTTCTCTCTATGAGGGCTATATTTTGGAGACGCTTGATCAGCTGGAAGAGTTAACAGGGTTTCAAAAAAAAGGACGCGTCTTAAAAATGCTCAGTAAATTAAAGCAACTATGTAATCATCCTGCCCTATATTTAAAAGAGCCTTTCGAGGATGCCCAAACAATGCTTGCACGTTCGGCAAAGTTAGAGCGCATTGTGCAAATGGCGGCTGAAATTGTGGACAATGGCGAGCAATGCCTCATTTTTACACAGTATATTGGAATGGGACAATTGCTCCAGCATTGTTTAAGTGAATTATATAATGTAGATGCACCGTTTTTAACAGGTGCTATGCCTAAGCAGCAAAGAGACCGCTTAGTAGAGGCGTTTCAGGCAGGAGATTTTCCTATATTTATTCTTTCCTTAAAAGCAGGTGGAACAGGACTTAATTTAACAGCTGCTAATCATGTCTTACATGCAGATCGCTGGTGGAATCCCGCTGTCGAAAATCAGGCAACCGATCGTGCTTACCGCATCGGTCAAACGCAATTTGTGCAAGTCCATAAATTTGTAACACTTGGCACAATTGAAGAAAAGATAGATAAAATGCTAGCGCAAAAATCAGCGCTATCAGAAGAACTAATTCAGTCAAGCCAGTGGTTAACTGAATTAGAGGATCAAGAACTTCGTGATCTCATTACATTAGATATATATTAATAACAAGCGCCAAGGGTTCTTGGCGCTTTTTCAGTGGAACCATGCTTACTTCTCTTCTCTTCCCTACTTACTTCATATCCATATTCAGTTGTGTTAAAAATTTCATTGCTGTGCGGTCTTCAGCAACTTTTCCGAAAAAAATTGGTCCACATCATTCCTTTCTGTTACTACGGTGCAAGGAGTTTAAGGAGAATGGCGGATTAGACAATACTTTTCCTGCGCCGTATGTAGCATGCTATGGTAATACAAAGTCTTTTAAGTCTTCCTGTTCATTGGGTGGAGGTGGCGTCACCATAGAAGCTTCGTCACTATCCCTTTGTTTAAGTTGATAAAATCGAACATCCTCGACCACTACCTCTGTCATAAAAATCTTAGTGTTTTCTTCATTTACAAATGACCTTGTTTGAATTCGGCCGTTTGCACCTATTAATGAGCCTTTGCCGCAATACTTGACGATATGTTCTGCAAGTCTTCCCCAAACTGTACAGAATATAAAATCTGTATCTATTTCCCCATGGTTATTTTTGAAATTGCGATTAATGGCGAGTGAAAAATGAGTCTGCACACGATTTCCAGATAAGTATCGTAATACTGGATCTTTCGTAAACCTTCCGACCAGTCCGACTTGATTCATCCCTTCACCTCCTTTGCTGTGGATTGCCTTCATCTTACAAAATGATGCCAATATTAACAAAATCGAAAAATGATAATTTGCCATGATACTTCTGCATAAAATAGGTAAATTACCTGTTGTATTTTTCTTTTTTTTCTTATTTTTTCACCAGAATGCTTTAGGCAGTAATGGCAAATGCTATTTCATGAAATCAATAATTTCGCAGTAATAGAAATTAACTAGTAAGTGCGTATGACCAACAACTGGAACCGTATGTGTTATACTAAAAGAATGACAGACTTAGGAGGAATATACATAATGAAAACATTTAAAATGCTTTCCTTTGACCTTGTCACAAAAGATGGCGTTCAACCATTCCCTTTAGTCGATGGTATCATTATTAATCAGGAAAATAGCCATCAGTCTTGGATACTCGAATTGTTTATGGAAAAACAATATCGTTCAACCTTTGATGAGCTCTTAGTGAATGCTACTATTTTTAATGTACGTGCCGTTATTTCATTTCCCGATAATGAACCCGCTCCTTTTCAGGTAATCGTACATACGGTTCAAGAAATCGGTGACCATGTATCAGTACTTTTAAAAGGTACCCTCAAAATAAAACGCTCTAAATATGCCGAACAATTACTTTCTGAACTACTAGCTGAAGGTGTTTCTTTAGAACATTTGCTGGAACGCTTTACAAAAGATATGAAGCAGCGACCAAAATTGAAGAGTGACTGACGATGCAAATTTCTTGCATCGTTTTTTTTAAAAAAACGTTTGAAGGTTTTTCTGTGAAATGAGGTCTTGTCAGTACAAGTTATTTGGGATAACGGGGTCATAAATGACTTGAAATATTATATTCCAATAGGCATTCCGCTTCCTCAAATCAAAAAAAGAGTGTTTTCCTTGTAGGAAACACTCTTTTGATATTATCGGTTGTTCATACCGTCACGATACTTTTCAGTGTCGTTGGCTTTTTCATCAACCATGTTGTCATTACGCTTAACACCGTTTACGCCATTCGCGTTTGGTACGTTGTCATAGCCATTTGTGCTGTTAATATCAGCATTTGATCCAGGCGTTGTCGCTTCAGGTAAAGTTGTATTTTCATTTACAGTACCTCGTTCAACACCATTTACATTCCGATCGTATGCATCATTTCGATGATTTGGATCTAACGCATCCTCGACACGATCCACACCATTACGAACGTCAGTCTCTGCGTTTCTCACAGGATGATCTTCAACTGCACGATTTCCCCAGTTACATCCTCCAAGGAATACAGTAGCCAGAATAATGGTTAAAAATGACATTTTCCACATAGTAAAAAACCTCCTTTCTTGGTACTATGTCAGCAAATACATCATGTGTATTTGTGATCTAACATAGATTGCCCGAGAAAGGAGGGAACTATCCGATTTTTCTACAAACTATTTTTGTTTTTCTTTTAATAACTGTTCAATATATGCTGCTTCTGCTTTACAGTCATAGCTATAGTCTGTGCCTAGCTCTTTTTGCAATGCATCGATTGTTTCAACTTGTTGTGCTGTTGGTTCTTCATTTAAAATTTTGGCAATGACCTCATCAATTTTTTGTGCCATCTCTTCATGAAACTCTGCGCTCATCAATATTTCGGCTGGAATTTTTTCGATCCATGCTGCATTCTCTTGGAAATAAGTCTGCCAGCTTGCAATGAAGTCTTCCATGGAAAAGCGCTCTTCATCCCAACCAATACTTGCTAAGTATGTTTCAAAAGATGTTGAAATCGAACGAGTAATGCTAATTTTAATACCTGAAGACAATTCCTTATACATCTTAATAATCCTCCTACGTTTGTAAAACCTAAAAATTACATCTATTTCAATTCACAATCGCTTAATTCGCCATCGCAGTTTAAGAACCTACTAGTCTCAATTTTTTGACTTGACTTTATCTATTTTATATCTTTTGGTCTATAAATGCAAATTATGCTTGCTTTGGCTGCTCCGGTCCAATTGCAAATAGAATATCGGCTTCACATACAAGTTCTCCATCTACAGTTGCTACGCCATGTCCTTTACCCATAGAACCACGAAGTTTTACAAACTCCACTTCCAATTTAAGTTGGTCTCCAGGTACTACTTGACGTTTGAAACGACAGTTATCAACACCCGTTAAAAATGCCAAGCGTCCCTTAAATTCTTCGGCATTTAAAAGAGCTACTCCACCTACTTGTGCTAATGCCTCTACAATTAGCACACCTGGCATTACTGGATATCCTGGGAAGTGTCCATTAAAGAAGTCCTCATTCATAGAAACATTCTTTAAGCCTACTGCACGTTTTCCCTCTTCTAATTCAATAATACGATCTACAAATAAAAATGGATAACGGTGTGGTAAAATTGCTTGAATTTGCTCTGCTGTTAACATGTCATTTCCCCCTCAAAATAAAGTATGTATACACAAAGTAAGGTAAAGAATAAAATTATTCTTTACCATGCATAATATCGAATATATGTTGCCATGTTTCTTTTTTGAAAATATCCATAGCATTTCCTTCTCCAATAACACTAAAGCCAACCATTGCGCCTAATGTTGCGGCAGCAACAACTAAGATGAGAACAATTACAATGCGTAACCAAATCGGAATCAGTCGGATTTGCACCCATCGAACCTCGCGTTGCTCTCCATTTGAGCGGCGTTCTTTCTTGTCTGGTTGCGTATCGGTTTCTTGTGTCGGCACAGAACGTCGACGTGAATCGTTTGTCATAAATTGTACTCCTCTTCATTCCTTGCTTTTTAGGATGACTCCCTATCGAATACCATTAATGAGACCAAGCATTTGGTCTGCTAATGTAACCGTTCTTGCATTGAATTGATAGGAACGTTGTGTTTGAATTAGTTCTGTCATTTCCTTCGAGAGGTTAACATTGGACATTTCTAAAGTACCACCCTGCATGCCGATTTGCTGACGGTTAGCACCTACTAGCTCTGTTAGAACTTCAGCTTGTGTAAAGCCAAGTTCAGCAAGGTTGTCTGGTAATCCAACATAAGAACCTGAAACATGTTCCATTAGTTGCGGTTTTTGAAATTCTGTAACCGCTAAATCCGTACGAATTATATCGCCATTTGGATAAGATGCTTCTAGTATACCACCATTTCGTACTGAAAATCCTTGCACATTATCTGGTAATGTAATAGCTTGTCCAGCAGCATTTGCCACTGGGTATCCTTCAGCCGTTACTAGCATAACTGTTCCATTATTTAGCGGCGATAAATAAAAGTCACCTTGTCGAGTATACACTGTTTCAGTTCCATTTTCACCATTTGGCATTAAAATATTGAAATATTGTTTTGCTTTTGTAAAAGCTAAGTCCAAATCTCGATTAGTTGTTTGCAATGAACCTTGCTTTTGATTGGATTTAATTTGGCCAAGCATTGCGCCTGATCCAAAGCGAATACCAACAGGTGTTTGACGCTCGGCACGATCCAGTTTGTCATTATTAAACTGTTGATAGAGTAACTCATTGAAGGTTGCTTCCTTCGCTTTAAAGCCTGTTGTACTACTATTGGCAATGTTATTACTAATTGTATCTAGTTTATTTTGTAATTGGCCCATTGTATTGGTTGCTGTCATCATTGTACGTAGCATTTATAAAAAGCCTCCTGTTCTGTTCGTCCGTTAAATTTTACCGATTTCATTAACAGCCTTTTCCATGCTGCGATCATAAGCTTGTAATACTTTTTGATTGGCTTCAAATGCTCGGTAGGCTGTCATTAAATCTGTCATTGCACGACCAGAATCTACGTTTGAGCCCTCTAAGAAGTTCTGACGTAATGTAAAGGAAACTCCATTCGTTCCATAGGCTGATGGCAGATTTGCGCCATTTTCTGTCCGAATAAGACCGTTATCTTGTTTCTGTAGCATGTTCGGATTGGCAGCATATGATACGCCTACCCGCGCTACTTGTTGATTATTAACGTAAATGGCGCCACTTTCGTCGAGGCGGAAATCATCATTAGGTAACTGGATTCTTTGTCCAGCATCATTTAACACATAAAGGCCTTGCCCATTCACTAAATAACCTTGGCCATCCAAAGTAAAATTACCATTACGTGTATAGGCTTCCCCACCATCTGGATGTGCTAGTCTAAAGAATATTGAGCCAGTCACACCATCTTCATTTTGGGGTAAGTTTCCATCAATCAATGCCATATCTGTTGTAAAATCAGTGCTATAGATTTGGCCCTGTATGTAATTTGGTAATGTTTCTTGTAAGTATGTCCCAGTATTTAAAGCGCCTACTTGACTCATATATTCGGCACCAGCTTGTTGATTGGCAGGTGCATTTGTTTTTCCGATGCTAGACATCAACATATCTGGAAACGAACGAATCGTGGATTGGTCAGCCTTAAATCCTGGTGTATTTGCATTCGCTAAATTGTTAGATAGTAATTCTGTTCTTCTTTGTTGCGTGATCATACCCGTTGCAACTGTATAAAAACCTTTAAACAAAGAAATCACCTCATTTTATTTTTATAAGGACGCTGGCACGCGATCTATATTTTCGAGCATTATGCCTGTACCAATAGCTACACAATCCATAGGTCTTTCAGCAATAAAGACAGGTACTTTTAATTCTTCAATTAATAGTTGATCCATACCATGTAAAAGTGCTCCGCCACCTGTAATAATAACGCCGCGGTCAATGATATCAGCCGATAGCTCAGGTGGTGTTTTTTCTAAAACATTTTTGGCAGATTGAACGATCATTGCTACAGACTCGTGTAATGCACGTTCGATTTCTTCAGAGTGAATGGAAATTGTTCGTGGTAAACCAGTCACCATGTCACGACCACGGATATCCATTGTGTCATTACGACTACCTTTGAATACTGTTCCGATTGTCATTTTAATAGCCTCTGCTGTACGTTCACCAATTAGCAATTTATATTCTTTTTTAATATATTGCAAAATATCGTTATCAAACACATCTCCTGCCACTTTAATGGATTCACTTGTAACAATATCACCCATTGAAAGAACGGCAATATCTGTTGTTCCACCGCCGATATCAACTACCATATTTCCGCTTGGTTGGAAGATATCCATGCCTGCACCAATTGCTGCTACTTTTGGTTCTTCCTCTAAATATACTTTTTTACCGCCTGATTTCTCTGCCGCTTCACGGATAGCCTTTTGTTCAACACTTGTAATATTCGTTGGACAACAAATTAAAATACGTGGCTTTGCTAAAAATCCTTTGACATTTAATTTGTTAATAAAGTGTCTTAACATCGCTTCGGTCACATCAAAATCTGCAATGACCCCATCTCTAAGTGGGCGAATTGCTGTAATATTACCTGGCGTTCTCCCTACCATTTGGCGAGCTTCTTCCCCTACCGCTAATACTTTATTTGTCTTTTTGTCAATAGCCACTACAGATGGTTCATTTAAGACGATTCCTTTACCTTTAACGTGAATTAATACGTTCGCAGTACCTAAGTCAATGCCGATATCTTTCGAAAACATTTTATAATTTCTCCTTCCCGCCAGTTCCAACTACATAACGTTCATTTTATCTCTTTATCTAGAATATTTTATCATATTCTATTGGTAATTTCACCCTGAATTTAATGATTAAGACTGTTTTCTTTTCACGATCCGCATGGCAATAGTATAGTATTACTTTACCTTTAACAATCTTATTTTATGCCTGTCCACACAACAAAAAAGAACGAATCAATCTTGACTCGCTCTTTCTTTCCACTTGTTTTTCGTTGCTTCTCCTCCGCGAATATGACGTACGGCCTTATGGTAGGCGAGTATTTCCTTCACTTGGTCAGCTAATCCTTCATGAATTGTTGGTAATCGCTCTGTTAAATCTTTGTGCACCGTACTTTTTGAATAACCAGTCATTTTCGCGAGGACACGCACAGTCTCACGCGTCTCAATCAGTAATTCACCGAGGCGTATGCAGCGCTTCCGAATGTGCTCATGCACGTTCTTCGTCCTTTCCACACAATTTCACAAAATGCTTTGGCAATCAGATGCACATTTGCGCATTTCTTCACCTTATGTAAGGACAAAGCTATTCAGAACACGTTTTGCATTTTCCTAATAAAATGCTGATTTTTATGCGTTACTAGCTTTCAGAATTAAAAAGCTAGTAATTTTTTCGGATTAACATATTTTCCGTCTTCAACTACTTCGAAATGCATGTGGACGCCAGCCGCTTGATTCCACTCGTTATCAGTCGCTTTTCCTAAAGCTTGACCTTGTGTAACCTCATCGCCTTCTTTTACAGCGATATCTTTTACAGAGCTATAGTGAGTTTGCATGCCATTTGGATGCTCGATGACAATTTTATTCCCTGTAAATGCGTCTAGTTTTACTTCTAGTACTTTACCACTCATAGCAGCTAGTACTTCAAACTCTTCACCATTCATAGCAATAGAGATACCAGAAGACGTAGTAAATGTTTGATTAAATACCATTAGTGCATTTTCACGAGATTCTTCATTTGCTTCTAGCTCATAAAACTCTTGTAAAATTTGTACTTTACCAAGACTCTCTTCTTTGAATGGATACATCATGTTTTCAGTACGTGCATTTGTTTCTACTACTGGACCCGAGTCAACTTCCGCTAAATCTGGTAAAGGAGCATCTTCTACTTTTGATACAAGACTATTGTAACCAAATAACAACCCTGCTAGAACGAGTGCACCACCTGTGTAAACTACTGGCCAAAACCATGGTTTCTTTTGTAACTGACCATTTTCCTTTTGATTTGGATTCTGGTTTTGAGAAGCTTTATTATTTTTATCCTCTCTCATTTTCATCACCTCTAGTTGCAGTGTGAACAACTAGAAGTTATTTTAAACATGCATCTATTTTTTTTATTTCAATATCTTGATAATAATAGTGTAAAATTTCAGCAGCGGTTTTCCCTTCATTTGCCATGGCCTCTGCTCCATATTGACTCATTCCTACTCCATGACCATATCCTTGAGTTTTCACGTGCACTCTTTTTGTATTAGCATTATAGACAATTGAAAAATCTGTTGATGGTATCCCAAGAAATGTTCGTACCTCTCTCCCTGTCCAGACATTATTCCCTAATTGTAGACGCTCTACACGCCCTGAGTCATTGTAAAATAGCTGTATACGATTAAAATCACTAGCTTGCCATTGTACTGGCCATAGTTTATTCCATTGTGCTAGTGACCACTCTTGCTCTGCCTCAAATTTAGGAGAGGCTTGATCTGATATACTTGAAACACTTTGCAAATATGGTATGTTATTTCCACTATAACCGTATGCACTTTCTGTTTGTCCATTGCTTGTTGAATGGAACATAGCTGTAATTAAATTATTATTATAAAGAAGAACTTGTCCTTTCGTTTCATTAATTGCTTCGACAATTTTCTTTTCATTTCCCAGGAAATTGCTAGCCCAATTCGCTTTTCTTTGACTCTCATCATAGAAAACCTGCTTTGCTACAGTCGGTGCAATTGCTTTTTTACCGTAATTTGTCGTTTTTAACGCATAAGTTCGTGCTGCAATCGCTTGAGCCTTCAATGCCTCCTTTTTAAAAGAAACAGGCATTTCTGCCGCAACGACCCCTGTTATATATGTCTCTAAAGGGATTTTTTCCTTTTGCCCCTCCACTTCTATAAATATTTCGCAAGCTTTTTCTTCCGCTGTTGGAGGTTGCACTTCCTCCCGTCTTTCGCTAAATCCTAAAACAGGAAGCACATATAATGCTCCCATTAAACAAAGGACACCTATACTAATCATCCATTTTTTCATAAGGAATAATATGCTGTATATCATTTAGTTATGAAAAATAAAAAACCCTCTGCTTATGTAAGCAAAGGGTTTTGACACATTTTAGTTTGCAGGTAATTCAACAGAAATGTCTTCAGTTGTCACAACTTCTTCATCAGTAATACGTTCAATATTGGCACCAAGAGAAGCTAATTTACCATGGAAATCAACATATCCACGATCTAAATGGTGTAGTTTTGTAACACGTGTAATTCCTTCTGATACTAGACCTGCTAAAATCAGTGCAGCCGCAGCTCGTAAATCCGTTGCCATTACTTCAGCCCCCTGAAGCTCTACTGGCCCCTCAATAAACACAGAGCGTCCTTCTATTTTAGCACCCGCATTCATACGACGGAACTCCTCAACATGCATAAAACGATTTTCAAATACTGTTTCCGTAATGATACTCGTACCTTCCGCAGTCAACATTAACGCCATCATTTGAGATTGCATATCTGTCGGGAACCCTGGATGTGGCATTGTTTTAATATCCACAGCCTTTAATGTCTGAGGAGCACATACACGAATGCCTTCATCCAACTCTATAATCTCTACGCCCATTTCGCGCATCTTTGCAATCAAAGCCGTCATATGCTCAGGAACTGCATTTTCAATGACCACATCACCCTTAGTAATAGCTGCTGCCACCATAAATGTACCAGCCTCAATGCGGTCCGGAATAATATGATGCTCTACTCCATATAATGTATCGACTCCTTCTATACGAATCGTATTTGTACCAGCACCAATTACACGTCCGCCCATACTATTAATAAAGTTAGCAAGATCTACGATTTCAGGCTCTTTGGCAGCATTTTCAATTACAGTTGTCCCCTCTGCTAAAGATGCTGCTGTCATAATATTTTCAGTTGCCCCAACACTTGGGAAGTCTAAATATACATTTGCTCCTTTTAAACGACCCTCTGTCTTTGCCTCTACATATCCATGGCCAAATGAAATCTTCGCTCCCATTGCTTCGAAACCTTTTAAATGTAATTCAATTGGGCGAGAACCGATTGCACATCCTCCTGGTAGCGCAACACGAGCATACCCATTACGCGCAAGTAACGAGCCCATTACTAAAATTGATGCACGCATTTTACTAACATACTCAAATTGTGCTTCACTAGAAAGTTCTTTTGTTGCATCTATATATACGGCATTATCTTCAGGTATATATGTAACTGCTGCGTTTAAACTTTTAAGTACTTCGTTTATTGTAAAGACGTCTGCTAAGTTAGGGACTTCTTTAATTACATTTTCTCCCTTTGAAGCAAGTAAAGCTGCTGCAAGGATTGGTAACACTGCATTTTTTGCGCCCTCTACACGTACTTTTCCCTGTAGTTTTTGGCCGCCAGTCACTATTATTTTATCCACCCTATGTCCCTCCGAATTCAATCTATTAACCTACCGAATTTTTATTTTAATAAAGAAGTATAATGTCATAATCAGTAAACAAACAACTCTATAGTACAACTTTTTTAACGCCCATTCAAGCGTCCAAATCACTATTTTAAGGCATTATTAGATATTTTGCTATTTATTTATTGTACGCTACCACTTTTTTTTTGTGAATGACCAATAACCAGTTCACTTCTAATACATACCCAAAGATGTATGAACAAAAAACAACTTTTAGAAGTTTTTTTATACATAGTTCAAAGGGCCACATAAATGTTATTATAAAGTCCTTTGAAGTATGTAGTGATGGAGTGTAAGATTCGAATTGATAAAGTCGAATCTTTAAAACAAGTATGGAAGTTTGCCAGACCAGTTAGATATTTGTAAAAAGAAATTGGATACAGCAGAACCAATTGCAATACTTAATAAAATATAAATAAGTTGAATTTGAAAAACTCTATTCTTCTTGAATAGTTTTTCTGCCATAAAAGCCTGTAATGCGTAAAATGTAATAGCTATAAAAAACAAATGCGATAAAATGCCTAATAAGGCTTCTTGTCCTATTGCTTCATAAAGCTCCATATTTCCCCCTCCAACTGTCCTATAATTTAAGCATTTTAAAAAACGGGCAGATGCTATATCTGCCCGTTAAAAATGAATTAGATATTACCCTCATGAACGTTGATACGATTCAACGCACGTTTTAATGCTAGGTCAGCACGTTTGAAATCAATGTTGTCTTGTTTACCTTGAAGACGTCCTTCAGCACGTTTAACGGCTTCTTTTGCACGTTGAACATCAATACTTTCAGCAACTTCAGCAGAAGGCGCTAAAATTGAAATCTTTTCTGGACGAACTTCAATGAAACCACCGCTAACAGCAACAATGTCAGTAGAACCGTCTGCTTTTTTCAGCTTCACTGCACCAATTGCAAGTGGAGCAACCATCGGAATATGGCCTGCAAGAACACCGATTTCTCCTGAAGTTGTTTTAGCGATTACCATTGATACTTCAGAATCGTATACCGGGCCGTCGGGAGTGACAATATTGACTAGAACTGTCTTCATATTTTTTCCTCCTCGTCCCTAGTATTAAACCTCTACGCCCATGCTTTTCGCTTTTTCAACTACTTCATCAATTGAACCAACTAGACGGAAAGCATCTTCTGGTAGGTGATCCCATTTGCCATCAAGAATTTCCTTGAATGAACGAACAGTTTCTTTTACAGGTACATAAGAACCTTTTTGACCAGTGAATTGTTCCGCTACGTGGAAGTTTTGTGATAAGAAGAATTGAATACGACGAGCACGTTCTACTGTTTGTTTATCTTCATCAGATAATTCATCCATACCTAGAATGGCAATGATATCTTGTAATTCACGGTAACGTTGGATTGTACGTTGTACACCAGTAGCAACTGCATAGTGCTCAGCGCCTACGATTTCAGGTGATAATGCACGTGAAGTCGAAGCTAATGGGTCAACCGCAGGGTAGATACCCATTTCTGATAATTTACGCTCAAGGTTAGTAGTAGCATCTAAGTGGGCGAAAGTTGTAGCTGGAGCCGGGTCAGTATAGTCATCGGCTGGTACATAGATCGCTTGGATAGAAGTTACAGATCCTTTGTTCGTAGATGTGATACGCTCTTGTAGTTTACCCATTTCTGTAGCAAGTGTTGGTTGGTAACCTACCGCAGAAGGCATACGACCTAATAGGGCAGAAACCTCAGAACCTGCTTGCGTGAAACGGAAGATATTATCGATGAATAAAAGTACGTCAGCACCTTGCTCATCACGGAAGTATTCTGCCATTGTAAGACCAGTTAAAGCTACACGCATACGTGCACCTGGTGGTTCATTCATTTGACCGAATACCATCGCTGTTTGCTTGATAACGCCTGAATCGCTCATCTCGAAGAATAAGTCGTTCCCTTCACGAGTACGCTCACCTACACCAGCGAATACAGAGATACCAGAGTGCTCTTGTGCGATGTTATTAATTAATTCTTGGATTAATACTGTTTTACCTACGCCGGCACCACCGAAGAGACCGATTTTACCACCTTTAATATATGGTGCTAATAAGTCTACTACTTTGATACCTGTTTCAAGAATTTCAACTGTAGTTGAAAGTTCTTCGAATGTTGGTGCTTCGCGGTGAATTGAATCACGACGAGCGTCAGCTGGAATCTCTTCACCTAAGTCGATTACTTCACCTAGTACGTTGAATACACGACCTAAAGTAACTTCACCAACTGGTACTGAGATAGCTTTTCCTGAGTCTGTTACTTCTGCTCCACGTTGTAAGCCATCAGTAGATGACATTGCAATTGTACGAACAGAATCATCACCTAAATGAAGCGCAACTTCTAATGCAAGAATTGTTGGTTCTTCATTAGGACGTTCAATCTTAACTGTTAGTGAGTTATAGATTGCTGGTAATTGGCCATTGTCGAATTTTACGTCAACAACTGGACCCATTACTTGAATAACATGTCCTTTATTCATTACTGTGTATCCTCCTATCGTATTCTTATACGACATTGGGAAGCTGGCCTATTCTAAGGCTGCAGCTCCACCAACGATTTCTGTAATTTCTTGTGTAATCGCCGCTTGACGCGCACGGTTATATTGCAATGAAAGGTCTGAAATAAGATCAGATGCGTTATCAGTTGCATTTTTCATAGCCGTCATACGAGAAGCATGTTCACTTGCTTTTCCATCTAATAATGCGCCATAAACTAAGCTTTCCGCGTATTGTGGAAGTAACACTTCAAGAATTGCTTCACCAGATGGCTCGAATTCGTAAGAAGCATTGCTGCTAGCAGGTGCAAGATCTGTTAATGGAAGAAGTTTTTTCTCTGTCACTTCGTTAGCAATTGCGCTGACAAAGTGATTATAGTACATATAAAGTTGATCATACGTACCGTCAATGAACATACCAACAGCATTACGAGCGATTTCTTTAATATCAGCAAATGTAGGTTGGTCCGGAAGACCGACAACATCACTGATGACATTATGATCACGTTTCACAAAGTAGTCACGCACAACACGACCTATTGCTAAAATCACGTATTCGTCTTTAGATTTATGACGCTCGTCAATTGTACGTTGTACTTGACGTAGGATACTTGAGTTATAAGCACCTGCAAGACCACGGTCAGAACCAATGACTAAGTAAGCTGTTTTCTTAACAGGACGAGCAGTTAACATTGGATGTCCACTGTCTTTTGTTCCTGAAGCGATCGCGCCTACTACGTCCTGAATTTTTTCCATGTAAGGAACGTACGCTTTAGCATTTTGCTCTGCACGACGTAACTTAGAAGAAGAAACCATCTGCATCGCTTTCGTAATTTGTTTCGTACTCTTTGTAGAATTAATACGACCTTTTATTTCGCGTAAGTTTACCACTGGTATTTCACCACCTTTTGTTTTTTAATCAAGTGACTAGCTCGAACTTATTCTGATTTAGCGAAAGTTTTTTTGAACTCCGTTAAAGCTGCTACGTAATCTGCATCAGGAGCAAGCTCTTTTGTAGTACGAACATGATCTAAAACGTTTGTGTGGTTTGAATCTAACCAGCTTAAGAATTCACTTTCAAAGCGAACGATATCTTGTACTGGAATATCATCTAAGTGACCTTTAGTTAATGCATAAAGGATTGCTACTTGCTTTTCAACTTTAAGTGGTTTGTTTAGGTCTTGTTTAAGAACTTCAACCGTACGTTTACCACGCTCAAGTTTAGCTAGTGTAATTTTATCTAAATCTGAACCAAATTGAGCAAATGATTCAAGCTCACGGAATGCAGCTAAGTCAAGACGTAGTGTACCCGCAACTTTTTTCATCGCTTTAATTTGAGCTGATCCACCTACACGTGATACAGAAAGACCGGCGTTAATCGCTGGACGTACACCTGAGTTAAATAAGTCAGATTGTAAGAATATTTGACCATCCGTAATTGAGATAACGTTAGTTGGGATGTATGCAGAGATATCCCCAGCTTGTGTCTCAACGAATGGAAGAGCTGTAATAGAACCGTTTTGATATGTTTCATTTAACTTCGCAGCACGTTCAAGTAAGCGGCTGTGTAAGTAGAAAACGTCACCAGGGTATGCTTCACGACCTGGAGGACGGCGTAGAAGAAGTGAAAGTTCACGGTAAGCTGATGCTTGTTTAGAAAGATCATCATACACGATTAATACGTGCTTACCTTGTAACATGAATTCTTCTGCCATAGAAACACCAGCAAATGGTGCTAAGAATAGTAATGGAGCTGGTTGAGAAGCTGCAGCAGTTACTACGATTGTGTAATCTAATGCACCGTGCTTACGTAAAGTTTCAACTACACCACGTACAGTTGATTCTTTTTGACCGATTGCAACATAGATACAAATCATATTTTCGCCATCTTGGTTTAAGATTGTATCGATTGCTACTGATGTTTTACCTACTTGACGGTCACCGATGATTAACTCACGTTGACCACGACCAATTGGTACTAGAGCGTCAATTGCTTTGATACCTGTTTGTAATGGTTCGTGTACTGATTTACGAGCCATTACACCGAAAGCAGGACTTTCGATTGGACGAGATTTAGTTGTGTTGATTGGACCTTGTCCATCCACTGGTTGACCAAGTGGGTTTACAACACGGCCAATTAGTTCTTCACCAACTGGTACTTCCATGATACGACCTGTACGACGAACTTCATCGCCTTCTTTGATGTCTGTGTATGGACCTAAGATTACGATACCAACGTTACCTTCTTCTAGGTTTTGAGCCATACCCATAACACCGTTAGAGAACTCAAGAAGTTCTCCAGCCATGGCGTTGTCGAGGCCATGAGCAAGAGCGATACCGTCACCAATACGGATAACTGTACCAACTTCGCTTACTTTAAGTTCAGATTCATAATTCTCAATCTGTTGTTTAATCAGACTGCTGATTTCTTCAGCCTTGATGCCCATGTATGTCACCTCTCACATTTCTTAATTATTAACCGATTAATTCACGTTTTAGGCGCTCAAGTTTGTTCGCTACTGAGCTATCGTAAATATGATTACCGATTTGAACACGAATACCACCAAGAAGTGATGGATCAATTTCGTTTGTAATGTTTAATGATTGTTTCCCTACAAGCTTCGCAAATGTTGTAGAAATATTAGCGCTTTCTTCAGCAGAAAGTGCACGAGTAGAGAATACTGTTGCATCTGCAGTACCTTGTGCCTTTGCAGCAAGCTCAGCATATGCGTTCGCAATAAGCTTCACTTCGTTTACACGTTTTTTCTCAACTAGTAGTTGAACTGTGTGTAAAACCTCTGGAGTTGCACCTGCAAAGATTTCAGCTACCATTTGTTTCTTACGTTCGATAGAGAACTTGGGAGCATTTAAAAGCGTTAAAAAATCAGGAGATTCTTGAACAATCTTTGTTAGCTCGTTTAAGTCTGCTCCAACCTCAGCAAGAATATTTTTTTGTTGCGCTAATTCAAAAAGCGCTTGAGCGTAACGTTTTGCTACAGCTGAATTACTCATCGAGCTTCCCCTGCCTTCGCAATCGTCTCTTCAATTAGAGCACGGTTGTCTGCCTCAGAAATCTCTTTGCTAAGGACTTTCGATGCTGCAAGTACAGATAATGAAACGACTTCATCACGTACAGCTGCAATAGCTTTTTCTTTTTCAGACTCAATTTCACGTAAAGCCGATTCTTTCAAGCGGTTTGCTTCATTACGAGCTGCAGTAAGAATTTCATCTTTTTGTAGTTCGCCTTGCTTCTTAGCGCCTTCAACAATCGATTGTGCTTCCGTACGAGCTTCTTTAAGAAGGCTCTTTTGTTCTTCTAAAAATTGGTGCGACTCTTTGCGCGCTTTTTCAGCTGCTTCGATTTCACTCGCTACTAACTCTTCACGTTGTTGCATGATGCCCATCAGTGGACCCCAAGCGACTTTCTTAAGTAAGAACATTAATACTAAAAAGATAGCTAATGTTGCGATGATGTCTCCGTTATTGAACTTACTAGCGCCAGCACCTAGTACAAGATAATCTAAATACACGATTGTTTCACTCCCTTCAAGAGCTTTAACTTCAACTTAATTTAATGAATTAAAAAACTACCTATTTTAAAAAGCTATATTTACACATAGCTTTTATCCGTTCCAAAATGAAGGGCGAAGTTTCATCTGGAGAATCCTGCTTCGCCACTAGTAAAATCCAGTGTTCAACTGAATTATTTATTCATTACGATGAATGCTACTACTACTGCGATGATCGGTAGGGCTTCAACTAATGCAACCCCGATGAACATTGTAGTTTGAAGAACGCCACGAGCTTCTGGCTGACGAGCGATACCTTCTACTGTTTTTGATACGATAAGACCGTTACCGATACCTGCACCAAGTGCACCTAAACCGATTGCGATTGCTGCTGCTAATAAACCTAATGAACCTGTCATTTGAAAATTTCCTCCTTGGAATTGTTTGTTTTTGTGGTTCAAGCATATGATATATGCTTTATATTAATGGTCATCGCTCACTTTATGAGCCATGTAAACCATTGTTAACATTGTGAAGATAAAGGCTTGGATAAAGCCGATGAAAATTGAGAAACCTTGCCATGCCATCATTGGAACGATTGCCCCGATGAATCCCACAGCACCTGATGATGCTAAACCTGCTAATAAGCCAAGTAAAATCTCACCCGCGTAAATGTTACCGTAAAGACGTAAACCTAACGTTAATGTATTTGCAAATTCCTCTACTAATTTAAGTGGGAACATGAAAGACATTGGTTTAAAGAATGTACCAGCATAATGCCCTGTACCCTTCATTTTAACACCATAGAAATGCGATAAAACTAAAATCATCGTTGCTAACGTCATCGTTACAGTTGGGTCAGCCGTTGGTGATTTCCACCAAAGTTCATGACCATAAACGATCGAGAATGGAAGACCTAATAAGTTAGATACTGCGATAAACATAATTAACGTAATACCGAGAATGTGGAATCGACCACCAGTTTTCCAGTCCATGTTGCTTTTGATGATATTCTTAACGAAGTCCATAATCCATTCCATGAAGTTTTGCATACCAGTTGGTTTTAGTTTTAGGCTTCTAGTTGAAATAAAGGCAATTAAAAATACGATAATTGCAGCAACTAGTAACATCATAACTGTCGATTTATTAAATGTTAAAAAACCGACTTCTAGTAACGGAGCTTCATGATTCATTGTTATTTTTCACCTCTCTTTCTAATTTAAAGCACATTAGCGGTTCCTTACATGTGACACAATTCTCTCGACAAAGAGAAAAACGTACGGAATCATTAGCCCTATGACCGTGCTAATTAAGTGAAAATAGTTTGGCAACGAAATGGCTATTGCGACTGCCGCAACACCTGATCCAAAGCGAAGTGCTGTACCAAGTGAGCCTATTTTCTTCCCTTCACTAATGGACCTGTCAAACTTCTCCATACGGCGAACTAGAATCCAAAAATTATACGTACCAAAGAATGCACCGACTGCGATGCCCGCAAATACAGTTTGAAAGGAAGTGAATCCCCAGCCTAATGCGCAGAGTGCAAGCAAAAAAAATAACGCCCTCTTCTGCACAGCAAAAATGTGATGCAAATCTAGCATTGGTTGTAATCTCCTGAATCAAATTTTCGAGTATTGAAAGCGTTTGCTGACCACCATGTGAAATCAGAAAAGAGCAGTGAAAGGCACTACTCACAGCGGAATAGTAATGGGAGAGTCATTTCAATTACAGGTGTAAATACCCAAAAAATAACTTACACCCCTTACCAACTCGGTAAAAACCGAAACGCACAAAACGTTGCAAATCGACAGTTTTATTTTGAACTGTCAATTTAGTAGAAAGTTGATATAACAAGTGTTTCAACGTCCTAATTATGAACTGAAACCCTTATCATTCTTACCCTTTGTAAGCATACAATAGGAGATATTTGAAGTCAATTGGTAATAGAGAAAAACTTCACAACCTATATACTCTTGTCAAATTGTTGACAAATTTGTGTATGAAATTTCATAGTTTCAAATGTTCTCTTTTTCTTGACTCATAGAAAAAGCTAATTTACGACATAATTATGCTCATAAATTAGCTTACCCAACTCAATAGGTACATTAGACTTATTTTTTCGAATTAAATATAGTACATTATTTAGTTTTTTGTAAAAAAACTAGCAATGCCTCTACAATTCGTTTAGATGCATGTCCATCACCATATGGATTTGATGCATGTGCCATCGCCTCATAAGCCTTTTTATCCGTTAACAATTCTTTAGCTAAAGTGTAAATAGTATCTTCTTCAGTTCCTGCTAGCTTTAGCGTTCCAGCTGCAATTCCTTCTGGGCGCTCTGTTGTGTCTCTAAGGACAAGTACTGGCTTCCCTAATGATGGTGCCTCTTCTTGGACGCCACCTGAGTCTGTTAAAATCATGTAAGAATTCGCTGCAAAGTTATGGAAATCAAATACTTCAAGTGGCTCTATTAAATGTACTCGTTCATTGTCACCTAAAATTTCATTCGCGATTTCTCTTACTGCAGGATTCATATGCACCGGATATACTACTTGAACATCATCATGCTCAGCTAAAATTCTTGTAATTGCTTTGAACATATGACGCATTGGCTCACCCAGATTTTCGCGTCGATGTGCTGTTAATAAAATCATGCGATCTTTGCCAATTTTATCTAATACGGGATGCGTGTAATGTTCACTAACAGTTGTTGCCAATGCATCAATCGCTGTATTACCTGTAACAAAAATGGTATCAGCATTCTTATTTTCATCGATAAGATTCTTTTTAGATACTTCGGTTGGCGCAAAATGTAAATCAGCCATTACACCTGTTAACTGACGATTCATTTCTTCTGGGTATGGTGAATACTTGTTCCAAGTTCGCAGTCCTGCTTCCACATGTCCAATTGCGATTTGGTTATAAAACGCCGCCAAGCTTGCAATAAAAGTCGTCGCTGTATCACCGTGTACCAATACGATATCTGGCTGAGCTTCTTTCATTACTTGATCCAAACCTTGTAATGCGTTTGTCGTCACATCAATTAATGTTTGACGATCTTTCATTATATTTAAATCATAGTTTGGTGTTATTTCAAATGTCTCTAGTACTTGATCTAGCATTTGGCGATGTTGTGCCGTTACTGTGACAATAGATTCTATTTGCTCAGGATACTTTTGTAACTCTAAAACAAGAGGAGCCATTTTAATTGCTTCTGGTCTTGTACCAAAAATCGTCATTACTTTCCATTTTTTCATCAAAACGATCTGCACCGTCCTTTTTGTTATTGTATGAAAAGGACACCACACCAGTTGAAGTCCAACATGAGGAGTACTTACCTAAACATACTATGAAACGCCCTTCAAATTTGAAGGACGCTTTCACAAATTATTAGTTTCCTAAATGAGGAAATTTCATAACACCATTTTTACTTCGTGCCGAATAGGCGGTCTCCGGCATCACCTAGACCTGGTACAATATAACCATGATCGTTTAGTTTCTCATCCAAAGCAGCAATATAAATATCTACGTCTGAATGCTCTTCTTGAATAGCTTTGACACCCTCTGGTGCAGCGATTAAGCACATGAATTTAATGTTTTTAGCTCCACGTTTTTTCAATGAGTGAATAGCTTCCACTGCTGAACCACCAGTTGCTAACATTGGATCTACGATAATAAAATCACGTTCTTCCACATCTGCTGGAAGCTTTGCGTAATATTCAACTGGTTTTAATGTTTCAGGGTCACGATAAAGACCAATATGTCCAACTTTTGCGGCTGGGATAAGCTTTAGTACACCATCTACCATACCAATTCCTGCACGTAGAATCGGTACAATTGCAAGCTTTTTACCAGAAAGTACTTTTGTTTTAGCAATCGTTACAGGTGTTTCAATTTCAATTTCTTCCACCGGCATATCACGTGTAATTTCAAATGCCATAAGTGTTGCTACTTCGTCTACTAGCTCACGAAATTCTTTTGTACCTGTATTCTTGTCGCGAATATAAGTTAATTTGTGTTGGATTAGTGGATGATCAAATACATAGACTTTGCTCAAAGGGATTCTCTCCTAACCGTTCGGATTTCATTTTTATCTCAACTAGTATAACAGAAAAAAGGAATCGCCTCAAAAATAAATTTAAGGTGACTCCTTTTATTAAATTTTCTTTGACCAAAGTAAGTTATTGATCCAGAATTGTATCTAATTGTTCTATTGCCATTGGCTTAAAATAGAAATACCCCTGTCCGACTGTACAACCTAAAGCACGGAGTATTTCAACCTGTTCTTCTGTTTCTATTCCCTCTGCAACAGAAATCATTCCTAAGTTTAATGCCAATTGAATAATTGAGCGTACAATAGCAAGCGTTGCAGGGTCCTCTAAGGCATTAATAAAGCTTCTGTCAATTTTTAATTCTGTGAATGGTAATTGTTGCAGATAGCTCAATGAAGAAAATCCTGTTCCGAAATCATCCACGGATGTTTTGAAACCATAGCTTTTTAATTCCTGAATAATTGTAAAGGCAGATTGGAAGTCTACTAACCCTATATTTTCTGTTACCTCTAATATAATATTACTTGGATCTATTTCATATTTCCTAACGAGCTTTAGCGTATCTTGAACGAAATGCGTATAGTAGAAATGATCTGGTGAAATATTGACCGCTATTTTCACTAATTTCTTCCCTACCTTTTGACGTTCTGCCAGCCACGATAGCACAATTTCTAAAACTTGAACGTCAATTTCTCTAACCTTTCCCGCACTTTCCGCTACTGGAATAAAGATGGCTGGAGACACAAAGCCCAGCTTCGGGGATACCCATCGTGCAAGTGCCTCTATACTTTGAATCTCTCCATTACGTAAATCTACTTTTGGCTGTAAATGGACTGTAATTTCTTTATTTTTGATTGCTTGGGACAAATGATTTAATACTGTCATTTGCTGTACTAGAACGTCATTTTTTTCTGTCGTAAAAATTTCTGTATGTGTACCCGGTTTATCAGTAGCAGACGAAAGCGCATTATCTGCAAACCGAATTGCATCATTAATTTTTATAGCATCATTAAAGGAAGCAATCCCTGTTTTTAACGTGATGTAAATTTGCTTTCCTCCTATTATAAAGGGCTGCCGAATCGTCTCCTTGATGCGCCTTTCATAATTATTTAAATTTTCATTAAAGGTCATCGTGGATAGAATAAGACTAGAGCTTGTAAATCTCGCAATATATTCGCGATCCCCTGGCTTGTCTTGCTCTAGACGTTTGGCGAGCTGCCTTAATAATTCATCACCAAATTCACGTCCATACAGTTCAACCACTTGATGAAATTCGCTTGGTTTCACAATTTTAATATAACCATTTTGTCCACGTTCAGCCTCTTTTTCGAGGCAATTCACAAAGCTATGACGATTAGGTAAACCTGTTGTAATGTCGGTATAGGCTAAATCCCATATTTTTCTCTGTGTTCTTGCATACGTATATGCTAAGGCAACCAGTGCACTAACTTTTCGAAACATATTTGTGAAATATGCAAGGTCACTATGTGCTTCCTGATAATATATTGAAAAAAGCCCTATTACTTGTCGCTGTTGATTGCGTATAGGTATAAATAATCCATACGCTTTGTGTGAAAAAGCAGCAAATTGTCTATGCTCATCTGGAATATGCACATCATCCAAATTTTCAATAAAAATAGAGGTTTCTGATTGCATAACCTTCGTAAAAAAGTCGGTATTTTCACAGCATCTCGGTACATCTTTTGATCTACCATTATCCGTAAAAGTCTGTAATAAATTGCTCTCTGTTTTGATGAGTACCATACTGGAAGTATTCGGCATAAAAAACTCATCCAGTCCGCGACAAATAATATGCATCTTTTGCTCAAAAGAGCTATCTCTCTCTATCGCCTTATACATATCATTTTCTAAACGCATTAAGAAATCTTCCGTATGATAATACGTAACGTCCTTCATAAGGACTAACACATATTGCGTTACATTTGCATCGTTTCGAAATGGTAGAGCTTGAATTTCAGCCCAAAATGGGGGTTTATTGATACCTTTATGATGTAGCTTCGCTTGTACCATGATACCATTATGTATTTTTTCTTTAATCTTTTTTATGGTTGTCTTTTTTTCATCTAATAGCCATGTAAAATAATTTGTTTTTATGATTTGTGACCTTGAAGCATTTGTAAGACTACAAAAAGATTCATTACACTCTACTATACTATGATGATTTGTTGCATCAAAAATTACGAAGCTTTCCTTAGAATTATCCCCTATATTGAGAATACTATTTAATAAGGCATCATTATCTATATCTAACGATTTAGTGACCATCCAACCCCTCCTTCTCTATCACTTCATCCCATTTCCATTGTACATAAAATTTAATTAAATTTTCACTTTTATTAAAAAAAACTTCTTTTTTAGTACACAATCTGACCTCAGCCAACTATAATAATCCCTTTCTATCGATTATATGTAAATTTATTCAAAAATAAGAGTGTTATTATTCTTAATTAGAAAAAATATGTATTTCATTGTTCGACCTACTTTTCAAAATAAAAAACTGTGTTTAAAGTGAATTTCCCACTTTAAACACAGTTTTAGAATGCTATTAAGCGTATAATGGATGTTTATCTGTTAATGCTTTTACGCGATCTTTTGCGTCCGCTTTAACTGCTTCATCTTCAGGGTTTTTAAGAACTGCTGCAATAATTGCACCTACTTCTTTCATATCTTCCTCTTTAAAGCCACGAGATGTAACAGCTGGTGTACCGATACGAATACCTGAAGTAACAAATGGAGACTCCGTATCGTAAGGGATTGTGTTTTTGTTAGTTGTAATGCCCACTTCATCTAATGCATGTTCTGCTACTTTACCTGTCAGACCAAGAGATTTAACGTTTAATAGTAATAAGTGGTTATCTGTACCGCCAGATACAATTTCAACACCCTCAGCAATAAGGACTTCGGCTAAAGCTTTTGCATTCAATTTTATTTGTTTTGCATAGTCTTTAAATTCTGGTTGCAGTACTTCGCCAAATGCTACAGCTTTAGCAGCAATGACATGCATTAATGGCCCACCTTGAATTCCTGGGAATACAGACTTGTTTAATTTTTGCTCCCATTCTTTCGATGCAAGAATTAATCCGCCACGTGGTCCACGTAATGTTTTATGTGTAGTCGATGTAACAAAGTCTGCATATGGAACTGGCGATTGATGCTCACCAACAGCTACAAGACCAGCTATGTGTGCCATATCCACCATGAAGTATGCACCTACTTCATCTGCGATTTCACGGAATTTAGAGAAGTCAATTTCACGTGGGTACGCAGAAGCTCCCGCAACTATAAGTTTCGGCTTATGTTCTAATGCTTTTTGACGTACATCCTCATAATCGATAACTTGTGTGTCCTTTGTTACACCATATTCCACAAAATTATAAAGAATACCAGAGAAGTTTACAGGAGATCCATGTGTTAAGTGACCACCATGAGAAAGGTTCATACCAAGAACCGTATCGCCTGGTTCTAAAATTGTGTGGTATACAGCCATATTTGCTTGCGCACCAGAGTGTGGTTGCACGTTTGCGTATTCTGCACCGAATATTTCTTTCACACGATCACGTGCAATATCTTCAACTACGTCTACATGTTCACAGCCACCATAGTAGCGTTTACCTGGATAACCTTCTGCGTATTTATTTGTCAGTACAGAACCTTGCGCTTCCATAACTGCTTCGGATACAAAATTTTCAGATGCAATCAATTCGATATTTGCTTGTTGACGTTTTTTTTCTGCAAGAATTCCTTCTAATACTGCTTTGTCTTGTACTGCTAATTTTTCATATGCCATGTTAGAAAAAGCCTCCTAGTATCCTTTATTATTTATATACAGCACGTTCCCCGCCAATTAGCTTTGGACGTGTTGTTGCAATCGTCACCACTGCTTCTCCCACCATTTTCACTGATGTGCGAACTGGGACAGCTACTGCTTTCAAGTGCATACCAATTAATGTTTGTCCAATATCTATACCTGCATGTGCCTGAATGGTTTCAACAACCACAGGATTAGTAAATCGCGTATAGGCATAAGCGGACATAGAGCCACCAGCTGTACGTACTGGGACTACCGCCACTGGATCGTAGCCAAATTGTTCAGCAGTTGATGCCTCCATCGTAATAGCACGATTAATATGCTCACAGCCTTGAAACGCTAAATGTAGCTGGTGTTTCATTGCGAATTCTTGTAACGGCTCGAAAATGGCTTCTCCTATCTCCAATGCACCTGCTGTGCCAATTTTCTGACCAATCACTTCAGATGTAGAGCATCCTACGACAAAAATTGTATGAGGTCGTAATGTTACCTGCTCTTCAAATTCACTGAGTAACTGAGTCAAATGCGTTCGTATTTGTTTTACAACCATTAAGCTCAGCTCCTTCATTTATAGCCATTAAAATCATGCCATACATGACATCCTTGATGAATGTCATATATGGAATAACAATCCTTTATTGCTCAAGTTCCGTAATTTTTTCTATGCGTCGTGTATGACGACCACCTTCAAACTCAGTTTCTAGCCAAGTTTGGACAATTTCACGTGCAAGACCTGGGCCAATAACACGTTCACCCATAGCTAAAATATTAGAGTCATTATGGCATCGCGTTGCCTTTGCACTAAATACATCATGCACTAATGCACAACGAATACCTTTCACCTTATTTGCAGCAATAGACATACCAATTCCCGTGCCACAAATTAAAATACCTTTATCAAATTCTCCGTTGGCTACACCATCAGAAACTGGCTTTGCGTAATCCGGATAGTCTACTGAATCCGCAGATTGTGGACCAAAATCTTCGTAGCTAATATGAAGCTCATCTAGTAGCTGCATGATCTCACGACGTAGGTTGTTACCTCCGTGATCAGAAGAAATTGCTATTCTCACTGGGTTCCCTCTTTTCGAATTATAGTCAACCTTAGTGTACCACTTCTTTCTGAAGAATAACACGATTTTTCTTGTATTTTTATGCTGATTTCTCCTAAAAGACGAACATTTATTGTTACTTAGCTAAAAATCATTCACTTTTATATCTCTTTTTCTGTGGATATTGTGAATATCATGTTAATAAATTCGGATAATGGTCTTTTGTTGTAATATTCTATCTACTAAAGTTTTTCTCATTTTTTATTTACAGTGGACAAACTGTATCACTATTTTTTCCAAAAATAAAAAAACTGTCTATAAATCCGATTTTTCACCGCATTTATAAACAGCTTTTTGTGACTAAGCCTGTCGATCAAATTGTTGAATCACTTTATGCAAAGCTTCTGATTGCTTTTTTAAACTTTGCGCTAGGTGCTCTACTTGTTCAATGGCGTAGGCTTGTTCTTCAGCCGCACTACGAACTTCTTGTGCACCTGCTGATGTTTCCTCTGCAATTGCAGCCACTTCTTGTGATTGACGAGCAGTAGTTTCAATATTATGCATCTGCTGTTCAATTAGTGAAGATATCTCTACAATCGCTGTTGCCATTTCATGTACGTTAGACGACATACCTTCTACAGCTGTTGTTGTTTCAGATACGCGATCTGCTTCTTTCGTTGCAAATGCTACCTGTTCATTCATTTGTTTGACTACGACTTCAACATTTTGCTGCATAGATTGGATTAGAGCTGTAATCCCTTGCACAGCTTTTGCACTTTCATCTGCTAAACCACGCACTTCCTCCGCAACCACAGCGAAGCCTTTTCCATGTTCTCCAGCACGAGCCGCTTCAATAGATGCATTTAAAGCTAGTAAATTTGTTTGTGCCGCAATATCACCAACTAAGCCAATAATGCGCTCTACTTGGCCAGCATTTTCTTCTAAAGCATGAATGCTTTTTAATGCCTCATTGTTACCAGTAGCTATTTGTTGAATACTATTAACTAATGTTTCGATTGCATTTGTTGTTGTCGATAAATTATGTAAAATCTCTTTAGATTGTGATGCCGATGCTTCTGCTCTACTATTTACTTCTGTCGCAAGAGCTCGTACATCCTCAATTGCTTCAGCGGTATCTTGTACAGCTGTCGCAGATGCTTCAGCTCCTGCCGAAATATGCTTAACGGTTGAAGCAATACCTTCTGCTTTTCGAGTAGCGACTCCCGCTTCATCTGAGAGCTGAATAATCGATTGATTGGTCTGTTGAAAATTTTGGTCAATACTTTCCACCATTTGACGTAAATTTAATACCATTTGTTGAAATGCCTCTGCAACCGAACGAATCTCATCGTTTGTTTTAGGCATCTGAACATCCTGCCCAATTTTCCCCTCTGCTACTAGAGTTGCGGAATGCTCAAGTTGTTGTAAAGGTTTAATTAAGATCACGCTAAAGATGGCAGCCAATATACCTGACCATGTGATTCCTAATGCATACGTCACCACTTGAAATACTTTTCCATTAATACTTGGGAAGAAGGTCGGTTGTAAGAATTCAATAAATATAAAACTGATACTGTAAGTAATTAATGCTAGCACGCTCACAAATAACACCAATTTAAGTCGTAAACCAAATTGTTTTTTCATAGGGCTCCTCAATTCTATTGTAGTTTTTTTATTAATTGATCAACCAATTCATGTAGTTCCGCAAATGTTGCTTCGTATATTGCTCTGTTACCGCCGTAAGGATCTACTACATTCTCTAGGCTACCTTCATTTGTATACTCTTTTAATGTGAATACTTTATGATCAGTGCCTGGGAAGCTTGAGATGACAGTGTCTTTGTGAGCGGTAGTCATTGTTAGGACTAAATCTGCCCATTCCATTTCTACCATGGATAATTGTGTTGCAGAATGCTGATGAGACATTTGAGCTTCATTTAACACTTGTTGCGCATGTGCTGACATTTGGGCATTAGGCATAGCATAAATACCTGCAGAACGTACTTCTAAATTGTCTATTTGTTTATGTTTTAATATGACTTCTGCCATTGGACTGCGACAAGTATTGCCTGTACAAACAAATAATATTTTCACACTTATCACTCTCCGATTTATATTGAATTATTGCTGAATAGCTAGGATACTCATAATTATAAATATAATGCCAGCAATGATTTGAATTTTATTTCCAAAAAAGACTTGGCTCCTACGTGCAATGACTAATGACCCATAGGCACAAATCAAGGCACTCAAGCCTGCACTCATTATAAAAATGGTTTTTTCTAAGTTTAGCATACCAAAAGAAACACTAACTGAAAAGGTATCTAGGCTTGCAGTCACAGCTAAAAGTACGGGGGAAATTGTTACTTTTTCATCCCGATGAGAGAATAATAGTAAATGCATGCCCATGCAAAATAACAAAATACTCGATATCCATTGTCCCCATTCTAATAGAAAACGAACTAAATAGTTTCCTAATTCAAATCCCAACAAAGGAAAAAGCATATGCAGTGCAGCCGTCCATAGTGATAAAAATAAGCGATATCTAACATTTGGCAGCAATACATATAGACCAATAACATCAACAGACGTTAATATACCTGCAAGAATTCCCTGCAAGAATACACTCCTTCTCTCCCTAATATATTATCATTTTATGCTCGAAAATACATTATTATCATATTTGTCCACATAAGATTTTCCTTTTTATAAAGAGGATCCCTGCCTATAAAAAAAGGACAAAAGACATGTAAATTTATTAATGTCTTTTGTCACTCATTTTTATTTACAATGAATACCATTTGCCTCCAGAAGCCTTTTCAAGTCTATTCATAATAGCTGCCCCTACGCCTTCAGTCGAAGTTGTCGTAGCTAAAATAACGGTAGCTGTTGTTTTATCACATGCTCTAAGTGCATGGTATAACGAAGCACCCATGTCTTCTTTACTTCCCTCTTCACCTACTGAGAAGTAAAAATCAGCTTTAATATGTTGGAAATTTTGAGGTGCAAGAAGTGCTACTTCATGTCCTTGCTGCTGTAATTGTTGAACAGCTTCGCTTACTTCCCCATCATGGCAATTGATTAAGTATACCGGCGCATTTGGTGCATAATGTGTATATTTCATGCCTGGAGCCTTTGGTGTCTCTTTTAGTTTCTGCTCTATTTTGGTTGGTTGAATAACCGGACCAATTGTTGCTTCAAGCATCTCCTTCGTAATGCCACCCGGACGTAAAATTACTGGAGGCTCGTGTGTCACATCTAATACAGTGGATTCTAACCCAATGCCTGTGGAACCTCCATCCAATATATAAGGTATGTACCCTCCCAAATCATCTAAAACATGGATAGCTTCTGTTGGACTCGGCTTACCACTACGATTAGCACTTGGCGCAGCAAGTGGTTTTTGAAGCTGCTGTAATAAGGCAAGTGCTACTGGATGGTCTGGCATACGGATGCCGACAGTCGATAATCCAGCCGTTACACTTTGAGCCAGCACATTTGGTTTAGCAGGCATTACAAGCGTTAACGGTCCTGGCCAAAATAAATCGATGCATTGTTTGGCTATTTCAGAAATATGTTCTATATAGTTCGTTACTTCCTCTTTTGTACCAACATGAACAATTAAAGGGTTATCTGAAGGGCGGCCCTTCGCTTCAAATATCTTCTTCACTGCCGTATCATTTGTTGCAACAGCACCCAGCCCATAAACCGTTTCTGTCGGAAATGCTACTACCTCTCCCGCATTTAAGATATCCACAGCTTGTGTATAATTTATTTGACTATTCACATTACTGTCCACAACCTTGCAAACGGTTTCCATGTTTAAAACCTACCTTCATTTATTGATTCTTACTGAATTATCCACAAATTGTTTATAACTGCTTAAAAAATGTGCATAAGTTATCTGAATTTGTGAACAATTCATGCAAAAAGTCCTTTAATCCATTCCCAAATAAAGAATGTTACTTGCTCTTCCTCTTCTGGCTCTTCTGCTTTTACTTCTTCTTTTTCGGGCTCGCAAATGGATGGGAATATACTGCACCACCAGTTATCACCACGCGCATCACCAATTTTAACTACAATGGAGTGATACACATTTTGTGGATATAATACCGCTCCCTGTCTTTTAGGCGGAAATAAGTTATCCCCAACCACTACCTGTGTATCTATCTGTGGATAATTTTTGCTTAATTCTGTTTCAATTTGTTGCTTTAACGTTTGAATTTGCTCATTCCCTGCAACACCTGCAGATACTACTTGCATAAAATAGGGTTTTAATTCTTCAACAAGCTGCTCTTTCTCATGCTGATCTTGTGCTGTATTGCTATTAGCAATTACACGAATTCTAAAATCTTTTTCTTGTTCTTGATTAGTAGCCTCTTTTGCAAAACCTACTAATGATGGAATATATAAAACACATAGCTGTAAAGCAATGGCCACTACTACTAATCTAGCAAACGCTAGAAAGATATTTTGTTTAGGTAATCTAATAATCTTGTATTCATTTAACATGTAAATCCCTCCTTGCTCAACATTGTTGGCAAGATGAAGACACTTTATACATGAATCTCACAAAAAATCATTCGCGGTTTACCATTAATATCTTTTTCTATCGAAATCGTAGCCTGTGGAAAACTATCTTGAAAGAACTTTGCTACTTTTTCACCTTGTGTATAACCGATTTCTAACCCAATTAATGCTGGTCTATTCATATACGCTGGCAATTGCTCTGCTAATTGTCGATATAAAATAAGACCATCTTCCTCAGCAAATAACGCGCTATGAGGCTCATGCTTTAATACAACATCCGACATAGCCTGCGCCTCTTCAAAAGCGATATAGGGAGGGTTCGATAAAACAATATCAAACTTCTCACCTGCGAGCGGAGCAGTTAAATCTCCCAGCCTAAAATCAATATTAGCCTCTAATCTCTGTGCATTTTTTTGTGCTGTCGCTAATGCAGCTTCAGATAAATCAGTAGCTACGACCGTTAACGTAGGACACTCCAGCTTCATTGAAATGGCAATAGCACCACTGCCTGTACCTATATCAGCTACCTTCAATGCTTGGTGTTGAAATAGTTTAGTCATACGATTGATAGTGCCAAGAATCAGTTCTTCCGTTTCCGGTCGAGGAATTAATACTGATTCATCGACGATAAATGAACGACCATAAAACTCCTCACTTCCCACACAATACTGAACTGGGCGACCATTGATATGTTCCTCTATAAGGGCTTTAAATTTTACTTGCTGTGCTTCTGTTAATTTATCCTGTAAATGTAGCATAACCTCTGAATAGCTTGTACCAAGTATATGCTGCATAACAATACGTGCCGCAGTTTGCTCCCGACCATTATCCACTAAAAAAGAAGAAGCCCACTCAAGGGCCTCCATCACATTTTTATAAGTCATCATTTAAACGCTCTAGCTTCGATGCTTGTTCTTCTAAAATAAGCGTATCGATAATTTCGTCCAATCTACCCTCGACGATTTGATCTAGCTTTTGAATTGTTAACCCAATACGGTGGTCTGTTACACGGTTTTGTGGATAATTGTATGTGCGAATTCGCTCAGAGCGATCACCAGAACCCACAGCAGACTTACGTGTGGCATCGATCTCTTTTTGTGCCTCTTGCATATACATATCTGCTACACGAGCGCGTAAAATTTTCATTGCCTTTTCACGGTTTTTAATTTGCGAACGCTCATCCTGCATGGAAACTACAACACCTGTTGGTAAATGGGTCATACGGACCGCAGACATCGTTGTATTTACGGATTGACCACCTGCACCTGAAGATGCGAATGTGTCTACACGAATGTCTTTTTCATGAATTTCAACGTCTACTTCCTCTACCTCAGGTAAACAGGCTACTGTTGCTGTAGATGTATGGATACGTCCTTGTGATTCGGTAGCTGGTACACGTTGTACACGGTGGGCACCATTTTCAAATTTGAACTTTGAATAAGCACCTTGTCCGTTAATCATAAAGATTACTTCTTTATAGCCGCCCATCGGGTTTGGAGTGGCTTCCATAATATCAATTTTCCAGCCTTGTGTTTCTGCATAACGAGAATACATGCGGAATAAATCACCCGCAAAAATATTTGCCTCATCTCCGCCAGCTGCTCCACGAATTTCCATAATAACGTTCTTATTATCATTAGGATCTTTGGGAATTAATAAAATACGTAAACGTTCTTCAAGTTCTTCCTGCTGAGCTTTTAATAGGTTAAATTCTTCCTTTACCATTTCATGCATATCAGGATCTTTTTCGCTATCTAACATTTCACGTGTATCTACTAATTGCTCTTTGACATTTTTATATTCACGATACGTATCCACAGTTTCTTGGATATCTGATTGTTCCTTCGAATATTCACGTAATTTCTTACTGTCATTAACAATATCTGGGTCGCTTAAAAGCTCTGTCAGCCTTTCATAGCGATCCTCCACTGCTTGTAATCGATCAAACATGGATTTCACCTCAATTTAGTTTCTTAAATTGCTCCTATTTTTCAAGAGCTCTCCATTAAAATTACGCTAATGCATAATGGTTATTTACAATGTTTATGTCCACTACTTAGTATAAAAAACTTTTCGCATCTACGCCACTTTTTCTTAGTCCTCCATTATAGCGAAGGATGAGCATGACATTTTCGACATACAGGATAATAGGAATCGTTTCCACCAATTTGAATTTGATCTCCCGTATATACAGGCTGTCCATTTCCATCTACTCGTAAATTCATCGTTGCTTTTTTATGACAGAACCAACAAATGGTTTTCATTTCTTCAATTTTATCTGCATATGTAAGCATGTATTGGCTGCCTTCGAACAGCTCATTTTGAAAATCATTTTTTAAGCCAAAGCCCATAACTGGAATATCTAATTCATCCACAATGTTAGCTAGTTGTAAAACATGAGCTTTTTTTAAAAATTGAACTTCATCCACAAGTACACAGTATGGTTTAACTGCATTGTTTTGCACAAGCTCAAAAATATTTGTATCTTCATAAACAGGAATGGCTTGCTGTCTTAAACCTACTCGACTAGAAACAAAGCCAACCTCATCACGTGTATCTAAACCTGATGTAAACATCATTACAGGTTTCTGCTGTTCTTCGTAATTATGGGCAACTTTTAAAATCTCTATTGATTTTCCACTATTCATTGCACCATGTTTAAAATATAGCTGCGCCATACTGTCTTCTCCCTTTCTTTTGGTCGATCTGTATTTTGAAAAGACTTGCATCAACGTGTCATATTTACTGAAAAAAATACCTGCCAAGCACATGCTTGGCAGGTATTAAACTAACATTAGTTTTTAAGACCGTATTTTTTGTTGAAACGATCCACGCGACCATCAGTAGACGCGAATTTTTGACGGCCAGTATAGAATGGGTGACATTCGTTGCAGAACTCGACAACGATGTTTTCTTTTACTGAACCAGTTTTGAAAGTGTTCCCACAAGAGCAAGTTACTGTTGCTTCTTTGTAGTCTGGATGAATTCCTTGTTTCATATTCGTTTTCTCCTCTCGCCCTGAACCATCTGGAACAGAGTATTATCGAACTGTACCTTACATAGCCCGAATATGAGTGAAACCATCAGCTATATATGTACACGTTGCATACCTAAGAAGTATAGCATAGTCGTTTTATTATTTTCAAGAAAAAAATATCAAAAGAAAGATATCCATCGTTTTTATCCTCGAACTTCTCGATAATCATTGTCTTGTAACCCTATTTTTTCATTTCGCTCTTTGAATCGGATATTATGAGAAGACACATAAGCAACCTTTGGTGCATCAGGTTCTATTAATAGCTTTGCACTATTTAACGCTAATATACCATCTGTATAGGCACCTGCTATTAACCTAACTTTACTTGGATGATCAATAAAATCACCTGCACCATAGATTCCTTCTATATTAGTTTCCCTCTTTTCATTGACGAGTGCCACACCATCTTTAATATGTAATCCCCATTCTTCTAGTGCACCATAATCACATTTTAAGCCATGGTTCACAATAACGGCATCTACTTCAACTCGCTCTATCTCATTCGTCTCTTTATTCATAATCGATACAGACTGTATTAAATCCCCATCACTATGTAATTGCACTACTTCAAATGGTGTTTTTACACATACGGAGGATTCCTTCATCCGTAAAACGTTCTTTTCATGACCACCAAAGTCCTCACGACGATGAACGATGGTCACACTTGCTGCAATTGGCTCTAACTCATTCGCCCAATCGACAGCTGAATTACCACCACCTGAAATTAAGACATGTTTATTCCGAAAAATCTCTAATTCCTGTACAGTGTAGTGTAAATTAGTTACTTCATAGCGATCTGCTCCTTCTATTTCAAGCTTTTGCATCGTCAGAACGCCATAACCAACCGCCAAAATCACTGTTTTGGAAAAATGCTTTTCACCCGTTGAGGACGTTAAAATAAATGTTCCATCTGGTTGCTTCTCTAATCCTTCCACCTTTTGATTTAATATAATTGTTGGATCGAAGGTTTGAGCTTGTTCAACAAGCTGTTTGATGAGCTGTCCACCTAAAATAGGGGTAACTCCACCAACGTCCCAAATCATTTTTTCGGGATAAATTAACATACGACCACCAAGCTGAGAGCTATACTCGATAATTTTCGTTTTTAAATCTCGCATCCCACTATAAAAGGCTGTATAGAGACCTGCTGGGCCACCGCCAACAATCGTTACATCATAGAGTTCGTTCTCCATTTTTACATTCCATCCCCTTCATCTTAACTCCGTCAATAATTATTTGCACTCGGCTCATACACTTTTATTGTTCACCAAGGTACCTTCACTATTTATTCCTTAAATCGTGCTAATAAATACAAGAAATAAGGAGCGCCTATAACGGCTACTACAATCCCTGCTGGAATTTCTGAAGGCTCGAGAATAGAACGACCTATCGTATCAGCCATTAATACGAGGAAACCACCCAATAATGCCGCCGCAGGAAGTAAAAATTGATGCTTTGCTCCAACCAGCTGGCGAGCCAAATGTGGGGCAATAAGCCCTACAAAGCCAATACCACCACTTACAGAAACACTAGCTCCTGCTAAACCAACAGCTGCCGCTAATAGCCAACGGCGCTCTCTTTCAATCGAGGCACCTAATCCAACAGCTGTTAATTCCCCTAAATTTAAAATGTTTAATACCCGCGATTTCGCATAAACAAATGGTAATAAGATCACTAGCCATGGGAGCAGCGAGAGAACAAATCTCCAATTTGAACCCCAAATGCTCCCCGCCAGCCATGTAGCCACAAATTGATAATTTTCAGGAGATAGCCGTAGTGTTAGCACAATCATTGCCGAGCTAATTCCGGCTGCTATAGCCACCCCTGTTAAAATTAAGCGCATCGGTGTAATACCTTCGTGTCGTTTATAAGAAAGTGAATAAATTAGGACTGCTGTTAAGCCTGCTCCGACAAAGGCAAGTACAGGGAGTAAATAAACAGGTGCTGCCTTCGTTGTTGGAAAAAATGAAATATACAGCATAACTGCAAGACCAGCACCAGCATTAATCCCTAAAATACCTGGGTCTGCTAAAGCATTTTTGGAAACGCCTTGTAAAATTGCCCCTGAAATAGCTAAGCCCATTCCCACTAATACAGCAATCACAATTCGTGGAAGCCTAAATTCAAATAAGATTAATTGTTGTTGTGCATCTCCTTGTCCAAAAAGAGTCTTAAAAACCTCCAACGGCGTTAGCTTAATCACCCCAGTATTCATACTAATCACAAAGGTAACGAAGATTAAAACAAGCAATGTAGCAATGATGATAAAATTTTTCTTTCTTGTTTTCTGCTGACTTGGTGTTAAGTAGCTGTTACTCATAACTCTTTCCCTCCTTTACGCGCTAAATAAAGGAAGAAGGGTACACCAATAAAGGCAATTAAAGCACCAATCGGCGTTTCATAAGGTGGATTGATAATGCGTGCTACTAAATCAGCTAACACCACAAGCAATGCTCCATATACTAAAGAACATGTGATAATCCAGCGATAATCATGACCCACTATGTATCTCGTTAAATGAGGAACTATTAAGCCTACAAAACCAACTGCTCCAACAACAGAAACTGCTGCACCTGCTAAAATTAACACAATAATCATGCCCCATATTTTCACAACAGCCGTTCTTTGACCAAGTCCAACAGCAATTTCTTCCCCTAAGCTCAGTACAGTGATTGACCGTGATAAGATAAGAGCTCCTATCATCGCAATAAGAATCCAAGGTGATAGTATTTGTAGATGGCTCCATTTTGTTCCCGAGACACCACCTGCATACCAAAAGGCCAGGTCTTGACCAATACGGTAATAAAGGGCAATTCCTTCTCCTAGCGCTCCAAGCAATGCACTAACAGCCGCACCTGCTAAAACAAGTCGCATTGGTGTTAAGCCACCTTTAGACAGTGACCCAATACCATAAACAATGGCCACCCCAAGACCTGCTCCTATAAAGGACCATAAAATTAAAAATATATATGGCATACCAGGGAAAAAGGCAAAGCACACGGCCAACATAAATGCGGCTCCTGAGTTCAAGCCTAACAATCCTGAATCTGCTAATGGGTTACGTGTCATACCTTGCATAATCGCCCCGGCTACTGCAAAGCTTGCTCCTACTAGAGCAGCCCCAAGTACTCGTGGTAAGCGAATATCATGAATAATTTGATGTGTCGTTAATTCCGGTGAAAAATGGGTAACTGCTGTCCAAACAGTACCTAGTGAAATATCTGCTGCACCAAAAGAAATCGATAAGCCAATAGCTAAAATTAATCCAATTACTCCTACAATTAAAGCCACTACTCCACGGATCGGATGAGATCGTTTCTGTAGCTCCTCTAAATCGTTGAGCTCTCCTACTCCTGTCGACGTAGTCATTCTATTTCCTCCTTATAAACTTCCCAATACACATACGGACTAGATTTTATTTCTTCATATCGTATAGCTGATAGGATAGGCAGATTGGATTATTACTATATGGACAAACAGCCATTTCAGCATCAATATTAAAAACGCTTTGTAAATTTTCCTTTGTCATTACTTTTTCTGGACTTCCATCTACCATTAAATTCCCGTCTCTCATGGCCAAGATAAAGTGGGAGAATCGTGACGCATGATTCAAATCATGTAATACCATGATTATTGTTCGACCTTCTTCTTTATTTAACTTCTGTAGAAGCAATAAAATATCTAGCTGATGGGCTAAATCTAAATATGTGGTTGGTTCATCCAGTACTAGAATATCGGTGCCTTGTGCTAATGCCATGGCAATCCACACCCTTTGGCGTTGGCCACCCGACAATGCTTCAATTGGTCGATCACTAAAATCCCTTAATCCTGTCACATCAATAGCCCAATGGATATACTCATAGTCTTCCTTGCGTAATGTGCCAAATCCGACTTGATGAGGAAAGCGACCATATGATACCAACTCAAATACAGTTAAGCCTCCTGGAGCTGTTGCCGTTTGAGGCAAAATAGCCATTCTTTTGGCAACTTCCTTGGTCTTCAATTGATGGATGGCTTTACCATCTAAATAGACAGCTCCATTTTGGGTATGAAGTACACGAGCCACGGCCTTTAATAAAGTAGATTTCCCACAACCATTCGGTCCAATAATTGTGGAGATTTGCCCTTTTGGAATTTCCACACTTAAATCATTGACAATGAGCGTCGAAGAATAACCAATCGCTACACGATCTATTTCTAGTACTGACATAATTAACTTCCTTTCATTGTTGAGAGTAGCTTATAACTAACCTTATATTTGTAGACCAAATTGAGCTGTATACAAGCCATAATAAGCATGTTTTCGTTCCATTAATTGCTCATGTGTTCCTTCTTCAATAATGCCCTTTTTCGATACAACAACAATTCTATCTGCATCTTTGATCGTTGCTAATCGATGGGCAATTACCAACGTCGTACGACCAATGGAAAGCTCGTTTAATGCTTGTTGAATAGCTTGTTCGGTTTCAGTGTCCAATGCCGATGTTGCTTCATCAAGTATGAGTATCTTTGGGTTTTTCAGGAAAATTCGCGCAATGGATAATCTTTGCTTTTGACCACCAGATAACTTCACACCCCGCTCACCAATTAATGTATCCATACCCTCTGGGAGCGCCTTAATGACATCAGTCAGCTGTGCGCGCTGTGCGGCATACCAAATATCTTCTTCACTGGCATTCAAATTACCGTATGCGATATTATCACGAATAGTGCCATCAAATAAAAAGACATCTTGTTGAACAATCCCAATATGGCCACGCAATGATTGCAATTTGAAATCGCGTATATCCACACCATCAATTTTAATGGAGCCTTCATTGACATCATAAAAACGGGGAAGCAAACTGCAAATAGTAGATTTCCCTGCCCCAGATGGACCTACAAGGGCAACAGTCTCACCGGAACGAACCGTTAAATTAATTTGATGTAAAGCACGATTTGTATCCGAGTAGCCAAACGATACATCTGTGAACGTAATTTCTCCGTCAATTTCATCGATGTCCTTCGCTCCTGGTCGATCCGCTATCTCAGGCTCTGTTTCAAGGAATTCAATATAACGTCTAAATCCTGCCATCCCTTTTGGATAGCTTTCTATAAACATATTGATTTTATTAATAGGGCCTAGCAGAATCCCGGAAAGTAAAATAAATGCGATAAAGTCCCCATTTGATAGATCACCATTTAACACAAAATAAGCACCAACAAATAATGTAAATAATGATAATATCTTTGTCAGAATACCTGAAATTGCTTCATTCCAAGCCATAACCTTATAAGAGAACAACTTGGTCATTCGGAATCTTTCATTATTCACTTTAAAGCGTTTAATTTCATGATCCTCATTTGTAAAAGCCTGTACAACGCGAATACCGCTGACATTGTTTTCAACACGTGCATTAAAGTCAGCAATATCACCAAACATTTGACGGAATGCTTTGGACATTAACTTTCCGAAAATAATTGTCAAAACTAGGATGATCGGCACAAGTAGGAAAATAAGTATTGTAAAGGTTGGATCTATGTAAAACATGACACCAAATGTCCCTATAATGGTCATAGCAGCAATAAAAATATCTTCTGGACCATGATGAGCAAGCTCACCGATATCCATTAAATCGTTTGTTAATCGGGAAACAAGATGCCCCGTTTTATTATTATCAAAGTATCTGAAGGAAAGTTTTTGTACATGGCTAAAGGATTCCTTTCTCATATCCGTTTCAATATTAATCCCTAGCATATGCCCCCAGTAGGAAACGATGAAATGGAGAATGGAGTTAAAGATATATAAAGCAAAAAGCAATAAACTCGCCATAATAATCCACTTTAGCTCGCCATCTGGCAAAATATCATCAATTACTTTATTTAAAACAATTGGAAACGCTAATTCAATTAATGCTACTAAAATGGCGCAGCTAAAATCTAAAATAAATAAGCGTTTATACGGTTTGTAATATGAGAAAAATCGCTGTAATAACATGGTTGGTAGCCTCCTATTGCAATATCAATCTTCATATCTACTAATTTATTTTTGTTGAACCTTGGTAAACTCTACTATTTTGTCAGCTAGCTCTTCAGCTTGATGGAGACCCGAAAGTGGATCTGAGGCAAAATAATATTCCGATGGAAGCTCTATGATTTGATTATTTTTTACGACATCTAAGTTTGTCCAAGTGCCTGGCAACTTCCCATCTTTGTTAAAGAAGTTAATCATGAAGTTATAGTCACCTACATAATCACCTACTACCTCATAGGAGATCTCATAACGTCCACCACTCGCCTCTTTTGCATCAAATAACTCCTGCACTTTTTCTTGTGGTTTCATGCCCAAAATTTGATAGAGTGCTCTACCACCCGATACACTTGAATTTCCAACAATAGTTGCATTTTTTCAAACATTTCGTAAATAGTAAATGTTGCTCCGTCTGGAATTACATCATTAATTTTTACCTTAGCTTGGGCTAAACGTTCTTCAAACTCATCCATAAAGATTTCTGCTTCTTTTTGTCTTCCTAAATAATTCCCCATTGCCTCAATTTCCTCTCTAGCTGATGAATGAGCATCCTCAGCAAAAACAATTGTAGGTGCAATTTTCTCATACTTGCCTACATCTTCTGGATTCCATGTAATAATTAAATCCGGCTTTAGCTCTAGAATTTTTTCCAATGATACCTTACCATCAGTACCAATATTGGTAATTTCCCCATCCTTGTAGTGTTGTTTTAGAAATGCTGCATAATCGAGGTTAGCTGTTACGCCTCCTACTGGTACAATATCTAACGCTAAAATTTGTCCTAAGTACCAGTCTGTGATGACTCTTTTTGCTCTTACTGGAATTTCTACTTCACGACCACTGTCATCTGTCACCATTCTCGTCTCTATAGTATCTGAAATAGTGTGGTCTACTTTTGTTGAGACCGAATTTTCATTACATGCAGCTAATAAAACAAACAGGCTCAGAAAAAAAGGCAGTTTTATATGTTGAATCATCTTTTGCATCATCATCTCATTTTCTCCAATCTCAAATCGGTGTGCTTGCGCGAGCTGATTTTCATTGTATTGAAAATGATTCTCATTTGTAATGGCCATTTCAGACATAAATGATGCATATTTCAGCCTAAAATTACTTGGTGCCATATTTGTAGCCTTTTTAAAGGCACGACTAAAATAGTATTCATCTTCATAGCCAAGTGAAATAGCAATTTCCTTTATACCAAATTGATTTTCTAACAAATATTGTTTTGCCTGCTCAATTCTCAATTGCTGTAAATAAATTTGTGGTCCTACCCCATAGCGTGCTTTAAAAATTCGTAATAAATGTCGTGTACTAATATGGAGCGTATCTGCCAGTGATTGTATAGATAATGGTTGGTGAAGATGCTGATGAATATACAGCCGTGCTACTTCTGCCTTATCCATTTCATGTGGGTTGCCCTGCCCATCTGCTAATTCCTGAAACATACGATAAACAAATTCATACAAAGAAGCTTTGACTGAAAAATGATCTTGAATAGAGCCAGATATCCATTTGCTATACATATCTTGAAGAATGTTATGAATGGCTATTGGATTAGCAGGCACACAAGAGAAATTTATTTGAAAAGGTTGATATTGCATCTGTAAATGCTGCATAAAGGCATCTTTATAGATGACATCTCCTTCATAACGTATGAGGAAGTAGCTAACACTATGCTGTGCATTAATCTGCAAACACTGAGATTTACCAATGTGAAAAATACTGAAACGCTGTACATAATAAGGCTGCTCATCAATGACAATTTGCGCCTCGCCTGCTGTAATGATAAGAAACGAACTATTAGTTAATACCTTTGAAACTTGAACTTTTGATTTATTTATGTAGTTAATATGCTTCATTTGAACATAGGCATTTTGCCAAAGCAGCATATAGGCATCATAATTCATCCGAATCTCCTTCAAAAAGATATTTATTAATTTCATTATATTGATAATGATTATCAATTTCAATAAACATTTTTTCATTCAAACATATACAAAAAAAATCACCATTGACAATTATTTGTCAATGGTGATGGCAGTTCTATAATAAACCTTTACCTTTTGTTGCTTTTTTCATATCTTCGTTCAGTTTTTCAAAAAATTCTTCATTAGATTTTGTTGTACGAAGTTTTTTCAAGAAGCGTTCCGCAAAATCAGGCGCGTCTGAAAATGTTTTACGAATTGCCCATAGTTTTTCAAGTTGTTCAGGCTCAAGCAATAACTCTTCCTTACGTGTACCTGAACGGCGAATATCAAGCGCAGGGAAAATTCGGCGCTCTGCCAACTGGCGATCTAGATGAAGCTCTAAATTACCTGTCCCCTTAAATTCCTCGTAAATAACCTCATCCATACGTGAACCAGTATCTACTAAAGCAGTCGCTAATATCGTTAAGCTACCGCCTTCTTCAATATTTCGAGCCGATCCGAAGAAACGCTTAGGTCTATGGAAGGCAGCAGGGTCAATCCCCCCTGAAAGCGTGCGTCCACTTGGAGGAATAACTAGGTTAAATGCACGTGCCAAACGTGTGATAGAATCCATTAAAATAATGACATCACGTTTATGTTCCACTAAACGGCGTGCACGTTCTAAAACGATTTCTGCTACTTTGACATGATTCTCTGGAACTTCATCAAACGTTGAGCTAACAACATCTGCATTTACAGATCGCTCAATATCCGTTACTTCTTCAGGACGTTCATCTATCAGTAAGACAATTAACTCTGCTTCTGGATGATTTGTCGTAATAGCGTTTGCAATTTCTTTTAATAAAGATGTTTTCCCCGCTTTCGGCGGAGCTACGATTAATCCACGCTGACCAAAACCTACAGGCGCCACTAAATCCATAATACGTGTTGATAAATTACGCTGAGTTGTTTCCAGTTTAATTTGTCTGTTTGGATATAACGGTGTTAAAGCAGGGAAATGCACACGTTCCTTTGCAACTTCAGGATCCTCGCCATTGACGGCATCTACTTGTAATAAGCCGTAATAACGTTCATTTTCTTTAGGTGGTCGCACCTTCCCAGATACCTTGTCCCCATTACGAAGATCAAAGCGACGTATTTGAGATGCAGAAATATAAATATCTTCTTTACTTGGAGAGTAGTTTATTGGTCGAAGGAAGCCAAAGCCCTCTTGCGAAACAATTTCAAGTACGCCTTCCATAAAGAAATAGCCTTCTTGCTCTGAACGCGTTTTCAAAATAGCAAATATTAATTCTTTTTTCGTTAGCTTGCTATAATATGAAATTTTATATTGGCGTGCAAGAGCGTAAAGCTCTTTTAACGTCATGTTTTCTAATTGAGCGATTGTCAATGCAGACATATGCACAACTCCAGTCTTTTTCAAAATATAATACAATTATTGGGGTTATCATCGAAGATTTTTTACGAACGAATAGCTCTGTTCATAGTATACGGTTACCTCTATAGGTCAATAACAAATCCACCATATAATATAACATTGCCTTACAAACTACGGGATGGTTTATTTTAAGAAGAAGGTACCTAGCACAATAAATGTACTAGGTATATTTTAGAAGATAATATCATTAATATCTAGGTTTTTTCTCAAGTGCGTGACGGCCTTCTACAAAGCGAACCGTACCAGACTTAGCACGCATAACTACCGAGTGCGTTAATGCGTAAGCACCTTTATATTGAACACCCTTTAAAAGCTCACAATCTGTCACAGCTGTTGCAGCAAAAATAGCGTCGTCACCTTTTACTAGATCGTCTAAATAAAGAACTTTATCCACATCTACACCCATTTTATGGCAGCGTTCTAATTGCTCCTCATCTTCGGGTACTAATTTTGCTTGGAAGTCTCCACCCAGGCATTTTAAGGCTACAGCCGAAATAACACCCTCTGGTGCGCCGCCTGTTCCAAACATAATATCAATACCTGTTTCATCAAAGGCAGTATTAATTGCTGCACCAACATCGCCATCTTGAATAAACTTAATACGTGCACCAGCCTCGCGAATTTCATCAACAATTGCTTGGTGACGTGGTCGATCTAATAGAGTAGCAACGACATCTGAAATATCTTTATTTTTTGCTTTTGCTACTTGTAATAAGTTATAAGTGACAGAAGCATTGATATCTACTTTACCAGCCGCTTCTGGCCCTACAGCAATTTTCTCCATGTACATATCTGGTGCATTTAACAGATTACCTTTATCTGCAATTGCAAGGACTGTCATGGCACCATTCGTACCTTTTGCTACAATATTTGTACCTTCTAATGGATCCACAGCAATATCTACTTTTGGACCACCACTTCGTAAGCCAAGTTCTTCACCAATATAAAGCATTGGTGCTTCATCCATTTCACCTTCACCAATTACTACTGTAGCATGCATTGGAATTGTATCGAACATTTTGCGCATCGCTGTTGTTGCTGCATCATCTGCCTCAATTTTTAAACCGCGTCCCATCCATTTCCCGGATGCAATTGCTGCTGCTTCTGTTACTCGTACTACTTCCATCGATAAACTACGTTCCATTGTTGCTTTGCCTCCCGTTATCGGCCGTTTTTCATACCGAAACATTCAAATTACCTCTATTGTAACATAATTGAGTGAAAACTTTTAGCTCTCATTATTCCTTTGTCTCAGCTACGCGTGCCAGGATTGTTTCACGTCGAATATCAGCGCCTAAATCACGTAATTTCTCAATAAGTGAGCTATAGCCACGTTCGATATGATAGATATCTTGCACTTCCGTTTCGCCTTCAGCTAATAGACCAGCTAAAACTAAAGCTGCACCTGCGCGTAGATCTGTAGCTGTTACTGTTGAGCCGTGTAGTCTACTTGGCCCTTTAATAATGGCCGTATTGCCTTCTACACGAGCATCAGCATTCATACGACGAAGCTCATCAATATGTTTAAATCGAGCTGTATAAATAGTATCTGTTACTTTTGAGGAACCGAATGCCTGTGACATTAACACAGCAAGTGGTTGCTGAATATCGGTTGGGAAACCAGGATACACCAATGTTTTTACATCAACAGCTTGCAAAGTGGAAAGGTCTGTTTTTGGTACATAAATACTTTCTTCACCAATTTCAATCTTCACACCCATTTCACGAAGCTTCGCTATAATTGCTTCTAAATGCAGTGGAATTACATTATCAATTGTAATACCATCACCTACGGCTGCGGCCATTATCATAAATGTCGCCGCTTCAATGCGATCTGGTATAATCGTATGCTCTGTACCATGTAGTTCTTCTACCCCTTCAATACGGATGACACTTGTACCTGCCCCTTTAATATTGGCCCCCATATTTGTTAGTAGTGTTGCTACATCAATAATTTCAGGTTCCTTCGCTGCATTTTCTATAACGGTACGACCCTTCGCAAGGACAGCAGCTAACATGATGTTAATCGTTGCACCGACACTTGCGACATCTAAATAAATTTTAGCCCCAATCAACTCATCTGCACGTAAATAAATTGCGCCATGTTCATTCGTAATTTTAGCGCCTAATGCTTCAAAGCCCTTTATATGTTGATCAATTGGTCGAGGACCCAAGAAACAGCCACCAGGTAAACCAATGACAGCTTTCTTGAAACGCCCTAGCATGGCCCCCATTAAATAATAAGAGGCACGTAACTTTTTAACATTGCCGTTTGGTAATGGTAATGCAATCATGTCTGTTGGATCGATTGTCATCTTCCCATCCTCAAACGATACTTCCCCACCAATTTCCTCTAATAAAGCCTTTAACGTCCATGCATCTGAAATTTCTGGTATCCCTCCAATAGTCACTGGAGAGTTCGCCAAAATTGATGCAGGAATTAAGGCGACTGCACTATTTTTTGCACCACTAACTTTAATTGTACCTTGTAGACGATTTTCGCCAGTAATTTTATAAACATCCATTTTGCGTTCTCCCTCATGATTGGAAAGTAGTATTTTTTGCAATTGGCTCACTGTATATTCTTATTATTCGCCTTTTCTCTTATTCCAATCCGCTAAAAATCCTTCAATTCCTTTTTCCGTTAATGGATGGTGGAAAAGTTGTTTTAAAACTTTAAATGGAGTTGTTGAAATATGCGCGCCAGCTAAAGCTGCAGCCGTAACGTGCTGAGGGTGACGAACAGAGGCAGCAATAATTTGTGTATCAATATTATGAATTGTAAACATGTCAGCAATTGTTTCAATTAGCTCTACACCATTTTGACCAATGTCATCTAAACGGCCGATAAATGGTGATACATATGTAGCACCTGCACGCGCAGCCATTAATGCTTGGTTTGCACTAAAAATTAATGTTACGTTTGTTTTAATTCCTTTGTTTGCAAAGAAACGACAAGCTTCTAATCCCGCTGGAGTCATTGGTAGTTTCACTGTAATGTTAGGAGCAATAGCAGCTAATTCCAAGCCCTCTTTAATCATTCCTTCTGCATCCAATGCAATAACTTCTCCGCTTACCGAGCCATCGACAAGCTCAGCAATTTCACGAAGACGATCATGGAAAGAAACATTTTCTTCTTTAGCCACTAATGATGGGTTTGTTGTAACTCCTGATAAAATCCCCCATGCATGTGCCTCTTTAATCTCTTCAAAATTTGCTGTATCAATAAAAAATTTCATATTATTTCCTCCTGATCATTTTTCTTATATTATTAAATATTTTTCCAAAATTTCTTTATTTCAAAAACAAGAGAAGGTCGATTGAAAGCATCAACACTTCTCTTATTATGTGTATTTATCTATGCTTTTGTAACATATTAAATGCAAAAATTATGCTTTTTGTGCACTACCAAATTCGCGAATTTTACCAATAACCGTTGCTTTAATTGCTTCTCTTGCAGGACCAAGGAATTTACGAGGATCGTAAACAACTTTGTCATTGTCAAGAATCTCACGGATTGCTTTTGTTGCTTCAATTTGATTTTCAGTATTAACGTTAATTTTTGCTGTACCTAATGAAATAGAACGTTGGATATCTTTTGTTGGAATACCTGTACCACCATGTAATACTAACGGAAGATCTGCCAATTTAGAGATTTCTTCCATTTCCTTGAAGCCTAGATTTGGTTCTCCTTTGTAAGGACCATGTACTGAGCCAAGTGCTGGCGCTAAGCAGTCGATGTCTGTAAGCTCAACCATTTTACGGCATTCTTCAGGGTCAGCATAAATAATACCGCCGATTACGCCATCTTCATCTCCACCAACTGTTCCTAATTCCGCTTCTACAGAAACGCCTTTAGCATGTGCATATTCTACTACTTCTGAAGTAATTTTCACATTTTCCTCAAATGGATGGTGTGAAGCATCAATCATCACAGAAGTAAAGCCTGCATCAATTGCCTCTTTACATTTTGCAAAGCTAGAACCATGGTCAAGATGAATGGCTACTGGAACTGTAGTACCATAGGATTCCATTAAACCCTTTACCATGTGAACAACAGAAATAAATCCGCCCATGTATTTCCCTGCACCTTCAGATACACCAAGAATCACTGGAGATTTTTCTTCTTCAGCTGCTTGTAAAATTGCTTGTGTCCACTCAAGGTTGTTAATGTTGAATTGACCAACAGCATAACCCTCTGCTTTTGCTTTAATTAACATCTCTTTCATAGATACTAATGCCATACTAAAAATCCTCCTCTTAGGACTATTCTTTCTACATAAATATGCTCCTCAATCATAGCAAAAATAATAGCCCCTGAAAAGCAGGGGCTATTATTTTCTACACGAAAGCGCAGTATCACGAAGCAACAGTGTACACCAATGTGTAGGCAACTAAACCACAGCGCTTGAACCTGAAAAGCAGGGCTATTATTTTCTACATGAAAGCGCAGTCCAACAAAGCGGCAGTGTACACCAATGTGTAGGCAACTAAACCACAGCGCTTGAACCTGAAAAAATCTCCCTCTTTTTTTAAGCATAAAGAAAACAGGCCGTGTACTCACTGCCTGTTCTTTATGCTTGTAACGCTTTGTTGACTTCATCACGTACTTCAAAAATATCAAAAGGCTTCGTAAAGTAACGAATCGCTCCTAGATTTAAAGCTTCTTGTACAACATCTAGCTCGCCATACGCAGTCATCATAAATACAGGAAGCTTTGGGAACTTTTCTTTTAAACGTCTTAAAATTTCGATACCATCCATTCCGGGTATCTTCATATCTAGTAATACGCAATCCATGTCTTGTTCATCTGCATACTTTAATGCCTCTAAGCCATTGGCTGCTAAATATGTAACATATCCTTCCTTTTTCAGCACTTCATTTAAAAGCAAACGAATTCCCTGCTGATCATCGACAATTAGTAATCGTTTCACATTTCATTCCGCCCTTTTTATATTTTATTCTTACACAAAAATATTCTTTATTATGTATAATTCTACTTTTTCAGCTTAATACCTTCTAGTATTATAAATTATCTGCTTTTGCTTTCTACCTTTTTCACCCCTATAATATGGGTAGAGGTGGGATCATGTCAAAAATTCTAACAACACAAGTAAGTGGATTATTACAAAGAATTACACAAAATGAAGAGGATGCTATCGAGGAGACTGCAAGGCTATTGGCACAAGCTGCAATTGGCGAAGGTAATGTCTATTTCGCTTGCTTTGGAGAAATGCAGACAGTGGAATTAAATGCTCTGCAAGCAGTGGAACCATTTAGTAAGTTAGCTCCTTGGACTTCTGATACAAACTTAACAGAAGCTGATCGAGTTTGCATTTTTACTCGTAGTGCACACGATGAAGAAGCACTAGCTTTAGCTCAGAAATTAAATACACAATTTATTCCCTTCGCTGCTGTTGCAAGTGAACCAGCCAGTGCAGAAAACCCTCTTATGGACTTAGCCTATACGTATGTTTCTACTCGTATAAAGGGTGGTTTATTGCCAAATGATTTAGGTCAACGGATAGTTGTACCACATGCACTTGCAGGGCTTTTTGTTTATGAGGCTGTCAAAATGGCCTATGATGATATGCTTGGTTTTGATGAGGAAGAATTGTAATAATTCAATTAAAAAGAGTTGTCTCATATTCCGAGACAACTCTTTTTTGTTTATTTAAATGTTGCGCCGATAAAGTCACGGAACAGAGGTTGTGGACGATTTGGTCGTGACACTAACTCTGGGTGGAATTGACATGCTACAAAGAAATTATTCTCTGGTAGCTCAATAATTTCAACTAGCTTACCATCAGGGCTTGTACCTGAGAAGACAAGACCAGCTGCTTCCATTGCTTCACGATATTCATTGTTAAATTCATAACGATGACGATGACGCTCATAAACAAGCTCTTTGCCATATGCTTCACTTGCCTTAGATCCGTCTTTTAATTTACATGGGTATAATCCTAAACGTAATGTTCCGCCAATGTCTACACTATCATTTTGATCTGGTAAGAAGTCGATAATTGGGTACTCTGTGTTTGCATCAAGCTCTGTAGAATGAGCACCTTTTAGGCCTAGTACATTACGTGCATATTCAATTGTTGCAAGCTGCATACCTAAGCAGATACCTAAGAAAGGTACATTATTTTCACGCGCAAATTGCGTTGCTAAAATTTTCCCTTCTACACCACGATCACCGAAGCCACCTGGTACTAAAATCGCATCAGCATCTTTTAATAGTGCAGCTACATTATCAGCATTGACATGCTCTGCATTAATCCAGTCAATTTCAATATCAGAATTATAAACATAGCCTGCATGCTTCAATGCTTCTACCACTGAAATATAAGCATCCTGTAGTTCTACATATTTCCCGACTAACGCTACTTTTCTTTTGTTTGGTAAGTTTTTCACTTTGTCTACCAGCTCACGCCATTCTTCCATATCAGCTTCTGGAGCTGTAATACCAAAATGGTCAAGAACGATATCATCAATATCTTGGGCATGTAGGTTTAATGGTACTTCATATAAATGCTCCGCATCACGTGATTCAATAATTTCATGTGGTTGAACATCACAGAATAAAGCTAATTTCTCTTTCATATCTTGTGGAACCTCTTGTTCAGTACGCACAACGATAATATTTGGTTGAATACCTAAAGAACGTAACTCTTTTACGGAATGCTGAGTTGGCTTTGTTTTTAGTTCACCAGCTGCTTTAATATAAGGAATCAATGTACAGTGGATATACATTACATTGTTATGACCTAAATTAGTTTTCATTTGACGGATAGCTTCAAGGAAAGGTAAGGATTCAATATCGCCTACTGTTCCACCTACTTCTGTAATAACAACGTCTGCATTTGTCTCGCGACCAGCACGTTGGATACGATCTTTAATTTCATTTGTAATGTGAGGAATAACTTGTACAGTACCACCGTTGTAATCACCACGACGTTCCTTCTGTAATACAGATTGATACACACGACCTGAAGTTACTGTAGAATGCTTTCCTAGGTTAATATCAATAAAACGTTCATAATGTCCTAAATCTAAGTCAGCCTCAGCACCATCATCTGTTACAAAAACCTCACCATGTTGATAAGGACTCATTGTACCTGGATCGATATTAATATATGGGTCAAATTTTTGAATCGTAACTTCTAAACCGCGGTTTTTTAATAAACGGCCTAGAGATGCTGCAACAATCCCTTTTCCAAGTGATGATACAACCCCACCTGTTACAAAAATATACTTCGTCATGAAAAAATTCCTCCTTTAGAATTGCTAGATAAGTTGTTTTGTTAGGGATTAGAACATCTGACAGTCAAACACCCTAAAAAAAGAAAAGCCGAGAATGTCTACAAATTTGTAGTCGATTCGAAGCTGTCATCGTTTCTATCTCTTTTCCACTTTCCTTTAAACCTTAAAACTTTAACATTTATTCAGTCACCGTTTACTATACATCATGAATACTTTAAAACATTTATATTCATATCCGCGCAAAAAGTATGGGAGAGCTAGTCTGAATAAAGTTAAAAACAAAAAAAACGCTCCTCCTGCAAGGTCTGCAGGGGGAGCGTATTATATACACGGTCTTTCTCCTTTTTTTAAGGAGCCCAAGTAAAAGATTAAACGTAACCGTGATAGAAGTCAAGAATTTTTACATCAAGCATAAAAGTAAGAAAATTCTAAGAGTGAGGTTTTAGATTTCTTCCTCTTCTTCTTCGAACTCCTCTTCTTCTTCATCAATAAACTCTTCATCGATTTCTTCAATATCTTCTAAATCTTCGTCTTCATCAAAATCAATATCTTCTTTATCTTCATCTTCTTCGTCTATCTCTTCTTCATCCACGAATTCTTCATAGTCCTCGTCGAAGTCGATATCTTCTTCATCCAAATCGATATCTTCTTCTAGATCATCATCTTCATCCGCAGAAGCTTTAGATTTTTTCTTTTGAGTTTTAACAGACGGTGCTGTTTCTTCCTCAATCTGCTCTACTTTAAACCATTCACGTAAGCCCCAGCCTGTTTCTTGGTTATATAAGAAGCGGCCATCTACATTAAGATCTGTGTAAAATTGTAGTAGGCGGGATTTAATTTCTTCATCACTGTAGCCTACAAGCTCTTGAATTATTTTTAACAAATCATTAAAAGTTACTGAGGCACGTTTTTCATTTAAAATTACATACGCTAAGTTAATTAACGACTCTTCTGTTAATTGTTCCTTTGTCATTTCACGAAAATTCAATTCGTGCACTTCCTTTCCCTCATCACAATGGACGTTTTAAAATTACATGGTGCTTTATTTTCCAAGCGCAGCAAAATGGCCACGCAAAAGGTACTTTCCATACAATAAGCATAATACCCATTATATACAAAGTTTTAGCCCCTTTGCTAGCTTCAATTACTGTTTTTTATATTACGCATTTTTTTAATGCCAAGATAAAACAAATAGACAGATAATAGTAGTAAAGGAATAGCGCCAATTTGCTTATTATACAGGAAAATGGCTCCCAATACTAAAGCTAATACAATTATGTAGTGAATAGCTGATTTCATCCTCTACCGCGCCTCCCCTTTTTTTTACATTTCTATTATAGCGAAAAAAAAAAGAAGTGCCTAATCCTAAGACTAGACACTAAAAAACTAGAGAAGCTTATACATTAAAAAAGTATTTGTAAACGTGTAAAATTGTTTATCTCTGTCTACATATTACGACGATATTGTCCACCAACTTCATATAAAGCTTTCGTAATTTGTCCCAAGCTAGCTACTTTGACAGTTTCCATTAATTCCGCGAAGATATTTCCATTATGAACAGCTACCTCTTGTAATCGTTTAATGGCCGCCTCGCTTTTAGCTTCATTGGCCTTCCAGAAATCTTGTAAATTGTGAATTTGTGTTTCCTTCTCTTCCGTCGATGCACGAGCAATTTCCATATTATCAATATCAGCATCAGAAGCTGGGTTTGGGTTCAAGTAAGTATTAACCCCGATAATCGGTAACTCCCCTGAATGTTTTAACATTTCATAATGCATGGACTCCTCTTGGATTTTCCCTCGCTGATATTGCGTCTCCATGGCTCCTAACACGCCACCACGATCATTGATGCGATCAAATTCTTCGAGGACAGCCTCCTCTACAAGATCTGTCAGCTCTTCCACAATAAATGCACCTTGAAGTGGATTTTCGTTTTTCGCTAAACCATGCTCTTTCGTAATAATCATTTGAATAGCCATTGCACGACGTACAGATTCCTCAGTAGGTGTTGTAATCGCCTCATCATAGGCATTTGTATGCAGGGAGTTACAGTTATCCTGTAAGGCCATCAAAGCCTGTAATGTTGTACGAATATCATTAAAATCAATCTCCTGCGCATGTAGACTACGACCTGAAGTTTGAATGTGATATTTTAGCTTTTGGGCACGCTCATTTGCACCATATTTATCACGCATCACAATCGCCCAAATACGACGAGCTACACGTCCGATAACTGTATATTCCGGATCAAGTCCATTGGAGAAGAAGAACGATAAGTTAGGCGCGAAGTCATTAATATTCATGCCTCGGCTTAAATAATATTCTACATACGTGAAACCATTCGCTAAAGTAAAGGCTAATTGAGAAATAGGATTTGCTCCCGCCTCCGCAATATGATAACCAGAAATCGAAACGGAGTAGTAGTTGCGAACCTTATGGTCAATAAAGTATTGCTGAATATCCCCCATCATACGTAAGGCAAATTCTGTAGAAAAAATACATGTATTTTGACCTTGATCTTCTTTCAGGATGTCTGCTTGCACTGTTCCACGAACGACCTGTAGTGTTTTTTCACGTGTCTCTGTAAATTCTTCAACTGTCAAAGTACGCCCTAACTCTTGCTCACGTAATTTTATTTGCTGATCAATCGCTGTATTCATGAACATAGCCAAAATGATAGGTGCTGGACCATTGATTGTCATAGATACAGATGTAGATGGTGCACATAAATCAAAGCCTGCATACAGTTTTTTCATATCCTCTAACGTACAGATTGATACACCCGATTCTCCAACTTTACCATAAATATCTGGTCGATAATCCGGGTCCTCCCCGTACAATGTTACGGAATCAAATGCTGTAGATAAACGTTTCGCGTCATCGTCCTTCGATAAATAGTGGAAGCGTTTATTTGTACGCTCTGGTGTCCCTTCACCAGCAAATTGGCGCTTCGGATCTTCTCCCTCGCGTTTGAATTGGAAAACACCGGCCGTATAAGGAAATTCACCAGGCACATTTTCTTTATAAACCCAGCGCAAAATTTCACCGTAGTCTTCAAATTTTGGTAATACAACCTTTGGAATTTTCGTACCTGAAAGACTTGTTGTCTTCAATATTGTGCGAATCTCTTTATCACGAACTTTCGTCACAAATTCATCCCCAGCATACGCATCCTTTAAAGCTTGCCAATTGTCTAATATACGCTTGGATTCAGCCGTTAATTCGTCTCGGACACCTTCTGCTAAAGAATTAAGCGATGTGATAAGTGCATCATCCGGTGCTTTTTCCTTAACAGCAGCGATAGCCCCCTCTAATTGGAATAGACGACGAGCAAATGCTACCTGCTGCTCTGTTTTTTTATGATAGCCACGCACTGTATCAGTAAGCTCTCGTAAATAATAACGACGATCATTTGGAATAATTACATCTTGCTTTTGTGTTTTAGCAAATTGCTCATAGCTCGTTTCCCAATCGCTACCCACTTTTTGGTTAATGATTTGCACTAGCGCGGCAAATAATGCATTTGTTCCTTTATCATTAAATTGGCTAGCAATTGTACCGTAAACTGGCATATTATCAAGTGATTCATCCCAAAGTTCTCGCGAACGCTGATATTGTTTTTGTACTTGGCGTAGTGCGTCCTCTGAACCTTTACGCTCGAATTTATTAATAGCAATAACATCTGCAAAATCAATCATATCAATCTTCTCAAGCTGTGTTGGTGCACCGAACTCACTAGTCATCACATACATCGATAAATCGGTATATTTTGTAATCTCGGCATCACCCTGACCAATACCACTTGTTTCAACGATAATTAAATCATAACCTGCTACACGTACTACATCTATTACGTCCCCAATGGATGCGGTTAATTCCGTACGAGAGCCTCGTGTGGCTAAGCTACGCATATAGACACGGTTATTAAAGATGGCATTCATACGAATACGATCTCCAAGTAATGCCCCACCCGTTTTTTGCTTTGTTGGATCGACGGACAAAATTGCCACACGTTTTTCCGGGAATTCTTTTAAGAAGCGGCGGATTAGTTCATCCGTTAATGAAGATTTACCTGCTCCCCCTGTTCCGGTGATTCCCATAACAGGTGTTCCTTTTGAACGCTTCCGTGCTTCCTCCAGCATTTTTTTCGTGTCTTCATCGTCATTTGACTCGGCAGCTGTAATTAAATTAGCTAAAATTTCTGGAGTCTCTGTTGTTAAAGACTCTAATTTTTCTAAATAGCTACCAGTTGCAGTAGGAAAATCTGTTCCTTTAATTTGCTCATTAATCATTCCTTGAAGCCCTAAAACACGGCCATCCTCTGGCGAGAAAATTCCTGCAATGCCGTAAGAATGAAGCTCTTTTATTTCACGCGGTAGAATTACTCCACCCCCACCGCCATATATTTTTATATGTGGTGCCCCTTTTTCACGCAGTAAATCATACATATATTTAAAGTATTCCATATGCCCGCCTTGATAAGAAGAAACAGCAATACCTTGCGCATCCTCTTGTATCGCAGCATTTACGACTTCTTCAACTGATCGGTTATGACCTAAATGGATTACTTCTACACCGCTCGATTGCAAAATGCGTCGCATAATATTGACCGAAGCATCATGTCCATCAAAAAGACTCGATGCTGTCACAAAACGTACGTGATTTTTTGGACGATATACTTCTACCTTTGTCATATGAAATCCCCACTCTCTCCCCTTAATGAATAAAAAAAGCCGGCAATTGCAATGTCGCTTTATGCAATTACCGACAACCCCCTAACGAAATATTAAAACCCCTTTATGCCTGAAATGAACAATGTGATTTGCATGTCGATAAACTCATCAATTGAATGTTGGCGATGTAATGCCCATTTGCGGAATGCCCAACTTTGTCCAGACACCACTAAATTATTGGCTGCTAAATGAATCTGCTTGTCTGTCATTGATATGTCACCAGACTGTACACAGCGCTTTAGCAATCTTTCAAAAGTAGCAACCATTTCAAACTCTTTACTAAAGACATAACGTTGCGCTTCTTTTGATAATGATTTTGTTTCTTGATACATGATTGTGAGCTCATCAACCATGCTATCGATTTGAAGGAAGTATTCTCGGATCATTTCCTTCAGCTCTTCGATTGTTCCTGCTTTAATCTCGTAACTTGAAAGTCGTTCCATTGCATGATGATAGATACTATCACATACAAGGTAAAGAACATCCTCTTTTGTTCGAATGTACTCATATAAGGTACCGATACTAAAGCCTGCAGCTTTTGCGATTTCTCTCGTTGTGGCCCGATGGAAGCCTTTTTCTTTGAATAACTTAATAGCTCCCTGAATCATTTGCTCACGACGAATGGCGATTAAATTTTCATCTTTTACAGTTGACTGTACTTGGGGCCTTTTATCTTTTTCGGTCATCAATTATTTAGTTAACATACGCGAGATAACTAGTCGTTGAATCTCTTGCGTACCTTCATAAATTTGTGTGATTTTTGCATCACGCATAAAGCGTTCTACTGGATAATCTTTTGTATAACCATAACCACCAAATACTTGAACCGCCTCCGTCGTTACACTCATCGCCGTATCGCCAGCCATTAATTTCGCCATTGCAGATGCCTTACCATATGGTAGGTTATTAGATTCTAACCAAGCCGCTTGGTATGTAAGAAGTCGAGATGCCTCAATTTGAGTTGCCATATCCGCTAGCTTAAAGGACACACCTTGATTTGCCGTGATTGGTTTACCAAATTGGACACGTTCTTTTGCATAGTCAACTGCTGCATCAAGTGCTCCTTGTGCAATTCCTACAGCTTGAGCCGCAATTCCATTACGTCCACCATCCAGTGTCGTCATCGCAATCTTAAAGCCTTCCCCTTCAGCTCCTAGTAAATTTTCTTTCGGCACACGACAGTTGTCGAAAATAATTTCTGTCGTAGGAGATGAACGAATCCCTAATTTCTTCTCCTTCTTACCTACCGAAAAGCCTTCAAAACCAGCTTCAACAATAAATGCTGATGTACCGTTTTTGGCTTCAGGATCTGTTACTGCAAATACAATATATGTATCTGCTACTCCACCATTGGTAATGAAGATTTTTGAGCCGTTTAAAATATAATCATCGCCATCACGCTTTGCGTAAGTTTTCATACCACCCGCATCAGAACCTGATCCTGGTTCTGTTAAACCGTAGGCACCAATATGCTTTCCTTCAGCCATTGGACGAAGATACTTTTGTTTCTGTTCTTCTGTACCGAACTTATAAAGCGGCCAGCCTGCCAGTGATGTATGGGCAGATAATGTTACGCCTGTTGATGCACACACACGCGATAATTCTTCAACAGCAATGACATACGCAAGGTAATCAAATCCAGCTCCGCCATATTCCTCTGGCCATGGAATACCTGTTAATCCAAGCTCCGCCATTTTATCGAAAATGGCGCGGTCAAATTCTTCATTTTCATCACGTTCTGCTGCTGTTGGAGCCACTTCATTAATAGCGAAATCTCGAATCATTTCACGTAATTGCTCATGCTCTTCTGTTAACTGAAAGTTCATTGTCCATTTCCCCTTTTTATTAGACTCTGCTCTGAATAATGTTAAATTAGATTTAGCATTTTATTAAGCGGTTCTCTTTCTATATCGAACGATTCCCATCCTCTTTGGCACATTTGATTCATTTGTATTAGCTACAATTACCTTATACCAGGCTCTATTTCAGTAAATGTTTACTAATGACTAGTCTTTGAATTTCACTTGTTCCTTCATATATTTCAGTTACCTTGGCATCGCGGAAATATCGCTCTACTGGGTAATCTTCTGTATAACCATAGCCACCGAATACTTGAACAGCCTCTATCGCCGTTTGGACAGCTGTTCGTGATGCAAATAGTTTCGCCATTGAAGCTTCTGCACCACACGGTAAACCTTTTGCACGTAAATCTGCAGCACGGTAGACTAGTAGTTTGGATGATTCAACAGCTGTTGCCATGTCGGCAAGTTTAAAGCTAACGCCTTGTTGAGCAACAATTGGTTTACCAAATTGAACACGTTCTTTAGCATAAGCAGAAGCTGCCTCAAGTGCCGCTTCAGCTATCCCTAAAGCCTGTGCCGCAATACCAATGCGGCCCACATCTAAATTAGCCATCGCTATTTTGAAGCCTTCTCCCTCTTCCCCTAAGAGGTTGTCGGCAGGGATTCGGCAATTATCAAAGGTTAGTTGAACTGTACGAGAGCCATGCAAGCCCATTTTATGTTCGTCTTTTCCAATAATTAAGCCTGGTGTTCCCTTTTCCACAATAAAAGCAGAAATGCCTCTTGTTTTTTCTGCAGGATTCGTTGATGCGAATACAATATACACATCAGCCTCCCCACCATTAGTAATAAATACTTTGGAGCCATTAATGACATATTCATCACCATCACGTACTGCTTTTGATTGAAGAGAGCCTGCATCCGAACCAGCACCTGGTTCTGTTAAACAAAAAGCACCTAAATATTCCCCTGCTGCAAGTTTAGGTACATAGCGTTTCTTTTGCTCCTCATTCCCAAAGTAAATGATTGGATTTGTTCCAACTGAGGTATGCACCGATAAAATAACGCCCATTACAGCGCTTACCTTTGATAATTCATGAATCGCAATAATATACGACGTAAAATCCATGCCAGAGCCTCCAAGCTCTTCTGGCGTTGTGATACCCATTAAACCAAGCTCACCCATTTGCTGAAGTAACTCACGTGGAAACTCCCCAGCTTCCATTCGCTCTACCCATGGTTGAATTTTTTCTTGAGAAAAATTACGAACCATATCGCGCATCATAATTTGCTCATCTGTAAATTGCAAATGCATCTATTATGTCACCCCTCTAAGTTGTCCTGTAGCAATTCGATAACCCCATCCCCATAGGATTATTCGTAAATATAAAAGCCTCTTCCAGATTTCTTTCCTAGCCAACCAGCTGCTACATATTTACGAAGCAGTGGACAAGGTCGATATTTACTATCTCCTAGGCCCTCATGTAAAATCTCCATAATGGAGAGACAAGTATCTAAACCAATGAAATCCGCCAATGTTAGCGGTCCCATTGGATGGTTCATTCCAAGCTTCATGACATCGTCAATCGCTTCTTTCGATGCTACCCCTTCGTATAAAGCATAAATAGCTTCATTAATCATCGGAAGTAAAATTCGGTTTGAAATGAATCCTGGAAAGTCATTCACTTCAACTGGCGTCTTCGATAACTTGACTGTCATCTCTTCCACCGCTTTGTATACTTCATCGGTTGTGGCTAAACCACGGATAATTTCTACAAGCTTCATGACAGGTACAGGATTCATAAAGTGCATGCCAATAACTTGCTCTGGTCGATTTGTTACAGCAGCAATTTCTGTAATAGGTAGTGAAGAAGTATTGGTAGCTAATATAGCATGTGCCTGCGCAATACGATCGAGTTGTTTAAAAATAGATTGCTTCACTTCCATATTTTCTACAGCTGCCTCAATGACAATATCTACATCACTAGCATCCTGTAAATCTAGTGACATCGTAATGCGACCCAGAATTGCCGTCTTTTCATCCTCTGTTTTACGACCCTTTTCAACATCACGTGATAGGTTTTTAACAATAACGCCTAGTCCACGCTCGTAAAACTCTTGTTTAATATCGTTCAATTTCACGTCAAAGCCTGCTTGTGCACAAACCTGTGCAATGCCAGAGCCCATTTGCCCTGCACCAATGACCATTACTTTTTGAATTCCCATCAGTTCAGTCCCCCTGTTTTCGGTACTTCAATCATGATTGCATCGCCTTGTCCACCACCTGAACAAATAGCCGCAATGCCGATACCACCGCCCTGACGCTTCAATTCCTGTGCAAGCGTTAAAATGATACGTGCTCCAGAAGCCCCGATTGGATGTCCTAAAGCAACGGCGCCACCATTAACATTCACCTTTTCTGCATCTAGATCCGCTAACTGCTTACTCACTAAAGCTACTGCTGCAAAGGCTTCATTGATTTCAAACAAATCAATATCCGCTAATGACTTATTCGTCTTTTTCAATAGCTTATTAATGACCAGACCTGGTGTTTGAGGGAAATTTTCTGGCTCAATCGCTAGCTCTTCATGACCTATAATTATTGCCAATGGTTCTCTACCTTCGCGTATGGCACGTTCCTCGTTCATCATGACGAGTGCACATGCTCCGTCATTTACACCAGGTGCATTACCTGCAGTAATGGTACCATCCTTATCAAAGGCTGGTTTAAGCTTTGCCAGTATTTCTAAAGAAGTACCTGGTCTTGGTGCCTCATCTTTAATCACAACAAGTGGCTCACCTTTTCGTTGAGGAATTTCAACAGGAACGATCTCTTCTGCAAAATATCCTTTGTCCATCGCTGCTAGTGCACGCTCATGGCTTCGAACTGACCAAGCGTCCTGTTCCTCACGACTTAGAGAGAATTCTTTTGCTGTCGAGTTACCATAGCTGCCCATATGTGGTCTTGCTGGGTCGAAAGCACATGTTAGCCCATCATAAAGCATCCCATCGACCATCGTTGAATCACCCATTCGTAAGCCCGTTCGACCATTTAACAGATAATACGGTGCATTAGACATGGACTCCATTCCACCAGCTACAATCACTTCTTCGTCCCCTAAGCGAATCAGTTGATCTGCTAATGTCACTGCACGCATCCCAGACGCACAGACTTTATTAATAGTTTCTGTTTTTACCCCTATTGGTAAATTTGCTTTTATTGCCGCTTGTCGAGAGGGAATTTGCCCCTGTCCCCCTTGTAAAACCGAGCCTAAAATTACCTCATCGACTTCATCAAGTCTCACATTGGATTTCTCTAATGCACCCTTAATTGCAGTGGCTCCTAAATCACTTGCATGTACTGCTGATAAAGAACCACCAAATTTACCAAATGCCGTTCTTGCTCCTGCTAATATTACTGCTCTATTCAAGTAAAACACCCCTTTTGTTTTACGTTCTCGATGAAGTAGTGAAGCATTTTATTGACTGAACGCTCGCTCGACTTCTATCGATGAAAAATGGGAGTTTTTATTTCACCTCCCATTTCCATTTAATCTTATTCTACAAAACAATTTTTTATTGTGCAATTTATATTTTTCAGATAACTAAAATATTTCTACAATAGCAATCATTTTTCTGCGCTTATTTCAGTATTCTCATTTTGATTTGTATTTTCAACTGTCATCACAACTTCTTCCATTGTGTCTTCTACTTCCTCAGTAGTGTTGTCGGCAGTCTTTACTTTTTCTCCAAACACTGAACGCTCCAATAACTCTGCTACGTCGAATGTGCCAATTGAGTCTTCCACTTCTTTAGCCTTTGTACCATCCTCCAGCATTGTTAAGCAGTAAGGACAGCCAGATGAAATAACTGATGCATTGGTTGCTAAAGCCTGTTCTGTACGGGCTACGTTAATACGATTGCCGACATGCTCCTCCATCCACATAAGACCTCCACCTGCACCACAGCACATCGCTGTTTCTCGATTACGTTCCATTTCGACTAACTTCACTCCAGGAATGCCACGCAAAATTTCTCGTGGTGCATCATAGACATCATTGTAACGACCTAAATAACATGAATCATGGAAAACTATTGTTTCATGCACCTCGTGATTTAATGCTAGACGATTCTCTTCAATCAGCTGATTTAATAATTCAGTATGATGATATACTTCGCCTTTCCAACCAAAATCTTGGTATTCATTTTTAAAGATATTGTATGCATGAGGGTCGATTGTAACAATTTTTTTCACGTCATTTTTAACAAACTCATCGATATTGGCGGTAGCTAACTCTTGGAATAAGAATTCATTTCCTAAACGACGAGGCGTATCACCAGAGTTCTTCTCTTTATTTCCTAAAATTGCGAACTTCACACCTGCTTCGTTTAATAGACGACAGAATGCTAATGCAATTTTTTGAGAGCGGTTATCAAATGCTCCCATTGACCCAACCCATAATAGGTATTCCATTTCCTCGCCAGACTTTTTCAATTCTTTTACTGTAGGGATATGGATAGTTGGATCTAGATCACGCCAATTTTCTTTTTCTTTACGGTTTAGTCCCCAAGGATTTCCCTGTCTCTCGATATTCGTCATCGCACGTTGCGCATCAGGATTTACTTTTCCCTCTGTCATTGTTAAATAACGACGTAAATCAATAATTTTATCGACATGCTCGTTCATTACTGGACATTGATCTTCACAGTTACGACAAGTCGTACAAGCCCAAATCTCTTCCTCTGTAATCACATCACCAATTAAAGCTGGGCTGTAGATATCTTCAATCACTGCACCTTCAGCACCAGCTGCCATCGCAAGCTGATTTCCCTTTGTATTGGCAAAGAATTGATAAGGCACCCAAGGCTTTTGCTTAGTTACAACAGCACCTGTAAATGTTAAATGATCTCGTAATTTCACGATTAAATCCATAGGAGAGAGCATTTTTCCTGTCCCTGTTGCTGGACACATGTTTGTACAACGTCCACATTCTACACAAGAATACAAATCTAGCATTTGTTTTTGTGTGAAGTCCTGTATGCGTCCCACCCCAATAGAAGGCATATCCTCTTCACTTTCAGCATTTTCTAATGCTTCGAAATCAATGGGTGCTAAAGTTCCTGTTCGATCTAAACGATTCATATAAACATTTAGCGGACTTACAATTAAATGGAAATGCTTAGACTGTGGTACATACACAAGGAATGTTAAAAGAATTAATAAATGTGCCCACCACATGACATAAAATACACCAGCGGCTACTGACGCAGGTAGGAAACCAAAAATAGCAGCAATACTAGAAGCGACTGGCTCCGTATAAGTTAATCCCTCTCCATGCCAAATTAGTCCCATACCATTCGCAATTAACGTCGATACCATTAAGCCACCAATGAAAATTAATACAAGACCGTTTTTCCAGCCACGTTTTAAACGTACTAGCTTTTCAACATAGCGGCGGTAAAATGCCCAGACAACCGCTACCAAAATCATTAAAACCACAAGTTCTTGGAAGAATGTAAAGACTCCATAGAAAATACCTAGTGGTAAATGTGAGCCTGGTGCTAATCCTTTCCAAATTAAATCAATTGCCCCTAGCTGTACCATTAAAAATCCATAGAAGAACATAACATGGATTAAACCACTCTTTGGATCTTTTAATAGCTTATTTTGGCCAAATACATTGACCATAATATAGCGAAGACGCTCTTTTACACTTTCATCAAACTCAACCTTTTTCCCCAACTGCACATACTTATAGCGTGTTTTCAACAGATAGAAGAACAATCCTACTGCATAAAGTACAACCACGACTGTTAAGACAATGTTAGCAATTAATAATGGACTCATGGTTGATCCCCCCTTGTTTGTCGTAATTTTTCTCTCTTTGTGATAAATTTGCTAGCTCATACGAAAATGTTCATCATTTCGATATTATATTCCTATTCTAATAAATGAGTGAGCATTCAGTCAACATAAAACGGAAATATTTCTGATAATTTTATATTCTTACATTTTACAAGAAAAAAAGCCACCCTGAATTTTTTCAAAGTAGCATTTTTTTACTTTCTGTAGAAAACTATATTTTAGTTTTTAAAGACGTTACCACTGCGAATATATTCAACATCCGCAACCTGTAATCGAGCATTTACAACACGTGCAGCCGCAAATAAATAATCTGATAATCGATTTAAATATTTTTGTACAACTTTCGGCACATCTTCAACTTCTTTCATAAGTGTGACCATTTCACGCTCTGCTCGACGAGCAACCGTACGTGCAATGTGTAAAGTCGCAGCTGCTGGGGCCCCTCCTGGTAAAATAAAACGTTGTAATGGTGGCGCTTCATCTGATAGTGCATCAATACGAGCCTCTAGCACTTCAATTGGTTGCTCTGTAAGCTTATAATGTCGTTCTTTCATCACGTTTGCCAGATCACCACCAGCATCGAACAGCTCATGTTGAATGGTTTCTAGGTCTGTTAAAATATCTTTGAAAAGTGCTTGGTCTAATTCACTTACTGCTTTACCAATAAAAGAATTTAATTCATCAATCGCCCCATACGTTTCAACACGCAAACTATCTTTATCAACGCGTCCTCCGATAAGACTTGTTTTACCCGTATCCCCTGTTTTTGTGTAAAGCTTCATTTCGCTCATCTCCTAAAATTCATTTTTATAATTTCTGATAGCCTGAACTGTAGTTTCAAAAACACCCTTTGCAATCATTTTACCAACCTCCGTAATGGGGCCACCATATAACATTTCTTTCCCTTTTTGAGTTGCAGCAATTAAAAGACTATCTGTAGCAGTACCAGTAGCAATAGTTCCACTACGCTCATCACGAATATTTTCTGATTGCAGAGCCTTCGTTTTCGCCTCCGTAGCTGTCATCATAGCTTGAAAAAATGCTTCCTCTGATAAACAGCCATTTATAATTACCCATGTGTTAATAGTACCAATATATGGCTGATCTTGCCTTTCATGCACACGGGATACATCTACTGCATTGCCTACTCCAGCAGTAACAGCTACTATTACACTGCCAAATGGTGCAGCCCATTCATTGATCGCCACAAGGGCTGTTGGCACTGCCGTCAGCATGACAACTGTATTCGTGGGTGAAAAATGACCTTTTTGCAAAAATTCATTAACTTCTCTTTTTACATCACTGATCACATAGTCACCAGGTACAGAGCGGTTTAACAAGCAATTATGCCATCCTATACCGGGGTTATGGACAGCAGATGATACCGTTTTTAAAGGAATCTCTGATTGAAGTTGTATAAATTGTTCCGTTATTTTAAAATGTTCTTTTTTTATTACAGCTCGCTGTTGATGGTCGCTTGCAGCAGGCATCATTGTAATTTGTGGTTTAGGAATTTCTGGATGAGCATAAGTAGCTACTCGTGCTTGGTAAATTTCTTCTATTTGTGAAGCAATTAATACTTCATGTGGTGCCCCAAAAGCTCTCATTTGTCCACTCTCCATGAGCAATAATTCATCACAATAGAGAGAGGCTAAATTCATATCGTGTAATACCATCACTACTGTTAATCCACACTCGACTGCTTCCTTCCGAACCATATCTAAAATTTGACGTTGATGGGCAATGTCTAAATGATTTGTCGGCTCATCTAGCAGTAAAATTTCCGCAGTTTGAGCAAGGGCCTGTGCAACAAAAACTCTTTGCTGTTCGCCTCCCGATAAAAATTCCATAGGTGTATGCTCATAACGTTTTATACCTGTTTGCAGCATTGCATGTTGAACCGCTTGTTCATCTTGCTCAGACCAACTTGAAAAAAAGCCCGTTTGATGTGGATAACGTCCAAGCGAAATAGTCTCTCTTACACTGTTTGAGAAAGCATTCGCATGAAGCTGTGGTAAAACAGCCATTTTTTTTGCTAAAGCACGGGCATTGTAGGACAGAATGTTTTGTCCATCAATAGAAATTGTGCCCTCAACAGCTGGTAGAATACCACTCATTACCTTTAATAATGTGGATTTCCCACTACCATTTGGCCCTAATATGCCAAGAATTTTTCCTTTCTCAACCGTAAAGCTTATATCCTTGACGATTGGTACGTCTTCATAACCACCTGATAGATGTTCAACAAAAATCACGCCCGCACCCCCTTGCTTCTCCGTTGTTTATAAAAAATATAGGAAAAAACAGGCGCTCCAATAAATGCAGTAATGACACCAATGGGCAGTTCCCTTGGCAGGATGATTGTTCTTGCGACTAAATCACAAATTATAAGTAATGTTGCACCATTAAAAAATGATAATGGCAGTAAATGACGGTGATCAGAACCCCAAATCATTCTTGTCATATGTGGTACAACCAACCCTACAAAGCCAATTGTGCCTGAAACAGCTACCGCTGCTCCAGTCAGCATAGAACCACCTACTAAAATCAAATACTTACTACGTTTTACATTGACACCTAAATGCTTCGCTCTTTCTTCCCCATATAATAAAACATTAAGCTCACGTCTCTGCGTCCACAGCATAAGGGAACCCACAATAACGAATGGGATAATCATTTGAACATACGGCCAACCACGCATAGATACAGAACCCAGTAGCCAGCCGATTACTTGGCGTAGCTCCTCTCCCGATAAGGCAATCATTAACGAGATTAACGACCCTAAAAATGAACTAAAGATAACGCCCGTTAAAATAAGGGTTTCCATCTTTAGCGAACGGTCTACTATTCTAGCAAAGCTCATAACTACAACCATTGTAATGATTGCGCCTATCATGCTAAAGGTAGGTAAGGCATACAAGCCTACAACAGGTATCGAAATATTAAAAAAAATTGTCATGACTGCACCGACAGAAGCACCGGATGAAATACCTAATGTATATGGATCTGCTAGCGGATTTTTTAGCAAGCCCTGGAAAGCTGCTCCCGCAATAGCGAGAGCAGCCCCTACTAGCCCTGCTAAAAGCACACGAGGCAAGCGAATTTTCCAAAAGATATTGGCAGCCGTTTCATCAACTGACTGATTCCACAGCACTTCTATCGGAATATGAACAGAGCCTATAGCTACGCCACACCAAATGCTAATGATAAAAAGCGTACATGTTAATACATAGGCTGTTACTACTTTTTTCACTTAAATACCTCAGGGTAGATGGCTTTTGCTAACTCCTCAAGACCATCCGCTAAACGCGGTCCTTGACGGCTTGTTGTGCTTTCATCTACTTGCACAATGGCATTATTTTTCACTGCATTTATTGTATCGAAACCAGCACGCTTTGGTATTTTTGTTAAAATATCAGGTACATAGCTATATGTCACCACGATGACATCTGGATTTTTTGTGATAATTTGTTCTGCACTAATTTCATACCAATTATCACCATCTGCTGCTACATTTTTTGCATGAATCATCTCCAACATTGCGTTCATAAATGTGCCTTGACCAGCTGTATAAATATTAGGTTCATCAGAGGCCTCTACAAAAACATTCTTAGGTTCAACGTCTTTCACTTTCTCCTGTACTGCTTCTACTTTCGCCTTCATGTCAGCAATGATGTTTTCAGCCTCTGGTAATTTCCCTGTGGCACGACCAAGCTGTTCAATCGTTGTATAGGTTTCATTAAAATTCTGGGCATTTTTTACAACAAATACTTTCACGCCCGCCGATTCAAGTTGTGCAATGGCTGATTCTGAAAGAGACATGCTAGATTCATGTGCAAAAACGATGTCTGGCTTTAAGGCAATAATTTGTTCAATATTGTACTCCATGCCACCAACCTTATCCTTTTCAGCTACCTCTGGTGGATAATCGTCATTGTCTGTAACCCCGACTATTTCATCCTTTAAACCTAGGCCAAATAATATCTCTGTATTACTTGGAATAAGTGACACTATTTTCTCAGGAGGGGCCTCTAGAGTCATCTCCTTTCCAATAGCATCCGTTATAGTTATTGGAAATGTTGCCTCTTCCACCTTAGACGTTTCTTGTTGTGTTTGCTCCTCTGTAGCTGCGGACTTGTCATTTTTCGCCTCTTGTCCACAAGCTGCTAGCAACCCTATCGTTAAAAATGCCGATACTCCTATTTTCCAAAATTTCTTCATGTGAATCCTCCTTCGTAGATTTGTGCGTTCATGTGTTAGAAGTGTTCTTCCATCAAAATAAGACCCCTCATCTTCGAATGATGAGGGGTCAAAATCGCACCAAAAAACTGATACAAAATCCACCATCCTATCCTCGTAGGCTGTCATGTCTATGCTATAAAGGCAGGTCTCCTGGCTTGTGCTCATTACGTTTTTTCAAGCCTTCCCGAAATTTTCAGTGGCATTATTTGAAAAAACTCACACTTACAGTGGCGGGACCGCATCGGAATTACACCGATTTCCCTTTTCACTTTACATAAGTAAAGAACCTTTATAATATTCAGTTGAATTATATTATACATGAAATTAAAAGAAGTCGCCTCTATATCAAGGCGACTCCAAAGGTTGTTAGACAATTTCATCAAAATACTGTACGGTTTTCATCGAAGCACCAATCGGTCGTAATGACCAAGTTTGCTCTAAATAAACATCTGCAAGTTTTTCATATTTCCCACCAAATTTTTGTGCCCATTCAACTGCGATGACACTTTCATATAAATGAGCCATTTTTTGGGCAACATCCTTTGCTTCAAACGTTTTTGTAGCTTCATCGAGAGCACTAAAAATTTGTAATGTTGCCGATAGTTTAGTTAATTGCTCTTGAACGATTTTCACTAATGAATGGTCTGTTAATACTTCTAATCGCTCGCTCATCTCTTGAACAAACAATTCATGTGCTCTGTATTTATCCACTAAGCGAATAAGCTCCAACGCTAGTATATTAGCCGTACCCTCCCATACAGTCAACACTTGCGCATCCCTTAGTAAGCGTGGTGTTACAAAGTCTTCAATATAGCCATTCCCGCCATGTAGCTCAATTGCTTCACTTGCATAATGAACTGCCTGCTCTGCCGTTTCCTTTTTCATAATGGCAATATATAAACGATTCATTATGATGTCTTGTTCTGTCCCCTGACCACTTGTCACTTTGTCGTATAATTGAATAAGATCAAAAATCGTGGCTACTTCAACATGCAGCTTAGCAGCATATTTACCCAATGTATCCTGAATCATAGGGTACTGTGTTAAAGGTTTACCAAAGGCATATCGATTTGACACATAATGCTTCGCCTCCAAGAAGCCACGGCGCATAATACCAATGGATGCCACTGCATTACAAATTCTTGATAAATTAAGCGCCTCCAACATATAATAAATCCCTTTATTTGGATCACCAACTACATAGGCGAGTGCTCCATCAAACTCTACCTCACCAGATGGAACGGCTTTCACACCTAATTTATCTTTGAGTCGTCGAATACGAAGATGGTTAACCGATCCATCTTCATTTCGCCATGGAACTACAAATAGAGTTAATCCTTTAGAGCCTGCTTGTGCACCCGCTATTCGTGCCAACACCATTGCAACCCCACACATTCCAGCATTAGACGCGAAATACTTTTCACCATAGAGGCGGTACTCATTCCCTACAAGTTTTGCTTCTACTACATTTGCACCAACATCTGAGCCTCCTTGACGTTCTGTTAAAAATGTCGCCCCCTCATATAGCTCTAAATCGCCTGTTGCACAAACATGTGGTAAGAAACGCTGCTTAACTTCTTCCTCTGCATAATGGTCTAATAAATAGGCAGTGGCCATCGTTAATGTCACAGGGCAATAAAAACCGGGCTCTGCATGTGACAGTAAATAACCTTGCGCAAAGCTATAGACATAATTCCCCTTGTGACCTAGTTGGGGAATATCCTTATGCACATAACCAACAATACCCGTATTATATGTCTCTTCAATTGTTTTTTTGTAGCCGTCATTGACCCACACCTCTGAGACCTCTTCACCATAGGCATTATACCTTTGAAGGCGAGGCTCCCCTTGTCGATCGGTATGTTTCGCCCTCACGTCTATAGCGCCAGCACATAGCTCACCAAAGTCCGTCAATTCTCGATGCGCATAAGATGAAAATTCTTTACCCAACATCATTTCCAACACTTTCTGAAGCGTTTCATCACCTGTAAAGAAATTGCTTGTACGTGCTATTTCCTGTTGTAAAACTTTCATGCTATCTCACCTCTTGTCCTTTCAAAGATTGCTTTAAAATTTTGCCTGAGGCATTCCGTGGTAGCGCTTCCACTTTTTCAAAAATACGTGGTAATTTATACTTAGCAAGCCGCCCCTCTAAAAAATCTTTTAGAGCATCTTCATCAATATCCTGTTTAGCCGAATAAACAGCCTTCACTGTCTCACCCCATTGTGGATGTGGAACACCAATTACTGCCGCTTCAAATATCCCCTCAAAGCTTAAAAGGCAATCTTCTATTTCTTTCGGGTAAATATTGACTCCACCAGAAATAATCACATCTTTCTTTCGATCAACAATCCAAATAAAACCGTCTTCATCCATACGAGCGAGATCCCCTGTTTTTAACCAGCCGCCTATAAATGCCGCATTGGTTGCCACTTCATCTCTGTAGTAACCGAGCATATTACCCTCACCAAATAAAACGATTTCCCCTACTTCTCCTGCTGGTACATCTTCGCCATGGTCGTTAACAATACGTATCTCTGTACCTAAAGGTGCACGTTGACCAATACTCCCAGCCTTTTCTTCATGCTCCTTACCAAAAAGCAATGATCCACTTGGCCCCGCCTCTGTTAATCCATAAACACATGTTAAATTAGTTGTGCAGAATGACTGTTGAATAAAACGAACTTCGTTTTCGGATAACGGTGCTCCTCCATATACCCACCATTTCATAGAGGACAAATCAGCTGATTGCAATCTTGGCATCTGTGCTGTTAATAAATAAGCAACAGGTGCTCCAAAAAAATGGGTCGTTTTTTCCTGTTCAATGGAATCCATCAATAAGTCTGGCGTGAAAGTTGGTGTTAATACATTTGTAGAACCTACAAGTACACCTGCCATTAAGAATAAATGTAATGGTGCGGAATGGGTTAATGGCATCATCAGCAATATACGGCTTTCAGGCTTGACCTCCATTTCAACTGCAATCATTTGCGCAACCGTTAAAATATTTCGATAGCTAAACAATACGCCCTTCGGTTTCCCAGTTGTACCTGATGTGTACAAAATAGTCGAAGCATCATCCTCGTTTAACTGACATTCAATCGTATGAGCACTGGCACTTTGAATCATTGTTTCATACTGAAGCCAGCCCGCTACTTGCTGCCCTGTTTTAATTTTCAACGGGATTACGGCAATATGCTGGACTGCCGCAAAAATGGCTTCATGAGCAATAATTGCTTTTGCCTCAGCATGCTGTGCCACATACTCTACTTCTTGTAATGTAAACTTAGCATTGACCGGAACGACAATAGCACCCATTCGCTGAATAGCAAAATAGCTCACGACAAACTCTACAACGTTAGGCATAAAAATCAGAACTTTATCTCCCTGCCTTACACCCTGTTCTAATAAAGCATGACTAAAACGGGTCACTTGCTCATCTAAATCATGATAGGTCACTCTTCTACCATGACAAATAACAGCTTCCCTTTTTGGATACTTACGGGCATTACGTGCTAATAAATCGGAACTATTCATCGTGCATCTCTCCCCTTAAAGTCGTTAATTTTTCATTAAACATGCCATGCATTTGTTGTAATTCATTTCTCATTTGCGTAAGCTCAGCTATTTTACTATCAATCTCTTGAATTTTTTGCTCTCCGTATTCAACGGTTCGCTCCAATTGCTGAATCCCAGAGCGATCAAAGTCAAAAAGTAACACCATCTCCTTGATTTCCTCCAGTGAAAAGCCGTAACGCTTTCCTCTTAAAATAAGCTTGAGCTTCGCTAATTCTTTTTTCGAAAAGGTTCGTTGATTCGTAGATGAACGTTGAGGACAAAGAAGACCAAGCTCCTCATAATAACGAATTGTGCGTGTGGACACATCGAACTCCTGAGCCACCTCCTGAATCGTCTTCATAATCGTCTCCCCCCTCCTATATGGCATCAGTATACCATTGACGTTAACGTTAACTTCAACAAAATTTTCGCAATTAACAGAAAAATATAGTTCGAAGCAGAAATTTCAGGGTTAGCCGAAACTTTTGTATATCTATCTGCCATTTTTTAATGGTGTTAACCACTTTTATCCATTAAAAAAGCCCCTAACATTTTACCTGTTAGGGGCCAAAATTGATTATTACATTTTTTCTGGTGCTGATACGCCGATTAAACGAAGTGCATTGGCAATTGTTGTACGAACAGCCGTAATTAATGCTAAGCGAGCTTCTGTTAGCTCTTTGTTTGAAGCATCTAATACTTTTTCTGCATTATAGAAGCTATGGAAAGCAGCAGCCGTTTCTTGAATATAGTTTGCGATACGATGTGGTGTACGGTGTTTCGCCGCGTCAGCAACCACTTGTGGGAAATCGCCTATCTTTTTCAGTAAATCAATTTCTTTCTCAGCTGTTAACAGGGTAAGGTTTTCACTTGTAGCAGCAAAACCTTGTTCATTGGCTGAACGTAAGATTGATGAAATACGTGCATGTGCATATTGTGCATAATACACTGGATTTTCATTGGATTGCGATACAGCAAGGTCAAGGTCAAAGTCCATATGAGAATCGCCTGCTGTTTTTACGAAGAAGTAACGAACAGCATCTAAACCAACCTCTTCCACAAGCTCACGCATTGTTACTGCATTTCCTGTACGTTTAGACATTTTGAATTTCTCACCATTTTTATAAAGCTGAACCATCTGAATTACTTCTACTTCCAATGTATCGCGATCATAGCCCAGTGCTTGAATGGCAGCTTTCATACGTGGAATATAGCCGTGATGATCAGCTCCCCAAATATTGATTAATTTATCAAAGCCACGGACAATTTTATCTTCATGATAAGCAATATCTGGCGTTAAATATGTGAATGAACCATCGTTTTTAATTAATACACGGTCTTTATCATCACCAAAAGTTGTTGAGCGGAACCAAGTGGCACCATCCTCTTCAAACACATGACCATTTGCTTTTAATTTATCTAATGCCACTTCAATTTTCCCGTTTTCATAAAGAGAAGTTTCAGAATACCAGACATCAAAGTTCACACGGAAGTTTGCTAGGTCTGTTTTTAATTTGTCTAATTCTAACGCTAAACCATGCTGACGGAAGAATGCAAAACGTTCTTCATCTGATTTTGCTAGGATTGCATCACCATGCTCCTTTGCTAGCTTGCCAGCAATTTCTATAATGTCTGGGCCATGATAACCGTCTTCTGGCATTTCAGCATCCAATCCTAGTGCCTGCTTATAACGAGCTTCTAATGAGTAAGCCAGATTATTAATTTGGTTCCCTGCATCATTAATATAGTACTCGCGAGAGACACTGTAGCCAGCCATATCTAATACATTACATAATGAATCTCCAACAGAGGCACCCCGTGCATGTCCTAAATGAAGATCTCCTGTAGGGTTAGCCGAAACAAACTCTATTTGAATCTTCTCCCCTGCGCCGGCATTTGAACGACCATAGTCATTACCTTGCTCAAGCACCTGTGTAACTACCCCTGCCAGGAAATCTTTACGGACTGTAATATTCATAAAACCAGGACCGGCAATATCAATTTTTTCAATATCTGTTCCTGCAGTATCTAGGTTTTCTAAAATAGCTTCTGCAATAGCACGAGGTGGCTTCTTCGCTAGCTTTGTTAACTGCATAGCAATGTTTGTTGCATAATCACCATTTGCTTTATCCTTTGGTGTTTCCAGGTGAATCATTAATTCTGTGTCGGCCTCCACTAAGCCAGCCTTTTTAACGGCTTGAGCCAACGCTGCTTTTATAGCCTGTTGTACTTGTTCTACTGCGTTCATCATTGTACCTCCGTAAATGTAATATCTAATGTATAATTGCCAACGGATTGCCCACCCATTAGTAAATCGTACTGTACATGGAAATCTCCGCTTTCTGCCCTGTTCGTAAACGACATTTTCTTCGTATCGATAACGAGTGGCATGGAGCCAAACTCACCTTCATAATGCCCTTTTTGTTGTTCAATTATGTTCAGTGGTAACCGCATACTGACCGCTCCAGCACGCATAATAAGTGCCTTCTCATGGCCTAACTTCATAGTCGTGCGGATGGTTTTATCCTCCTGCACTTCATCATATTTCAAATACAAGCTTCCTGCTTTTTCAAGTAGCTGCCCTTTGAGCCACATTTCATAACTTTCGGATTCTCCATCACTTGGACGAATCGTAGAAATGAGCTTAATGTTTACTTGCGATCTTACTTCGTTCGCCATAACGGACGCTCCCTTTTTAATCTTTTACTATAACCTTTTTATTATAGGATGAATACCAATGTTTTTTCAAGATAGAAGTCAATCAGGGCGAAACTACTAAGGATATTCATGCAATAAAAAATCCTCCCTTCTAAAGAGAGAGGATTTTCGCAATTTATCTATACCATTTTTTTATAATCAATTGCTGAATCATTAATAATAAAGCACTCACAGTCCAATATATAGGAATAATCGCTGGATTAAACAAACTAAAAATTAGAATCATGATAGGATTGATGAACACCAGCACCTTCACATTCATTGGTTGGTTTTTATCTAACGAGAGCCAACTTTGCATGAAATAGATGACACAAGCAATTATTGAAATCCCGATATCCACTGTGCCCAAATTCATCCAAAGAAAATTTTCACTGGCAATCACTGTATCTAGCTTAATCGCATAGTACAGTGAAAATAACACAGGCAATTGAATGATGATTGGTAAACAACCTAATAATGAGCTTTTCAATGAATCTGAAGTTAATTCTTGTATTTTTTGTTGAACCGTTATTTTTTCTGACTCATCATTACTATTCTTCAATTTAGCAGTAAGTACATCTAATTCAGGTTTAATAACTGTCATTAATTCCTTTGAATGCTTTTGGTGCTTGGCCGATTTAATAAAAAGCGGCATAAGTATGACTCTCACCGCAATCGTGATGCTAATGACACCAATTGCATAGCTTCCTGTAAAAGAATGAATGAAATGAATGAAATAAATGATTGGTTGCGTTAAAAAAGTAAACAATGATTCTCCTCCTAGTTTTAAAGTTTAAATAAAACTAGGAGACATACTTTCTTCTTCATTGTTTTCTGACGTTCTTATACATAGAACGAACCACGTTAGCAAAGGTGGAGTCCAAGTATTAGTGATGTCATAATCTACTTCAATCTCTTCATCTTGTATTTCTTGAACCATTAATTTATTGGCGAAATATAGCTGTAAATTAACACAGAAAACGGTTAAAACGAACGAAGCTAATAGCCAAAAATATTCCATTGTGCTCATAAAGATAAATAAATCATTCATGAGAAGAGACCAAATCACAATACTCCTCCTTCCCTTTTTATATATAAAAATTATATTCGTATTGTGAATATTGAGTCAAATAATACCTTTTTCTTATTAAATCGACTAATTAAAAAGTGGGGCTAGCCATAGCTACCCCCATCTAATTGTGTTTATTTAAATTATTTTACCCAGCCTAAAATCATTTCACGCAATAACTTAGAAGCTGTGTTAGCTGTCATTTCAGATGTATCATAAATTGGTGCTACTTCCACTAGATCAAAGCCTACAACATTTACACCGCTTGCTGCAATGGCATGAATGGAAGCTAGTAATTCTTTCGCCGTAATACCACCGCAATCAACTGTACCAGTGCCCGGTGCATGGGCTGGATCTAACACGTCGATATCGATCGTTACGTAAACATTACGACCTGCCAACGTTGGTAGAACTTCCTTTAACGGCTCCAATACTTCAAACTTAGAAATATGCATACCGTTTTCCTTCGCCCAATCAAATTCCTCTTTCATCCCTGAACGAATACCAAATGAATAAACATTTTTTGGCCCGATATGTTCGGCAATTTTGCGAATCGGTGTAGAGTGAGAAAGTGGTTCTCCCTCATACTCCACCCGTAAATCTGTGTGAGCATCAAAGTGAATGATAGCTAGGTCATCGTATTTTGCAGATACTGCTTTCATGACAGGCCAAGACACTAAGTGTTCGCCCCCCATACCAACAGGGATTTTCCCATCAGCTAATAACTTTTCAATAAATTTTTCAATTTCATCTAATGAACGTTGTGCATTTCCAAATGGCAATGGAATATCGCCTGCATCGAAATACTTTACTTCTTCAAGCTCACGATCTAAATATGGGCTGTACTCTTCAAGTCCGATTGATACCTCACGGATACGTTGTGGGCCGAATCGTGAACCTGGACGATAACTTACTGTCCAATCCATTGGCATACCATAAATGACTGCCTGAGCATCCTTATATGTAGGATGACTTTTTATAAATACATTTCCTGAATACGCTTCATCAAATCTCATTGCTAGACCTCCGTTATAAATAAAATATTATTTTGAAAAACAACTTATCTTAAAGTCCATTATTATGGCTTACAGGATTGTAATGAAACCTGTATCCTTTTATCCTCGTATACATTATTGGAACGTCTAGCAAAATTCGATTAAAATCTACAAAGCGTGATTTTCTTGTCGAATGCCAGCGTTTCAAGTAGTACAAAAAAAGTATAGATGTTTTTGAATAAAGTGCAATAGTTTTTAGGTAGAATTTCGATTAAAGATGAATGTTCGAACACATACTAACATTAAGTTCGAAGTTGTGAGAAAACGAGGTGAGAGTCGGATGAAACGAAAAAGCTATCATCGAAAGCAAAAGCGTGTAAAGCGCACACGGAAATCACTTACTTATTTTGTCGCCTTTGCAACTGCAATTGTCGTAGCATTTGTAGCACTACGCATCTATGTTCAAGTGGCTGGTGCACCGCCTTTAACCGTACCTAAAGCCTCCATTTTCTTAGATGAAAATGAGAACCAAATTGGAGACCACTTTACAAATCAACGACGTTATTGGGTTGGCCTCGAAGAGATGTCACCTTATTTAAAAGAAGCAGTAGTAGCTGTTGAAGATAAAGATTTTTATAAACATGGTGGCTTTGACTATTCACGTATTGCTGGTGCGATTTTAGTGGATATTAAAGCTGGAGGAAAGGTACAAGGAGCGAGTACAATTACCCAGCAATATGCACGTAACCTCTATCTTTCTCATGAGAAATCTTGGACACGTAAATTAAATGAAGCTCTGTATGCTTATAGATTAGAAGTTTTTTATGATAAAGACGAAATTTTAGAGGGTTATTTAAATACAGTCTATTACGGTCATGGGATGTATGGTGTTGAAGCAGCCAGTCGATTTTACTTTGGAAAGTCTGCTCGTGATTTAACGCTTGCAGAGGCAGCCATGTTAACAGGTGTACCAAAGGGTCCAAGTATCTATTCGCCAATCGCTAATTTGGACAAGGCTACAAATCGCCAACATGTTATTTTAAAGCTTATGGCAGATCAAGGAGCCATTTCACAAGAAGAAAAAACTCGTGCAGAAAATGAACAACTTGTTTTGAAAAATGATAGTTGGGTAGCAACCAAATCTGTTGCCCCCTATTTCCTAGATGTTGCTTGGCAAGAAGCGAGTGAAATTTTAAAATCAAAAAACCTGGATATTAGTGAGGGTGGCTGGACGATTCAAACGACCTTGAATCTTGAACATCAAAAAGCAGCCGAAGAAGCAGTGGCAAAAAACATGCCTGCTAATGACCTTCAAACAGCCTTTGTTAGCATGGAATCTAAAACAGGTGCTGTCACGGCATTAGTAGGTGGACGTGACTATGCAGTAAGTTCTTTTAACCGTGTGACACAGGCTAAACGTCAACCAGGTTCTACTATTAAGCCTATTTTATATGCGGCTGCTTTAGAAAACGGATACACTCCACTTACTTTTTTAGATGTGGGTGAAACAACATTTACTTATGATAACGGACGAGGAACATATGCCCCTAAAAATGTGAATGGGCAGTTTGCTGATCATGATATGACTATGGCACAAGCTATTGCAATTTCAGATAATATTTATGCTGTGAAGACATTAGAGGACATTGGCTTCAAGGAATTTCACGATATGGCGAACCGTTTTAATGTTGGAATTGGTGCAAAGGATAATTTATCAATAGCACTTGGCACAATCGAAACAACGTTATATGAAATGACAAATGCCTACAATGTTTTAGCTTCACAAGGGCAGCAAACAACTCCGACGGCAATTGTATCCATAAAAAATGCTAATGGAGATGTGATTTATGAAAACAAGGGTGTTACGAAAAAGTCGGAGACCGCTATTTCCAAAGAGAATGCATTTATCTTAACGGAAATGATGACAGGTATTTTTGACCCTGTATTCAGCGATTACTCACCTGCAACAGGTATAAGCATTCGCTCACGTATGACCCATACTTATGCAGCAAAATCAGGGTCTACCAATAGCGACCAGTGGCTCATTGGTTTTACACCAAGTCTAACTGCTGGAGTCTGGAATGGCTATGACCAAGGGAAAAATCTAACGACAAAAGAAGATACTGCAGCGACAAAGCAAATATGGATAGACTTTATGGAGGCTGTAAATAAAGGAACAAAAAATGAAGACTTCAAAAAGCCAAAAGGTGTTGAAGGTGTTGTCATTGATATCGAAACAGGTAAATTAGCGACCGATGCTTGTCCTAAACAACGCCTTGTATATATGGAATCTAAGGATGTACCAACTGAAAAATGTACAAACTTCGACATTCTTGACAGTAATACATGGGGAGAATTTTGGAATATGCTTCCATTCTCGATCTTTAAGGACTAAGAAAAACCAGCATTAATCAGGAAACCTTTTTAAACCTAATACGTTTTAAGCTATGAAGGCTCTCGACAAAGTAACAGATATACGAAAAATAAGAAAAGCTTTCTCTTCCCCGGAGACGTGTCCGTGGGAACAGAAAGCTTTTCTTTTTATGGTTTGCGAAGTATGAGCATCATGGGGCATTTGGCTTGGGTTTGGGTTGTTCAAATGCCGCATAGCGCTCATCACTTTCGCGAAACCAAGTGTCCTAGCTTACTAAAATGTAAGCTCTGCCTCAAGTTTACTTTGTTTCAAACTCACTTTCAACCTAATATCGAAAACGATTGCAAAATGTCACAGTTTGTTCAATCATTAAAGGTCTATTCGACAAATAAGTCTTGACGCAATTGCTCGCTACTTCGCTCCCACAGGTCTGGATTAAGTTGTTCTAGGAAAGTAGCTAACACTTTTTTAGACGGTATATCCATATGCTCTACGATAATATGACGCTTCATGGATTTATCCATTTTATTCACATGATCAGCCAAAATTTTATAGCCACGGCGTTTTTCACGGTTCACTACCATTTCACAAGCTGTTATACCAGCATAGTAAGGTCCATCCTCTTTATGATCGATTGTCACCCATACTAGCCAATATGGCTTTCCACCCTCTGAATCAGCACGATCCGTTGTAAATTTAATTCCGCGTTCCACATCGCTACGCGCATGCATAGCACCAATCTCAACAGATGCTGTACCCTCTTCGATATCTATAATGACTGGCGATACATTTTCTAATGAAAGCGAGCCAATCCCAAACCCCTTATGTCCATCGGTTGGATCATTTTTTATAATAGTAAAGCCCATTTTTTGTTTTGGTTTTTCTTCGTTTGCCATACTTAAATACCCTCCATTCTGCTATTATATAAGGAAGCATATAGCCACAATTAACCTGGCACGTATGCCTCAATGCAAGTAAGAAGTTTATACTACTTTCTTATAAACTAACTATACAACATTATTCTATAAAGGAGGCAATATTATGCCATACGTAACAGTTAAAATGCTTGAAGGTCGTACAGAGGAACAAAAACGTGCCCTTGTAAAAGAAGTTACAGAAGCCGTTTCTCGCACAGTGAATGCACCTGCAGAAAATGTAACAGTTTTTATTGAAGAAATGTCTAAAAACCATTACGGCGTTGCAGGCGTTCGTTTAAGTGATAAATAAATTGAACTTGGGTAGAGCCATCTAATGCTCTACCCATTTTTAAACTTTTCAGTATTACATAATTATGGCTAGGATGTGATGTGATTAATGAAAATGAATAAACTTAAACTGACCTTACTCCTATGCGTGCTTATCATCGGCCTGTTACTAATATTTATCACACCTATTCAAAATAAGATGATCGCACGGATGAGTGACAAATTAAATGCAGTTGAATACAGCACAGACGATATCAAAAAGAACAACCAGCTTGATGCAGATTTTGAGTTCGAAGCTGTGCAATCACTGTCCATCGCCGAGGTTCTCCAAGCCCAAATAAAGGCTAGTAAAATGCCCGTTATTGGCAGTATCGCCGTACCTAGTGTCCATATGCAACTTCCTATTTTGAAGGGGGTAGGCAATGCTGTTCTTGCTATTGGAGCAGGTACAATGAAGCCTAATCAACAACTCGGTCAAGGGAACTATGCTTTGGCAGGTCATTATTTTGAAGAGAAAGATATTTTATTCAGTCCCCTCTATCAAGCGCAAATTGGCGATATCATTTATGTTACAGACATGAGTAATGTCTACGAGTATAAATTAACGACTAAAAAAATTATTGCAGCAACCGATGTTTTCATCTTGGACGATATCCCCAACCAGACGACGTTAACCTTGATTACTTGTGCAGAAAAAGGCTCCAAACGACTGGCCTTACAGGCAGATTTTGTGCAAAGCTATTCTTTAGAAAATGCCAAAGGAACCTTTTAAATCATACAAAAAGCGCCATCACTATAAGATGGCGCTTTTTTGATTATATCTCTGTTGTACGGCGACGCAAGAACCATATTGACCCAGCTACAAGCAGTAAACCAACAAATACAAGAGCTGTTTGATTGGCTCCATCTGTTTGCGGTAATTTACCTTGTGCTCTCAACTGTGCTTCTAAGCGCTCTGCATCCGCTTTAATTTTATTGATATCAATAGCTTGAGCTACCTCAGTTTGCTCATCTTTTGATAGCTTACTATATTTATTCAGGAAATCTTTATAAGCATCTAACGTATTTTTAGTTACGTTTGATGGATTATACGGTGGTAATTGTTTCCCTTGATCAATAACATTTTGTGCTGAAGTGCCACCCTTACCAGGAGTTGTAGGTTTGTTTGTATCTGGTTTGGGATTGCTTGGCTCAACCGGCTTCTCTAAATCTGGATTTGGTTTATTTGGACCGATTGGTTTCCCCGGATCCGGGTTTGGTTTGTTTGGATTAACCGGCTTCTCTGGATCTGGATCTGGATTTGGCTTATTTGGCTCAACCGGCTTCTCTGGATTTGGCTTGTTTGGGTCAACCGGTTGCCCTGGCTCTGATGTTGGATGATCCGGATCAGTTGTAGGATTTGTTACAGGTGGTGTAGGCTGGATTTTAGCCTCACAAGTATTACCTACCTCGACTGTCCCAATGATTGTACTTCCATTCTCTTTCACAATATATTTACCAGGCTTTATGAATGAATTACTTATTGTAATTTGACCTATATTATTTGTTATAAATTCTTTAGTACCACTTTCTTCTACCACTTCACCATTTTCATCTGTAAATGTTACTTTAACACCTTCACGAGGCTGACCATACATATTGTTAATGGTTAATGTGAAAATTGGACAAGCTGGAGCAATAGGCAGTTCTACTTTACAAATTTGTTTATAAGAAACTACAATTTCACCCAAATACACTTTGTTGTCATAAACATTATACTTACCTGCCGGTACATCTTTAGAAACAAATGTCATGCTACCATCAGCTTCAATCACTGTTGAAATAACGTTACCTTGTTTATCTTTAATAACAACGTCTTTTCCAGCCTTAATTAGGACATTACTTTTATCCTTTAACTCTACTGTAAAGCGCTCGCAGGCTGGTTTTTGCTGAACTTCAGCATGGCAATCAATATTGCTAGAGAATTCCCCAATTTTATTTCCATCCTTATCAAATACACTATAAACACCTGGCTCTAAATCTTTTATCTCTACTTTCCCATCTTTTGTTTCTTCAGTAGCTACCGTTTTGCCATCTATATCTTTAATAGTTACTTTCGTTTTATCTTCTATTAATTCTCCATCAACATCTTTGACCGTTAAATCGAATGTTTCACATTTTGGTGCTTGTATAATTGTAAATTCATAACCACAGCTTTTCTTGTATGTCAGTGTAACTGTACCTAAAAATTGGTTACCCTCATATATTGTGTATTCACCTGGTTTTACACTATTAGTAGGATCATTTGAATGAACAATAAACCTACCTCCTGCGTCAGGAGATACCTTTGTCACTACTGTAGTACCTTGCTTTAATGTTAATTCTAAAATATTTGTACGAATATTACCTTGACCATCTCTCACAACAATTGTGTAGTTTTCACATTTCGGCACTGGTTGAACTACAGCTTTACATCCACCATCATATTTCACTGTTACCTTTCCTAATTCACCTTCAACTGAATGAGATATAGTATACTCACCAGCAGTAAAATGATTAGGTAATGTCACTTTGCCATTTGTTACGTTGTATGGTGCTGTTTCTGTACCATTGGGATCCTTTAATGTAACTGTCCCTGTAGTAATTGAATGACCATCCATATCCTTAATTGCTATTTCGAATTGTGTACAACTACCACCCACTATTGGTGTCGTATTGACAAGTTGTGTTATTAAGTCTGGCTGCTTATTTAGTGTCGTGTTTTCATCTAACTTAAATTTAAAATCAGACATTTTAGTATAACCAGTTGGTGCTGCTACTTCACGGATGAGATAGTCATTGTACGGCACATTTTCAAATGTGAATTCTCCATTTGCATCTGTAGTAGCTGTTTGTATGATATATTCATTTGGTTTTGCGGTTTTTTTAATTAGTTGGAATTCAACATCCGCTAAATTTTCTTTAAATTGACCTGTAGCTGAGTCGATACCAATCTTTTTGAATTTCGCACTGCCTCGTGTTGACGAAAAATCTGATTCAGAGCTACTAAAGCTAAATTTACCCTTAAAGTCACTCTCAGTTTTTTGATTAGCCTTTGTTTGCCCCGTATTATGCAATGTTGCTGTATTTTCTAATGCATCACCCATTTGACCAAAGCCTATTGTTTTATACTGTACTTGATACCCTTTTCGATTTAAATCAGGGAATTCGAGGCTAAAGCCTCCTTGAGTATCAAACTTGACAGTTACCCCTAATTGTAAAGGTGTTTGCCAGGTAGATGCATTTTGAATACCAGTTTTAGATACTGTATATGGTGCTAATAGAATACTACTTTCCAATAACATTAAATTATTACCTGGTAAATCTGTTAAGATGACATTTTGACCTAAATCAGAATGAGATTTATTCACATCTAATGTCCAAGTGATTGTTTCTTTACTTGCGTTTTGTTGTGGTTTATTTTTTGTCACTAAATTGTTCGCTACATTCTCATCAATTTTTACTGGCGTTGATTCCAGCGTAAATTCTTGCGTACCCTTTGTTTTGAATGTGGCATCATTCGTATATACATTCCCTCTTTCAGTAGCCGTATCAGAACCAATACCTAAAATGTGATCGTCATCCATTGTGTTATAACGAACCACATATGCTTGGTAGTTTATGTCTCCTGATAAGGAATCACTGAATGTTAATGTAAAGCCTTTATCTGTTTCAGCTGAAATTGTGTAATTGTTCGGGTCAATCGGTGTAGTACCAATAGTTCCGCCTGTATCACTACCACCTAAATTAGTTAAAGGTAATACTTCAATTGTTCCCGGTAAATACTTATGTCCCTCACCAACTGTATCAATTAAAATAGCTCCATTAATATCCTTTTTATTGATATTCACTTTTACATCCCATGTAAATTGCTGTGTGGAGTAGTCAAACGATCCCGATTTACTGCCATTATTAACAGTAGTTGATTGTGGAATATAGCTCGCAGAAGCTGATTTTTCATATACTTTACCGCCACTTGTCCACTCTGTAGCGGCTGTATTTCCGTACCCTTGCTTTTGTACAGTACCCTCATCACCAATTGCGAAGCTCGTTTGATAAGTGATAGTTGATGTACTACCTGCTGGTACGTTAATACCTGAAATTGTAAAGCCTTTTTTCTTATCTCCACCAATTAGAGTATAAGTAGTTGCTATACCATTAAGCTTTACAGTGTTGTCTATTAACTCATGCACCCCATCTGCAGCACCAGCTGTAAATGTATCTGTTAGTGTTAGGTTGTTAATTGATTTAGTTGGATTATCAGATACAATGTTGACCGTCCATGTAATTACTTTTTTATCAAAATCAACGGTATATGATTTTTTTAATAGGTTTTCAGTAAGTACATAGTTTATATTCTTCTCTTTACCTGAACCGCTTGTCACACTATTATTAAACAGCCCTGCTTCATTTTCATAAAAATCCTGTTTAGTATAGTTCGCATCATACACAATTGTATAGGCATCTGAAATATCGTTATCAAAGGTTAATGTGAAGCTTTTAACATTTCCAGCTGCAGGAGTAATAGTAAATCCATTTGTTACTCTATTAGCTTCCGAAACTGTTGTCGCCACATGGCCAGCTGCATCGTTCATTTTATAAACCTTAATGCTTGATGCATCGATTTCGTGAGGACCTTTAATTGTATCTATAACATATGCATCAGATTGATCGATACTTAACAAATTATGATTGTAATCAATATGCCACTTTGTTTCATAGTTTGTATTTTTATCTAACTTTTTATCTAGCGCTTTACCATACGTAATGGTGTGTGTTGCCATATTAGAAGATTCTATTTGTCCATTGTTAGTAAATTGTACCCTGTTATTAAAATTAACTGCACCATCACGTTTATCCGCCTCTAATGTTACAGACGTTTTATACGTAATTTTATATGCATACTTACCAGTCAGCGTACTTTCAATATCGCTCCAACTACCATTTGTCAGAACATTTTTTTCTGTACTTGTTCTCACTCCATTAAGACCAACCTCATATTGATAAACATTCACGGAATTAGCCATAATTTCATGTGATGTTGGCTCGTCTGTTAAAGTTGGATTACTTAATAATTTACCAGCTTCATTAATCCATACCTGCCATTCCATCTCATGATTACCACTTATTGTTGGTGTAGGAGTCCCTATTTTCTCCTTACTTACCTTTTTGTTGCTCGTTGAAGGTAAGAAAGTAAATTTAACTTTAATGATCTCACTACCACCTGTGGCTGCCGGAATTTCCAGATCTTGCTCAATGTCGTCTGAAAGGTTATTAAAACCAGCATTAAATATGATGGTTAATTCCTCTGGTTGAGAGCTTCCTGAGCCGGGCTCCATTCCACTTAACTCTACACGAACTTTATTATCCGTAGTTACATAATTATATGTGATACCGTTTACTGTCTTGCTACCGGTGAATGCCCCATCAAAATCAATTAACGACTGCGGCAATTGGAATTCAAACCAACTCCCGTCTCCCCAAGCTTCTGCTTGACTATCTTGCATTGGCACGGAAAATTTAACCGTGAAGTTAGCAGTTGTATTAGGATCTAATTCTGCACCAAATTCACCTGCTCCAACTGTTTTTTCACCAATTTTCATTACAAATGATAATAGTGAAGCTGGAATTTCTTGAGCAGCCAATGGTGTATGATTCACTGGCAATGTTTTAGCGGGTTCATCATCCACTTTTTCTTCTTCAGGAGCTTGGCCCTCAGGAGCTTGCTCCGTATTTTCATTTTCTTGCGGTGTTGTAGAAAGCTCTTCCTCACCTATGTTATCTTCTGACAACTCTGTGTCATTGCTCACAGGTGTAGATGGATTTTTTTCCATCTCATCAACCGAACCATTGTCATTCACGACTGGTGGTGTCGAAATGTCTTCAGAAGCAAATACTGACAGTGGGCTGAGTAGTGTTTGGAACACTAACAACATGGTCAGCATAGCAATGTTCATTTTTTTTCTCATGACACTCCTCTTTTCTTAATAGATAGAGAGCTTGATTGTTTGCTGCGACGATAGCTTCCTTTCATTTTCAGATAAAGCCTGCCACAAACATTGGTTTCTCTCCTCCCTGAAATTAACTTGTCATTCTTGTGAATAAAAGCCAAATTGTATCCTAACATAGGACATAAGAATTAACAAATTATAAACTTTCCTTTATTTTATTTTAGAAGCATTACTTTTGTGACGCATATAAAAATAAACATCACCACCTTTTATCATTTTTGATACATTATAACTACAAGCGCTGAACAAATTCTAAACAATCATCTAAACATACAAAAAAAGCAGTAAACATCGCTCCTTTGAACGTGTTTACTGCTTTCTATTTCATATTTTATTTTCCGTCTTTTCCTAACAAGGTTAATATTCTCCGTTTAACGGTCGCGTGCGTAGAATCATCTTCTAAAAAATCTAAAGGAAAATATATTTTATGGTCCCTCTTCATCCGTCCTGAAATAGAATCAACAATAATTGATTCACGTGAAAGCTCACGTAGCTCACCATTTTTCATTTCTAAGAAAATCGGCACGCGTACTTCCTCTTCACCAGGTCTGTAAAAATCATAGGGCAAATCAGCCGTTGTATCATGAACAAGATAGTAGTCTGGGTTCAAGTTTGCCTCTTTGAAAAGTTCCTGTAGTTTTTGATATTTATCAAGCTCGACACCAGGATCTAAATCAATGTATTGGAATAGCTTGCGATTAACAAAGCGGCGACTTAAATCACTTAGAATCGTATCTTCCTCTTGCATCCATAGTTGAAAATATGTAAAAAGAATACTCTCTTCTAAGGCAAGGTAATCTTCGAGCGTAATTGCATTACGGAAAAATGCTAGGAAGTGAGTAGGTTCATGCTTAAATGTATAACCTTCCAAACTTAATTGTTTTACTCGTTTTAAAATTTTATTTAAAATAACCTCTGCACTACGTGACACAGGATGGAAGTAAATTTGCAAGTACATTTGATAGCGGCTCATAATATAATCCTCTACTGCATGCATACCTGTTGCTTTTATGACCACTTGGTTTTTGCGAGGACGCATCACTCTTAAAATCCGTTCCATATCAAAGTGACCATAACTAACTCCAGTAAAATAAGCATCACGTTGTAGGTAATCCATACGATCCGCATCAATTTGGCTTGAAATTAAGCTAATTACTTGTTTGTTTGGATATGTCTTTCCTATTACTTGAGATACCTTTTCAGGAAAATCAGCTGCCACTTTTTTCAGCACAGCATTTACTTCTGTATCACCCAATAAAATTTGTCTTGTATAATATTCATGATCCAGTTCAAAGACATTTTCAAAGGCATGTGAGAATGGCCCATGTCCTAAATCGTGTAAGAGCGCCGCACATAGCACTAAAAGTCGTTCACCTTCATCCCAATCAGCACGGCCAACAAAGATATCATCCACTATACGACGTACAATTTCATATACACCAAGTGAATGACTAAAGCGGCTGTGTTCTGCCCCATGAAAGACTAAAAATGTGGTACCAAGCTGACGAATTCTACGTAAACGCTGAAATTCTCTTGTACCTACTAAATCCCATATCACCTGATCCCTTACATGCACATAACGGTGAACAGGGTCTTTAAATACCTTTTCTTCTTGTAATTTAGCGTTTGCATATGTCATTTGTATAGCACCCCCATTTTGTTATAGTTCTATTATATGCGATAAATCTAGGACTAGCATACTTATTCACATTTTTCTATAGATACTTACAACCTTTTTATTTCTATTGCTATAAATGAACAAAAAGCTTTCTCCAACAAGTAGAGACAGCTTTTTGTTTACTTATTCTTTAATTTTGTTAAAACCTTTTCCATTAGTTCTTCTTCGGTTAATGCAGCAACAGGGCGGCTATTTACAAAGGTAAATGTTTTTTTGCGTCCTGGACCACAATAAGAATGACAGCCAATTTCGATGGTTGCATCAGGATCGATTTCCTTTAATTTTGGAATTAACGTTTTTAAGTTAACGGCCTGACATTCATCGCAAACTTTAAATTCGTTTGCCATTTTGTCAACAACCCTTTCTATATAGTATTTTTCAAACAAAAAATCGCTCGCTCTATGGAACGCATGACCTTCACATATTTAAGTATGCAGCATACGTACAAACCTACAACGGGTATTGTATCGTACTTTTCCCCTTCTATTCAAGCATAATTCCTTTTACATAGATGAATAAAAGGTTAAAAGATTGGTCATGCTAGTCTTAAATAACAAGTACCAAAAAAGGTGGAGGTTTTTAATATGAGTAAAATAAGACAAGATGCTTGGCTAGAAGAAAATGATGAATTGTTAGCAGAGGCGGTAATTCGTCACGTAACGGAGGGGAGTACACAGCTAAATGCCTTTGAAGAAGCTGGTGATGCGTTAAATCGTACTGCTGCAGCCTGTGGTTTCCGTTGGAATGCTGTTGTTCGTAAAGAATATGAAGAACAATTAGCTGAAGCTAAAAAAGAAAGAAAAGAAAGAATGCGAGTGTTAGGAGCTCCTGCAAGACGTCGCACTTCTAGTATGTTTACAGTGAATAGTAGTGCTGCAGAAGGAAAATCAATTCCGCTATCTGCTCTTTCTCTTGATATTGTTATAGCTTATTTACTGCGTTTACAGCATTCTGGTGAAGTAGGCAATGAATCTTCAAAATGGAGACAGCTTGTCCATGTAACATCTGAGAAAAATAAAAAACTAGAGAAAACTATTACAAAGCTAGAAGAAGAAAATCGAGCAATTCGCAAAGATTATGAACAATTCGTTCAAATTATGAATCGTGCTAGACGACTTGTTACGTTAGATGAAGAGGAAGAACGTGTTGCACCTGTTTTTAAAATGGAGAAAAACGGAAATCTAGTAGTAAGTAGTTCTAATTTCCAGCCTGAAAATGGCGATGCGCTTAATTAGCAGCATCGCCTTTTTTATTTTTGTTAATATCAGTCTATTCATGTCGTTCTAGCATTTTAGCATTTCGCTCAAAAACACGCTTTAAATAGAAACCATATAACGTTAATTCTTCGTCATGAAAAGATTCTGGATGTACTTCACCAGCTAAGCGATGAAGTAATTGCTGTAGACGAATAACGACTCCCTCTACAGTTAAGTGTAGATCGACAAGCTCCGATAATGATGCCATGACTTCGGGAACTATTTGTGGATAATTAAATTTCGTCTCTTCCTGTTGTAAGCTTTCCTCATAAAAATCACGAATGAGTGCAGCACGCTGTGAGCCGCTACCTTCTATACATAAATAGATTTGCACAGCTACACCTTGGCGTAAACGTCTTTGTGAAATTCCCGCAAACTTTTTCCCTTCAATACTTAGATCATACGAACCTGGGCAATATGAGCCTACAATTTCATAGGCTTCAATCTTCTCTGCCACCTCTGGAAACAAACCTTTAACGAGGTCAACCATCACATCATAGCCATCATTTATACTTAATGAATCCATTTGTTCAGATAATACAATAGAAATGTTTAAAATTCCTTCATCAAGGACAACGGCTAATCCACCAGAGTTCCGAACGATAGGTTGATAACCTCTTGATTCTAGTAAATCCATTCCCTGCTGTACATATGGTAAACGATGATCTTGGATACCAAGCACAACGGATGCCTCATGGACCCACGTCCGAATAGTTGGGGGTGATACTAATTGTCCAACTAGTTGACACAGCGTATCATCAGTGGCAAAGGATTCTAACGGAGATCGCTGCTTTGCACTAATTGATTGATCATAATAACGCCAAATTGGCTGCTGTAAAATACTTTTCATATTGGTGCTCCTCTAATTCCATCTCTACTCTTTAGCATACATCATCTATAGTTGGTGTCAAATTCGTGAAAAACATTCATGAACTTAGGGAATTTGCACAAACTATGATAAACTAATTTTGAATGGTATTCACTTATAAAGGAGTGTTTTCAATAATGAATGAAGCAGCAATTACGTTAGATGGATGGTACGCTTTACATGATTTTCGCTCAATTGATTGGGCTTCATGGAAGCTCGTTTCTGCTGAAGAACGTCAAGCAGCAGTAGAAGAATTTCTTGCTTATTTAGAGAAATTAAATGAAGCAGATATTGCTAAAACAGGTGCTCATGCCTTCTATGCAATCGTTGGTCAAAAGGCTGACTTTATGATTATGACATTGCGTGAAACGATGGATGAGCTACAAGAGCTTGAAGCAGAATTTAATAAATTAGCCATTGCTGATTTTACAATTCCTACATATTCTTATGTATCTGTTGTTGAGCTTTCAAACTATTTAGCTGGCGAATCAAATGAAGACCCATACCAAAATCCACATGTACGTGCACGTCTATACCCTGAGCTTCCTCGCTCTAAATATGTATGCTTCTATCCTATGGATAAACGCCGTCAAGGAAATGATAACTGGTACATGCTATCAATGGATGAGCGCAAATCATTAATGCGTTCTCACGGCATGATTGGTCGCGGTTATGCAGGTAAAGTAAAGCAAATTATTACAGGCTCTGTTGGCTTTGATGATCACGAATGGGGCGTAACATTATTTGCTGATGACGTTTTACAATTTAAAAAATTAGTGTATGAAATGCGCTTTGATGAAGTTTCTGCTCGCTACGGTGAGTTTGGCGCATTCTTCGTCGGAAACCTACTTGATAACGATAAATTAGTTACATTCTTAACGGTTTAATAATTACAATTAAAAATGTTAAAATGCGAGTCCCCAGTGAGGACTCGCATTTTAAATTTCATTTTCCTCCGCATTTTCGGATTCAAATATTAATATGATAGTATGAATAAAAAATCCGGTAAGTATCATCAGAAAAACCAAATACCAATTATAGGGTTGATGGTAGTATTCTGCTATCCCGACTGCCATAAAGGCACTAATAATTATTGCTACAAACATACTAAAAATACGCATTGTAACGCTCCTTCATGAATGCAAAAATAAATTCAACATTAGTATGTCTCGGAACAACGTTACTATACGGGCCAAGCTAAATTAGCTATAAAAATAAGAAAATGTCACCCCTCTGCGATGACACTTCCTTAATCCATGAATTTATTTTTTCTTAAGAGCTTTCATCCTTTACTTTTAAAATTAAGATGACCATTTGTATAAAAAAACCTGTCACAATAATTAAAATAAATAGATACCAATGGAGCGGCTGTCCATAAAACGCTCCTAGTAAAAAGGCTAGGACCGCGCTTAGTAATATACCAAACCATACCCCAATTTCCATAAATAGAATCACCTCACATGTATGGACTACACATGCAATTTACTGATTTCCTATTCCCCTATTTATATCTTTTTCTATTTACCCAATTTTTCATAAAAAGTATCTAACATGAATGGCTTTCAGATTATTTTTTACGGACTTGTCGTTATTACTACTGTATGCATAGTACCTTTGTTGTGTGAATTTCTTTCTTCAGAAAATTGAACATGTCTACAATACCATCATGCATATACTGACAGCGAGGAGGTATGAAAATCGCTGTTATTAAGACGAATGATGCCCAGACAGCCCTGCTAGCAAGGCTTATGCGTGCCGAGGCAGAAGGCGAAGGTGAGTTAGGCATGCTGATGGTTGGGAATGTTGGCGTTAATCGTGTAAGGGGGGATTGTTTAGATTTTGGTAATATTCGAACAATTGAACAGATGGTTTATCAACGTCCAGGTGGCTTTGAAGCAACTCAAAAAAGTTATTTTTATCAACGAGCACGTGATCAAGATATCCGGTTAGCCAAAAGAGTAATTCAAGGTGAGAGATTCCATCCAGCTAACCGTTCCTTGTGGTTTTTCATGCCTGCGGGTGATTGTCCTGCACAATGGTATGGCCAATGGAATACAGGCAGATACAAATCTCATTGCTTCTTCTCGCCAACTGAAGAAGATTGTCCTCAAATTTAAAAAGAAAGTAGGTTGATTATTGATGATGCCTTATTATTGGACACCAACAACGCAACAACAAATGACTCCTCCTCCAGTCACAATCCCGACCGGACGACCACCTGGCCGTGAAGAGTCCTATATAGAAAATATTTTACGGTTGAATCGCGGAAAACCAGCTACCTTCCATTTTTCTTTTGAGCATGCAGTGGAACAAGGAAAAAACACAAAAACTGTACGTGGTGTGGTAGAAGCTGCTGGACGAGATCATGTTATCATTCGTGAACTTAAATCCAATCACCGCTTCTTATTCCCAATGATTTACTTTGATTTTGCTGAATATGATGAAGAAATGGCCTATTTTAACCAAAATCCATAAGAGCAATCATGTGTCTTAAAAATCCGCAATACTCTCACTGACAACCGTCGATGAGAGTATGCGGATTTTTATTTTTTAATCTTTTAAATATTCCAATGTAGCTTTACCTAAAGTTTTAGCAGCTATAAGCATTGCGCGTTCGTCAAAATCAAAGCGTGCGTGATGATGTGGATAAGCCGTTTCCCATTCTGGACTTTTCGCACCTGTGAAGAAGAATGTACCAGGTACTTTTTCTAAATAATAAGCAAAATCCTCTCCAACCATAAATGGTGGACAAGTTTTCACTTGCTCTACGCCTGGGACAGTTGACGCTAGCTGTGCCACAAACTCAGTTTCCTTCTGATGATTATAAACAGGTGGATAACCCCTAGTATAACGATATTCATAACTTGCACCAAAGGCTAGACAAGTAGCGTTTAGAACTGCTTCTAGTTCCTGCTCCATCTGTGTACGCACATCTTCCTCAAAGGTGCGAATTGTTCCTGCCAATTTAACACGATCAGCAATAACATTAAACGGATTAATCGCCTCGAAATGACCAATTGTTAAAACAGCTGACTTTAATGGATCAATACGTCGCGAGATAAGTTGTTGTGCGCTGATTACAAACTGTGAAGCAAGAGTAACCGCATCAATGGAGTGATGTGGTTCGGCACCATGTCCACCCTTCCCTTGAATGGCAATTTCTACTTTGTCCGCAGCTGCCATAATAGCGCCATCTTTCACTAAAATTTCCCCTATTGGAGTGGGAGCCCATAGATGAGTACCAAAAATAACATCTACACCATCTAAGCACCCATCCTCTATCATCGGCTTTGCCCCACCTGGCGCCACCTCTTCAGCGTGCTGATGAATAAATATAATATTGCCTGTAATTTCAGATTTCATATGATTGAGTGCTTTAGCTAATCCTAGTAATGTTGCTGTATGACCATCATGTCCACAAGCATGCATTTTACCAGCAACCTTTGATTTAAAGGGTATATCATTTTCTTCTTGGATCGCTAATGCATCAAAATCAGCGCGTAACGCCACAGTTTTTCCTGGCCTTGCACCGCGTAGCAGCGCTACTACACCTCTTCCACCTACCCCTTCACGTACCTCATGACCCAATTTTTTATGATAGGCAGCTATATAGGCTGGTGTCTCCACTTCTTCAAAGGATAGTTCAGGATACTCGTGCAAATGACGACGAATCCCTACCATTTCTTCATAATTTTCATCTAATAATGTAAATAGCTTTTCCATCCTACACAACCTCTCTTTTTGTATTTTCGAAATATTGCAAGTAATAGTAGTAGTGTACTATAAATTCTTACAAAAAGAATAGGATTTAAATCGTATTCTTACAAAATAAAGAAAAAACTCTCCTACAAATCATGTAAGAGAGTCATAATTTAAAATTAACGAGCATGTTTTAAAGCCGATAAAATAATAAGTATCCACCCAATTAAAAATAGAACACCACCGATTGGTGTAATTGCGCCCAATACTTTTATACCACTAATCGCTAGTACATATAAGCTACCTGAAAAGAAGACAATCCCAAGGTTAAAGAAAATTCCTGCCAAATTTAATTGCTTCACTTCACCAAATAATTTGGAACTCATTAATAATCCGATTACCAACAAACCAGTAGCATGGAACATTTGATATTGAACAGCCGTCTCCCAAATCCCTCGACTATAATCATCTAAAATTTCTTTTAAAGCATGTGCACCAAAGGCACCAAAGGCTACTGCTAATAGGCCGTGAAGAGCCCCTGTCACGATAAATTTTTTCATTGCTCGTTACCCTACCTTTAATATTGTTTAAAAATCAAAAATTGAATCACCATTTGCTCCATCTTCTTCAACTTTGGATGTAGATAAACTTGGTAGCTTCATCTCTGATCCAAGCATTTGTGGTAAATGCTTAGAAGGTGGCGTGATAGATGGCGTATTACCAGGAGAATCTAACACCACATCACATAATGCACGAATGGCTGTAAGAGCTTCGCGGATCTGCTGATCATTCCCTGCATTTTTTGCACCAGATAATTGTTTTTCAAGTTGTTGTATAACGGCTTGATAAGGAATCATTACATTCTCCCACTTTCTACTTTTGGTACAAATTTTAAACATTCCATACCTGAGGATTGTTTCACGACAACGGATGGAATTTGCTTTGTTTTAAAGCCATATGCGACACAGGCACGTGGAGTTTGAGGGTCCCAGGTTACTTTAAAAAATTGACATTGAAAACAATTCGCCTTCATCGTTGTCCCTCTCTTTCTTCTATTCTAACTGTATCACGATTTATGTAGTGTATAAAGTAAACGATTTGTGCCAATCTATGCTAAACACCAATCTATTGGTCGTTTATCCCATTCCACTAATTGTTGGTTAATCTTTGAATAAGGTTTACTACCAAAAAATCCTCGATAAGCACTTAACGGGCTAGGATGTGGTGCTTCTAATATGACATGGGGCGTTGCATGTTTACAAATTAATTGTTTTTTTCGCTGCGCTGGTTTACCCCATAGTACAAAAATAAGTGGCTCCTCTCTTGCGGCTAGTTTATCGATAACCGCATCAGTGAACTGCTCCCAGCCTTGATCTTTATGGGAATTCGCCTGTCCTGCTCGTACAGTAAGCACTGTATTCAAAAGCATGACACCTTGTTCTGCCCACTTCGTCAAGGTCCCATCTTGAGGAATAGGACAGCCTAGATCATCTTGTAGTTCTTGTAACATATTTCGTAAGCTAGGGGGATGCGGGATACCTGGCTTGACTGAAAAGCTTAAGCCATGTGCTTGATTAGGACCATGGTATGGGTCTTGTCCTAAAATAATGACCTTCACATCTTGATAAGCTGTTGTATAAAATGCATTCATCACATCCTGCATGGGCGGATAAATAGTTTGCGTTGAATATTCATTAGCAATAAATTGACGTAGCGCATGATAGTATGGTTTTTCTAACTCGTCTGCAAGTATTTCTTGCCAATCATTCGGGAATACTTGTTTCATTGTCCTTTAAGCCCCTTTCTTTTCTTACAACGGTACAAAAAACCAACCTTGAATTCAAGCCTCAGTTCAAACTGACCATTTAAAATTATCTAATTCTGACTATTTTTATAGAATCAGAATAAGACTATACTAAATGGTAATTTTAACACTCTCAACAATAAAGGAGATCTTTTCATGACTCTAAAAAAAACATTAACAATTGCTGGTTCAGATACATCCGGTGGCGCAGGTATGCAAGCCGATCTTAAAACATTTCAAGAGCACGGTACGTACGGTATGGTGGCATTAACAGTTGTTGTAACAATGGACCCGAATGGTTGGACACACAATGTTACACCATTACCAACTGAACTTTTACAAAAACAAATCGATACTGCTCTTTCAACAGGAATTGATGCTATCAAAACTGGCATGCTATCTACGGAAGAAATTATTCTTCTAGCTGGAGAAGCTGTTGCAACATCAGGTACTACAAATGTTGTCATTGATCCCGTTATGATTTGTAAAGGTGACGATGAAGTTCTAAATCCTGGCAATACAGATGCAATGATACAACATCTTTTACCATTAGCAGCAGTCACAACTCCAAATCTTTTTGAAGCTGGTCAATTGGCTGGTACAGGTACTCCCAAAACGATTGATGAAATGAAAACAGCCGCACGAAAAATCCATGAACTAGGAGCTAAAGCTGTAGTCATTAAAGGTGGGAAAGCATTAGCCACTGAAAAAGCAACAGATCTATTCTTCGATGGACAAACATTCTATTTATTAGAATCTGAAAAAGTCGCTTCTACAAATAACCATGGGGCAGGCTGTACTTTTGCTGCTTCTGTTACTGCAAATCTGGCAAATGGACGGTCTGTTATGGATTCTGTTATTGAAGCAAAAGAGTTTGTATCCGCAGCCATTGCACATGGTTGGGCTCTTAACGATTACGTTGGTCCTGTCATGCATGGTGCAAAATCCCGCTTTGGTGCTCCACAAGTAACAGTGACTGAAATATAACCATGTGAACGGGATGTCTCAAAGATAGAGACATCCCTTTTTACACAAGGGAGGTTTCTAAGTCACCTCAGCCATACTCACATCCAGTATCTCGCTGAAAATATTACCTAACACTATGAGAAAAAAACGTAATTATTTAAATACTACTACTACAAAACAAATAATGCGTTATTTTCTAGAGTTTTTGCTGACTAAAGATAAAAAATCGGACAAGATACGTTAGGACTTCATCCCCCATATATTAGCTTTAGATGGGAGGGAAAAAAATGAAAAAACATAAGGCAGAGAACTTAACTGAAGAATCAGGTTTATTAGCTGGAGAAATAACCTCTTCAAAAGTAGAAGTACTAGCTTCCATTGTCTTAACACTCGGCTACTCATTGTCCACCCTCGCCACAATAATGGCACTTCAGGAGGAAGAAGAACTAGCACAAGAAAAAAAGACCGAAAATCAAGATCAAAATCTATATATGAGACAAATGTTTAAACAGTTGCAAAATGTCAATAATCGTTTAGAAACGATCGAAAGAAAGCTTAATCGGTTCTAACCAATACATAGCCTATCCGTAATTTTAATAAAAAACCGCGAATCTCCGTCATAAAGAGAAACGCGGTTTTTTATTATACTATGATAATGAGCTTCATTCTTCTCCCTATTCTACAGCACAATCTGAGATGCTGAAGGAACGTCATCTATTGTACCAAGATAGAATTCGTTTTTACCTAGTTTTGCCATCCTTTAGCATTTTGTGCTGTCTACACACGATTTAGGAAGAAGCTATGGTTGCAATATCTTTCAGGTGTGAAACCGTATACAAAACGACACATTTTGTACATATTTTTTCACACTCCTTATATTGATACATTACAATAATTTTTTCAAGAATATTGCTTGGAAACTTGTCATAGATTAATAGTTAATGATTCATCTTGCCCTGATTTAGAATTAGATTAATCTAGATGAAATTATGTGGGAGGGATGTAAGTTACACAAATCATTAATTTGTACGTATGAAGCAATCAATTTCCCTTTGCTAATTTTTTTTACTATACTTAAAGGAGAAATGATCGAGAGGAGTGTTAAGATGCAAGAAGTACAAGTAGAGACGTTGCAAGAATTACTAAATTCTTTTGCCAACAAAGACGTTTATATTCATCTTGAGACGACAAACGGATCTTATGCAGCACATTATGATGAAAAGTTCTTTAATGCAGGTGCCTTTATACGCAACGCAAAAATTAATTATGAACTTGCTAAAGTTGTAGACAAGACACCTCATCGTGTTGGATTAAAATTACCTCATGGCTGGGTTTATGCACAAGGTATTACTCATTATGAATTAGATGATTTAGGCCGTTTATTAATGGCTGGATTAGATTACTCTGGAAAATTGGCGATTGCGCTTGAAATAAGTGAAACGCCATTTACTTACTAAGGGGGACGACTCTTTGAATTTACAACCACAACGTCATATTTTAATTGTGTACCCTCACCCAGATGATGAGGCTTTTTCAGTTGCTGGCACGATTGCCTACTATACAAAAAAAATGAATACACCTGTTACATATGCCTGCTTAACATTAGGTGAAATGGGCCGTAATTTAGGTAATCCTCCCTTTGCAACGCGCGAATCATTACCAGAAATACGTCGTAAAGAATTAATTGCAGCCGTTGAAGCAATGGGTATTCAAGATTTACGTATGATGGGTCTTCGTGATAAAACAATCGAATTTGAAGACGATGAGAAGATGGTGAAGCTGGTAGAAGGTTTAATTGAAGAGCTAATGCCTTCATTAATTATTACGTTCCTACCTGGTTTTGCGGTACATCCAGATCATGAAGCAACCGCACGTGCTGTCGTTGAAGCTGTACGTCGCATGCCTAAGGCTGCACGTCCGCAAGTATTTGGCTGCGCCTTCGCAAACGATACTATTGAAAAAAATGGCGAACCTCATGTGGTCTATGATATTCGCGAAATGCGAATGGATAAATTACAAGCTTTACAGGCACACGCATCACAAACTGGTTGGATGATGCAAGAAACAGAAAAACGCATTGATGATGGTGAACCGATGAGCGAGAGCTGGCTAAATGTTGAAAGATTCTACATTATTGATCCTGATAAATATGTAAAATAAATAAAAGGTTCTGTCCTCTTATGATTGGAGAACAGAGCCTCATTTTATTAGGTAGATTTTACTTTATTTACTTTATGCACGATAAACGTGATGGAAAAGGCAATCAATAAAAACAGGAAGAAAAAATAATGAGGTATATGAAGATTAACAACACTTACTAACATTTTTAACCCTATTACCCCAATAATGATGAAAGCAGTTGCTTCTAGCTCAGGTACTTTTTCGATCATAATTAAAAATACACCCGCTATTGTTCTCATCATTAAGATTCCTAACATACCTCCAATTAAAAGCACCCATACTTGATCTGAAACAGCAAAGGCAGCAAATATTGAATCAATAGAAAAAGCAATATCCATCAGCTCTACGGAAATAACTGTTGCCCAAAAGGTCCCAAAGAAACGAACCATCAAGCCTGATTTTTTTACCACCTTCACACTATCCTCATTTCCAATTTGAAGAAAATGAGCGATACAAAGCCATCCTAAATACAACGCTCCTAACACTTTAATAAACCAAAACTCTACAAGATAAACCCCTATTCCAATAAATAAAAATCTAAAAAAGTAGGCTCCTAGCATCCCATACATTAAAGCTCGTTTTCGTTGCTTATCCGGCAAATGTTTGACAAGTACTGCTAATACAAGTGCATTATCTGCTGATAGCAATCCTTCAATAATAATTAAGGAAAATATTAGTCCCCAGGATACAGGGTCCACTAATACTTCCTTCCACATTGCCCAATCAAAAAACTGACTATATGTAGATAGAATTCCTTGAATGATTTCCACTGCTTACCCTCCCACTTGTCCTAAGCTAATCTAGTATATGCTTGACCAATTTTGATATGAAAATTGTATTTTTTTGATCAAAGATATTGTGGACACCCCTCTAAAAAGAGCTCTTTTTTAAACGTGATTTGCTAGTAGGAGCACTATCATAGAAGTGATATATGACCGTGTTTGATACCTTTTTTGATATAAAAAGTATGTTGAATTAAGATAAAACGCTTACATAACAAAATGGACACGGAAAATTTAGAATTTACTAAAAATTAAGTCCAAAAAGCAAATAAAGTGTGCTATCATAGATAAATGTTTTAAACGTAAAATGGAGGATGAATACTATGGAAGTTGCTGATACTAGAACCGTGCAAGTGGAGAATGTTCTCATTGCACACCATTTTTTAAAAGACGTAGTTGTGCATACACCTCTACAAAGAAACGACTATTTATCAGAGAAATATGGTGCAAATATTTATTTTAAACGCGAGGATTTACAACATGTACGCTCATTCAAGCTTCGTGGCGCCTATTATAAAATTAAAAAAATCGAGGAAGAAGCGCGCAATGTTGGCGTTGTTTGTGCCAGCGCAGGCAACCACGCACAGGGTGTAGCTTATGCCTGTGCCCAATTAAAAATTCAAGCTAGCATTTTTATGCCTCAAACTACACCTAAGCAAAAAATAGACCAAGTGCGTATGTTTGGACGTGAGTATGTGGAAATTATTTTAGCGGGTGATACGTTCGATGACTCTGCTGAAAGCGCACTAAGCTTCTGTGAAGAACAAGGTAAAATCTTCATTCATCCATTTGACGATTTCGATGTTATTGCTGGGCAAGGAACTGTGGCGGTAGAAATCATGAATGATATGGAAGAGCCAATCGACTACGTTTTTGGCAGTATCGGTGGTGGTGGCTTAATGTCTGGTGTTTCTGCCTATATTAAAAACCTTTCTCCATCTAGCAAAATTATTGGTGTAGAGCCTGCCGGTGCTGGCAGTATGAAGGCTGCCTTTGCTGAAGGTGGCACAGTTGCTCTTGATTGGATTGACAAATTTGTCGATGGAGCTGCTGTAAAGTGTGTCGGTCATCATACTTATGATGTTTGTCGCCGTTATTTAGATGACATTATTCTTGTACCTGAAGGAAAAGTATGTACAACCATTTTAGATTTGTATAATAAGCATGCGATTATTGCTGAGCCTGCCGGTGCATTGTCAGTCGCAGCTCTTGATTTTTATAAAGAAGAAATCAAAGGAAAGTCTGTCGTAGTTATCATCAGTGGTGGGAATAACGATATTGGCCGTATGCAGGAAATTAAAGAAAAGTCTCTTATTCATGAAGGTTTACTTTACTACTTCATCGTTAGCTTCCCTCAACGGGCAGGCGCACTTCGTCAATTCCTAACTAGCGTACTCGGTCCTAATGATGATATTACTACCTTTGAATATACTAAGAAAAACAATAAAGAAAGCGGCCCTGCTCTAGTGGGTATTGAGCTCGGCGATCGATCAGATTACGAGGGATTACTAGCGAGAATGAATGAGTTTGGCTTCAAATATAAAGAAGTTAACAATGATATTCAGCTATTTGGCCTACTCGTCTAAAAGAAGGAGTCTCACTTTTAGCAAGTGAGGCTTTTTCTATGTTTAAATATTTGAGAGTCACCTCAACAGCATCTTTCTCAACCATTTATATAGATGAATGGAGCGAGGGAAGAAGCACGACCCTCACATCATTGTAAATGAAAAAACTATAGGCAAACCCAAATGTCATTGAGTTTGCCTATAGTCTTATACTCATACGAATGTATGAACGATATACCTTTATCCTAATAAAGCACGGTCCGAATTCATTTTCTCTCCACGAATGCGTTCAAATTCAGCCATTAAATCAGGTATCGTTAATTCATGTTTACGATTTTCTCCAACTTCTAAAATAATCTGACCTTTATCCATCATAATTAGACGATTCCCTAAATCTAAAGCTTGTTGCATATTATGCGTAACCATCAATGTCGTCAAATGATCTTTTTCTACTAAATACTTTGTAATGCGGGTGATTAGTTCTGCACGTGAAGGATCCAGCGCAGCTGTATGCTCATCTAACAATAATATGGATGGCTTTGTAAAAGTGGCCATTAAGAGAGACAAAGCTTGTCGTTCCCCACCTGAAAGTAACCCAACCTTTGCAGAAAGACGGTTTTCTAAATTTAATCCAAGCATCTCTAACGATTCAATAAAAAACTCACGACGTTTCTTGTCTACACCTCTTCTCAATCCTCTACTCTTATTGCGGGAGTAAGCTAGTGCCAAATTCTCCTCAATCGTCATAGCAGGTGCTGTCCCTGCCATTGGATCCTGGAAAACACGACCGATTAATTGCGAGCGCTTATACTCAGGCAAATGAGTAACATTGTTACCATCAATCGAGACCGTGCCAAAATCTGGTGTTAAGGCGCCAGAAATCATATTCATCATCGTTGATTTACCTGCCCCATTACTCCCAATAATAGTAACAAAATCACCAGGCTTTAAATGTAAGTTAATTTCTGCTAGAGCGATCTTTTCATCCGGTGTCCCTTCATTGAACACCTTATTTATACCGTGTAATTTAAGCAAGGCCTTTTCCTCCTTGCTCTACTGGTTTGACTTGTGTAAGTTCGGCAGCTCGTTTTGCCTTACGCTTTCGTTCCTTACGCTTGTTAATAAATTGAGGCAAAATCAACGCCAAAATGACAATGATAGCTGTAATTAATTTCATATCGCCAGAATCCAGGAAGTCTACACGTAATGCTAGCGCTAAAATAATACGATAAATAATAGCTCCAGCGATGACTGCAAAAGTGGTACGAATAATGGTCTTTGTACCAAAAATTGCTTCCCCGATAATAACAGATGCAAGCCCGATCACAATCATACCGATTCCCATACTTACATCAGCGAACTTTGAATATTGTGCGATTAAAGCTCCAGAAAATGCGACAAGTGCATTGGAAAGTCCTAGCCCTAGAATAATAAGTGTATCTGTATTAGCTGAGAAGCTGCGAATCATTCGTTTATTATCACCAGTAGCCCGAATAGCCAGCCCAACCTCTGTTTTTAAGAACCAATCTGCTCCTATTTTAATTAAAATCGTAATAATTACGATAACAATTAGTACACTCCAAGTACCTGGTACTTGCTGAATCCCCATGACTTTTAATAGGCTGTTGAGAGCATCATCAATCCCTAAATTACTCCAAAACGCTTGAAACTTTGAAAATATTGTTTCAGAGTTTAGTAATGGAATATTTGGGCGACCTATCGTATTTTCTGCAGTTAACCCCATGATCCGTAGGTTAATGGAATATAAAGCAATCATCATTAAAATCCCTGATAAAAGTGGGTTAATCTTCCCTTTTGTGTGAAGAATTCCTGTCATACATCCAGCAATAAATCCAGCAACAATTGCCACTAAAGTCGCTAAGATTGGGTGGTAGCCAAGCAAAACCATTGTTGCTGCTGTTGCCGCCCCTGTTACAAAGCTTCCATCAACCGTTAAATCCGGAAAATCTAACACCCGAAATGTTACATATACACCAAGTGCCATAATTGCATAGATGATTCCTTGCTCCACTGCGCCAAATAATGCTAAAAACATCGTTGAATCATCTCCTAAATCTCTTTATTATTCTACTGCTTGTAAATGAAGATAAAGCGGGGATGGTTCCCCCGCTTCAATCTATTTTTCTAGAAGTTCTGCACCCCAAGAATCTTTAATTTCAATTCCTAAATCATCTGCTACTTTTTTATTAATTAATAGCTTTAGATTTTGTGGAAATTGCGCTGGCGTTTCAGCAGGTGTTGCCTCACCTTTTAAAATTTTCACTGCCATTTGCCCAGCCTCATATCCGATATCGAAATATTCAAAACCATAAGCCGCCAAACCACCACGCGCTACAGAGTCAAGCTCTCCAACAATTAAAGGTAATTTATTGGCATTTGCTACATCAATAACAGACTCTAATGCAGAAACTACTGTATTATCCGTAATAATATAGAATGCATCGACCTTACCAATTAAGGATTCAGTGGCTTGCTTTACTTCCGCAGAAGTTGCTGCAGATGCCTCTTTAACCTCAAGACCTTGCTCAGCCATCACTTTTTTTACTTCTTTCACCTGTGCTACGGAGTTTTGCTCACCAGCGTTGTAGACCATACCAACGTTTTTAGCACCTAGCTCTTTTAAAAAGGCCACTGTTTTAGAAATCGTTTCAGGATGTAAATCGATAGTACCTGTAACATTTTTCCCTGGCTTCTCCATTGACTCTATGAGCTGAGCACCTACAGCATCTGTTACAGATGTGAAGATAATGGGAATATCACTTGTTGCTGTTGCCGCGGCCTGTGCAGAAGGTGTAGAGTTAGCAAATATTAAATCTACGTTTGCACTTACTAGATTGTTAGCAATCGTTGTGTTAAGACTATTATCGCCTTGTGCGATTTGTGAATCATACTCAACTTTTAAACCTGCATCTTCAATCGCCTTTTTAAAGCCTTCCGTCGCTGCATTTAGCGATGGATGCTCTACAATTTGCGTAATTCCGATTTTATATGTTTTATCATCTGCGTTCCCGCTGTCACTTGCGTTATTCGTTTCGTTTCCCTTTGATTCTGTTGAACTAGACCCACCACTACCACAAGCAGCCAGTAGTAATACTAGTCCAAAGAGTAGGAATGAAAGCTTTTTGACATTGCTCTTCACCATTAATCCCCCCGATTAAGTTCTGGAATATCTATCACACTTTATCCAAACAAAGTGTGAATGTATCGCTATATTATCGTTATTATTGAGCTCCGTCAACAACATTATGAATGTTCTGACTTTTGTATTTCACAAAAAATTTTAGTATTCCATTTAATTTGACGCTTTAAACCGCTAAACTACGCTATTTTTGTTATTCGATTCCTTTTTAAAAAATAGTAAAAAATATTTATGACAATTTTGCGAATTTAGTCATATAGATAAAAAGTCTGACATTTGACTTCTGCTAGATATGTATAATAAAATATTGACTTGTGTGAAAGCACCGTGGTTCGTAACCATCCCACGAAAAAATTGGGCTAAACTTACTTGCATTGAGTAATTTCATTAAAAATGAAAACCTAGCAATATCAACAGTTAACAACTTTTTGCACAAATTTAAGTTTGATTTAGTTGAGTTTAGTTTCTGTTTTGTTTTACACATTTTTTACACATTTAAAATTTATGACTACTCTATTTAGGGTGGTCATTTTCTTTTCCCTTTTCACTGATTTTTTGTATATAACACTTACTTTGTGAAGAATATAGAGAAAGGAAGTGAAAAAAATGAAAAACAAAATGAGGAACGAAGATTCGAGTGGAGATCCATTTGCTACTGGAGGACTCGACACTAGGAGAGATCCAACTGATTATACTTCTCCTACGCATGATAGCAGAGACGACGATTCAGTTGACCCTCCAGTTAGTACAACTGGAGGTTTTGGACCTATAAGGACGGTGGTAATAAATGATTACAGTTTCCCCAGGACATCGAGGAAAGAATACTGGAGCTATGGGATTAATCGACGAAGGAACCGAAGCAATCAACGTAGCAAAGCGTGTAACGTCTATTTTACGTGCAGTAGGTATTATTACAAATTACATTGAGGATAATGTGAGTAAATCGCAGGCAGCAAACATCAAATGGTTGATTGCACAACATAATAAATCGAGCCGAGAAATTGATGTGTCTATTCACTTTAATTCAGTTCCAGGCACACACAACAAAGGCATCGGCACAGAGACACTTATTTATAGTGGGAAAAATATTGATACAGCTACAGCTATTACAGATGCGATTAGTAATGCGAGTGGATTGCAGAATCGTGGGGTGAAAATTCGTACTGATTTAGGATTGCTAAAAGGTACGAATAAACCTTGTTACTTGATTGAAGTATGCTTTGTAAATGATAGCGTAGATGTTGCAATGTACAAGCGAGACTTTGAGAAGATATGCCAAGCGATTGCAGGACAACTAGCAAAAGCGGTCGGTAAAATGCTGAAGCCTTCCACATCATCAACTGTGGAGGACAAAGGACGTAATTTAATTCGTAAAGCAGTAGCGGATGGTACATTTACATCGCCACATACTGATGTTGATAATTATTCAACAGAGAAAATATTGGAGTATGCATTGATTTATATTGAACGTAACGTTAAATAAAAATCAAAGCCCGTCATTAATGTTCAAATCACAGTGATGACGGGCTTTTTGCGTTTACATATTTAATTACTGAAGTTAGCTTAAAGGTTCATCATAAAAAGTATCAAAAATACCTTTATAATTCATTTTTAGGTTTTTAATATTTATAGGATCTGTAGAAAGTATATTAATTACGTCCCCACTCGCTCCGAAATGAACTAAATACTTACTCGTGACAATAAAAAATACAGCATTAGAGGCACACTTATTTTTGTTGAGAAGCGCATCTATTGTATATAAAATGGTGTCATTTACTGCTACATCTTTTATTAATGCAATCTTACCAAAGCCTTCATAAAGATCAAACTCTTCACTTGTAAGTTTATATTCTTTCCAATTAACTAAGCGTATACGCTTGGATAAGTTATTAGAGATGTATTTCTTTTTATTATCGTATTCTAAAGAAATGAATAGATCAACAGTGGGATCATCCAGTGTGAGGTCATTAATAAACTTTCGAATCCCATCCACTCGAACTTCTTTAAAATAATCCGTTAAGAATCGAACACGGTTTTCCATTGACGCATTAAAATACATTGAAGAACTCCACGGTTCAGTAATGGGAACCCCAGACTTAGTATGAATAGATTTAGTCGCCAATCCTTGTGAGGTTTTTATCATATGTACCACTCCTAGTGTCTTTTGAACAGATAGTACTAGGTGAAGAGCCACCTTTCCAAGCTCCACCAATATGACCATCTATATCACGAGATATATATGGTGGCTTTTTACCCTTTTTTAAAATTATAGCATTCTCAACTTCTTCATCTATCTTATATTCTTCTGCTTGATATTCTTCTACTATAACACCTTCATCTGATGTTTCTAATTCTTTTATTATCTCGAGCGCTTTCAAATCATACTCACTTTGTGTGTCTACTTCCATTTGGCTAGCATTGGTAGAGTGCAGAAACTCTTCTTCATTTGCACTAGCAAAAGGAACTGAAATAGTAGTGCTGAATAAAACTAAAAGACTTAATAAAGTAAAAATTTTTTTCATTCTTAATTACCTCCGAAATTATATTTTTGTAGAATAGGATTCTATTATTACATATATAAAGGTAAATATAGGTATTTTTGTAATTTAATGTTCTTGTTTGAGAGGTGTGGAATGATGAAAGAACAACTTATAAAAGCAATGCAGCGAAATCAATTTTTGAACATGATGTATATGGCTAAAGACGGCACAGTGTCACAAAGGCGTATCAAGATAATTAAAATTGTTGGCGGTTCCTTTCAGGCGTATTGTTTTACAAGGCAAGCCAAGCGCACATTTATGATTGATAGTGTATTGGCAGTTGTTCCAGTCATTCACAAGGAGCGTTCCGTTGTATGCTGAAACCTGAACAACGGCGACTATTTCATAAATTCTTAATTCTAGAAATGGCAGTCCAATCATTGCAACGTGATTTCCCTGTAATTGAAAATTTGTACTAAATACCGTCATTGGCTCGGTATCACAGCGCATCGTCTAACTAGTTCACTTTTACTTTCACCCTACGCAATTTCAACCTTCGAAACTTTCTTTTTACGTAAGTTGTTAGCAAAAAAAATTGCTGTTCCTTCTTCTGGTGTTAGCTCTAATTCCTGATAAATTGAATTCATGAGAAATACAATGAATATTTTAGCCGCTTTATTATTTTACACATTATTTACACATAGTTATTTACAAACCCGCATGAATACTGATATGATTGCACTTGCTCTACGTGGTTCGTAACCATCCCACGAAAAAAAACTAAGGAGAAATGAATATGAAAATAAAGTTTTTAGCAGCAAGTGGTATTATTGCAGCTCTATACATTGCTGTGACGATGCTTGTTGCACCATTTGGTTTTACAGAGGTGCAGTTCCGTGTATCTGAAATTTTTAACCATTTAGTGGCCTTTAATCCACGCTTTGCCGTTGGTATCATAATTGGAGTATTTATTGCTAATATCTTTTCACCACTTGGTATCTACGACTTAGTATTTGGTGTTGGACATTCTATGATTACATTGGGTTTGTTCATTTTGATTTGTAAATTTGTTAAAAATATTTGGGCACGCTTAATCATCAATACATTCTTATTTACTTGTACAATGTTTATAATTGCCTTTGAATTGAATTTAGCCTTAGAGCTACCATTCTTTTGGACTTGGCTAACGGTGGCAGCAGGTGAATTCGTTGTTTTAGCGGTGGGTGCACCTATTATGTATATACTCAATAAACGCCTTCACTTTAAAGAGATGATTGAATAGACGAGTCTTACAAGATTCGTCTTTTTTTCTTGACAATATTCTGAAAACATTCTACAATTCTTTCTAATAAATGCGAAGAAGAAGAGTAGTAGCAAGCATCGTTACTTAAAGAGAGCTGGTGGTCGGTGTAAACCAGTAGTACGTACTTGTGAATGGACTTCAGAGCAGCCTTACCCCAATGTAAGGCCGATTGGCTCCCCGTTATCGGAGTTAGAAAGCGCGCATCAATTGCGAATAAAGGTGGCACCACGGTTACTCGTCCTTTTTACAGAGGATTGGAGTGGCTTTTTTTTATGAAAAAATGAGCGTAGAGGAGTCGAGAAAAGATGAGTACAGTAGCAGAGAATAAAGGATATTTCGGAGAATTTGGTGGAAGCTTCGTTCCAGAGGAGCTTCAGCATGTATTAACTATTTTGGATGAAAATTTCCAAAAATTCAAAGATGATGCAGACTTTAATACAGAATTGAATTATTATTTCAATGAATATGTCGGTCGCAAATCCCCTCTTTATTTTGCAGAAAATTTAACAAAGCAATTGGCTGGCGCAAAAATATATTTAAAGCGTGAGGATCTTAACCATACGGGCTCACATAAAATCAATAATGTATTGGGTCAAATTTTATTAGCAAAACGTATGGGAGCAAATCGCGTTATTGCTGAAACCGGTGCAGGACAACACGGTGTGGCAACCGCTACTGCCTGTGCCATGTTCGGGATGGATTGTACTATTTATATGGGGTTAGAGGATACTAAACGTCAGGCATTAAATGTATTTCGAATGGAGCTTCTTGGAGCAAAGGTAGTAGCTGTTGATAAGGGGCAAGGACGTTTAAAGGATGCCGTTGATGAAGCATTCGCTGATTTGGTGGCAAACTACGAAACGACATTTTATTTATTGGGCTCTGCTGTTGGGCCGCACCCATTCCCCTCAATGGTTAAACATTTCCAATCAGTTATTAGCCGCGAAAGCCGCGAGCAAATTTTGGAGAAAGAAGGAAAACTACCAACCGCTGTCCTAGCCTGTGTTGGCGGTGGAAGTAATGCTATAGGGGCATTCGCAGAGTTTATTGCTGATAAAAATGTTCGTCTTATCGGAATAGAGCCAGATCAAGCTGCTACACTTAACGAAGGAACGCCTGGAGAACTGCACGGCTTCAAATGCTTAGTGCTACAGGACGCAGAGGGAAACCCTCTACCAACATACTCGATTGCCGCAGGGTTAGATTACCCAGGTGCGGGACCTGAGCACAGTCACTTAAAAACAATTGGTCGTGCAGAGTATGTTACCGTGACAAATGAAGAAGTCCTAGAGGCATTTCAGGTGCTATCGAAGGTAGAAGGTATTATTCCTGCACTCGAAAGCTCTCATGCAGTTGCCCATGCACTAAAACTAGCGCCTACTCTTACAACTGATGACATTATTATTATTAATATCTCAGGTCGTGGCGATAAGGACGTTGAGCAAGTTTTTCATATGTTAAATAAATAATTTAAACCTGAAAGAGCGATTTCCTAAACCGGAAATCGCTCTTCAACTTTCACTAATGATGTAATGTCTGCTGATCTTGAAACACAAGTATAAACGAATCTATTCCAATAAGAATATATATCCCCCATTTATTTCATAAAAAAAACGGATGAAGTCTATCACATCATCCGTTCAATCGCTATTATGAAATCGCTCTTTTATGCAGTTTAATTTTTAGCTTTTCTAACATATCTACCGTCATTTTAGACAAATCGTACTCTGCTTTAAAGCCCCACTCTTTTTGTGCCGCTTCAATATTTATTGAGTTTGGCCAGCTATCTGCTATTGCCTGACGAACTGGGTCAACCTGATAGTTCATTGTAAAGTTCGGTAAATGTTTTTTTATTTCAGCTGCGATTTGCGATGGTTCAAAACTCATTGCTGTTATATTAAAAGCATTACGGTGAACAAGCTTACTACCATCGGCTTCCATTAAATCGACAATTGCCTGTAAAGCATCTGGCATGTACATCATATCCATATACGTACCTTCTTGAATATAAGATGTATACTTACCTTGTTCAATCGCTTCGTAGAAAATCTCTACCGCATAATCAGTTGTACCACCGCCAGGGGGTGTTACATAAGAAATTAAACCTGGGAAACGGACACCACGTGTATCTACTCCAAAACGGCTGAAGTAATAATCACATAATAATTCGCCAGCCACTTTATTAACACCATACATAGTTGTCGGGCGTTGCAATGTATCCTGAGGTGTGTCTTCCTTCGGTGTAGATGGTCCGAATGCCCCTATTGAGCTTGGTGTGAAGAATTGCATATTTAACTCTCGTGAAACTTCCAAAGCATTCATTAATCCACCCATATTTAAATTCCAAGCCAACAAAGGATTTCTTTCAGCTGTAGCTGATAATAGTGCTGCTAAATGCATCATTGTATCAGCACCAAAGTCCTTTGCTAAATCATGCATTCTTTGTCCATCTGTAACGTCCAATATCTCAAACGGGCCCTCAGTATGGTCAAGCTTTCTAATGTCAGTAGCAAGTATATTGTCCTCTCCATAAATACTACGAAGTTTTTCTACAAGCTCAGAACCAATTTGACCAAGTGCTCCGGTAACCATAATTTTTTTCATTTCTCAAAACCTCCACATGTGAACAATTGTACTTATGGAAAGTACAAAAATATATTAACAAACATTGATTTAATAACACTTTCAATGAAATTCATTATAATGTGTTCGTTTTGAAAATACAACAATTATATTAAAAATATTCATAAAAGAAACATACTATCCCTTACTTCTCAGTATATGAACATTTTAAATTATTGTGCTACAAAAATATATCAAATACATTTGTATATTCACAGAGGACATATTTTAAAACTACCATCCAACAAGTTATTAGAGCAAATAAAAAGAATCCCCGTTGCTAACTTTACAAAGGAGATTCAATCGCCCATTAAGATATGAATGACTAAATTATATTGAAAAACGTTTAACGGCTATTTGTAGCACTTTTGATACCTTTCGTAATTCTTTAATATAATTATGGAAATGTTGCTGTGCTGTTAATTGATTGGCTGTTAAAGCAGCAACATGCTTTGTCGATACTGTATTCGTATCAGATAACGATGTCAACATAACCGCATCATCACTAACTTTTTTTGTATGATTGGCAATCTCTTGAACTGTAGAAGATACTTCCATAATATAAGGCTTGATTGTATGTACTTTTTCTAAAATTTGATCAAAACTGGAAGCCGTTTGTCCTGTTACAGTAACGCCTTTCTCGGTTGCCACTAGAACGCCCTCCATCATTTGCACTGCATAGCTTGAATCCAAATGAATGTTTTGTACAATGGATGTAATAGTTTGTGTAGAATGGACGGTTTGCTCCGCAAGCTTACGTACCTCATTCGCTACTACTGCAAATCCCTTGCCATGCTCGCCCGCTCTTGCCGCTTCAATAGATGCATTTAACGCCAATAGATTTGTTTGAGCTGTTATTCTTTCGATGACCTCTATCATTTGATCGATAGATGATGCTCGTTGAACTAAATTAAAAATGGCTGTATTGGATTTCTCGACAGCTTGCTTAATCGTCTGCATTTGCGCCAAGTTGGCCTGCACAATTTCAGTACCGCTCTCCGCATCTCTAGCAGTTTTGTGGGCGAAATTTTCCACAATTTGAATTTTCTCTAATATGACCTGTACATCATTTAAAACTTCTTCTAGTGATGATGTATTGGAGGCCAATTTATTAGTAGACGCGGCTGTTGAATCTGAAATAGACTGTACATCTTTAGCTATTTTTAATGTTGTTGTAGAGGATTCCTCTGAAGACTCCTGCAATTTCTCGGTCATTTTCTCCACTTCGTAGGCACTGTCCGTAACTGTATGGAGTAAACGTTTCACTTCTGTGACCATTTGATTGTAAGAAAGCACTACCTCACCTAGCTCATCATGAGCCACATAACTTGCATTGGCAGTGAAATTACCCTGTTCAGCTTGCTTTAATAATGATTTCAATTGTCGTGTAGGTACATTGACTGCCTTTGTTGCTATAAATCCTATAATAATAACTAGCATCACAACTGTTAAACACACCCCACCAAGCAGCCAATAACCAAATTGTACATCTTCTTGATAGGACTGTTGTTGGTCTTTTGCTCGTTGAACAAGATAGTTTTGAGTTTCTTCTAATAATGTATGAATTTCCTGACTTATTGGTAGAAACGTCTGTGAATAAAATTTCTCTTGTTCACTTTGTTTCAATTGCTGGTAGCCCTCAATCTTTTCTCTCTGCTTTCCTAGCAAGGATTTATACTTATTAATTTGATGACTCATTTTTTTATCAATTTCTTGCCCTTTTAAATGGTCTAACGGCTTATCCACGTCTTTTAAAATGGCTGACATTCTTTTATAATCACCATCAGAATCAACGATAAAATCTAATTGACGTTGCGATTCCTCCAGCTCATTTAGCCATCCAATTGGAACAAGCCCCTGTTTGTAACTCTCACTTGCATGCCACGACATTTTTCTCAAATAATCCACACTAAATACACCTAGCAATACATTCGATAATACACAAACAATCATAAGTACAAGTAACTTGTCCTTCACCTTAATGAAACGAAAAAAATGCATGATCTCTGGCTCCTCCTCCAACTCTTACCAATAATGATAGTATGAAGATATAAAGCCAGTGTTATATTTTTGTAAAGATTAGACGAAGAATTAAGAAATTATGCCCACTCACTCATCCCATATAGGTAATTTACCGTACAAATCAACATGTACAAATATCCTTTATTTGCATCATGTAAATAGTTGCAACCTTCCACACATTACCAGCGTTTATAATATTAACTATAGAAAGAAGGTGTTACATTTGTCGCAGCTTAAGAAATTGGATGGAAGTTTAGTTGTGAGCCTCTTTTTCATTGGAGGTTTTAGCTGTCTTTTTGTCCATTCTAGCAGTGTCAATTTCGGACAATATACCAGTTCCTTCATTATGAAGCAATTTATCTTTTATCTCATTGGGTTTATGATCATGTTTGGGATTTCCTTACTTGATATTGAACAATTAAAAAAGATTGGATGGCCGTTTTATGGATTAGCCGTAGCATTAACTGCTGGACTCATAGTAGCACCAGAAAGTATTGCACGGACGATAAACGAGGCTAAATCTTGGTATCAAATACCATTTCTAGGCTCCCTTCAGCCATCTGAGTTCTTAAAATTCGCCTTTTTAATTGTTGTGAGTAAAGTCATTATCTCTCATCAAGAGAAAAATGGACGCCCCTCTTATCTAGCTGATTTATGGCTATTAGTAAAAATCGGACTCATCGTCCTTCCTCCATCGCTCCTTGTTTATAAACAACCCGACACAGGCATGGTTATGTTATACATGGCAATGATTCTACCCATGATACTTTTTTCGGGTATTCATAGAAAGTTACTGATTGTGTTTACGGCCATTCCTCTAGTTCTTATCAGTACAGTTGTAGTACTTTATGTCAGATTTAATGATTTTTTCACGGAAAAAATTTTAGGTGCCCTATCAGGACATCAAGTATCTCGTATTTATGGTTGGCTGCAGCCTTATGATTACATAGATTCTTCGTTTCAAGTACGCCAGGGCTTTTTAGCCATTGGATCGGGTGAATTTATCGGAAAAGGCTATCTGAATAACAATGTTTATGTACCAGAAAAACATACTGATTTTATTTTTTCTACTATTGCTGAGGAATTAGGGTTTGCTGGCGGTGCATTCGTCATTGCTTTACTGTTTTTTGTCATCTACAGAATTGTGCTTATTACAGTTGAAGCAAAAGACCCTTTTATGACATTAATGGGCGCAGGAATATCAAGCTTATTAGCCTTCCAAATTACTCAAAATATTGGCATGACCCTTGGACTTTTACCAGTCACGGGAGTTACTTTGCCTTTTTTAAGCTACGGGGGCAGCTCACTTTTGTCAAATTTCATGCTAATGGGAATTGTCATGATTATTCATAAATCCTATAAGGGGTATATGTTTAAAAGAGAAGACTAAGAGATGCAAGTAGAGAAGGATTTTCTCTACTTGCTAGATAAAAAGGGATTATTCTGATTGATTGTTCGTTTAAAAAGAAGTAATTAAAAGAATATCCCTCGCCAGGACACTTTTGATAGATAATTATCAAAAAAAATTTTATAAACTACAGTTCACCTTTTTCCAGTATTATTTTACATAAATTGATTGTTATTTTATTGATTGAACCTTTTTCTGATTTCATAAAAAGGTTCTAAAAGCTCTTATTTAGAGTCCTTTAGAACCAATAGTATTTATTAAAGCCTCTTTAAACTCTCAACGACCACATCAAGTATGCGCTGAAGATCTGCTTGCACAATATTTAGTGGTGGTGATAGTGTCAGAACATTATTAAAGCCGGCTACTGTTGCCCCATTTTTCCCAATAATCACCCCTTGTTCTTTGCATGCAGCAATAACAGCATTTACCTTCTCCACTGGTAAAGGTTCTTTCGAGACTTTATCTACTACTAACTCAATCCCAATTAATAAACCTCTGCCCCGCACATCTCCTACATTCGGATGATCCTGTAAATTTTCTTGCAATGTTTGTAATGTGGCCTTCCCCATCTCCTTGGAGCGGTCGAACAATGCTTCTTGCTCTAGAATTTCAATATTTTTTAATGCAACTGCACATGCCACTGGAGAGCCCCCAAATGTATTGACATGGCGGAAATAGCCATAGGCATCTGTGCCAGTGAAAGCCTCATAAATCTCACGCTTTACGGCAGTTGCTGATAATGGTAAGTATGCACTCGTAATCCCTTTAGCCATTGTAATAATATCTGGTTTCACACCATAATTCATAAATCCAAATGGCTTACCTGTTCGACCAAAGCCACAAATAACTTCATCCACTATCATTAAAGCACCATGCTTTTTACATACTTCCTCTATGCCTTTTAAATAGTATTCAGGAGGCATAATGACGCCGCCACCTGTAATAATTGGCTCTAAAATCATGGCTGCAATCGTATCACTCAGTTCCCATGTCATCGTTTTATCGACAGCCCTTACGCTGGCTAAATCTAATGGCGCAATAGCATCATCTTCATGTTCACGGTATTGATCAGGCGGTGCAACATGGATAAAGCCAGGAGACAGAGGCTCGTATTTATATTTCCGTTCCGCTTGCCCTGTTGCTGCTAATGCCCCAAAGGAATTTCCATGGTAGGCGCGGTAGCGAGAGACAATCTTATAGCGGGAGCTTTGCCCTTTTTGCTGGTGATATTGTCGTGCTATTTTAAAAGCTGTTTCATTCGCTTCTGATCCACTATTAGAGAAGAAAATAACGTACTCCCCACCAAGCAAGTCATTTAGTTTTTCAGCTAGCTGTACGGCTGGTAAATGTCCCTGCGATAATGGTGCATAGGCATTCTTCATCATTTGCTCATGTGCGGCATCTGCCAGTTCCTTACGTCCATAGCCCACATTTACACACCATAGCCCAGCCATGGCATCAATATATTCGATGCCATCTGTATCTATTATTCTTGCACCATCTGATTTTTCCACTACATAGGTTGCTTGTGGATTGTAGGGTTTCATTGAATGCCATACATATTGCTCATCCTTTGTTAAAACATCACTTTTAAGATTGATCTGTGTCATTGCCGAACACCCTCTCATTTATTTTTTCAGTAGATTAGCTTTTTGCATCGTTATTACTTGGGAAGGCAAAGGAGCTTGTCGCATCTTCCATTTCATCTGGCCAACGCTCCGAGATTGTTTTAGCCTTTGTAAAAAATCTCGCTTGATCCGGACCAAACATATGCCCTTCACCAAACTTAGAGCGCTTCCATCCCCCGAAATTATGGTAGCCGACAGGAATTGGAATCGGTACATTAACCCCTACCATGCCCACTTCAATCTCTTCTTGGAATTTACGAGCTGCTGCACCACTGCTGGTAAACATCGTTACACCATTACCAAGTTCATGGTCATTAATTAATTCAATAGCTTCTTGTAATGTCTCTACACCCACTACTATGCGGGCTGGACCAAATACCTCCTCTTTGAAGATAGTCATATCAGGCGTAATATTATTGAGTAGTGTTGGTCCAACATAAAAACCATTAGATGTTTCGCATACTTTAGGATTTCGTCCGTCAATGACAAGGTTTGCCCCCTCAGTAACAGCCCCATCAATATAGCTGATAATCGTTTCCTTCGATTGTTGGCTAATAACTGGACCAAAATCGACATCATCTTCTGTATAAGGACCTATCTTTAGCTGTGAAATCTTCTGCTTCAATATGTCTGTAAAACGCTGCTCGGTATCTTGACCAACAACAAGCGCTCCAGAAATCGCCATACAGCGCTGTGATGCTGCCCCGTATGCAGCACCTAAAAAGGCGTTCGCAGTTTGCTCCAAGTTGGCATCTGGCATAACAATCATAAAATTCTTACCACCACCAAAAGCAGCCACACGTTTATTATGCTTTGTTCCCGTTTGATAAATATATTCGGCTACTGGCGTAGAGCCTACAAAGGAAATGGCTTGAATCTCTTTGTTTTCTAGAAGCTCATTGACCGCTTCTTTATCGCCATTCACTACTGTCCAAATACCATCAGGGAGTCCCGCCTCTTTCCATAATTGACTTAAAAATAATGCAGAATGAGGAACACGTTCAGATGGCTTTAAAATAACAGCATTCCCTACTGCCACAGCCATACTTGTAATAGCTAAAGGGACCATAACAGGGAAATTAAAAGGCGCAATCGTTGCCACTACACCGAGTGGTGATTTGGCAGAAAAAGCATTAATATTGCCACCTACATTGACGGAATACTCCCCTTTTAGTAATTGTGGGGCACTAATCGCCATATCTACCGATTCAATCCCTCGAATAATTTCGCCCTTCGCATCCTCTTTAGTTTTCCCGCTTTCCTGACAAATCACTTCAATAAGCTCTTCCTGCTTTGTTACTAACAATTGACGGAATCGATGTAAAACCTCAACCCTCTTCCCAATGGACATCTTTTTCCATGCAGGAAAGGCTTCCTTAGCCTGTTGAATGGCCTGCTGTACTTCATCTTTTGAAGCAAGCGGTACTCTCGCTATCGTTTCACCTGTTGTTGGATTATACACATCTGAAAATCTCCCACTAGTACCAGCTACCTCTTCCCCTTTGATAAAATGTGTTAGCGTTTTCATTTTTTGTTGTACTGTCATCATTTAACCTCTCCTTACATGGGATTATTGTTCAAAATCAAATTCGTCTTTGTTAAAAATAGAGCTTGATTCATCGACCTGTTTTATCACCTTATTTCTTTGCGTAAGTAAATAAAAAATCATGACCACGGCAACGACAACACATGTAAATAGAATTTGTGAGCGCATAGACTCAATAAAGAACATGGCCATTAATAAGGCAGTTGTAGCTACTATGGTGAAATACGTTAGATAAGGAAATAGCCACATCTTCACCTTCAGTAGCTCAGGATTTTCGCGTTCAATCTTTCTACGCATTTTCAATTGTGAAAAGGCGATGATTAAATAAAGAATCAAAGTAATAGCACTACAAGAGCTTAGCAAAAACATAAATACTTTATCAGGTGAAACATAATTCATAATAACGGCAATATAAGAGAAAAATGTTGCGGCTAAAATTGCATTCACTGGTGCACCATTTTTATTTAATTTTAAAAAAGCTTTCGGTGCCTCCCCCTTCTCTGCTAAAGAAAATACCATTCGTGATGTTGCATAAAGTGCAGAATTTAAACACGATAGCACAGCTGTTAAAACAACAAAATTCATAATTTGTGCAGCGGCAGGAATACCAATATAATCTAGCACTGCTACATAAGGGCTTGTTAAAATATCAGAGGAGTGCCAAGGCAATAACGTCACAACAACTGTTATTGAGCCTACATAGAAAATTAAAATGCGCCAAGTAATCGAATTCGTAGCTTTTGTGACAGCTGCTAACGGTTCATCTGACTCACCAGCAGCGATAGCCACAATCTCTGTCCCCATAAAAGAAAAAATAACAATGACAACACCCATTAATACAGCGCCAAAGCCGTTTGGTAAAAATCCACCCTGCTCAACTAGATTCGTCAGACCAACAGCGTTAAAGTTTGGTGCTATACCAAAAATAATAAATGCGCCTAGACCTAAAAAAACTACTATACTTGCAACCTTAATAAGAGAGAACCAATATTCAAATTCGCCAAAGGCTTTTACAGAAAGAACATTTGTTAAAGTAAGTGCTACTGTTAAAAGTAAACTTAAGAGCCATAAAGGAATTCCGTCATACCAATATTGAATAATCGCCGCTGCTGCCGTTGCCTCTAATGCGATAGCAATGACCCAGAAAAACCAATACAGCCAACCAATCATAAAGCCTGCCCATGGACCAATTGCTTCATGTGCATAGTGTGCAAACGACCCACTTGTTGGATTGACAGCCGCCATCTCACCTAGCATACGCATCACTAAGATGACAATAATTCCTGCAAATATATACGATAAAATTGCTCCTGGACCCGCCAAGTTAATGACTGAGCCACTGCCCATAAATAAGCCAGCCCCAATTACACCCGCTATCGCGATCATCGTCATATGCCGTTTCTTTAATCCTCTTTGTAAATGCGTTTGTTGCTCCATATCTGACACCTCTTTTATTAGATTGGATTATCGCTTACAAAAATCTTACATGTTTCATATCGTTGAAGTAATAGACAAACTGTAAATTTCTATACAATTGTTTTAAACATAATGTAAAATAGACTAAATATTCTTAAAATATTACTTTATTTAGTTTTCTAGCTATTTAATAACAGTAAACATCAATAATAGATAAAAAAGTCATAAAAGATGTTTCCAAAGGAGGAGCTATATTGAGCCAATTCCAACTTAAAGTACTTCATGTTTTAGAAAATAAATACTTTCAGAATGCAGAGGTAGTTGCAGGTCATGAGGGGTTATTAAGAATCGTAAAGTGGGCACATGTTCTTGAAATAGTCCATGTAGATAATTTTTTAGTTGGAGAAGAGTTGGTGTTAACGACGGGGATCAGTCTTCAACATGGCATTGAAGATTTTATGACGTTTATTGAATCCTTAATTGAAAAAAATTGTGCTGCCCTTTGTATTGAGTATGGCTCTTCTATTCAAGCAGTTCCAGAAGCAATACTTGCTATTGCAAATCGTCATCAGTTCCCGATTATTGTTTTTCATGAAGCAGTTCCTTTTGTTCGCATTACACAGGATTTACATAGTCAAATTATAAATCAGCAGTATTTAATGGTTTCGACACTAGAATCCTACTCACAAACTTTAAATAAAAATACGGTGTTAGGACAAAATACGGAAGACATCTTACAAAATATGTATATCGAATTAAAAACACAAGTTATGTTTTCTATTAAGGGACGGGAACCCGTCTTATATCCTAATATGACCAAAAGTAAACGCCAGCAATTATTAGCATTGAATAAATATGCTCAGCAATTTAAACATGAGCCCATCTATATTTTTGATCAGCATTATGCAGATTTAACCTTATTCCGTGAAGATGGTCTATTTTCAGAGTTTGAATTATTAATTTTAGACCGTACAGCAACAGCATTAGCACAATTATTAATGCGAGAGTTCTATATTGAGGAGAAAAAGAATATTGAGGACGCCTCGATTTTAGCTGATTGGATCGACCAAAAGCTATCCAAGGAAGAAATCTATAAATTTATCGTTTCCCACTATACCAACTTTTCACAATCTAGTGGCGTTGTCTTTATTTTGGCCACTCCTAGTACAGTCATGAAAGCGCAGGAGGATATTGTCTATAGTAAACTTTATTACCGTAATCTCTTTGAACAGCATGGCTTTATCCCGTTTTTATTCGAAAGAAAAAGCTATGTCATTTTTATTTTACTTCATGCCAAAGATTGTCGAGCGATTCGTGAAATACTAAATAGCATCTTCACCTCGCTTCCTAAAACTGAATTTTATAAAAAACAGCAAACTCAAGAGTTTCAAATAGCAGTTGGTAAAGTTGTTGCAGATGTACAAGATATCTTCAAAAGCTATCAAACTGCTTTAGAAACATTATATATTTGCCGCAAGGTGCAAGCTTCATCATTCTTTTACGACGATTTGCATTTGTATCATTTAATTTATAAATTACAAATGCAGGTGAATTTAAAGGAAGTTATAAATGACTATTTACAGCCAGTTATTGAGTATGATGAAAAATATAACAGCAAGCTCCTTGAAACATTACAAGTCTATTTACAATCAAACGGCTCCAAGCAGCAAACGGCTAACCAATTGTTTATTGTTCGTCAAACACTGTATCACCGCTTAAAAAAGCTTGAAAGTTTACTCGGAGAAAATTTCATGAAGGGTCATAATCGCATCACTCTAGAATTTATGCTCCTTGCAAACTCCTTAATTGATGACAAGAGTTAAAAAATAGGCACGTTCAAGAGGCCTCTCCCCTTCAACGTGCAATCTCATTATCCTTTCACCACAACATCTTGATAAAGTCCTGGTCGACGATCATCGTATACAGGAATTCTTCCACGTACTTCATCAACTATGGAGAAATCCACATCAATTACTGCAACTTCCTCGTCTTCAGCACCAACCCAAAGCACTTCACCCCATGGCTGAATAATCATCGATTGCCCATTAAAGTTTTCTACTTTTCTCGAAATACGGTTAACTGCTATAACAAAGCATTGGTTTTCAATCGCTCGCGCTTGCAGCAATGTTTTCCAATGATCAATTCTAGGTGTCGGCCATTGAGCTGGTACAAACAGCACCTTCGCTCCTTGGAGGGCATGTGCACGTAACCACTCAGGGAAACGAATATCATAGCAAATGACACCAGCCGCTTCAATTGGTCCTAGCGCAAATCGATTCATATCATCTCCAGCCTCTAAATAAAGATGCTCGTCCATTAAACGAAAAAGATGTGCCTTGCTATATTCCCCAACAAGTACTCCATTGTTATCAAATGTATACATCGTATTGTAAAACTTGTCGTCCTTTTTTATGGAAACGGAGCCACCGACAATATGTACACTAAGCTCCTTCGCTAAGTTAGCTAAAAATACTTTTGAACGCTCACCATTAACATCCGCCAATTCTGGTAGTTTCTCCAATGCGTAGCCTGTATTCCACATTTCCGGTAGCACAATAATTTCTGCCCCTAGTTTTGCTGCTTCACGAATCTTGTCCTCCGCCCGTGTAAAATTTTCTTCTACTTTGCCGAAGCCAATGTTTAACTGAATACAACCGATTTTCATATTAATTCCTCCTATAGACAATTAACAAAAAAAGTAATACTATTTGCTTCATATTCTTTAATAATAATTATTATATTCTGAAAAAGGTGATCATGCATGGAATTCTCGAAAAAACTACAGCAATTACCCACTCAATTTTTTGCGGCGCTTGTCCAAAAAGTAAACAATGCCTTGGAAGAAGGACGCGATGTGATTAATCTTGGTCAAGGAAATCCCGACCAGCCTACGCCTACTCATATTATTCAAGCATTACAGGGAGCAGCTGAAAATCCTCAAAACCACAAATATTCGCCATTTCGTGGTATCGCCGAACTACGTCAAGCGGCTGCCGACTTTTATAAACGGGAATATGATGTGGAGATTAATCCCGATACTGAAGTAGCGATTCTTGGTGGCACAAAAATTGGTCTTGTTGAGCTACCTTTGGCTGTGTTAAATCCAGGGGATACAATGCTATTACCAGACCCTGGCTATCCAGACTACTTATCAGGTGTTGTATTAGGTGATGTAAATTTTGAAGTGTTGCCACTTTTTGCTGAGAATCATTTCTTACCTGATTATGATGCCCTACCTAAAGAAGTTAAGGAAAAGGCCAAGTTACTGTACTTAAATTACCCAAATAATCCTACGGGTGGTACAGCAACACTTGAATTTTTTGAAGAAACTGTTCGCTTTGCTAAGGAGCATAATATCATCGTATCACATGATTTTGCATATGGTGCAATTGGATTTGATGGCAATAAGCCTATTAGCTTTTTACAGGCCAATGGCGCAAAAGAAGTTGGAATCGAAATGTACACATTATCAAAAACTTATAATATGGCAGGTTGGCGTATAGGCTTTGCTGTTGGTAATGCTGATTTAATTGCTGCGATTAATCTTATTCAGGATCATTTGTTTTGTAGTCAATTTCCAGCTATTCAACAAGCAGCAGCTATTGCTCTTACAACTTCACAGGAATGTGCAGATGAGCTAAGAGCTACCTATGAGCGTCGTCGAAATGTTCTAATCGAAGAAGCGCATAGAATTGGCTGGCAAGTAACAGCACCAAAAGGCTCCTTCTTTGCCTGGCTCCCTGTCCCATTAGGTTTTACAAGCGAACAATTCGCCGATATATTGCTCGACAAAGCTGATATTGCAGTAGCCGCAGGTAATGGCTTTGGTCAATATGGGGAAGGCTATGTGCGTATTGGCTTGCTTGTAAGCGAGGAACGTTTACGAGAGGCCATCCAAAGAATTGAGCAATTGAAATTATTTTAACATGTAACCATATAGAGTCCTGTAGCTTTCACTAGCTACAGGACTTACTATTTTTCAATTTTCCTTGGAAAATCTAACCCATGTTCTAATGGATAAAATTGTACGTGACCTGTTTCATCATCCATCTGACGGATATGCTGAATGCCTTGCACTTCTGCCAGTACTACATCTGCTGTTATGACGATATTTCCGCCCTTTATAAAATGACCGCCTGAAACCACTCCCCATTGATCACTCATGGAACCATGGAAATGCGTTTCATATCCTGCATCACGCTTACAAACCACTCCTGAACCTTGGATAAACTCGAGTGGCCCCTCTTTCTCTACCACATCACTAAATCGAACTTTAATGTGGGAGGTTTCATCGGGTACTAAATAAACAAAGCTACTTTTTTGAAAACTACCAATACAACTAATAATGGTTGCTGAATCAATATTATTCTCTTCACAAAGTGCCTCTATTCCTTCAATGATGTCTGTCCCCATGAGAAGACGTGCACTAATCACCTTACCAAATGAACCTATGCCATAATTAACTCTTACTGGCATTCTTCCCCCTCCTTCGCGACAAAATATTATAACAATATAAAAAATTTCAAAAATATTTATTGACTTACTATACCCTATAAATTATATTAGTTCTATCGGAAATACAAAAATATAATATGAATCTCTTATCAAGAGTAGCTGAGGGACTGGCCCTATGAAGCTCGGCAACCTCCTTTTATGAAGGAAGGTGCTAAATCCTGCAAACGAAATTCGTTTGATAGATAAGAGAGGACTTTTTTTCATGAGCCTCTCTTAATTTATAAGAGAGTTTTTTTATTTTCAAAAAACCGATAAAACAATTTTGGGAGGTAGTTTTCATGAAGAAGAAAAATAAATTTTTAGTAGGTTTAGCAAGTCTTACATTAGTAGCAGCACTAGCGGGCTGTGGCTCTAAAGAAGATAGTACAGGAAAAAGCGACGCTATCGATGAAAATAAAATTGTCGTGGGTGTCACTTCAGGACCTCATGAGCAAATTGCAGAGGTAGCTGCTAAAGTCGCAAAGGAAAAGGGGCTAGAAGTAGAACTAAAATCTTTTTCTGATTATGTTTTACCCAATACATCCTTAGCTGAAGGAGATCTTGATGCAAACAGCTATCAGCATAAACCTTTCCTCGATACTTTTAATAAAGATCACGATACAGATTTAGTACCAGTTGGCAAAACAATTTTAAATCCTATGGGGATTTACTCTGAAAAATATAAATCATTGGATGACGTTCCTGAAGGCGCAACATTTGGCTTACCGAATGACCCAACAAATGGAGCGCGAGCTCTCTTTGTTTTACAAGAGGCAGGCTATATTAAATTAAAAGATGGAGCGGACTTAACAGCATCTGTTCGTGACGTGGAAGAAAACAAAAAGAATTTAAAATTCATAGAATTAGAAGCCGCACAAATTCCTAAGCAGCTTAGTGAAGTAGATGTAGCTGCTATTAATACGAACTTTGCGCTGGAAGCTGGCATTAATCCACAAGAGGACTCTATTCTTTTAGAATCTACTGACTCTCCATATGTGAACTACATTGTCGTTCGTGCTGAAAATGAAAATGACCCAACAATTAAAAAATTCGTTGAGGCTTACCAGTCTGATGAAGTGCGCCAATTCATTGAAGAGGAATTCAAAGGTTCTGTAATCCCTAGCTGGTAATACATGCCAAAAGCTGATATAAGGCTGAGAATCTGCCAATTGTCCACTATGGAAATCGCGCAGATTCTTGCTTTTTAGAAGCTAAGAAAGGAGCAAGTAATCTGATGATTCAATTACAAAATATATCAAAAGAATATAAGACGAAAAAAGGCAGTATTAAGGCAGTGGACGGAATTAATCTTCATGTAAAAAAAGGACAAATTCATGGTGTAATTGGGTATAGTGGTGCCGGTAAAAGTACGCTTATTCGTTGTGTTAATTTACTAGAGCGTCCCTCAGCAGGCAAGGTTTTGATTGATAATGTGGATATTACTACCCTTTCACTTCATGACTTACGTCAAACACGGCAAAAGATTGGCATGATTTTTCAACATTTTAATCTCTTAAAGACAGCAACAGTTTATAACAATATTGCGGTTCCCTTAAAGCTACTTGGTTATAACGAAACAGAAGTCCAAAATCGTGTGGCTAAATATGCCGAAATTGTAGGTTTAACAGAAAAGCTAGATAGCTACCCCAATCAGCTTTCAGGTGGACAAAAGCAACGTGTCGCAATTGCACGCGCTCTAGCGCAAGAGCCAGAGATTTTACTTAGTGATGAAGCAACAAGTGCCCTTGATCCTGAAACGACAGAGGCCATTCTTGAACTATTGTTAAAAATTAATCGTGAATTAGGAATTACAATCCTACTGATTACACATGAAATGAATGTTATTCAGAAAATATGTGATGAGGTATCTGTTCTAGAGGCCGGGAAAGTAGTTGAATTTGGTACGGCTATTGAGCTCTTTGCAAAGCCCCAACACCCTACTACAAGAAAGTTTTTAAGTACCATTTCACAGCGTAACTTAACTCCTTCTCTTATTGAGCAGCTAAATGTTTCAGGTAGCGTCATTCGTTTAACATTTCTTGGGGAAAGTACTGGGAAGCCATTATTAGCTGAAGTCAGCAAAGTATATGATGTACAACCAAACATCCTAACAGCCAATATTATTGAATTAAAAAACGGCATTGTCGGTAATATTGTGGTGCATTTAAACGGAGAGCCAAGCATTGTTCAAAAAGCGCTAACCTATTTTGCAGAGAATGGCGTTACTGTTGAAGAGTTAGGAGGAGAATTCCATGAATAATTTCTTTCATGATTGGTCTGAGGTTATTGGCAAAGCAATTATCGAAACATTTCAAATGGTCGGAATTTCATTATTCTTTTCCATTCTAATCGGTATACCTTTAGGTCTTTTAATTGTTTTAACACGACCTGGTCAATCCTTTGAAAATAAATTTTTCTATCAATTATTTAATTTAATCATCAATATTATCCGTTCAGTGCCATTCATCATCTTACTATTCTTCATTTTACCTTTTACAAAGGTTATCGTCGGTACAACGATTGGTGTTAAAGGCGTTATTGTTCCGCTTGTAGTTTATACAGCTCCTTATATTGCAAGACTGATGGAGTCAGCGCTTTTAGAGGTTGATTCTGGCGTTATCGAAGCCTACACAGCCATGGGTATTAAACGTCGCCATATCATTTGGCATGTATTATTACGTGAAGCACGCCCATCCATTATTTTAGGCTTAACGATTGCTACAATTGGATTGATTGGCGCAACAGCAATGGCGGGAATGGTTGGTGCTGGTGGTTTAGGCGACCTCGCTTACCGTTATGGTCATTTACGCTACGAGGTAGATGTCATGTATGCAACGGTGTTTATTTTAATCATCCTTGTACAAAGCATACAATCCATAGGCAACCGCATTTCAGCCAAATTGAAGAAAGACTAGGGGGAAGATATCCATGGCAACTGAGATTTATGTAGAGAAAAACGGCTATATCGCAACGCTAGTGTTAAACCGTCCCGACAAACGGAATTCTTTATCGAGAGCAATGTTCCAAGCGATCATAGACGAGCTAGAAGAGTTACGTACAGATATGTCTATCAAGCTATTAATTGTACGGGGTGTCAATGAAGTCGCCTTTTCCTCAGGCGCAGATATTAGTGAATTTTTAGATATCCGCTATGCGTCAGATAATGCTAAAGCCTATAATAATCTAGCTTTAAAGGCCATTGATGTCCTCTATAAATTTCCACATCCTACGATTGCCATGATTCAGGGCTTAGCGATTGGCGGCGGCTTAGAGTTAGCCAATGCATGTGACTTTAGATTGGCAACACCAAAGAGTAAGCTTGGCATTACCGCTGCGAACATTGGGATTGTCTATAATCTTGAAAGCACTAAACGACTTATAAATATTGTGGGTGTCGCGAAGGCTAAAGAGATTTTATACACAGCAAACATTTTTACAGCGGAGGAAGGAAAAAGCATTGGTTTGATTACTGCCCTTCATGAGCCGCAGGAAATTGAAAATGCCACTTTGCATTTTGCAGAGCATCTTTTAAAGAAATCACCTATTGCCAATGCAGGTAGTAAAAAAATAATTCAAGCTATTGTGGATGGTGAAAATGAAGAGAGTGATGAACTGGCTCAATTGATTCTCGATTCATTTAGTTCTGATGATTATAACGAAGGTATTCAAGCTTTTTTAAATAAAAGAAAGCCTATTTTCAATAAATAAGTGAGGTAGTAACGATGACAAATACAACTGATGGTGACCTACTCTTAAAAAATATCACTGCCCAAGCGCCCTTCCCCATTTGCTTTGCAGATTTAGAAAAAGCAGTAGCGGAAAAAATTCCCGCCGGACCATTCGGCTACATTCGCTCAGGAGCTGGCGGTGAACAAACATTACGCAATAATCGTTCAGCTTTTGAAAAGTACTCCATTGTTCCCCGTTTTTTAAATGATGTTTCAAACGTTCATACATCCATTAATTTATTCGGAAAAACATATCCAACACCATTGCTCTTTGCACCTGTAGGCATGAACGGAATGGTTCACGAGGAAGGTGAACTTGCCGCTGTACGCGCTGCCCAGCAATTAAATATGCCCTATATTCAAAGCACAGTCTCCACCTATGCACTCGAAGATGTTGCCGAAGCTGCCCCTTCAGCAACAAAATGGTTTCAATTGTATTGGTCTACAAATGAGGAAATTGCATTTAGTATGGCCGCACGAGCAGAGTCAGCAGGCTTTGAAGCCATTGTTTTAACAGTCGATACAGTAATGCTTGGATGGCGAGAAGAAGATGTACGCAATCAATTTTCACCATTAAAGCTAGGCTACGCAAAAGGAAATTACATAAATGATCCTGTCTTTATGGCTTCTTTGCCTAATGATTCATTTGAATCGTATGTACAAGGCGTCTTGCAAAATGTCTTCCACCCTACACTCAATTGGGAGCATGTTCGTGAATTAAAACGGCGTACAAATCTCCCTATATTATTAAAGGGAATTCTACATCCTGAAGACGCAAAGCTAGCAATTGTAAATGGGATTGACGGTATTATCGTATCGAACCATGGCGGCCGACAATTAGATGGTGTTATTGGGTCACTTGATGCCCTTCCCTCCATCGTGAGTGCTGTCAAAGGACAAATCCCTATAATTTTAGATAGCGGTGTATATCGCGGGATGGATGCCTTAAAGGCGCTTGCTTTAGGAGCTGATGCTGTGGCAATTGGGCGGCCCTTCATCTATGGTCTAGCCCTTGAAGGACAACAGGGTGTCGAAAGAGTCATGACAAATATCTATGATGAATTAAAGGTTTCCATTGCATTAGCAGGCACAACCTCCATCGAAGGGTTACGTACGATTACATTAGTCAAAAATGATGGGATTGAGGTCAAATGAAACAAGCATTAGACGGTTTAAAAGTTGTAGATTTATCTCAAGTTTTAGCTGGCCCTTATTGTACGATGGTCTTAGCAGATATGGGCGCAGAAGTCATAAAAATCGAGAAATATCCAAACGGAGACGACACCCGAGCAATGGGTCCGTTTATTAATGAAGAAAGTCATATGTATATGATGGTTAATCGCAATAAAAAAGGTGTTTGTATAAATTTAAAAACGCCAGATGGTTTGGCTTTATTCAAAGAGCTTATCCAGTCTGTAGATGTGCTGGTGGAAAACTACCGGCCAGGTGTTACGGAAAAACTAGGTATTGATTATGATACTTTAAAGGCTCTTAATCCCGGACTCATTTACTGCTCTATTTCTGGGTACGGACAAACGGGTCCTTATAGCCAAAAAGGTGGCTATGATATTATGGCACAGGGTTTAAGTGGCTTAATGCATATGACTGGCGAAGCGCAGGGTCGGCCTGTAAAAGTTGGCTTTGCTGTCAATGATATTGCTGCTGCCCAAACGGCCTTACAATCTATTTTAATGGCCTATATTTATAAGCTACGCAGTGGCGAGGGACAATATATAGATGTCTCTTTAGTAGAGTCAGGGCTTGCTTGGACTGTTTGGGAGGCTGCTGCCTACTTTGGTCAAGGCGAATTACCAGAACGAACAGGAACTGCCCATCGAGTATCCGCACCCTATCAAGGCTTTAAAACACAGGATGACTATATTTTATTAGGTGCTGGCAATCAAAAGCTGTGGGAAATCTTTGCGACAAAGGTTGTCAAACGTCCTGATTGGTTAGACAATCCCCTCTTTATTACTAACTATTCACGTGCCCAACATGTGAAAGCTTTAGAGGTAGAAATAGAGAGCGAATTAGCGAAACATCCAGCGACCTACTGGCTGGAGCTTTTAGATGAGCACGGCGTACCATCCAGCCCAATCTATTCCTATGACCAAACATTGAATGATCCCCATATTTTAGAGCGTGGCATGGTCTTGTCTTATGACCATCCGACTGCTGGGCCAATGAGGACATTAGGTTTCCCAGCAAAATTCTCACGCACACCGGGACAATTAACTAGTGCAGCGCCCACTTTAGGACAGCATAATGAAGAAATTTTGCAGGCATTAAACATCACTGATCATGAAGTTCAACAGCTAAAAAAAGCGCATGTAATTAGCTCAAAATAAGTACCCCTTTATTCTAAAGATCACTTTATAGAATTTAATTGGAACGAAGCGCTCGTTTTAAAAAAGGCTACCTCAGCTGTGGAGGTAGCCTTTTCGTATTATTGAATTACACCTAGTTCACGACCAACTTTTTCGTAAATTGCTAACGCATTATCAAGCATTTCTTTTGTATGAGCTGCAGTTGGCATATTACGAACACGACCTGTACCTTTAGGAACGGTTGGGAATACGATTGATTTCGCATAAACGCCTTCTTCAAATAAGCGTTTTGAAAACTCTTGTGTCAGCTTTTCATCTCCAATAATACAAGGAGTAATTGGTGTTTCAGATTCACCAATATTAAAGCCAAGCTTCTCTAGTCCCGCTTTTAAATAGTTACCATTATCCCACAGCTTATCGTGAAGCTCTGTAGAATCAATTAGCATTTGTACAGCAGCTGTAATGGCTGCCACATCACCTGGTGGTAAAGCAGTTGAGAACAAGAATGGACGAGAGCGAACTTTTAACCAATCAATTAAATTCTTCTTACCAGCTACATAGCCCCCTACAACACCAATTGCTTTTGATAGTGTACCAATTTGGAAGTCAATCTCTTTTTCAAGTCCAAAGTGCTTCACAGTTCCTTTGCCTTTACCAGTTACACCTGAACCATGTGCATCATCAACATAAGTAATTAAATCAAATTCTTTGGCAATTTCCACAATCTCCGGCAATTTAGCAATGTCGCCATCCATTGAGAATACACCATCCGTAATAACCATCACTTTATTGTATAAACCAGATTCTTTTGCCGCTTTTGCCTTGGCACGTAAATCATCCATATCTGAGTGATTAAACGCAATGATTTTCGCCTTAGATAAACGACAACCATCAATAATAGAGGCATGGTTTAATTGATCAGAAAGTATTGCATCATTTTTATCCATAACAGCTGAAATAGCTGCCATGTTACAATTAAAGCCAGATTGATAAGAAATAGCTGCTTCAGTTCCTTTAAATTCAGCAAGCTTTTCTTCTAATTTAACGTGTAAGTCCAGTGTCCCGTTAATGGTACGAACAGCACCTGCCCCAACACCATATTTTTCAATCGTTTCTTTGGCAATACGCTTTAATTCTTCATTCGTTGCTAAGCCTAGATAATTGTTAGAAGATAAGTTAACAAGATTTTTGCCACGTACCTGTATTATCGGGCCATTTGCACCCTCTACTGGATCAATTTCATTGTATAAGCCTTGTTCATGTAGGGCTTGTAGGTTTTCGTCTAAAAATGCATTCAATACTTTTGACAAGCGTATCATCCTTTCCTAGGAAAACAGTTCTAGTTCCTAGTTTAGCATAAGCAAGCCTATAGCTAAATTATTTTGTTAATCTTTCGAATAATGACGCTGTTTTTTCTCGCCACAAAGAGGCAGATAGGCAATTATCCAATAAACGCCGCACTGTATATTCTGCCTCTGCATAACGCTTTGAGTAGCCCATCGCATCTTGCATGGCTTCTTTATAGCACGCTCGTACTTCCTCAATTGCTAATTCTGCCTCTTCCGTAAGCGCACAATGTTGTCCTATATCAAATATCTTATCGCCTAATCGACCATCCTGTGGGTTAAAAATATGAGGTTCTGTACTATCAAAGATACAGAAATTTAGTTCAGGGATAATGACCATATCAACAGATCCTGCATCTAAGCCACACCATATAATTTGTGCATCGAGTCCCCTTGCATTCGCCTCGTCTGCTAGACCTTTCATCAAGGAGGATTTGCCTGTACCCGGTTTACCTTTAATCATTAATCTTGTCGATATATTTTTCGTTATGCTTTCCACTGTATTTTCTGCCCCTCTAGGAGTCAATGTTCCAAGTAAACGGTGTGTTCGCTCACCCGTTTTATTTAAAACAATAGATTGGAAGACTTCCGATTTTAAATTTTCCACCTGTTCATTTAATGCCTGCCAATTCATGCAGCTTTGCGTCACAACCTCCCAATCATCGTGGAGCTTGATAGCTTGATTTAGCTTGGCAATACATTTATCACGCCAAGCCGTACGTTCCTGTACTGCTTCAGCAAGTTGCTCTCCTATTTTCTCAAGCTGGATATCTTCCAAGCAATCATAAAAAGACATAACACGATGCTTCGTACCAAGTAATGTTGGCCCAATACCCCATTCCGATGCCCAGACATACAGTCTATTACAACCCTTTACATAAACAGCCTCGACTACTTCCTCTAATAACGCATGCTTAAACCATTCGACAGCAAAGCCTTGTTTAACATAAAAATAACCTAGCTCTTTCAATAGTTCTGATCCTTTAGATGTGGAGGCACCTTGTAAAAAATAAACTAGCTCCGCTTCCTCCATCATTTCTTTATATAAATGTTTCACACCTTGCCCAGTCAATGCATGTCCAAAATAATACGTCACATTTCCGTTCAAATGTCGTTCCTCCTTTTGTTTCTGCCTTGCATTATATGAAGGAACACTAAAAAAGATGAAAAGCTACTCCTATCCTTAACAGATAAAAGTAGCTTTACAGTTTAATAAAAAGGCTCCATGTCTTCAATATGACCAATACATTTCATTAATACTTTGCGGCAATAAGGTAATGAATATTGCACAATATATCCCGAAGTTAAAGCAATTAATACTGTTCCCACTCCAACCGGGCCACCTAGTAGCCATCCTACAATAGTTACTAGAACTTCGATCCCCATTCTCGCAGTTTTAATAGTTCCGCCAAATTTTTCGACAAGTATCATCATTAAAGTATCGCGAGGGCCTGCACCCATATTTGGAGCAATATACATACCACAGCCAAAGCTTAAGACAAATAAACCAATGGTAAAGTATGTCATTTGCAGACCATACACATCTGTTGAAGGCAATAGCCAGTTAAATACATCGATGAATGAACCGATTAGTAGCATATTCAGCCATGTACCAATTTTAGGCCACTCACGCAATACAATTGATGTAGATGCGACAATAAAAAGACCTGTTAATATAGACCATGTACCAATCGTTAATCCAAAGTTTTGAAATAACCCTACATGCAAGACATCCCAAGGGCTCGTTCCAATTATCTTCCCTTTAATAGACATCGTAATCCCCAATGACATCACAATCAAGCCGCCAATAAAAAATGTCCAGCGCCACCCCATTATTTTGCGCATTCCCTATCCCTCTCTTTATATTTGATAACGCTCTAACTGTATCATGTTTTCTGCAAATATCGTGAAATCGTGCTTGTAAATGGAAGGATGGATAACCCTATTCTATTAAAATAAAAAACTACCCATTTTTCACTAATGGATAGTTGTAATTGGCGCAAGCTGGGCCTTTGTAATATTCTTCAAATCATTAAGTTGAACATGGATTTGCATACCTATTTTCCCTGCACTTACAATAATACTGCCTTGTTGTTGAGCAGTTTTATCGATTACCGTAGGATACAATTTTTTCATGCCTACAGGCGAGCATCCACCACGGACATATCCTGTATAGTTAAGTAAATCTTTTACAGGTAGCATATCAATTTTCTTTTCTCCAACTACCTTTGCGGCAGCCTTTAAATCCAGTTCCTCAGCCACTGGAATAACAAATACAAATAGCTTTTGTGCACTTGCCTTTGCTACTAATGTTTTAAAAACACGGGTAACCGGCTGACCAATTTTTTCGGCAACAGATACACCGTCTACTTGACCGTCTCCAATTTCATATTCCATCACATCAAATTGGATTTTTTGCTGCTCTAATAATCTTATCGCATTTGTTTTGGCATGCTTTGCCTTCGCCATAACCGTAATCTCCTATCTACAACATTAGGCTATCAAAGAGAACATCGAATCATTTCCTGGACGATAGCCATTCTTCGTCATTTGAACATGTGCTGCATACTTTTCAGATGCCTGTTTGAAGGCTCTCAATTTTAAAGTAGCATCATGGCTCTTACGGAAAATTGTATCTGCAAATGGGTCCAATTTCAATTCCTTCGAGAAACGTTCAGGAACCTTAACTGTAGTCACTTCATTGACAAAAGGTTGGTCCTGTTCATCTGTTGAGTTAACTTCATGTAGAATATGCTGAATTTGAGCATTCACGTTTTCTGCTAACCTTACATCTTGAGCAGATGGCTTTGACGATGATAATGCTGCATTTCGCATTTGCTCTAAAACCTGTAACGTATCATTCAAATCCGGATTATTTACAACAGGTGCTCCGTCATGATTACCACTTGCCCATTTATAAGCCTGCTCATGTGCATGGACATTCTTTGAAGTCTGCTGCAAATCATCCATAATGGCCTGCTGTTGGGGTGTTACTACTTCTGTATCTTCTTGTTGCTGCTCGTATAAATCTTGATCTGTGCGCCCTAATAGTAGGTTTTCAAGTTCCAGCAATAATGGATTTTTCTTTGGCTGAAAATACATGGCATTCTTTCGATATGCATCTCCCGCTTCTTTACGTTGCAGAAACTTTTTACGATTAAATGGGGACGATAATCTCTCTTGCTCCATTGAATTATATATTTTCATAGTTTTCACCTCATCCTTCTATCTTCATATGCTAACTTGTTACTAGATATGAACATCTTTTATGACAAAATCTATTCCTCCGAAACAGCTTCTATACACTTATTATCGGAATTTTCATTATTAAATTCAAGCATAAATGACTACTAACCACCTAAAGAAGCAAAAATTAATATCATTTTTAGGTTAAAATACCCACTATCTTAGAATATACTCCTCAGTCGTTTATTACTTTCATTTCGATTTCAATAAAAATTACTACCATTTACACAAAATAAATAGTGTTAATAAATAAAAAAAACCCCCATAAAAGTTAGATTGATGTCTAAACCTTTTACGGGGTAACTGGCTGTTTTCTCATTTTTTCGGTGTAAGCAATAGCCCCTTATAAGCTAAATACCCGAGCCATGCACCAATTGTATTTAAAATTAAATCATCAATATCGGCAGAGCCTACTGTAAAAATAAATTGAATAGTTTCCACGCTAAGGCTGGAAAAAAAGCCTAAGCAAAGTATAACGCCTGCTTTGCGGAATTTCTTCGATAGTAATGGCAGTAAAAAGCCCATAGGGGTGAAAATTAATAAGTTACCAAGTAAGTTAATAATTATTGTATCCCAATTAAAATACTGAGAGTAGTTAATATAGCGGAATATCGTTTCAAAGGGAATAAAATTAGTAGTTAATCGCCAACTGCTGTAATCAAACAGCCCTAAATCACCGACTGAATAATCACCTTTCCATAATATAACGACTACATTAACTAAGCGATCAATCACCAATTTATAAAAAGCCAAACAAGAATAGATGCTAAATAACATCCAACCCACTATTTTTATTGGCAAATAATATGTATCAATAACATCTCGATATGGTAATGGGAGCTTGGCATTACCTTGAACATCCGTTATGTTGTTTTTAGACATGCTAAACACCCTCTTCCCTTTATTCCTTCCCATATTTTAATATGCTCCTCTACACCATGCAAGTAGCTGTTAAATTTTTATCAACTAAAAAAGACTGCCTCCTGATAGAGAGACAGCCTTCCCAGTAAGTATTTATACTGGGTTTACCCCATGCTTACGCTGTGAGAAAAGTAAGTATTTTGACATGTAAAGCTCTAAACGATTTTCAAGCACCTTACGTAAATCATTTGGCTCAATTACATCATCAATAATTAGTTCTGATGCTAATCGATACACATCTATCTCCTCTTGGTACTCTTTTCGTTTTTCAGCAATAAAGCTTGCTTGCTCTTCTTTTGGAAGCTCAGCAATTTTATTGGCATAAACTGCATTGACTGCAGCTTCTGGACCCATTACTGCAATTTGAGCATTTGATAATGCGATACAGCAGTCTGGCTCAAAGGCAGGACCAGCCATGGCATATAAACCAGCTCCATATGCTTTACGAACAATGACTGTTAGCTTTGGAACAGTTGCTTCACTCATCGCAAAAATCATTTTTGCGCCATGACGGATAATCCCAGCTTTTTCGACCTGTGTGCCGATCATAAAGCCTGGGACGTCCGCTAAAAATAGAAGCGGTATATTGAAAGCATCACAAAGAGAAATGAACTTAGCCGCTTTATCCGCAGAATCGTGGAATAGTACGCCTCCCTTAACGCGAGGCTGATTCGCTATAATTCCTACTGATTGCCCATTAATACGTGCTAGACCAGTAATTAATTCCGGTGCAAATAATTTCTTCACCTCACAAAACGAATCTTCATCAATAATACGTTCAATTAGCTTATACATATCAAAAGGAACGTTTTGATTTTGTGGTATCAATTCCTCAATCGATTTATCGAATGTAGCAGGTGGCTTAGGTACCTCCACCTTGCTACGTTCAGCGTAGTTATTAGGGAAATAGCCTAAATATTTACGAGCATAGGCAATGGCCTCTTGTTCTGTTTTGGCAAGCACATCTCCACAGCCGGAAACTGAACAGTGCATTTTTGCGCCACCCATCGTTTCTAAATCTACTTTCTCTCCAATAACCATTTCAGCCATTCGAGGAGATCCTAAATACATGGATGCGTTCCCTTCAACCATGACAACGATATCACAAAATGCAGGAATGTAGGCGCCACCTGCCGCGGACGGACCAAATAGTAAACAAATTTGTGGTACTTTACCTGATAACTTGACTTGGTTGTAGAAAATGCGACCAGCACCCCTTCTACCTGGGAACATTTCTAACTGATCTGTAATACGTGCCCCTGCTGAATCGACTAAATATAGTAACGGACAGTTAAGTTTTTCTGCAGTTTCTTGAATACGAATCATCTTTTCAACGGTACGTTTTCCCCATGATCCTGCTTTAATCGTTGAGTCATTAGCTAATATACAAACGGTACGACCATGAATTTTACCAATCCCTGTGACGACACCATCAGCAGGTAAGTCGCCTGCCAAACAGTTTGCATAGAGGCCATCCTCTGATTGAAGACCATCATCTAATAATAATTCAAGTCGTTCACGTACAAATAGCTTCCCTTGCTGTGCATTTTTATCATGATATTTTGGTAAACCGCCAGAAAGAATTTTATCTTTCATTGTAGGTGGCGTGTTTTCTGTTGAAATATTGCTCATTTTATTTCCTCCCTTTGCCCATTCAATTACGCCAAATTATTTTTTTTAGCGCCCCTATTCCCTTTGTCAATGCGCAAAAAAATCAACTTAGATTTCAGTCAGAGTGATTAATCTGATTGGATTCTCTTACTTATTTTCCTGAATATTGTGGTGCTCGCTTTTCTTGGAAGGCAAGTAAGCCCTCTAATCGGTCTTCAGTTGGGATCAGTGCACTATATGCAAGTGATTCGATTTTCAAACCGGTAGCTAAATCTACCTCAACCCCCTGATTCATAGCCACTTTAGCCTGTACTAACGATAATGGTGCATTTTTTGCCATTTCTAGTGCAAGCTGCTGTGCCCTTTCCATTACCTCATGTGCCTCATGAACATACTCAACGATGCCATAATTTTTGGCTTCCTCAGCATTTAAGCGACGTGCTGTATATATTAATTCCTTTGCCTTCCCAAGGCCAATTAGACGTGGAAGTCGTTGAGTTCCTCCTGCCCCTGGAATAATACCGAGAGAGGTTTCAGTGAGACCTAGCTTGACATGTTCTGCTGCCACACGTAAGTCGCAAGCTAAGGCTAATTCTAGACCACCACCAAAAGCTACTCCATTTAGTACTGCAATGACAGGCTGAGCGAGTGTCTCCACTTTTGCGACTGTGGCACCAATCAACTGGACGATTTGCTTCACTTGTCGATCAGACATACCTTTACGTTCTTTTAAATCAGCCCCTGCACAGAATGCTTTTTCCCCAGCACCTGTTAGTAAGACTACTCGCACTGCTGGATCACCGTTGATTTGATCCAACGTCCCAGATAGATCTTGCAGTAACTGTACTGACATCGCGTTCGCAGCCTCTGGTCTTAAGAGAGTAATCAGTCCAATACTTCCCTCCAGTAATTCAAAACGAACGAGTTGAGTCATAATGGATTCGCACTCCTTTCATTACGGACAATCGCCATTTGCTTTGAAGCTACAGCTTTGCCTAATTTCTGTTCAATAAAGAGTGCAGCCTCTAGTATTTTTTGTTGATCCACACCAGTTTGAACACCCATTTCATCAAATAAGTAAAGTAAGTCTTCCGTGGCTACATTACCCGAAGCTCCCTTTGCATATGGACAGCCCCCTAGACCACCAAGCGCACTATCAAATTTGGTTACACCCATCTCTAAAGATTTCATAATGTTGGCAAGCGCCGTGCCACGTGTATCATGAAAATGCATAGCAAAATTTTCAGCGGAATACCTTTTTAATAGTTCCTCTAAAAGAAACTCAACTTGAGTTGGTACACCAACGCCAATCGTGTCGCCTAGGGATATCTCCGTTACACCCATCTCCAATAATTTATCTGTAACACGCAGCACCTTATCAGGATGTATATATCCCTCATAGGGACAGCCAAGAACTGTAGAAATATAGCCTCGAACTTTCTTTTTTGACGCTTTAGCTCCTAATACTACTTCCTCTAAAATAGGAAATGTTTCGTCAATGGTTTTGTTAATATTACTTTGATTATGACTTTCACTAGCAGACATAAATATACTTACTTCATCTACTTCCGCCTGCAACGCCCTTTCTAGCCCTCGCATATTAGGTACAAGTGCCGCGTAAGTAATATCATTGTTCCTTTTAATGGCTTGAAGAACCTCGACAGCATCCGCCAACTGTGGAATCCATTTCGGATGAACAAATGAAGTCACTTCGATGTAATTTAATCCCGTTTGGCTTAACAAATTCACTAATTGTATTTTATCTGCTGTTGTAATATGTTTTTTTTCGTTTTGTAAGCCATCACGGGGACCAACTTCTTTAATCACGACCTGCTTAGGTAGTTGCATTAAGAGGCCTCCTCTTATTCAATTTCTAAAATATCATCATCAACGTTAATAAAATCTCCCTCATTGGCGATGATTTTTGTTACCACGCCATCTTCTTCGGCTGCAATCGGAATTTCCATTTTCATTGATTCTAAAATAGCTACATCTTGACCTGCTGTTACTTTTTCACCTTCTGCTACGACGATTTTCCATACTGTACCGGCCATGCTTGCTTTTACTGTTGCCATTAACACTCACTCCTACTATTCATTAATTTTGCATTCGCACTCTCTGTGAAGCGCGAATGCTATTACATACTTACTTTGACTCTGCTAATTGAGGTAAATAAAATTGTTCTACAAATTTTGTTGTCGTATAGCCTTTTAAAAACTGTTCATGCGTAACAGTTTTCAGCAGCATCGGAATATTCGTTTGAATACCCTCCACTTTATATGTTTTCAGTGCTTGGATTAATTTCTCACAGGCAATGTCCCTTGTTTCTCCCCACACTACCAATTTACTAATCATGGGGTCATAGAATGGTGTAACTGCAGAACCTGTCTCTACACCACACTCATGTCGAACCCCTTCCCCTGTTGGTAATTCTAGAGCTGTGATCGTACCTGGAGACGGGAAAAATGTAGAAGGATTCTCAGCGTATATACGCACTTCAATCGCATGACCCTGTTTCGTAATACTTTCTTTTGTAAATGAGAGAGGTTGCTGTGCAGCAATTTTTAATTGCTCTTCTACTAAATCAAGCTTTGTAATTTCCTCTGTCACAGGATGCTCTACTTGTAATCTTGTATTCATTTCTAAGAAATAAAAGTTTTGATTCTCATCCACCAAATACTCAATCGTTCCAGCGTTGACATAGCCAATATGCTTCGCTGCCTTCACTGAGGCTTCAAGCATCCTATCTCTTGTTTCCTGTGAAATGAATGGTGATGGTGCTTCTTCTACTACTTTTTGATTTCTTCGTTGGATCGAACATTCACGTTCAAATAACGGAACTACATTGCCTTGATGATCAGCAATAATTTGTACTTCAACATGGTGAGGGTTAGCAATAAATCGCTCCATGTACATCGTGCCATCACCGAAAAATGACTGGGCACGTTTTTGATTTCCCTCAAATGCTTTTGCTAGTTCCTCTGCATTTTCAACAAGTTGCATACCGATACCGCCACCGCCTGCCGATGCCTTTAACATAATTGGATAGCCTAAACGTTCAGCGATTTCAGTAGCTTCTTCTGCATCCTTTATAGGTGCCTCTACACCCTCTACAATGGGAACCCCAGCGGCTTTCATTGTTTTTCGTGCTTCTAATTTACTTCCCATTGAAGCAATTACATCAGCACTTGGTCCTATAAAAATTAAACCTTCCTCTTCACAGCGCTTTGCAAACTCTGCATTTTCTGATAGTAGACCATAGCCAGGATGAACAGCCTCGACGCCATTTTCTAGTGCAATCTCTAGAATACGTTCTATATTTAAATAGCTTTGTGCAACAGGCGGTTTCCCTACACAATATGCCTCATCCGCATCCTTCACATGTAAGCTTTCAGCATCAGCCTCAGAATAAATAGCAACCGTATTAATATTTAGGCGCTTGCATGTTCTGATAACACGTCTAGCAATCTCCCCACGATTTGCAATTAATACTTTATTAAACATATTCACTGCCCCTCCTTATCTGACGGTCATGACAAAATTTTCTCGTAATTTATATTTTTGAACCTTTCCTGAAGCAGTCATTGGATAATGATCGATAAAGAAAATATGTTTTGGGATTTTATGTCTAGAGATTTTATCCCGACAATATTCTCGAATCTCCTCTTCTGTTGCCTGCTCACCTTCTCTTAAAATAATCCAAGCTGCCGCTTCCTCCCCATACACAGGATCAGGAACCCCTGCAACCTGAACATCTGATATTTTTGGGTGTGTATAAAGAAACTCTTCAATTTCACGGGGATATAAATTTTCACCACCGCGAATAATCATATCCTTTAAACGACCGGTTACACGGACATAGCCCGCTTCATCCATCGTAGCCAAATCACCAGTATGCAGCCAGCCATCTTGATCAATGGCAAGATCGGTTTCTTCTTGGTTTTTATAGTAGCCTTTCATTACATGGTACCCTCTTGTACATAGCTCCCCTTGTTCATTTGTGGGTGCTTCCTCGTTCGTCCCAGGAACAACAATTTTCGCCTCTAAGTTTGGTAAGGCACGGCCAACCGTCTCCACTTTTAACGTTAACGGATCATCCGTTCTCGTTTGTGTAATCACTGGAGATGATTCTGTTTGACCATAGCAAATCGTAATATCTGTCATGCCCATTTTCTCAATGACCGCTTTCATTACCTCTATCGGACAATTAGAGCCTGCCATGACTCCTGTCCGTAAAGTTGAAAGGTTGAAAGACTCAAAATTCGGTAAATTAAGCTCACTAATAAACATCGTTGGAACGCCATGTAAGGCTGTGCACTTTTCTTGTTGAACCGTCCTTAGCACCTCTTCAGGTGAAAATTCTTGTACTGGCACCATCGTTCCACCACTAGTTGTAATAGCTAATGTTCCGATAACACAGCCAAAGCAGTGGAAAAATGGAACAGGAATGCATAAGCGGTCCTCTGCTGTTAAACGCATACACTCTGCAATGTTGACCGCATTGTTAACTAAGTTAAAATGTGTTAACATCACACCTTTAGGAAAACCTGTCGTACCAGATGTATATTGAATATTAATCACATCATTATAATGAAGAGATTGCTCTCTTTGTTCTAATTGTTCCTCTGTTACTTGATTGGCCGCTGCTACTACATCTGACCAATTCAATACACCGGGATACTTAGTCTCGCCGATTAAAATAACATTTTTTAATAAAGGTAGTCGCTTTGATTGCAAATTACCTGGTTCACAATGTTCAAGCTCCGGACATAACTCTTGAAGTGTATGGATAAAAGAATGGTCTCGATAATTTTCAATTAAAAATATCGTTTTGGCATCAGACTGCTTTAATAGATACTCCAATTCACTAGCACGATAATTAGTATTTACTGTAACGATTGGAGCCCCCATCTTGCCTGTACCAAATTGAAGCTGTACCCACTCAGGAACATTGGTCGTCCATACAGCAATATGGTCTCCTTTTTCAATCCCTAAAGCCATTAAGCCCCTTGCTACCAATCGTGCTTGACGATTTAGCTGCTCATAAGTCATTCGTAAATTCCTATCTGCATAGACCAAAGCCTCATTTTGCGGGTACTTTTTAGATTGTTCATCTAGCAATTGACCAATTGTTTGATACACAAGTTCTGCCATGAAGATCCCCCTTGTTAATGCTATTAAACGTCTTTCAGCAATGAGATAAATGCGGATTTAAGCTATTTTTTAGTAGGTGTCTCGGTATCGGAAAGAAGTGCTCTATGCAGCACAAAGCTGCTCCCGGACACAATGTGTTGAAAATCATTAACAGCCAATTAAGCGAGAAATAACAAGACGCTGAATTTCAGATGTTCCTTCACCAATTTCCATTAATTTAATATCACGTAAATGACGTTCTACATCGTATTCTTTCATATATCCAGAACCTCCATGAATTTGAATGGCTTGATTACATGTACGGAAGCCCATTTCAGAAGCAAATAATTTAGCCATTGCCGCTTCTTTACCAAATGGTTTCTTTTGATCTTTTAGCCATGCCGCTTTATGTACAAGCGTACGAGCAAGCTCTATTTCCATCGCCATATCTGCTAATTTAAATTGGATCGCCTGTAGCTTCGAAATAGGTGCACCAAATTGCTCGCGTTCTTTTGCGAACTTCAGTGCCTTCTCATAAGCGGCCTGTGCAATTCCTACAGAAAGAGCTGCAATTGAAATACGACCACCATCTAAAGTGTTTAAAAACTGGCTAAAGCCTCGCTTTTCATCGCCTAATAGATTGGATCGAGGAACGCGAACATTTTGTAAAACAATTTCACATGTATTAGAACCACGGACACCCATTTTGTCATAATTACAATTAATCGTTACACCTGGAGTATTCGTTGGCACAATAATAGAAGAAATAATCTTTTTGCCATCCTCCCGTTTTCCCGTTACTGCAGTTACAATTATTTGTCGAGCGTATCCTGCATTGGTAATCCAGCATTTTTCTCCATTAATAACATAATCATCTCCATCAATGACAGCCGTAGTGCGTGTACCGCCTGCATCTGAACCTGCATTAGGCTCTGTTAAACCGAATGATCCTAATGTCTCACCCTTTGCCAATGGAACAAGCCATTCTTGCTTTTGCTCCTCCGTACCAAAGTTGTAAATTGGCGAAGCGCCTAAGCTAACAGCAGCTGCATAACTTAAGCCAGTGCCCCCACATGCACGACCAATTTCCTCTACAGCTAAAGCGTAGGACACCGTATCACCACCTGAACCACCATATTCTTCAGGGAACGGGATACCCAATAAGCCTAGTTCCGCCATCTTTTTAAAGCTTTCTATTCTCATTGTCGATGTCTCATCAACCTCACGAGCATACGGTTTAATCTCTTTTTCAGCAAAATCACGTACCATGTCTCGAATCATCACTTGCTCTTTTGTTAATTCAAAATTCATCCCTAATCCCCCTAATGTCAAATTTGCCATAGTAGATTTAGCTCAAAGATAATTCCCTTCAAGTAAATACCGACTAGTCGGTTTGTAAAAGCAAATAATAAAACCAGTGTTTTCTACTGGCTACCCCTTTATCATAAATTGCTTTGCTTCCTCCATTGCTTGTTCTGTTACAATCGCACGTAGTACCATGTCCGTAAAAACATCTGTAATTTGCACCATTGTTAATGGCCCGGATTGCTTAAACCATTTATATGTCCAGTTAATCATCCCCACAATCGCCATCGTAACAATGGTACAAGGCAATTCTGTACGAAAAACCTTCTTTTCTTGGCCTTCTGCTATCACTTTTTGCAAGATGTCCAGATAATGATCTCGTTTTTTATGAATAATCTCACTATACTCCTCTGAGAGTGAACGACTTTCCTCATAAAAAATTGTAATATGTGCTTGATACATATCAAATACTTGCGTCAGCGTTTGTAGCATCGCACATAACCTGGTAATGGGCGTATCGTATTTGTCATATGCATCTTGTGATTGTTGAATAACATATGAAATAAAAACATCATGAATTTCATACAACAATTCATCTTTTGATTTAAAATTATGATAAAATCCACCTTTTGATGCCCCTATATATTCAACGATACGATCAACAGTTACATTGTGATAACCATCCTGCTGAAACAGCTCAACTGAAGCGTCTACAATTCTTTGCTTTAATGTTTTCTTTACCATAGGCCCTATCATCCTTCGTCTAGCTCTATACTCCATCACTCCTTATAATCAGGAAAACAACTCTCTTTCATAAAAGAATTCTTTTTTTTCCTAATTATAAAAATACTATGACCATATAAATATAGCATTCTCAAAATTTGGTGTCTAGCAACAAATAGATTTTTCCTATTAATACGAGCATAAAAATAACATTAAACAGAATTTAAAGAACCAGGAACACATACATACCTTATGTTATACCACTCGTCTTCATGACATTTTTAAACTTTTCTTTTCTCTTTACACCATCAAACCATTTTTCACTGCTGTTCAAGAAACCATTTATAATCTCAAATTAAATGGCAATAACCTTAACTTACTGTTTATCCTTAAATTATAAGAAAGGAGAAATTTAAATTTGCAAAGATACACTGTAATTAACGCACACATTTCTAATTACTCTAACCCTATCTTTTAAAAAAAGACAAGACGTATTGTAAGGAAAAGAATACACTCAATTACTCAAATGGATTTTTTATAAATTCATGGTTACAAATAAAGAAGGATGGATTCAGAGGAAAATTTTAACTACCCGAAATAACCCTGATATTGCATCAAGATTGTTCAGCCCATGAACTAACAATTAATCAAGTTGAACTATTAATGGGGATAAAGCACTTAAACAATTGGACTTACTGTAAAAATAGATAATGGGATTTGGGATGGACTCCTACTTAATGTTTGTCAACACTATATGTCTAGCATTATAAATCTGGTGAAATACCTGATTTTTTTCTTTGCACAATACTTTTCAATTATTCACTAGGCAAACTACTGATTCGGTACATACCTGTAAAGAATCCTGCTAGATAGGCGAACATTTTGGATTACCGAACTTTTATGGTTGTGGTACTTTCTATTGTGCATCTGACATGTATAATTAGGTGGTGAAAGTCTATTCACAAGTCGTGAATACTGTCTTTATGTACGATTCACCTTAATTACTATTAAATTCGTTATAAAGATTGATTATTGGACTAGCCTGCAACTTTAGTTTAAAAAGAATTTGAATGATTGGACCTATACATAGAAAGAGTTTTCATGCTTGGATGGTTTCTTACTAATAGTTGCAAATAAAAAAACAGCCAGCACACAGCTGACTGTTTTGTTGCCTAGCGACGTCCTACTCTCACAGGGGGAAGCCCCCAACTACCATCGGCGCTAAAGAGCTTAACTTCCGTGTTCGGTATGGGAACGGGTGTGACCTCTTTGCCATCATCACTAGACTATGTTCGGCTTTCAATATACATCGCATTTCTTCGTCAGCTTCTGTCGTTCAGTCAGTCACGTACTTGAGTACGCTCCTTCCCTCTCTCCATTGCTTCCTCGAACTACTCGTATCTTGAAACCCTTTATAAAAGAAATTATTCTTTCAAAACTGGATAAACGGTTCATTGAATGCTTCAAACTTTTTGGTTAAGTCCTCGATCGATTAGTATTCGTCAGCTCCATGTGTCACCAC